>DBWR01000020.1:42044-134349 GCA_002309305.1 Treponema sp. UBA1233 | reverse complement strand
CAAGCGGCAGCTTGCGACAGGAGGAGGTTTTGGCAAACTCTTTGACAGAATTTGACGAGGAGGAAGCATACAGGGACATTCGGGAAGACGGCTACGAGGAAGGCCTTGAAGCTGGACGTGCCGAAGGTCTTACTACCGGTCTTTTGCAGGGAGCTTCCCAAAAAGCCATCGAAGACGCTGAAAACTTATTGCGAATGGGTGTTAACACTATTGAGCAGATTTCTCAGGCAATCGGACTTCCTTTGGAGAAAATACAGGAAATTGCTGAACAATTAAGAATGCATAATTAAGAATTATGAATTGAGCCTGTCTTGCTGATTTGCCTTGCTCTTAAAGCATCAGTCTAATACTCGTATATCTGCTGGTCCTGATGCTGTTCTACCAGAGCTTCCAGGGCGGACTGGTCTAGGATGGTGCAGAGCTTTTCGGCCTGTTCTCGGGTCAGGTAGATTTCCTCGTAGGGGGTGTAGAGGTCGTGGCTGTCCTTGCAGAGCTTTGTGGGGAAGCGCAGCACGAGGTAGGGCTTGCCGTCTACAAAAAGATAGTTCACGTACATGGGGACATCCTCTGCTCCGTTGATGGGGCCAGAGACTCCGAACCACAGGTCTACAAGGCTAACACCGTAGGCGTTCTTGGCGGTGGCCTTCTGTACCGTAAGATTCTTTGCGTCCCAGTCCTCGGCGAACTTGAGGGTGGAATCGATAATCGTCTGGCGGGCGTGCTGAGGCATTATTATGCAGTAGGCGTTGGCACCAGAGCGGTAGTATAATTCCACACGATTCCGACGTGGAATCATGGCTAGTTTTTGTGCCCTGTAAAGCTTCAGTTTTGTGAACAGCTTTGCATAAAACGAAGGCTGCTCTAGGTCAAAGGGTGGCATATCGGCAAGAAAATCTGGATATGGGTTGTCTATCGTTACCTGCCTTGATGAGGCGCAGGAAACCATGAAAAGTGACAGGACGATTAAAAGCGCTGTGATGATTCTCTTGGACATGTTAAAACTCCTTTGTTGTAATATACATAAACAAAAGGCTGCCCTGTTACGGACAGCCCCTTGTCTAGTCATGCTAGATGCTTGTATTCAAGCTCGCGAAGGATTACAGAGAAACCTTTACGAATACGTTGAATGTACCAGCCTTTCCGCTATCCTTAAGAGCCTTGAGGTTGCGTGACTGATAGTAGGCACCGAATGTTGTGTTCTCGATGAGACCAGAGATGTCAACACCAGCCTTGAAGTTAAGAAGACCTGTGTTTGCAAGATCATCTGTCTTGTCAGCTGGAGCGATGTCATTCTTAGCACCATTGTCATCGTTTTTGTGTGAAATTACTGGAAGCAAAGCATCGGCTACAGAGAGAGGTCCTGACACATCATCTGTAGCAAAGCGGAATCCAGCTTTTGGGGTTACCTTGATAGAATCGCCTACAGCAAGTTCATAAGATACGCCACCGGCTACACCAATGATTGGATCTGCACCATCTGCAGTTGACATAAGAATGTCACCAACTACAGCAGCCTTAAGACCTGGTACGATGTCTCCAGAGTAGAAAGAAGGAACAATTTCAAAAGTCTTTGGATCAGCTGAAAGATCCTTCATAAGGAATGCTACGCCAACACCAGGAGTTACCTTCTTTGCATCGTCGTTGTCAAGATAGTATACTCCAGCATTTGCATCTGCCTGATCACCCCATCCGAACAATACGCTTGCTCCGAGGTTTGTTGTCATGTCACCATCGCCTTCTTTTGAGCCTGTGAATGCTACACCTGGCTTCAGGTAGAATGTATCACCTACAGATACCTTATATCCAGCAGACACGCCGAATCCAAGATTCTTTGCTTCTGTAAACTGATGTTCGCTGCCGAATGCATAGCTTACGCCTGCCTTTGCAAACAGACCAGGAACGAATGAGTTAGACTCCTTGAGTTCTGCTTCTGCTGCAATACCGTAGTGATTGGTGTAGTAGTCTGTAGCACCTGCTGCATCACCAATAACATAAGTTTCCAAAATCTGCCATCCAGTGTTTGCAGTACCTTCTGTAACATGGAGTGAAGTTCCTTCAGCATCAGCAACTTCGTATTGTACAGTTGTAGTTCCATCAGTAACAAGATAAACCTTTGTTCCCGCGGCAAGACCTACAGTTTCATCCGGCAATGAGCGGAAGTCTACGGCGATACCGAAGTCATCTGTTCCATATCCTGCTACAAGACCCTGAGATTCTTTTCCACCAACGTTGGCCAATGATCTGGCTTCAGATGTAACTGCATTTGGAAGCTTGAATTCACCTACCGTGATGTCACCTGATGCAAGACCGATGTAGAGGTCATTGATGTGAAGCTTTGCTACATCAACCTTTACTTTTCCACCGTCAAATGCACCTGTTGCATCTGCTTCACTCTTATACTTGAGGTCACCGTCAACTTTTACGCCGAGCTCTGCCCAGATTCCGTCACCTTCTGTTGATTTTGTTCCAGCTTTTGCAAATGTTACTTCAACTTTTGCTTCAGCCTTATTTTTAAAACCTGTGTCACCCTCATCAAGGTCAACACCCCATGTCAGCTCCTCGCTGCCGCTAACTGCGATGGACATTTCATCAGCAGTTGGCTCATCGGCCATAGCTGCAGCAGCCACCATAGCTGCCAACGGTTTTTTGGGTGAAAAAGCTAGAGATATGTATAGTAAAAACGGGTAAAAGGGGTTAACTCTTTATTTTCAGGTAATTCCAGAAATCGGTGTCTTCCTGACCTATCCGCCAGAAACCTATGTTTTGGATTCCGGAATCTTTGTACATCTTGCTTCGTTCAAATAGGGAGTATGCGTCGTCGAAGTATCCTTCAACATGGGTCTTTACGTCGAATGAAACGTGGGGAATTCCATTGTCCCTTGTTATGGTGTGGACGTCGTTTTCCTTCATGATGCGGTTCATGCTTGTGAAAATCCATGCGTCGCTGTAGCAGTAGTCTTCCCATGAACGTCCGTAGAGGGGCAGGCCCATGATCAGTTTGTTTTTGGGAATGACAGTTTTTGCATAATCGGCTACCTTTTTGCACCAGTCCATGCTTGCTACAGGACCGGGTTTGCTGCCAGACCAGTGTTCGTCGTATGCCATGATCAGAATGCGGTCTACAAGGGGTTCAATCTTCTGGTAATTGAAGATGTCGTCGCGGATTGTTCTTGTGCGGGCGGGGAGTGCGACAGAAAGAATTTTATCGGGGCCGATTCTTTTGCGGATGTCCTTGAGGTAGGTCAGGAAATTGCCTGCATCTCTGGCTCCAATGTTTTCATAGTCGATTTGAATGCCGTCGTATTTTTTTGATGCGCTTTCGATTGCATCTAGTATTCCCTTGTATTCTTTTGTTCCCGGGGTCATTGAAAAATGTGTCAGGGCGCGACCGGTGCATGTTACGACAAGATGAAGGCGGCCTTTAAATCCTGCAAACTGCTTTGGGTTTGGAATAGAGCTCAGTTCGCCGTAACTGTTTACGTCAGCACTAAAATAGCAGAGGTCGGTGATGGGCATGTCCTTGGAAAAATACTTTTCGCGTTCGGTCATAACGTATCCCCATACTTCGTTGAATTCAAGTGGTTCATCTTTTATTACGGGGGTTATGTATGCCGTTCTGGATTTGCTCCAGTCTATTTTTTCTTCCGGGGTTTCAACAGCCTTTTCTTCTATATTATTGCCGTTTTCACCCGCATTGTCTGTGGTTTCTTGAGTTGAACTTGTGTTTTGTTCGGGGGAGGCAGCCTCTTTTTTACCCTTTGCGAGAATTGGGCTGAGTGTCGCAAGCATCATCAAACATGTCAGGGCTATGATTCTTTTTGTCTTTTTCATTGTGTTCATCTCTCCTATAGTTTCGTTTATGGCATGTGGATTATTTCACGGGGTTTGCTTCCGTTTGCAGGTCCAACAATTCCTCTCTCTTCCATTTCTTCCACAAGACGGGCTGCGCGGTTGTAGCCGATTTTAAGTCTGCGCTGAATATAAGAAGCGGATGCTTTTCCCGCCTGCACTACGATGTCCAGAGCCTTTTCAAAAAGCGGATCACCATTTTCTGGGTTGAACAGGGACAGCTGGTCTTCATCTCCATCTTCTTCGTCATCAACAAAAATCTCGTCGTCGATGTATTCCGGTTCACCCCATGCCTTGACTGCATTAACGACATCTTCAACTTCACCGTCGCTTACAAAAGTACCCTGTATGCGGATTGGGAACGGATCTGTTGCGGATGTGTAGAGCATGTCTCCCTTGCCCAAAAGTTTGTCTGCGCCCATTTGATCCAGAATGATGCGGCTGTCGGTTTTGCTTGCAACCATGAATGCTATTCGGCTTGGAATGTTTGCCTTGATCAATCCTGTAATGACATCGATAGAAGGCCTTTGTGTTGCGAGTACCAGGTGAATTCCAACTGCGCGGCTCATTGCGGCTAGTCGTGCAAGAACTCCTTCAAGCTGTTTTCCTGTGGTCGCCATCAGGTCCGCAAACTCATCGATTACGACAATCAGGTAGGGGAGGTGTTCCGTGGCAATTTTCTTTTCCACGATTTTTTTGTTGTATGAAGTTATGTCTCGGACAGACATTCCATCCAAAAGTGCATAGCGTCTTTCCATTTCACACAGACAGTATTGGAGTGCCTGCATTGCTCGTTTTGGTTCAGTGATGACGGGAGTGAGCAGATGAGGAATGTCGTTGTAAAGCTTGAGCTCAACAATCTTTGGGTCAATCAGAATCATCTTTACGTCACGTGGACTGCGCTTGTACAAAATGCTTACGATCATGCTGTTGACGCAGACAGATTTTCCTGCACCTGTGGCACCTGCAATAAGCAAATGGGGTGTCTTTACCAAATCGATTATCTGGGTGTTTCCCTGAATGTCTTTTCCGAGTACAACCGGTACTCCCATTTTTGTCCACTCGGGGCGGTTCTGCTCAAGGCATTCCCTGATTGAGATTATGGCCCTCTGCTTGTTTGGAACTTCAATTCCAACCGCGTGCTTTCCTGGAATGGGGGCCACAATACGGACTGAGCTTGCTGCAAGACGTAGTGCGATGTTGTCCTGCAGTGCAACGATTCGGTTCAGCTTTACACCTGGGGCTGGAAGTATTTCGAACATGGTGACAACCGGGCCTTTTTGAATTCCCGTTATCTCCGCTTCAATCTTGAACTCTGCCAGTGTTTCCTTTAGGTTGACTGCCGCCGCCTTTGTTTCGTCATCAATCACCCAATACGGATTGTCTTCGTATGCCGTCAAAAGTGATGTTGGAATTTCGTATGGTCCTGTAGGAACTCGTCTTTTTGGTTTTTCCTCGAATTTGATTTCCGGTTCTTCTTCGGCTTCATCATCATCGTTCAGGGGATCAAGATAATCATCACCGTTGTCTTCCTCATATTCCGGGTATTCTTCATCATCCTGAAACTGAATGTCTTGAATTCCTTCTGATTCACTCTCTTCTTCCTCTTCGTTTCCTTCATCCAGGGTATGCTGGGCCGCGTGTAAAAGTCCTCCGCCTTCCCTTGGTTTCTGCACCTGTACTTTTGGAGGCTCTTCAATTTCTTCCTGTTCGTCATCCATGAATTGAAAGTCATCAATCTTGGGTCTGCTTTCTTCGTCTGCCGTCCTTCTGGTCTGCTCAAGAGGAGACTCTATGTCTACCAGGTTTCTCTCTTTCCTGTTTTTTTGCATTGAGACTTGAGCCTGCATTTCCTTACGCTTTTTTTCTATGGCTTCGGCTTCTTCCCTTGCGTGCCTTCGTTCTACTTCCTCGCTATAGTGGATAGGCTTTCTTTCTGGTTCCGGGGCCCGGTAAATGCTTGCGTCTTCGTCAAAAACAATGCTGTCTTCGTCCGAAGTAAAATCCTTTTTTGCCTTTGGCCTGTCAAATGCACTTATGTCGATTTCCACTTCCGGCTCTTCATCCTGAATGTCGGTAAAGGAGGGTTCAAAATCGTTTTCGTTGAGCTTAAGGTTTCCGGTTTCAAACTGGCGGATTATGTCGTCCTCATCGTCATCTACGGCTTCATAACTGGGTTTGTCGGTTGGATCCAGTTCATCTTCTATGTCAAAAGTTTCTTCGCGGATAAAGGAGTCTCCGTTTTCCTTCTGGTGTTCGTTTACAAAAACATTTTCCCTTTTCTCGTTTTCTTCGTCTATCTTTGGAAGTACCGGAGCGGCTTCTTCAAAATAATCGTCTATGTCAACTTCTTCTTTGGCTCGTCTGGCTTCTTCCTTCCGCCTCTGTCTTTCTTCTTCCTGTTCGGCTTCACGTCTTTTGCCAAATTCCATCAGGTCCCTGAATTTGTTTTTTGTGGAATTCCACAGGCTGGAAAGGGTTCCTCCGGCTTTATGCTTTTCATTCTCCTGAAATACGTCTTCTTCTTCCGCATCCTTCAAGAGTTCTTCGGTGGTGCGGGGAACTTCCACGGTTTTCTCTTCCTGCTGTGGGTCAAAAAAGTTTTCCGCGATCTTTGGCTCGTTGAATTCGGTGTCATCGCCTGAGGTTCTTGTGCTCTGGGTTTTCTGGGTCTTTTCTTTGGGAGCTTCTTCGGCGGGGACCTGAGCTTCATCCTCCTGCTGTACGGAAACTATGGTTTTATCAGGGTCTCCGTTCTGTTCCTGCTCTTCCTGCTGTTCAGGCTCACTTTCGTCTTCAAAATCTTCTTCGGGATATTCGTCTTCCGGGATGTCTATTTCGGAATTGGCTGTGGCGTCCATGTCCGTATCTGAATCAAGGCTGTCATACACCTCAAGATCGATTTCGTCTACTTCGATTCTTTTCTTCGGCTTTGAAAAATGCTGCATTATGCCTGCAATGAAACCGGTCTTTTTTGCACTCTGTTCGGTCTGGCTTTCGTCATCCTGATCCAGGTTTTCTCCGTCCTTTGCCTGATTCTTTTTTTCAAAGGCCTTTTTTTGGATTGCGGAGGCGATTATCATTGCCACAAGGTATTCGGTCAGAACGAGCAGGGTAGTGAGTACACCCAGTAGTATGAGCTTTACCAGCATGATTGTGTATGTGTCGAATGCAACGGTTTTTCTGGCGATTTTTTCGGCCCCAACGATCGTGAAGAAGGGGATTATGCTGATCAAAAGGCCCATTGCACGCTGAACGGTCCACTGTGAGTCAAAGCAGAATGCACCTGCCACCATCAAAAATCCTGGAATCAGGATGCATGAAAAGCCGTAGGAATTGATTAGAGTCTCACCGATGGTCCACAGAGTTTCAAGTGAACCTTCAGGCTTGTAGTCGATTATGTTTAGGATTATGGCTGTTACTAAAAAAGACGCTAGAATAAAAAGCAGGACGCCGCAAATTTTAGATGCAATCCTTTCTGTCTTTGAAAACTTAATCATTCTTCCCACCCTGTTTTTTGTCTAGAACATAAGATCCGTCCCAGAAGAACTCTTGAGACGGACCATATCAAGACAATTTATCCCCAGTTATTTTATTTATCGGCTTTTTTTAAGTCCTTTTTTAGCAAAAATAACGCAAAATGATGTATTGTTTTATAAGGCTTTGAGGTGTATAATAAATTCGTGTCAGAATTATACATAGTCGGAACTCCCATCGGAAACCTTGGGGACATTACGTTCCGGGCGCTGGAGACTTTTAAGGCGGTTGATGTGGTGGCAGCGGAAGATACACGCCACACTCTGGAACTGCTGACTCACTTTGAAATCCGTAAGCCTATGGTCAGCTGCAGGGCTCAAAACGAGGAATTTGCCGCAAAAAAAATAATTGAAATACTGGATCAGGGGCAGACTGTGGCCTATGCAAGCGATGCCGGTGAACCGGGAATAAGCGATCCCGGGGCTGTTCTGGCCGGTCTTGTGCGTAAGGCGGGGCATAAAGTCATTCCTGTACCGGGTCCGAGTGCCTTTGCAGCCCTTGTTTCGGTGGCCGGAGCGGGGGGAAAGACCCTGATTTTTGAGGGATTCCTGTCTCCAAAGCCGGGGCGGCGCAGAAGCAGGCTCAGGGAACTTATGACTCAGGATGCCGCAATAGTACTTTACGAAAGCCCCTATCGTGTGGTAAAATTGTTGCAGGACATTGCGGATATTGATTCAAATCGCCGCATTGTGGTGGGGCGTGAGCTTACCAAGGTTCACGAAGAGATAAATGACGGTCCCGCGGGTGAAATTCTTGCGGATTATTCGTCAAGAAGCAAGGTTTTAGGCGAGTTTGCAATTTTTATTTCAAGTAATAAAAATGTTAAACTTTTAAATGAATACTCCGATAATATTAAGGAGGAAGGTTACTATGATGATTGACAAGGTTTCTGGGGTTAATCCTCTTAATAATTTGCAGAATGTAAGACGCTCAAATGCCGTTGGTGCATACCGCGCAGGTTCAGATGAAATCTCTGTATCTGATGAGGCAAAAGAACTTGCAGAAAGCTATTACCTGAATCAAGTTGCTGCAGAAACGCCAGATGTGCGTGCACAATTGATAGAGCAGGTTAAACTTAAGATTCAGGATCCGAATTACTTGAGTCCGGCCACAATTGCCGCAACAGCCGACCGCATAATGAGCGCTTACGGTCTGTAAAACCCGTGTTTACGGGTAAACGTTTGCCGGGCAGTCAGCAATGGCTGCATCATCACTAATAAAGGCGGAACCTGGTTCCGTCTTTTTTTTTGTCAAGATGTCGGTCGAAAATACCGTTAATGGTCATAGGAGTATGCAATGTCCGATTTTATTTTCAAAATTCAGCCTAACATCGTTTTGGGTTCTTACACCACAAGTCGTCTTGGTCAGTATGTAAAGGACTGGGGCAGCAAATTCATGGTGATTGTCGACCCCATCCTAAAGCAGGTCGGCAATGCGGAAAAGGTGACTAAATCACTGGAAGACCGCGGCATCGATTTTTTTGTTTTTGAAGAAATTCCGGAAGGTGCTGACACAGAAGTCATTACAAATGCACTTTCTCTGGCACGTCAGGCCCACATCCACGGCATAATCGCAGTGGGAGGTTCAAAGGCCATAAACGTGGGACGTGCGGTTGCCACCCTCTACCACGAAAACCATGAGGTCTATGACTTTATCGACGGCGCTCCGACTTCTACCGCCCCGATTCCTCTGATTGCCCTTCCAACGACAATCCGCGATCACTTTTTGTTCATGGACAGGACTCCGGTGATAGATGCCCGTTCATCTAAAATCAAACTCCTCAAGAGCCCACCAGGACTCTGCAAACTGGCACTCTTTGACCCCAACCTGACGGTAACCCTTACGGAAAACCAGACGGCGGCCATGGCCATAGAAACACTGTCCATTGCAACCGAGGCATATCTGAGCCAAAAGGCGACATTCTTCAGCGACATGATTGCGGAAAAGGCAGTTGAGCTTTTGGGATATGCGATTGACGGTTCCCCGACGCTTACGATTACAACCCCACAGGAAGTTCTGTACAGCCAGGCGGGTTGTATGGCTTCTCTTGCTGCGGCTTCCAGCTCAATTGGTGCAGGTTCACTGATTTCCCTCTGCGTAAACTCACGGTTCAAGATTACAAAGCCACTGGTTACTTCAATCCTGTTCCCGTACATCATAGAGGATGCGTCAAAATTCAGGAGCGACAGGCTTGCACGCATTTCACGCATTCTAAGGGCGGCCCCTGCTGATTCCAGCGACAACGATGCTGTGGATGCCCTTGCCGAATACGTAAGGCAGCACATTGCAAAGGCAAATCTCCCGGCACGCTTAAAGGATTTGAACGTAAGCATAGAACAGCTCTCCCTTTCTGCAGAAGACGGCGGAGACCTAGACCTGATTACTACGGTTCAGCGCAGCATGACGAGTGACGACCTGTTTGACCTGATCAAGCAGGCATTCTGATACCGGTTATTGCAGCCCAATGATTGCACCGGAAAAACTATTTCAACTTTCGGCCGGACAAAAACGGCGGAAACTGGCCCTGACTTTTGGCGAACTCGAACGCGACATTGCGGGAATAGCCGAGCCGGGGCTTTCCTATTCATTTTCTTCCATGACAAGGGCGGAATACACCAAGGCTGTGGTTAAAATCGTCCTGGAAGACCCCAAACTGAATCCCGTTTATGCCTCCCAACTTCAAGACCTGCTGAATGAAGACCCCTTTGACGAAAGAAGAACATGCAACATTGCAAGAAATGCCCTGCTGGAGGTTTTGGGCACCTTCCCCGCTGAATGGGACCTTGTGATTGCCCCTCATGCAAGCGAAAAATGGACAGTGGAAAAGAGAAATTTTTTCCCCGGTGTGTGCGTTTATGCCGAAGACATCCGTTCTCCGTTCAACATGGGCTCAATTTTCCGTACTGCAGAGGCCATGGGCTGTGAAAAAGTGTACATCTCGCCCCAGTGCGTTGACCCCATGCAGAACAAGGCAATCCGCAGCGGAATGGGATGCATAGAAACCATGGGATTTGAACGCAAGGCGCTGGATGAACTGCCACAGGACATGCCGGTATTTGTACTTGAAACCGGTGGGACGCCGATTCAGGAGTTTGATTTTCCCAAAAAGGGCATAGTGATAATCGGGTCGGAAGAGCTGGGAGTAAGCCCCGAAGCCCTGAACAGAGCCACACATGGAACCGTAAGCATCCCCATGACCGGCCTCAAGGCATCCCTGAACGTGGGTGTCGCCTTTGGAATCCTGATGCAGGCCTGGGTTAATTCGCTTGAAAAGCCAATATGATTGTAATTTGTTTACTTTCAACTTGATAGAATGAAAAACCCGTGTTATAATATGAATATTATAGGAAAAGTGGCGGCTGGTCATTTTTTTGTGACCGTCGTTCTTAAGTGGAGATAAAAATGAGTGGAATTGAAGACATTGATCCAGAAATCGCGGCCCTGTTGGGGGATACGGTTTCGGATAATACAGATTCTGAAACATCTGTTGATGCGGATGAATTTGACGCAGCATTGCCCGTACCAAGTGCTTCAAGGGATTTGGACAGCACCGATGACAATGACGAAGGCATTCCAAACGTTGATTTGAGTGTCAGCAAATTCAAGCCGGTGGAAAAATTCTTTGAGGATGAACCGAATCCGGTTTTTGACGACCCGAAATATTACAAGACATGCTTTACGGGCGAGGACGAAAGCGCACCACGCCTGCATCAGCTTCTTACAAAATACTTGACGACTCAGGACAGAAACGACCGTTCCGTATACCGCCAGCAGATTATTACGGCATACTGGAACTTTTTGCGTTCCCTTGCACCAAAGATGGCCAGTTCCAAAACCCCATTGTGCAAGAAGCTTGCCATGAGGTATGGTATGGTTCTGCCGTCACTGTTCACACCGGACCAGAAGGAATTCTTTTCCCGCGCGATTTTGAACAACACTACCGGAGAACCAATCCTCTACATGGATGAGTGGCTCAAGGAAATTGCCGCAGGCCGTCTGACCATGAGTGTAACCGACGAAGTTCCCATGAAGAAAAGGGGACCTGGAGCGGACCAGCAGTACCTTCAGCAGCTAAAGAGCAAGAACGACGGTAAATTCCAGAGTTCAGAAAGCCTTTTGACATCAAGGGAAAATGAACGTGAACGTCTTGAAGTCCTTGTTCAGGATAAGCTCACACAGCTTTTTGAGCATCCGCCGGTAATCGGCCTTGACAATCACAAGCAGCCGTACAGTGACATGCAGCGCAAGATGTTTGCCGAAATCAACCAGACATTCCATCAGCTTCAGAGGGTGGACAAGGAGCTTGCCGGATACCTCAGGGAACTCCAGGAAGCAAAGGAAATCCGCTACAGTCTGGAAGCAAAGGCTGCCGAACTGCCGGAAGAAACCGTAAACGTTGGACTTGATGAAATTCTTTCCGAAATGACTACAGTACGCCAGATGGCTAAGATGACTTGTGGCCGTCAGGGTAACCAGTTCCCGATTTTGACCAAGGAATTCTTCCACAACATGGACAAGGATACCGGATTCCGCGAGAATGTCCTTCGTGAGCTTACTTGGATTGAATCAATCGACCCGAACTGTTTCTGCCGCATTCACCGCAACATTCCAAACCGCATCGTGCCATATGTTCTTTTGGTTCCGACCTACGGAGACTCAGGATTCTGCTGGGAGCCGTTTGACCGCTTTAACCGCATTACAAGCCGTGGACGCATCGTAATCCCGATGTACCCGAGAAACCTCAAGATTGCATGTCTTACCGCTGTTGGTGACTTGCGCTGGCAGGTTGCAAAGGAAAAGGCCTCATTCGACTGGATGAGCGACGGTCTTACAGGACAGTACTACCAGTATTTTGAAGGCAAGAAGATGAAGGGCGACGTAAAGCAGTACTTTATCGAGGACTATATCCTGTGGATGACAAAGGAAGCCAACGGAACCCAGAAGCTGGAAAAGGAAGTTCGTGCAATATTCTGGCGTTATCTTCCGTTCCCGCAGGACCGCAAGGACGAACTCAAGAAGAGAAGCCTTGTTTATGCGGAACTCGTTCAGCGTGACATCAACCGCAGCATGAGCGACGGCTATTGATAAATGCCGGATAAAAAAGCGTCTCTGTTTTTGATTCCCGTTACTCTAGGCGAAACACCAGTGTCCAGGGTCCTTCCTGAATACAACGCCGGGGTAATCTCGGGAATCAAGCATTTTATAGTGGAAAACATACGTTCTGCAAGGCGTTTCCTCAAGGCATCAGTTCCTTCCATCGACATCGATACCCTTACATTCTATGAATTGAATGAGCACACAGACCCAAAGACAATCGGCGGATATCTGGACCCCATTACAAAAAAGGGCATGGACATGGGCGTAATCTCTGAGGCAGGATGTCCGGCTGTGGCAGATCCCGGTGCCCTTGTGGTGGAAATGGCTCATAAGAAAAATGTCAGGGTGGTTCCTCTTTCGGGGCCTTCGTCAATGATTATGGCGGTTATGGCAAGCGGATTCAACGGTCAGAGTTTTGCGTTCAACGGCTATCTTCCTGTAAAACCGGGGGAAAGGTCTGCAAAGATACGTCTTCTTGAAGGCCGTGCGTGGAAGGAAAACCAAACCCAGCTTTTCATAGAGGCTCCCTACCGAAACCTCAAGATGCTTGAAACCCTCGTCTCCGTGTGCAGGAAGGACACAAGGCTGTGCATTGCCGCAGGAATTACCTGTGAGGAAGAATACATCCACACTCATTCAATTGAAGAATGGAAGAAAATACCCGAGCCTCCAATCAACAAAGTGCCCGCAATCTTCCTCCTGTATCATAACTAGGAGAACAAGATGGCTTCGATTATCCTGATGGGAATAAAGCACTGCGGAAAAAGCACCCAGGCAAACCTTATTTCAAAAAAACTGAACCTTCCCTCATACGACACGGATACGGTCATGGAAAAACTCAGCGGAAAAAGCCCAAGGGAAATCTACAGTCAGGACGGTCCGGAAGCATTCATGGATTGGGAGACAAAGGCTTGCATGTCAATTCAGGCTGAACTTGCAGAAAAGGGAACTGATGCGGTAATAGCGACAGGCGGGGGGATATGCTGCAATGAAAAGGCCGTTTCAATCCTTAAGACGATGGGGCGACTTGTGTTTCTTGTTGCACCGGAAAAGACAGCCGCAGACCGTATTGTAAGGGAGGCAAATGTCACACCCGATGGAACGCTCAAAAACATTCCGGCTTATATCGCAAAAAAAAATCCTTCCACACTTGATGATGTAAGAAGGATATTCCATGAGTTTTATCTGGAAAGAAACGGACTCTACAGCCATATCTGCAATGTTGCCGTCAGGATGGAAAATGAGGGTAAAAAACAGAACATGGGAAGGATATTAAAAGCTCTGGGCATGTGAAACTGTGAGCCAAAGCTTATTGGGCAGAACAGTCTCCACAACCACAGCCGTCTTCTCCGCAACCGCCGTCACCGCAGGAACCGCCACAGCCACCTCCACAAGAAGAGCAACCGCCTCCACAGGAGCCTCCACAACCACCACCGCAGGTGCCCTGCATTGCATTCAATTCTTCCGGTAATGCTTCACGTACTTCTACAACGGTAACTTCAAAATGCAGGTTCTTGCCCGCAAGATCGTGGTTTGCATCAACAGTAATTCCGTCGTCGTTTACTTCTTTAACCGTAACTATGCATGGACCGTTTGGACCAACACCCTGAAACTGGCTTCCAACCTGAATTTCGCCTTCAATTTCAAAATTGTCACGTGGCATCTTTACTACAAGGGAAGGATCATATTCACCGTAAGCGTCCTTTGGTTCAAGGTATGCCGTAATCTTTTCGCCTGGTTCCTTGCCTTCAAGCATTTCTTCCAGTTTTGGCAAAAGATAATGGGTTCCCTGAATGTATGTAAACGGATCTGATTTGCTTGAGTCATCTATTACAATGCCATCGTCACCCTTGAGGATATAGTCGATGGTAACAACACGGTCTTTTTCAATTTTCATGATAGGGGCCTCTTGGATAAAATGATTTGTTCAGCGGGTTTAGAATTCCTGAACGACTTCTGTGATTTCGGGGCAGGTTTCCTTGAGGTAGCGTTCAATGCCCATCTTTAAAGTCATGGTTGCCATCGGACAGCCGTCACATGCGCCGGTCAGCTTGATATGTACTTTTTTATCATCATCTATCTCGATAAACTCCATGTCACCGCCTTCTGCATTGAGTGCGGGCCGGAATGCGTCTAAAGTTTCCAAAACCTTGGATTTCAGTGATTCGTCTACCATCAATCACCTCCTCGTTTACTTTCCAATAACATACTAGATTTATCAGTTTTTGGCTATAGGTTTTTGAAAAAAACTTGGGGCTTGATAAAAATGTAAATATTGTGTATAATTTTTTTCAATAATTGAAAAAAACCTTAATGTATCATTCATAATTCGTCCGTAAATTCAAAATCATGCTGGGTTACTAAAAGTCCGATAATTTGTTTAATAGAGCAAATGGAGAAATTTTTGTGAGGTAATTATGGCAGAGACTAATGTACAGAATAGGAAGATTCCTGCAATTCTTTATGTATTGGATGCGCTTATTGTCATTCCAAGCATCATTTATACGGTTGTGATGATGGTTGCAACACGTATGATTGGAAATCCTCTTGCGACATTTTCTGTGGCACTTAAGCAGATGTTTGCGGTCATTTCTTCACCGGTGATTCTTTTGTATTTTCTTGTGGTACTGGCCGTAATAGCCGCAAGCACTTTTTTTATCTATAAAAAGATTGCCTCTTATGACGGAAGCGAAGAATCCTGTGTGGAATGCAACAAGGCTCAGGGTCTGCTCGTCAACATAAACATCGTTTGCGCAATTGTACACGGACTGGCATTCGGCTTTTTGCTTTCGTTCTTTGCAGCCAGAAAGGGAATAAAGATTCCAATGGCATCAAGCATTCTTCTCAGTTTCGGTTCCACAATGCTTTGGGGAATTACAGCCTATGTAATCTGGATTGAAACTCTTGAAAGGTGGATGTCATTCGTTCCGTTCAGAAAGGAATTCATGTCTTTTGGTCTTGTAATGCGAAACAGTCTTGTGGCGGTTTTGACATGTATCGGACTTGTATGCTGTGTACTTTCTCCGATTCTTGCATTCGGAAACATGGTGGGTACGGGATATCTTACGGTATGGCATTTTATATCCGACAAGCTTTTGGTTCTGACCATCATCGCCATGGTTTTCAACATTCTTGACATCTTCCTTTTGATGAGGGGATTCATGACAAAGTTGACTTCCGTATCAAACTATACCAATGACATTGCCAGAGGTGACTATACCTCGGATTCCCTCAAGGTCCTTAGCCGCGATGAATTTGGCCTTTTGATAAATGACTTGAACAGATCCCACAGTGCCACACGAGGCCTCCTGAATAAAATCAAGACCAATGTAAATGTAAGTACCAGTGTCGCAACGGAATTGAGCACGAACATGACGGAAACTTCTGCCACAGTCGAACAGATTGTCAGCAACATAAACCTTATCCGCGACAAGATGGAAGCTCAGGCTGCAGGAGTAGAGGAAGCCGGTTCTGCCACAAGGGAAATTCTTGGAAACATCGAGGGCCTGAACACCAGCATCGAGAACCAGTCTGCCGGACTTGAAGAAAGCTCAGCCGCAGTACGCCAGATGGTTGCAAACATTCAGTCTGTTACACGTGTACTCGAGAAAAACGCCACAGCAGTAGGACAGTTGGAAAAGGCATCCAACCTTGGTCTTGAGCGTGTTGATTCAGCGGTAAAGATGTCCAACAAGATTCTTGCAGATTCAAGCGGACTTTTGGAGGCATCGGCAGTCATTCAGAATATCGCAAGCCAGACAAACCTTCTTGCCATGAACGCCGCAATTGAAGCAGCCCATGCCGGAAGCTCAGGTGCCGGTTTTGCCGTTGTTGCGGACGAAATCAGGAAACTTGCCGAGCAGAGCAATACCCAGGGTAAGAGGATTGCAGCCAGCTTAAAGAGCTTTAATTCCGTAATCCAGGGACTTTCAGGAAGCAACAAGCTTGTTCAGGAACAGTTTGATGAAATCATGAAGCTTACCACTGTTGTCCGTGACCAGGAAGAAGTCGTGATGAATGCAATGCGTGAGCAGGAGACTGGATCCGCACAGGTTATGGAAGCCATGAAGAGCATCGATGATTCAACCGCCGAGGTAAAGAGCAGTTCACTTGAAATGTTGAGCGGCGGCAAACAGATTGTAGCTGAAATGGATGAACTGGGAACTTCTACTGCATTGATAACAAGTTCCATCTCCGAAATGGCAGCCGGTACGGAACAGATTATAAATGCCATAGAAAACGTAAACCGTTCATCCATAAACAACAAGGAAAACATGGACAGCCTGGAAACTTCTGTAAGTTCATTCAAGCTGTAAAATATTGGGCATCAAAAAACCCCGGGATTGTGAGTCCTGGGGTCTTTTTTTTATCATTCAATTTCTTTATCAGGTGGATTCTGCTGCTCCGGGGAGTCCTATGTCCTTGCGGTAGAACATTCCGTCGAAGCTGATTGTCCTCATGGCGTTGTAGGCTTTGTTCCATGCATCATCAAACTTGTCTCCGTATGCTGAACATGCCAGTACGCGTCCACCACTGGTAACAAGACCGGTGTAGTCTTCTCTGGTTGAATGGTCGGAACGTCGGTCGGCTATTGCACCTGCGATGAACACTTTTGCACCGCTGGTTTCAAGCTCGTGCTTTTCTGCAAAGATTGGAAGGCCCTTTTTGTATTCCCTTGGGTATCCTCCGCTTACAGCAACCGGGGCAACGACATAGCCCTTTTTCCATTCAAGTTTGAATTTGTTCAGGTCACCGTTTATGATTGATTCGCACAGACGTTCAAAGTCAAAATTCATCAATGGAAGTACTGCCTGAGTTTCAGGGTCACCAAGACGCACGTTGTATTCAAGGCATTTTGGACCGTCTTCCGTAAGCATGATTCCAAAGAAAATGAATCCCCTGTAATCGTAGCCTTCTTCAACCAAACCGCGAAGTGTTGGCTGGAGGATGTTTTTTTCAAACTGAGACTGAATGAGAGGGGTAACGTCGTCAACTGGACAGATGGCTCCCATTCCGCCGGTATTTGGTCCTTTTGCTCCTTCGCACAGTCTTTTGTGGTCTCGGGATGGCAAGAATGGAAGTATGGTTGCGTTTCCTGCCTTTGCTGATTCAGGTGTGACTGAAACTGCCGCAAGAATTGAGATTTCGGTTCCACGAAGATACTCTTCTATAACGACTTTGGAACCTGCCGCTCCAACCCTGCCGTTTTCCATCAGATCAGTTATGGCATCCCGGGCTTCCTGCAATGTAAGGGCAACAACAACTCCCTTTCCAGCCGCAAGACCGTCTGCCTTTATTACTATTGGGGCTCCGTTGGCTTCAATATATTCCAGAGCCTTGTTCTTGTCGTTGAATGTGGCGCTTTTTGCACAGGCAACACCATATTTGGCCATGAATGCCTTTGCCAGATGTTTGCTGGCTTCAAGCTGTGCACCCGCCTGTTTTACTCCCACAGTTGGAATGTCCGCCGCCCAGAATGCATCTGCAATTCCAGCTGCAAGAGGATCTTCCGGCCCTATTACGGCCATCGTACAGCCTTCATGTCGTGCAATCTGAACCACTGCCTCGTTAAAAGAAGCATTTTCTCCGATATAATCACATTCAGAAGGAGAAACATTACGGCATTTTGCCTCATGTGCGGTACCACCATTACCAGGGACACAAATGATTTCAGAAACAGACATGCTCTGTGCCAGTTTCCATGCAATAGCGTGTTCGCGACCACCGTTACCTATAACAATTACTTTCATACTTATATTATAATTGAATAAACCATAAAGTTCAATATCAAGGCTTCAGCACAACCTGTTTATAAAGAAAATGTGCTCCCATCGGAATCTGCCCCACAACAACGGCTTCCGCGCTGCGCTTGTGCAGATGTTGTTATGTGTCAGCTTCCGATTCCGCACATATTTTTTACTCCATATTGCTAAAGCCTTGATATGTATTTGATATTATTCATTATAATCTAACATCTAATATAGAGGAGTCACTTCCATTCCCGGCGGGAACCTCGTCTACATTACAGTACTTTCTCCATACAACATGTATCTTTAATTCCAATCCTTATGCACATGCCTCATTCCTAGATAATATTGTGCATTCATTATAATCTAACAAATCAGCCAGAGGAAAATTAAGAATTAAGAATTATGAATTATGAATTAAAAAACAAATCTGGTTGACTTAAATCGTTTTTTGACACATAATTATTACAAAGTGCAGGAAATGGCCTGCTTTACTTTACTTAAGGAGAATTATTATGAAGAAATTGATTGCACTGATTGCAGTAGCGGTTACTGCTGTGGCTGTTGCGGCCGCTGATCCGCTTATTGTAATTCATGGTCTTGTAAACTTCAATGCTCTGGGTACATCGTTTAATGATGATGTTTATCCATCTGATGCCAGTACTTTTGGGGCTTTTGGAGACAATATTTCCATTGGCGGCGGTGTTGGTGTAAACATTCCTTTTGGCGGTTATTTTGGTGTACAGCCAGGAGTTGATGTCTACGGAAATAGAGTTGGATATAAGTATAATACAGGTTCAGAAGATGAAGTTGTTTCCGCAAGTTATGTATCTCTGGACATTCCGGTTCTTTTTACTGCAAAATTGGAAAAATGGAACTTCCAGTTGGGACCCTATCTGTCAATTCCACTTGGCGATTTGACATGGAAAAGAGATGGTTCTGGAGATGATTTTGATATTTCTTCAAATGTAATATTTGGCTTGGTTGCAGGTGTTGGATACGAGGAACGCCTCGGATTGGGACGCATCGTTTTTGGCGCCCGCTACATGCTTGACTTCATGCCTGTAGAAGTAGAGTTTATGGGAACAAAACAAGAAATCTTTACCCGCCGTGGTCTTGAAATCGACATCGGTTACAAGGTTCCGCTTACATTCTTTGGTAGCTTGTAATTAATCGAAAATAATCTGGACAAATCCCTGTGGTCATACGGCTGCGGGGATTTTTTTTATGCATATACAAATTTCGTTAAAAACAGTTGTAAAACATTTGCAAATTTCGTTAAAATTTGTTAAAAAACATTTGCAAATTTCGTTAAGAAAAAATATAATTAAGTTATGGAAATCAAACGGAAATTTTATGATGTCCTATTGGATTGGAAAAAAACATTTAAAGGTACAAATGCGATTCTCATAGAAGGTGCCCGTCGAATAGGCAAATCAACCATCGCAGAAACCTTTGCTAAAAATGAATACCAAGACTATCTTCTGTTGGATTTTGCAAAAGAAAGTCCAGATGTGAAAAACCTGTTTATTGAAAATCTTTCCGACATGGATGTTTTCTTTAACAATCTTTTCGTTCTTAAGGGCAAAGAGCTTGTCCCTCACGAATCCGTAATCATTCTTGATGAAATCCAGCTTTTTCCCCAGGCTCGTCAGGCAATAAAATATTTGGTTGCGGATGGTCGCTTTGACTACATTGAAACGGGTTCCCTAATCAGCATAAAGAAAAAGAGCAGGCAGATTTTGATTCCATCGGAAGAGCATAAATGCAAAATGTATCCCATGGATTTTGAGGAATTCTTATGGGCAGCAGGCGATACAATTACTGCAAAAGTAATCAGGGGACATTTTGAAAAGCGCATTCCGTTTGGTGATGCCATTCACAGAAAGATTATGCAAAGTTTTAGGACTTACCTTGCAGTAGGAGGAATGCCCCAGGCAGTTGTTGCGTTTGTAGAAAAACAGACTTATTCGTCAATTGATGCAGTAAAGCGTTCCATTCTTGATCTATATGAAGAAGATTTGGAGAAATATGATGATGAAAATACGGAAAAAACTTCCGCCATTTTTGCAACACTTGCCGAACAGCTTTCAAACCATAATTCAATGTTCAAGTTCTCGATGGTAGACAAAAACGCCAGGTATAAGAACTATGTTCGTTCAATAAAATTCCTGAATGATTCCATGATTGCAAACTGCTGCAGAAACGTTACTGATCCAGAAATTTCACTTGAGTTGTTTGCTGATTCTTCAAATTTCAAGCTTTTTATGGGTGACACAGGACTTTTGGTAACGCAAATAATGAGGAACTCAAAAGAAACGGAAAACGACATATACAAGAAACTGATTTTTGGAAAGCTAGGAACAAATCTTGGAATGGTATTGGAAAACATGGTTGCCCAAATTCTTAAGACCAGAGGTTACGATTTGTATTTTCACGAGTTTTTGTTTAAAAAAGAAAAAAGCACCACGGAACAAAAGTATGAGGTTGATTTCCTGATTGTAAAAGACAAAAGGGTAATTCCTATTGAAGTCAAATCTTCTAGTTACAAACAGCACGAATCCCTTGACTGTTTTAAGGAAAAATACCGTCAAAAAAAGCATGAACGATTTGTCATCTACACAAAGGATTTGTACCATGATACCGATGCAAATGTCACATATATTCCAATATACATGACAATGTGCCTTTAAAAGATTTAGTGTGAACGCTCAACTTTCAACTTTCATCTTCCATGCTTGCCAATTTCCACTAACTGCGGTATAATAAGCTATTATAAATCTTCAATTACAAATTATCTTTGTGGGGTATCAAGATGGACTACTGTGTAATAGATTCAAAATCAGGAAAGCCTGTGGATTTTGATTTTAAGCCGGTGGATGATGCAAAAAAGGCTGTTTTCCGTTCACGTGAGGATGCTTTTTATTTCCTGGACTGCTTTATCCGCGACAATTTGACTTCAGATGGCAATCCGGACGCAATAAATAAGGGAAGAGCCCAGTTTACCGTTCAAGAACTCGCATAAAATTCCGATGTCTATAGATATGCGTAGACTATTTATTTTTCTTTTTTGTTTGCTGACGGTTAGCTGTCTTTCCGCCCAGACCAAGCCATTGTACAGGTTGCCGGAAACTACTCCGTCAAAAGCCGATGACAGTGCGGACCCCTATCTTGTAGGAACGGATTCCGGACTTTACCAGATATCTGCCAAGGGACAGGCGACTGCCCTGTGGACTGAAGGCAAGGTCACAAAGATATTAAAGACCAATGTTACCGTTGACTCCAAGGAAGTGACAAAGTGGTATTTTGTGACTTCAAAGGGTATCGTTTCTTCTTATGACCTTATCAGCTTTACTGAATGCAATAACGGTCTTCCCGTCCTTACGATAAAGGAATATGCCGACGGAAAAAAATCTCTTGTAAAACAAAGCCAGCTCTTAAAGGATTTGAGTGTTGACCCTCTGGATCAGAACATCCTGGTCACAGCCACAAAAGACGCCGTTTACATTACACGAAACGGTGGGGAAAAATGGACTTCGCTCAGTTCGACAAGCAAATATACTGCGGGCATTAAGGCGGCAGCTGTTGCCCACATGCCGGTCTACGCATCAGACGGCAGCATACAGTCTACCAAACTCACTGTCTTCATGTCACATTCAATTTACGGATTCTCATACTGCTACCCGGATAACGGAGCCACATGGAATGATGTGTCCAAGGGGTTCGGATTCCTTTCCAATCTGACACAGCCGGATGAAATAAGCGACATTCTTCCGGTTTTGTGCAGCGATGCAAACGGAAAGCTCTATGTGGAGATTTACTGCGCCAACAGCTATATGCCAAAAGTCTATCACTTTGACTGGAAGAACAAAAAGGCTGTTCAAATCTATTCGGGAAAAGGTGCGGCAGAATCAATCGACAGTTTGTGCCAGGCGGGTAACTCACTTTACTTTGTGATGCTCGGTGAGGCAAGGTCAATTTCACTTACCGACGGAAGCCTGGTTGCCCTGCCAAAAGAATATTCAACATGGAAAAATCAGCTCTATCTTGCGGAAGGAAACGTCAACACGGCCTATGTTCCTGCAAAACGAAACGGTCTTTCACAGCCGCTCCAGTTGAATGAACTCTGGATGCTGCAGCCGGATATCTCTCTAAGCAAATACGGAGAGACTGCAACCGACAAAAAGGCGGTTTACATTTCCGCATATCAAGTCCGCAACATGACTGGAATCAACAAGTACAAGGGCATTGTAAAGAACAACAAGCTCAATTCTGTTGTCGTTGACATGAAGGACGATTACGGTGTCCTGAGGTTTACGCCCAACTCTGAATTGTTGAAGAAGAAGGGATTTGTTTCCGCATATAAGATTGATGTTGAACAGTTTGTCTCAGAGTTCAAGAAGGATGACGTGTATCTTGTGGCACGTATTGTTGTATTCAAGGACAAGCATCTTTCTGAATATGGCGGCGGAAAATATGCCGTTTGGAATTACAATACCGGAAAAGCATGGGTCGGAACAAAAGACTCAAGCGGAACACTATATGACGAAAACTGGGTTGATCCATATTGCGAGGAAGTTTGGGAATACAACGTCGAGATTGCAAAGGAACTGATTCAGCGTGGTTTTGATGAGGTTCAGTTTGACTACATACGTTTCCCGACAGACGGCCTTAATCTTGGAAGCGCTTCTTACAGATGGAAGGAAAATGGAATGGACAAGGAATCTGCCATCATGTCTTTCCTTTCTTATGCAAGAAAAAATATAGATGCCCCGATTGGAATCGACATTTACGGAGCCAACGGTTGGTACAGGAGCGGAACACGCACTGGTCAGGATGTAGAGATGCTTTCTGAATACGTTGACATCATTTGTCCGATGTTCTATCCTTCACACTTTGAGCAGAACTTCCTTGAATCAACTCCTGTAATTGAACGCCCCTACCGCATCTATTTCTATGGAACCTACCGCAACATGGTGATCGGCCGCAACCGCATCATCGTACGTCCGTGGGTTCAGGCATTTTACATGGGTGTACGCTACGACCGCACATACTATGACAAGAACTACGTAAAGCGCGAGGTATTCGGCGTAAGGGATTCTGTAAACCGCGGCTACATGTACTGGAACAACTCCGGTGGAATGTATGACGACATAAGTCCGGATCCGGGAGACGCTCCATCACCATGGAAGGCAAACGAAGCTGATTTACAGTACAAGCTCCCTGCATTCAGTTCCAGCCCTGAACTCAGGGAAAGCAACACGAACATAAAGAGACTGCCCATTGCATCAGTACCGGAAAGGGATGATGACATGATAAGCATCATGAATTCCGTCCTTTATCCAGAACCTGACACTTCTGTCACACAGGACAAGCTCAAGAGCCGTTCTTCGGCAATGCTTTTGAGTGTGGACGGCTCCAACAAAGGTATAAGATGACAAACCTGGGCTACACCCCACGCGAACCTATAGCGGCCATAGCGACATCTCTTGCTCCGGCGGCTATAGGAATTGTCCGTACTAGCGGAGAAGGCTGTGTAGAGCTCGTTTCAAAAATATTTTCATATCCAAAAAAACTTCTTTCTTCCCCTCCCAATTCTCTTGTCTACGGATGGATTGTAGACGGCACAAAAAAAATCGATCAGGTGATGCTCGGCGTATATCGTGAGCCTAAATCGTTTACCGGCGAGGACATGGTGGAAATCTACTGCCATGGCGGTGTTGCGGTTGTAAAGTCCGTGATGGAGCTTCTTTTGCATTCCGGATTCAGGCAGGCGGAAAAGGGTGAGTTTACCTTCAGGGCCTTTATTAACGGCAAGACGGATTTGACTCGTGCGGAAGCTGTCAGGGAAATAATTGACAGCAAGACGGATGAATCTAGGCTAAGGGCGGCAGGTCGTCTGGAAGGAAATCTTTTTGAGGAAATCAATTCGATTAAAAAGCTGATTGTGGATTCCATTGCGCAAATCGAAGTTGAAATTGAATATCCCGAGGACGAGGAAAACATCAGCGACACATTTGATGATTCACTTTTACGGCAGGCCAAAAAACGCCTTGAATGTCTTGTGGCCTCTTGGAAAAACGAAAAGCTTTATCAGGATGGGCTCCGTGTTGTTCTGTGCGGAAAAACCAATGCGGGAAAATCCAGCCTGTTCAATTCACTCTTAAAGGAAGACAGGGCCATTGTCAGCGACATAGAGGGAACCACACGTGACTGGCTTGAATCATGGGTGAGCTTTGACGGTCTGCCTGCAAGAATCTTTGATACCGCGGGCTTGAGGAAAACCGACGACATGATCGAAGCTGCCGGAGTAGAGCGCACAAAAGACTTGAGCAAGGAAGCCGACTTGATTCTGTATCTTGTGGATTCAACCGTGGGGCTGATGGACGAAGACCTTGCGTTTATGAAAAATGCCGGAGGACTCCCAGTAATCCTTGTGTGGAACAAGTGCGATTCAAACCAGAGCGGGAACCTGCCGGATGAAGGACCTTGGAATAAAGCCGTTGCTATCTCTGCAAAAACCGGTAACGGAACTGAAGTTCTGGCTCAGGCCGTAAAGGCTTTGCTTGAAGATTCAAACAGCTCAAATCCTGCCGGGGTGGCCCTTGGTAGCGAAAGACAAAAGGATTCTGTAACGGAAGCTTTGGAGCGTGTGGATCATGCCCTGAATGTGTCAGAAACAGGCCTTGCAATGGATGCAGTTGTTCAGGATCTGGAGGACAGCCTTGATTCTTTGGGCGAAGTAACCGGAGAAGTCTGTGCCGATGACATCCTTGAAAGCATTTTCACCAATTTCTGCGTAGGAAAATAACATCCCCGTCATTCCGGACTTGATCCGGAATCCTGGCGTTACATATAAAGATGCTGTGCGAAGCCGCCGAAGGCCATCAAGTTCAGCATGACGAATTTCCACTTTCAACTTTCAGTTTGACTGGCTTGGTTCTTTGGGCCGTATTTTGCCTGGAATTTGGCGGCGGCTATGGCTTCTTCCTCTTCTTTTCCTGCTGTGGCAAAAACCGTCTGCAAAACTGTTTTGGTCCTTGTGGTCACAATCTGGTAGATTTTTTGAGAAAGCCTGTGTTCCGTATCGCTGTCTAGTCCGTTGGTTCCATCCTTGCGGGTAAATACAAATATGTTCAGGATTCCTTCCGGTGTTTTCCTCTGCATCAGGAGAGTGCCGTCAGAATGAATGTGAACTCCGTTTACCACAAGCATGAAGTCTGTGATTTTCGTGGAGATGGGCAGTACGGCAAGGGATTCGTCAAAGATGCATGAAAAATGATTCAGGCTTATGTCGCAGATTGTTCCCTTGTATTGGGTGTTCTTGTGGGAAAAGGTTATTTCGCTTTTGTCGTCACAGATTGCCCGCACGGTTTTGCGCCGTCCACCAGCCTGGTTTACATAAAGGATGCGGTCCACCAGGGCAAAGTTCTTTGCATACTGATACTCAAGCGCAATGCAGCCGCAGGGAATGCCCACGTCAAAAAGGTAGAACCGTTCAAGCCGGCTTTTTTCCTCTTCAGATTTCCTCTTTGAATAAAGAACCCCAATCATGACCTTGTCGCCGTAAGTACGCTGGAGCTGGTAAATGTACTTGGGCCATTCAATTCCATGTATTTCTGAGTCAATGTAAAAAAACAATATGGCATCTGAAAAAAGAGAAATGATTAACTCAACCTTTCTGCGCAGTGAACAATAGCGGTCGTCACCAATAATGTAAGTCTCATACCCACGGTTCAAATAATCTTCCATATAGGCTTCTGGAAGAAGTGACGTATCTGGAGCTATAAAAAATGTTTTGCGCCCTGCAAATATATCTGCAGAAGTATCACTCATGGGAAACCTCCTGTTCCAAAAAATGAGCTCGCAAAACTTTTACGGATATTCTCCTTTTAAATTCTACTTAATTATAAAATACATGCAGACAAAAGTAAAGGGGGAAATTGCTTCCCCCTTAAAATCAGTTTTGGACTGCTGATTAAGCTACTGATATTGAAATCTTTTTCGGCTGTGTAAGTGCCTTTCTTGGAATGTTCACGGAAAGTACACCGTTCTTGAAGCTGGCGCTTATGTTTTCGCTGTCAATGTCCTGTGGCAGAGAGAAGCGGCGTGTGAACTGTGAGCGGCGGCGTTCTGTAATCAGATACTGCACATCCTCGTTCTTTTCATCCTTGCCCTTTTCTTCCTTTTTATCTTCAATATGGGAACTTATGGTAAGGACGTTTTCCTTGAGGTCTACATCCACATCCTTTTCCGTGCAGCCCGGCAAATCCATCTCCAGTGTGTAGGCGTTCTTTGTTTCTGTTACGTCAACTGCAGGCATGGCAAATGAGTTTGATTTCGGGAAGTTTGAAAAAGGAAATCCAAAATCCTGATCCTGAAACAGTGAGTTAAAAAGTGAAAGTTCGTTCATAATTATGCCTCCAAAATGTTTTTTTAGTCTGCCAGTTTTTCCCTGGCACTAAACATATAGCAAATTCCGTGCCAACTTTTTGCTGAGATTCCGGATCAAGTCCAGAATGACATTTCCACTCGATAGCTTGCGTCAAGCCGCGTGACAATTAAAACTTTCATCTTTCCACTTTCATCTCTCAACTCTCATCTTTCCACTTTCAACTTTCAACTTTCACTGTCCTGTGTCAAAATGACGCTAAATTTTTTTCGTCGGTACTGCCATCCTGTTCAAAATGACCCGTTTTTCTACATTTCCCTATTGTATATTAAGAGAAAAAGTGTTATCATAAGATTATTAAATAAAAGTTTGAGGACTTCTTTGTTTATGTTGGATATTGGTTCGCAGATTTCTTTTTCACTCACCGTTGCTCCTAATGGGCTTTCTGTGTCTGCCTGTGTAGGTATTACCATACTGGCTGTTTATGCACTGGCGATAACGGTTTTGTTCTTTCAGAAATTTGTGAGCGGAAAAAAACACGACAGCCTTACCGGAATGCTTAACCTCCAGGGATTTGAATCTGCTGCCGAACGACTCTTTACTCTGGTAAAGAATCAAAAATTCCTTTTGTCCGAGTTGAATGTAAGGGATTTTGCCTTTGTCAACCGCATTTACGGAGCCGACAAGGGAGACTTAATTCTAAAAAGAATTGCCGCACATCTGTCAGAAATCAAAGATCAGTCGCCCCATACCATAATCGCAAGGGGTTATGCCGACAACTTTTACATCCTCCAGCCTATTGACGGTGACGAGAGGGACTTCATCACGGCAATGGAAATAACCCAAAACAACCTTCAGGAGCAGGTGGGAAAGGAAGAGGACGTCCACATCATCCTCAAGAGCGGAAACATAGTCTGCTTTAACCACGGACGCGAGACGATAGACCTTAGGGACATGATAAGCAAGGTAGGTTATGCCCGCCGCCTGACCCAAGACAGTGTTATAGAAAACTTTTCAATATATGATGCCAACATGCGCATTCAGCACGAAAACGAAGAGCGCATAGAAAACAACATAGAAAAGGCAATTACCAACAAGGACCTCCTTGTCCTTTACCAGCCGAAAATCAATCTGGAAACCGGTAAGATTCAGGGTGCGGAAGCCCTTGTCAGATGGAAGACCCAAAACAACGCCCTTATACCGCCGGATATCTTCATTCCGGTACTTGAACGCAACGGTCTTGTGGGGGTTCTGGATCAATATGTATACCGCAAGGTTTTCTCTTTCCTCAAGGGACTCAATCAGGAAAACATACCTCAGGTGCCGATTTCAATGAACATTTCCCGCCTTGCCCATAATTCTCTTGAGTTCATTACCGAACTGGACACGCTGCAGCTCCAGTATCAGGTTGACAAGAAATATATTGAGCTTGAGATAGAAGAGCGTTTTGCCGGTGCCGGAGACGATTACGTAAAGGATTTGATCCACCGCCTGCATTCAGCCGGTTATGCCGTAAGCATGGATGACTTTGGTAGCGGACAGTCTTCGCTCAACATGCTGTGCGAGATGCCGGTTGACATAGTAAAGTTCGACCAGAGGTTCCTGCATCAGGCCGAGGGTTCCAGGGATGCCCGTGTGGTTCTTGCCTACATGATAAAGATGGTCAACGAGTTGGGCAAAGTTTCCCTATGTGAGGGAGTCGAAACCAAAAAGCAGGTAAAAATCCTCCAGAACATCGGATGCAAGGTTGCCCAGGGTTACTATTATTCCCGCCCCGTAGACGAAGAAACCTTCAAGAAATTCATCCTGGAAAACGTATGATAAGCAAAAAACCGCTTTTTTTGTTCATTTATGTGTTTCTTTCAATAAACACTTTTTGCCAGAATTATTATGAGATGCCCTATGTCGGAAACAGATCCAAACTGACGAAGCTGAATTCAAGGGAAATGGCTGAATTCATAGCTGATAATTCAATCAGGCAGGTTTTTGACATACCCAAATCAGGAGAAAAAGAGCATTACGGTTTCTTTTCAGAAGATGAAGGCGAAGTATTGTTCGCTCATGACATCTACGCAAAACTTAAGGGCATCTATAGGGAAGATATTCCGGATGAAAATGGCAATGTCCGATTGACTGTTTACCGTGTGATGTATGATTTTTGCAGGACAACAAAACTGAACTTGCAGTCATACATGATTCAGTCGTGAAAACTGATAAAATGTCGGAAAATATTATCTGCAGGACAAAACTGGACAACATCATGGATAAGACAAAAATCTGCGAAGTAAAAACAGGTTTCCCTTTAATTGATAAGGCCAATCCGTTCAAGTATTCTGTGCAGAATGCTTATGACGGAGATCCCGCAACAAGTTATGTTGAGGATTCGAAAGATGATTTGTTTGAAATCGACATGGACTTTATGAATTATCAATCAGAATATAAGGACTCAACTGTTACAGAAATGAAACTAATAAACGGTTATGCATCAAACGAAAGGATGTACAAAGCGAACAACAGGATAAAAGATGTCCAGTATGCATGGGAAAATGATTCAGACAAGGTTATCTATTCGTGTACGGACAATACGATGGGCTTCCAAAACTTTTATAATACCGATGATGTTAAGGGATGGGTATGGCTGGAAATACAGTCCGTCTATAAGGGAGAAAAATACAATAATACCCCATTGGCCGAATTGGATGTAAAATGGGGCAAGAATGGCTGGCTTTTTGGGATTCCCGCTAAATAATCATTTCCTCATCATTTTTACGAATGCCTTTAGTTCCTGGGTGAACGCTTCCATTTCCTTTTTATCGGCGAATGCTGCCTGATTCAGTGGGGTGATGGGGGCGTTGGTGGCTGCTACGAAAAAGCGGACGTCATCGGACTGGATGTCGGGGCTCTGGCACTGTGAGTTTACCGGGGCAAGTCCTGTGTCAAAGGCAAGTTTGGCCTGGAAAGCCTCGGAAAGCATTGTTTTTACGAGTTTTTCCGAAGAGCGGTTTTTTGTAAGGAGAACTGCAGAAATCATGGGGCATGTCAGGTAGCGCTGGCTTGCGGGGCGAACAGAAGGGAAGAATCCCACAGAATTTCCTCCGTTGCCAAGGGCTCTCGGCAGTGAAGTAAATCCCTTGAGTGCCTGGTTGCTCATGCTGCGGTGGTCGCTCAGGGTGGTTATGATGATTGAGCTGTAGTGGTTTTCCATGTAGATTTCCACATCGCGTTTTGTCATGTTGAATATATCCGGGTGAATGAGTCCTGAATTCATCCATCGGGCAAGTGTGGATGCGGCCGCATAAAGGGGGGATTCCGGGCTTTGTACTGTTTCCTCCAGAAGTTCACGGATTTCGCTTGAGTCGGGCATGTAGTCCTTTTCGTCAAAAAAACGTGAAATTGAATTGACTGCCTCCTGATATGCTTCCCGTCCAGAATAGCTTTCTGTAAGTGCGGTAAAGATGCTGAGTGTGGTTTCTGCATCAGCTCCGGCAAATACTATGGGATATGGAAAATTGTTTTTGGATGCAAGGGCAAATGCCTCAATGTCCGCCCATGTCTGCAGCTGTGTCGTATCTGTAAGTGCCAGGGCATCGTTGTATACGTCAAGTTCCACGTTGTCCATAAGAAGCGGTACGGAAACCACATTGTTCTCCATAAAGACGGCCTTTTGCCTTATGGATGTCGATGTATCGCTCATGACGGAAACTGGAAGCGAAGGGTTATTCTTTTTCCCTGTTTCAATTGAAGAAATCAGCTTGTCCTGGAGTTTTCCCATAGGCATCAGAATCATGTCCACGGATTGTCCTACAGTATCCAGATGCTCAAAGGTAATGGCAGGAGCCTTTTCAACATCCTTATAAGAATCCTTTATCAGTTGTACAAAAAGGTCTTCGGTCTCAGAGTCGAGGTCATAGAAACCCAGCCGTACATTCTGGTTACCACGTCCAAGGCAAATTCCGGCAACAACACCTGCTGCCACCAGAGCTAAAACTGCACCAACAATAATGATTATCTTCCTTTTCTTTTCCATAATAGCAAAGTATACCCCAAGATCGGATAATTAACAATCAGTAAGTGACGATTCCTTTTGACCCAATTTTTCAAAAAAAATTTGATTATTTTTTAAAGTGGGTATATTATATATATTGGACAAATTGGAGAAATTTGCTATATTTTTAACCAAGGAGGCATTATGTCGGCGACACAGGAACAGATAGACACTCTTCAGAGTTATGTGAGTGAAAGCAGTTCAATCGTTTTCTTTGGCGGGGCTGGTGTCTCTACGGAAAGCGGGATTCCTGATTTCAGGAGCGTGGACGGACTTTACAACCAGAAGTGGGATTATCCACCGGAGGAAATACTTAGCAGGGGATTCTTCCATTCAAACCCAGCAGAGTTCTATCGCTTTTACAGGGAAAAGATACTTGTAAAGGGAATCCTACCCAATGCGGCGCACAAAAAGCTTGCGGAAATGGAGGCCAAGGGTAAGCTCAAGGCGGTGATTACACAGAACATAGACGGTTTGCATCAGGCGGCCGGAAGCAGGAACGTTCTTGAACTTCATGGCAGCGTGCTTAGGAACCATTGCGTCAAGTGCGGGGCTTTTTACGATGGGGATTACGTAATCGACCACAAGGATGAAGATGGAATTGCCCGTTGTTCAAAGGACTCCTGCGGTGGCATTATTAAACCGGATGTAGTTTTGTATGGTGAAAACCTGGATGAAGACGTCATCAGCAGAACCATTAAGGCTCTTCAGGAAGCGGACATGCTCATAATCGGGGGTACGTCGCTTACAGTTTATCCTGCCGCCGGATTTATCAGGGCATTTACCGGAGACAGGCTGGTCTTGATAAACAGGGATGCCACTCCAAATGACGGAATGGCTAATCTTGTGATTCACGACAGCATTGGAAAGGTTCTGGATCAAATAATCGTATAAAATTAATAAGTGACTTAAATTAAAGTGTTTTTTGTAGCTTAACGGTAGTTACAGTTGTTTTTTAAAGAAGTTGAAGGGTAGCTGCGCCCGTTGGGAGAAAAGGCAGCGGTTAAAGAAAACTGGGAATTTTGCCGATAAAGATTACGGAAAGCTATGTCTTTTTGGCTAAATTCTATTAATTGAAGTTTGTGAGCCGCTTTTTGGAGCCGAAAGGCCTTGATGGGGGTTCATTTACTCATTGTTAGGAAGGAATTGAGTATGAACAGAAGATTTTTATTTTTAGTACTCGCAACCATGATTTCGTTGCCTGTTGCTTTTGCAGGCGGAAAAAAAGAAGTGATTGAAAAATCTCTTGGACCGGAAAACAGCTGGACGGAATCATTTGACATCAACAATCGTTCCGGGAAATACAATGCGTATGTCACGGGAACAGACCTTGCAGGTAACGAAGGCATTGCAGGCCCCTATAACATCTTCATAGACGAAGAATCTGACCTGCCTGTTGTGTCCATCACAAACCCTGCACCAGATATGAGCGTTCCGGGCAACCTGAACATAGTGGGTAGCTGTGTTGATGATGACAAGGTTGAAGCGGTGTACCTCATTCTTGACGGCGACAAATCAAATCCGGTTTTGGTAGAAGGAACCGATTTCTGGTCATACTATCTTGACACCAATGACCTTAAGGAAGGTCCCCACACAATCGAAGCATACGGTGTGGACAACGGCAATCCATTGGCCTACGTAAAGGAAGACGGCACAATAGATGAGGCCCGCGTAAAGCCCAAGACGGGACACTCAAAATTCGTTACATGGCAGCTTAACCGCCATGCCCCTGAAACCAAAGTCACAAACATGGACATGGGCTCCCTTGTAAGCGGAAAGGTTACCATAAATGGAGAGGTAACCGACGGAAACGGTGTTGATACGCTTGAGTACAGTGTAGACGGCGGTGTGCGCTATACTCCCATCAAGATGAAGAAAAACAAGCTTTCAACTCCTGACGAAAACGGCAATACGGAAATCTATACATTCTCTCTCGCCCTGGACACAAAGAAAATGCCTGACGGACCGACACTCTGCTGGTTCAAGGCCATTGACTCAACCGGTTCTGTCGGAATTACATCCTTCCTGTATTTCATCGACAACGCCGGTCCTGACGTCAAGGTAGTTTCTCCCGCTCCTGGTGAGTCTGTAAACGGCATGTTCACCATTGCCGGTTATGCAAAAGACACAATCGGTATCAAGAGCCTCAAATATTCATGGGGAAAAACCAGCGGCGAATTCGAGCTCATTCCGGGCAACCCTTATTGGGCACTCGAACTTGATTCACGCGAAGTAACTTCAACAAAAGACTTCCTGATCACGGCAGAAGACACAATGGGCAACGTCGTGACCGTGACACATAGATTTGTAAACAACGAAAAGGGCAACCACAAGGAAAGCGGCGTCGTGTGGGTAAACCAGGACGGTGACAAGCCGGTTGTGGAAATCAAATACCCAATCGGTGAAGTTGACGGAGAGGACGGTGCATTGTTCATCCGCGGTCTTGCAACTGATGACGACGGTGTTTCAACAGTATTCTATCAGCTGGATGGTGGGGAAGAACATAGGATTGATGCAACAGGCGTTTTCTATGCTCCGATACCAGGTTCACTTTCCAACGGCGAACACAAAATCTCTGCATGGGCGGTTGACCGCAACGGAATCGTGGGCGATAAGACAACCTCCACATTCTCTTCAAAGGGAATTGCTCCAGAGTTTAAGAACGTGACATATAAGGGCAAGGAATTTACCAACGCAATGCCGATTAATCCGGAAGAAGGCGGTGAATTCAGTGTAGACGTAACTTCAAGTACAGGACTCAAGACTGTCCGCTATGAATGGATATGGAATTCAGACCGCAAGGTTGTGGATGTTCCTGTAGAAGAAGGTGCAAAATCAGTTCCGATTAAGATTTCGTTTGGCGGAGATGACGTTCCGTGGGGAATCTCCAAGTTCAACATCACTGCAACAGATAAATTTGACCGTGCGGCATCAGCTGGCTACATCCTTAACGTGCTTGATTTGACAGGCATCCATTCTCAGGAGGCGGGTGTATTCTTTACCGATACAGCAATCTCCAGCGAAGGTTCAGTGCTTACAAATCCAACCAATTCTGTAACGGGATATTTTGTCGGCGGAAAAATTGCATCAGTAAAGACCGTTCCGACAGTCCGCAATGTAACTGTCACGGCCCAGGATAATACCATTCTGGTTTCTGCTCCGGCTGAAACATCCAAGTTTGCAGTTCAGGTTACGACAACTTCCGGGGCAGTCTATACTTCAAGGCAGATTTTCTTCCCGTCAAAGGAAGGCGCTCCAAAGATTACGATAAACGACCAGAGTCTTGCAACCGAAGTATTCAACAACTTCAACTCACGCAATACACTTTCAATTTCCGGTTCTGTAGAAAGCGCTTCTACAGCCGAAGTCCGCTACCGCATACTCGCAGCAAAGGTTAATTATGATGAAAACGGTACGGTGGTTAGCTCACAGGCTCTTCCAGTGCCAAAGCTTTCTGAATCAAATCAGGTTCAGCTTAGGCGTAATACGTTTACGCTCAACTTTACTGCAGACAGTTTTGTAGACGGTATCTCTATTGTAGAAATCATCGCATCAAACGCATCCGGCAAACTGTCTTCAACAGCGGTTCTTGTGCGCAAGATTAACAATCCTGTAAGCCAGAATCTGGACGGTTCTCCTGCAAAGCAACCTGCAAATCCTGCAACCTACTGGCTGCATGGTGATGGAGAAGGCATGGACTACTACGGTGTCTGTGTATTCCAGGGCGACACGGCTTCCATCTTCTCTTTCAAGGATTATGACGACATTCCTGAAGGCAGCTCAACACTTGAGTTCAAGGGTGTAAAACTTAACGTAAAGAAAGACGCAACCGCAATTACAGGTACATATGCAACGGTTGATTCTAACCCATATCGCAGCGGTATGAAGGTGCTTGTTTCAAAGAACGGCACTCAGGAAACCGAGCCGCATACAATAACACTCCGCATCAATTCCGGCGTTCCGGTTACAGAAGTAAAATGGACTGCCAATGGAAAGGGAATCACAGCGGGTGAAATTCGTGATTTGGGCAACGGTGTATACGAAGCGGATGCATCATTTGCAGGACTTCCCGCAGGCTTTACGACAATCACAGCCAACGTAAACGGCAAGGCATCAATCAACGGTGCAATCAATGTCGTACGCAACCACAGTGTTGTAGACAATACGGAAGGCATCTACTGGACGATGGCTGGTGGTGCAATATATGATTCAAGCACTTCAAGCTATATTGTTGATGACGGTGCTGAACTTGTTGGATATGCAAACGTATACGGTGACATTCGCGCATCTTTGGCAAGGGCTGTAAGCGGCGTTAGCGTAAGTGCAGACGGCAAGATGATCAAGCTTGTTGCAACCAGCGACGGAACATTCCGCAATGTAACAGTACGTGCCCAGAATGATGCCGGTGGTTCATGGAACTCAAACGGTGTGACACTTGTAGCGGATACATCTGCTCCGATTATTGACGTAACCGGCGTAAAGGCCATGGACTACATCAAGGATCGCCTTGTCCTTTCTGGTACAGTAAGCGACGGCAATGGCGTAAAGACACTTGAATATAAGACAGTCGAAGGAAACACAATTACGGATGCTGAGGGAAAAACTATCAGCGCATGGAAGTCCCTGCCATTCAACAGCCGCGGTGCATTCAACACTACAATCAATCTTGCAGATTCACCTGATGGATACCTGCCTTTGACTTTACGTGCAACAGACACAACCGGAAAGGTAAGCTATTATAATTCAGCACTCAAGAAGGATACGACTCCGCCTGAAATCAAGGTTGTTGTTCCAGAGCCGGGTGCAAAAGTCAACGGTGAGACCCTGTTTGTATTCTCAATAAAGGATGACAGCTATGTAGGACAGATTCAGTACCAGGGAAACAAGGGAAAGGTCAAGCAGGATTTTGACATCGTAAGCAACGCACAGGCAAGTATCTCTGATGTGTCAGTTGAAACTCCTGAGGGAGAGGAAGGCACAGTGGAAGAAAGTGTTCCTGCTGCAATAGTAAAAACAACAATGGCTCCGTCTGACTCAACAGTAATGAAGGGTGCATTGCCGTCAGCTCACTTCGGACAGCCTTCACGCCCGATATCAAACGACATGAAGTTCATTGCAAAGGACGGTGCAGGAAACGTTGCGACACTCGACACGTATGAGTTTGACGTTGACCCAGACAGCGACCTTCCTGTCGTAGAAATCCACATGCCGCTTGAAGATTCAGTCATAACAACAGACTTTGTGATTACAGGTGTCATGTACGATGATGACGGTATGCATTCAGCAGACGGAACAAAGATCTGTAAGACATATTACAAGGTCGACAACAGCGCATACCAGATGATTGATAACCCTGACGGTCTTTCAAGCTTTGAGATTGTCGTAAAGCCTCTTTCTAAGCTCACGGACAACGAGCATACAGTTACAGTTTATGCAGAGGACATCAACGGTGTTAAGGGTAAGGAAGTAACACGCAACTTCAAGATTTCTCTGGAAGAGCCTAAGGGCGGCGTTCTTACTCCGAAACTTGATGAGTCCGTAAAGGGCATGATCAAGCTTACAGGATGGGCACAGGACAAGAACGGAATCAAGCGTGTTCAGATTTCTGTAGATAATGGTGCAAGCTATAACGAAGCCGTGGTTGTTCCAGGACGCAACCGTGAGGATCGCGCACAGTGGTCTTATGAGTTTGACACAAGGGTAATCCAGGACGGAAGCCATGTCGTGTTCCTTAAGATCTGGGACGGCTATGACATCACAGGCCTCTTTACATCATTGATCAACGTGGACAACACTCCGCCAATCATGGAGCTTGAATATCCGGTTGACGACAGCACGATTTCTTCCAACCTGTTCATAAGCGGACAGACAATGGACAACATCGCACTCGAGACACTGTTTGTAAAGATCCGCAGCCTTGACGGTAAGCGTGTGCCTGATTATCTTGCACTCAATGATCTTGAACCAGATTCAATCATTTCTCAGGTAATCGACATCAGCGAACTGCCAAACGGACTGTACAACATCGAGATTACGGGTTCAGACTATGCGGGTAACACAACCAACATCAGCCGCAACGTAACGCTCAAGAAGGACGTGGAACTTACCAAGGTTGACCTCCTGTATCCGTTGAACGGTGAGCATGTACAGGGTGAATTCAACATCTATGGTATTGCATCAAGTCAGGACGATAAGATTGCAAAACTTGAAATCATGATAGACGGTCAGAAACTGCCGGGATTGCAGACAGAACTGACAGAAACAGGTTACTTCAGCTTCCGTCTTAAGGATGAAGTCAAGCTCAAGAAGGATGACTTTACCGAAGCCGAAACCCAGAAGGGAATCAACGACGCACAGAAGCGTGAGGCAAACAATCTCAAGATAAAGGAACAGACCGAAGCACGCAACGCAGCACTCAAGGCTAAGATTGAAGCCGACAAGGCCGCTGCCAAGGAAGCCGGTAAGCCATACGAAGGACCTGAATACAAGGATGTAGAAGAAAAGCCTGTATACGAAGATGAAGGTATGTATGAATCCGGAATCTTTAAGCTAAAGGAAGGAAACCATACATATCAGATTGTGGCCACAACAGAAAAGGGACGCACGATTACTTCACGCGAGCAGACTTTGATCTACAATCCATACGGACCATGGGTAACTCTGGACAACTTTACATATGGAGACTTTGCAGTTAAACGTCCGCTCCTCAAGGGTAAGGCAGGCTACATCCTGACACCAGAGGAAAAGGCAACACTCAAGAACAAGGATACTCCGACAGAAGAAAAACTGGCGCTCAAGGCAAAGACCGTAAAGAAGGTTTGGCTCAGCCTTGACAATGGAAAGACATACCAGGAAGTCTCTAAAGACGGAAAGGGTGACTGGAAGTACAGGATAGAAAATCAGGACGTAGCGGAAGGATACCACTTCCTGCTTGTTCGTGCCGAAATGGAAAATGGCGAAAATGCGATTACAAGAACAATCGTTCAGGTAGACCGCACATTGCCGGAGGTTAAGCTCATATCACCGGGTGCAGGCGGACACTACAACCAGATGCTCAAGTTCGAGGGACTTACCAGCGACGACATAGAGCTCAAGGATGTAACACTGTATCTGCGTAAGGGTGACAAATCTTCTTATGAAGTACCTAAGTTCATCCAGGGACTTTACTTTGATGCAAGCTTCTGGGGTGCAAGTTTGTGGAGCGTAGGTGTTGGTCTTACAGCATTCGACGATGCGGTAAAACTTGAATTGCACTACGGTCAGTTTACTCAGAGCCAGCGTGATGCCGTTAACAACATCATCGGACAGGGATATTCTTCACTCCGCTATGGTGGACATATTGCAGGATTCAAGATTATCGCCCAGGTTGGATACATACCGTTCAACTACTTCTTTGGACACGACTTTGACTGGTTGACGGCAACGATTTCTGTGGGTGCAGACTTCTCTTACTTCACTGAGTCTGGTGCAGGAACGAGACAGATTCTTTCTGCCGCACTCATGCAGATAGAATTCCCACGAATGACGTTCGAGAACATGAAGTACTTCAAGACTTGGTCAGTATACTGGGAGCCGCAGGTATGGTTCATATCATCTGACGTCAGCACGACGATAGATAAGATTATAGTTCCGACAATGTCCGTCGGTATAAGGACGAGTGTCTTCTAAAAAATGAAGACTGTCATTCCGGACTGAAAATGTCATTCCGGACTTGACCCGGAATCTGAACGTAAGACCCCGGATCGGGTCCGGGGTGACTTTTTTTTTGGTGCGGTTTTGTAGAGAGGTGTGTTATGTGGAAGAGTAGAGTTTTTAGTTTAGTTATTACATTGGCTTGTTTGCTGGGATTCTCCTGTAAGGTTGGTCTTGGAGAGGCGGTTGATACCGTGCCTCCAACGGTAACCATCAATTATCCGCCTGCAGGTTCTGTTGTGCGCGATACCTTTGTGCTTGCCGGAGACTGTGATGATGATACCAGCGTCAGTTCCGTAGACGTGTACTACGAGAGGACCGGTTCATTCGCCATGGATAAACGTCTGCTTGGTACTGTTAACGTAACAGCCGGTGACAGGACATGGGCTCTTACCATTGATCCAAATACTGTGGACATTAAGGACGGACCCTACGTTTTCTATGCCGTGGCAAAGGATACCCAGGGACGTACTTCAGGAACATATACTCAGTCACTTGAAATCGACAACACACCTCCGATTTTGATTCTTACAAAGCCGACATCATACGGCAGCAACTCTCCCAAAGAATACGGACGCTCAGTTTCAATTGAGGGAACCTTTGCAGAAGCAACTGAGAATAGAATCGACAAGCTGGTCGTGACATTCTACGATGAAAATGGAAACAGGATTACAGACCTTTCTGCAGAAGACACCACTTTCAACAATATTACCGATATGTCAAATGCCAACCCGCTCATCATTGCAAAACGAGATTTGACAGGTTCTACCGATGCACTGGTTAAACAGAGGGACGAAATTTACAGGGCACTCTATGGATCAGATGCTTTGAATCTGGGAGCAAAAAAATTCTACTTTACCGTCACCGCATACGATAAGGCAAGATGCTATACCGATCCATCTTCCGGTGGTACAGGTGAAGGAAATGCAAGCACGGGCTTTTATCGCGGAACCAATGACGTTCTCAACCTCATAAACGGAAACAAGGAAAACTACAGTTCATTCTCGGTAAAGAATATCCAGGAAATTGAAAGCGGACTTGATGACACTTACTCAGGTGATCAACACGCTCTATTAAGAGCATGGCTTGCTGAAGCTCTTGTAGACAGTGCGGCCCCAACAGTTTCCACACCTCGTTCTGCACTTTCAACAGAAAACCTGACGGAAGAAAAAAAGGCAAAGGCCCTTAACTTTAGGATGAATCCGGCAAACTATCCGACATTGTCTGTTAGCGGTCTTGAAATTGATCCTAGTGCTGTAGACAATCACATCGACGGATACTACACGTATTTTACAGGAACACCACTCAACTTTACGGTAATGGCAGGTTTGGACCAGACAAAGATTGACGTACCAACTGTAAGCATATATGTTGAAAAAGTTGGAGATTCAAGCAGCAGACAGCTTGTGTGGACATGGAATCCAACACTTGGAGCTGCAAATCCAGGAAAATACACACCAACTGCAGAAGGAGAAAATGCAGACTCTGTTGCAAAAACTGTTGCGCTGAATTTTGGTGACTATACAGGCATGGTAAACAACACGAAATGGCGGTTTGTTGCTGTTGGAAAAGACATTAACGATACGGACATACAAAACTTTAACCAGGAAGAGTATCCGGACGGATATGGCTTTATTGCAAGCGTAAGCGCTCAGGCTCCGACACTGGAAATTGGTCCCGAAGATGCGGAAAACTACAAGAACCTCAAGACAAATACAGTTACCAATCATGCTCCCTATGCTAATGGCAGTTATAAATATTCAGGAAGCGTTACTTCAAGCGAAACTGTATCAATGTCTTGGGAGATGATAGTTTCTGACGATTCAGGTTATTCAAAAAAATCAAATGGAAATATAACACCCTCAGGCAACACCTGGAGTGCAACCCTTACTCCCAACAATGATGCTAAAACACATATACCTAATCACAAGGGACTTTACACTGTCCAAGTGACAATTCGTGCCGAAAACGGTAGCGGTAAATTTGACGCAACAAGAACCTTGAACATCGACAACAGGGAACCGGAGGTAAAAAATGTTTCTCTGGAAAAAGCCGATCCTTCAGATTCGTCATCCAATATCGTAAAGAAGGATGGTGTCTATTATATCAGGAAAAACGGTCACTATGATTTGTCTGGTATCACGACGGACAACTATCTGGTAGACAAAACCATCATTAAAATTGAAGGCAACGGAACAACAATTACAGAAGAAAGGACATCTACCTCATGGAACTTTAACGAAGGTTCTGATATTCTGGACTTCAGTGGCTTCACGGCAAAGGCTGGTGAAAACAACGACGTTAAGATAACAGTAACCGCATGCGACAAAGCCGGTAATCAGGTTGATTCAAATAATGTACAAATAATCACAGTTGAATTTGATGATGCTGCTCCAGCTCCACAGCATGAAATCGATACAAAAGGAAAAGACGTCATCTTCCGTATCGGTGACAACAATAATGACAACTTTGATCCAGCCCATCCTGTAGCCGAAGACAAGAACGTTGGAGGAAAGTATGCTGCAGGAACATACGGAAACTCCACCACAATGAAAATACGCGGTGACTTTACTGATGAAGGATCCGGTGTGGATATGATTTACTATCAGGTCTATCGTGAGGGTGACGGTCAGACCTTGATCAATACAAGTAATTACAAGGAATACTGTACGGATTACTTTGCCCCTCTTGCGGTTCGTAAGAATGACAAGCGTGTTGAAAAGAACAACGGCGATGAAAAGATTAATGTTTATCCTTACACAAGTTTCGAGGCTGTGCTGACAGGTTTTGAAGTTGGAAACAATAAGCTCAGGCTTGTTGCCGTGGATAAGGTTGGAAATGCCGTCTTGGATCAGGAGTATACCCTTAATGTAGATATGACTCCGCCAACAATCGAAACTCTGGAAGACGGTTCAATACCTACCAACGGAATTGATCCGATTGCCACGATTAGGGGAACTGCAAAGGACGAAGACAGTGGAATAAGAAGCATAGAATTCTATATTGGAAAACCCGAATACAAGATAACTGCAAGCGGTTTGGCTGCAAACGGTACTAAACTGCCCAAGGGAACATATACTTTGGGTGACCCTGATGAAAATGGAGAATGCGAATGGTCTTTGAACATAGACAATTCAAACGGCTGGCTCAAGGATCCTGCTGTTCAGGCGATAATTGGAGTCAATCCTGGTATTTATGCAAATGTTACTGATAATGCAGGACCTGGACTTACAACAAGTGCCGTAAAAGTTGCATCTCTTATAATTGACACCACTCCACCGACAATTACAATCGATGGAATAAAGGATGCCCTGACTGTAAACGGTGATAGCGACGTTCAGGTAAATGGAGTAATCGATGTTTCCGGAAAGGCGACAGATTACGCCCTGCTGGATGAGGCCGGTTATCTTCCAAAACTGTATTACAGAAAGACTAATCCGGGTAACGGAGCCATTACATCAACTGAAGGATGGACACTGATAAAGTCTGCCACAGGAACAAATACATGGACTTGCAGTGGAATTGATACCAAAACTGCATTCGGTTCAAACTACTCCGGCAATGTCTGGCTCATGGTCGAAATGATGGATAAGGCAGGAAACACAGGTTATTCGGCTGCAACCAAGGTTGTTGTAGATCAAAACACGGACCGTCCTGTCATTAAATTTACTACCCTTGATTCGGCTTCATCATGGCTTCAGAGTACAACTTTACGTGGAACAATAAATGATGATGACGGTACTGTACAGGCCCTTAGAATTTACATTGGCGATACTTGCCCCAACGACTGGACTTTGACAGCATCAAGCGTTTCAAGCGGAACTGCTGTAGAAATTTTAAATGGCGGCGACTGGAACTTTGATGTAGGAAATGACGGAACAAAGAAACTCTGGTTCTATGTAAAGGATGCGGCTGGAACTGTATTTATTTCAGGTCGTGGCGATGCCGTCAACAAACCGTACTATCTGTATGCGTCACAGGACCGCACGAAGGACTTCTATGGTAATAGTGCGGAATCTGAAGTGGTTGTAAACAAAGACATGACCCAGCCAAAGATAGGAACAACATTAGTTTCAATTGGAGAAAGGGACGAACATGCTGCGACAAACCCAGATGATCTTGAAGGCATAGAGGCATTGATGAATGATGTCGGTGCAAACCAGCTTAATTCCAGCAAGATTGTTGGTGGTAAAAAGAGCCTCTTTGTAATCTATACGCCGGTTTATGAAGAGTTTGTTGAGTCTGTTACGGCACGTATTTTGGACGAAGACAACAATGTTGAAACTGAATCCTACAATATTAACGGAGGACCGAAACAGGTAATTCCGCTGACCCTCACTTCAGCAACAACTGTAAGGGATGGCAATACCTATGTCTATTATCGCGGTGAAGTTGTAGATGTAAGTCCTCTTGCAGATGATAAATCTGGTGTAAAGAGTATAGAGGTAACCGTAAGGGATAGGGCACATAACGAAAAAGTCCAGACATACACTCTTACTGTAGACAACGAAGGACCAAAGATTACTCCAACTATTCCTAAGTTTGTTGAAGTAACAGACACACAGCTCAAAAACAAGGGATTCACATACATCACTTCTGATGAGGTTACGGGTGTTGTAGATATTTCCGGTACATCCATAGATGATGATGCTTCTGTGGTTCAGACATACTGGATGATACCGTCCAGAACCCAGAGGGAAAGTTATACAATCGATGAACTTGCAGAATCTGACGGTTGGTCAGAAAACCGTGCGGCAGGCTATTCGGCTACATCATGGAAGTTCAGCTTTGACGGTGAAGCAGATGGAAATCCACTTTTGACAAGGTTCGACAAGGAAAAACCTGATTCAGATCCAAACACATACTATCTGGATTATTCAAACTATGTATACACCTTGCCATTGTACATAAAGAGTGTTGACAGTGTCGGTAACTGGACAATCAATAAATTCTTAATAAAGCACAATCCTGATGCAGACAGACCTCAGGTAGAAATTACATATCCGACATCAAGGGATTATGGAACCGGTTTGGATTATGTGGTTCTTGGAGGAACTATTCTTGTAACAGGAAACGTAAACATTCCGTCAGGAACAACCATACCGGATGCCGTATACCTGCAGGTTTCAACAGGATCAAGTACTTTTGACAGCTATTCAACGATAGGTACAAATGGAAGTGATCCTTGGCTGGTTGAAAACAAATACTATAGCGATGTAGCAAACAAGGTCATGGGAGCCACAGCTGCCGGAAATGCCGGTGGTGAAAACTATTCAGTGCTCAAGGGTCTGGAAGGTGATGAGTCCGCTTGGTGGGGCATCAAGGCAAAGGTAAAGGGAACTTCATGGAACATAAGCCTTAACGAAAACGACAAGATGAATCCTGCGGCCGGAGCAACCACAAACATCTGGATTCGTGCATGCGGTGTAAATGCAGAAGGAAAGGTTGGCGGTTGGAGTGAACCAGTTGCCATCCGCATCGATGCAAACGCACCTATCCAGAACGCTTCAGTAAAGAAGTACTCAGGAACACCAGGAAGAAATGTCAGTCCGACTGCAAGCAGCGATTATACGGCAGACATGTTCATCAAGGGTGACTGGTATCTTACTGTAGAAATGACTGATGAACAGAGCCTTGATAGGGTAGAAGTCAAGAAGGACAAGGACAATGGAAGCATCACACTGACAGAAAGTGACTATACCCTGACAACTGCCTATACAGAGGGTGGCAAGGCAAAACGCATACTTTGGGTTAAGATAGTGCCAAACGAAGGTGAAGACAAGGCTTCTTATACTGTTGCCGTAACTGACACAGTCGGTCAGGGACAGCACACAACGTCCGCCAAGTATTCATTCAACATAGATAATACTGCTCCAGTTCTTGGTAACCTTAAGGGTAACGGAGATGCTCTTGCGGCCAATTCAATTGTTTCTGAAAAGGATTATGTATACACAATTTCCGGTGATGTAGAGGAAGCCGGCTCTGGATTTGAACGCGTGTTCTTCTACTTTGTACGTCCTGGAAAAGTCCTGATTAACCCGATGGTAACAAGCGATGCCAAGGTAACTCTTTCTACCCTGCAGACATTTACTGTCACTCAGGGAAATACAAGTTACAATATGTACGGTGTAAATGTTTCCGGTACGGTACAGGGAGATACATTTATTCCAGGCACGGCGACACAAATCACAGGAAACAGGGATAACATCAGGGTTGGTGGACTCATCTTCATAGAAGGTGTTTACAGAAAGATTTCTTCCATTGCAAATAACGGAACAATCACACTGGATACTGACACAGGTATTACCGCCTCGACAACGACAACTGCCGGCTTCCCATACGGTATGGTAATCGACAACACGAGAACCGAAAAAGTTACCGGTGCAGGAAAGATGGCAAATCCGTTTGTCATGGATAATACTGATGATGGAGACGGAATGCCCGAAACCGTAAGCAAGTTGGGTTCAACTTATACTTGGGATGGAACAATCCACTCTGTAAATCTGCCGGATGGACCTGTTGATATGGTAATCCTCGCATTTGACAAGGCAGGAAACGTATCCGGAGAAAGTTTCTCTGTTAGCGTACAGAACAATGCTCCTCGTCTTGCAAAGGTATTCCTTGGAACCGACTTGAATCACAACACTACTTTTGAAGACAGTGAATTTGAAACATACAACATCGGTGCCGCTGCCAACGCTCCAAATGGAACAGAGGCATACACGCTTACAACCGCAAACTTCAGCATATATACTCTCAATCCAAGAAGCGAATGGGAAGCTGCAGTTTCTACAAGAAAAGCCTTTACCGTAAAGAAGGACCTTGCAGTCCTGCCGGAAATTGTCGGCGGTAACGGTGAGATAAAAGTCGTATTCAACAAGAACGATACAACTACAGTAGAAAACGGATTCCAGACTGGAACTGCTGTATCCAAGACCGGAACACTGGCTACTCCAAACACAATCACAGGCGATTACTGGAAGTTCAGTGACTTTGGCGGAGACGGTACAAAGAAAGTTTCATTCACATTCTGGGACAGCACGGAAGAATGTACTCCGGGAACAGACTCTCAGTATGCGTTCCTCAGAATCACAGACTTGAATGTTGACCAGGTTGATGGTGTGGATCCGAATGTCGTAATCGATCCGTTCTTCTGGAATGGCGAGGATGACAACAGCCTTTACCAAAATTCAAAGGCCAACGGACACATTGAACTTGAATCAGACTGGACCGCAACTGACGATGGTGGAGTAAAGCTTACCAGCTGGGATGGAAAGGGAAAGAAACAGTCAACTTACCTTGACTCTGACCCCAAGGTCTCCGGTAAGATTGTCCTCCGCGGTACAGCCTACGATGACACTTTGCTCAAGACCCTCCAGTTCAGCATGACCAACTTTGACACGACTACAGTTAAGACTTTTGCGACATATACTGCGGCTGATGGCTGGACGGTAACAAAGGTCGGCGGCAACAATCCGTCAATGGCATCCAACTATTACGAAGTGACAGTCACGGAAGACTACCTGAACCAGAACGGACACAAAGTCTCTTGGGAAATTGCGATAGATACGGCCCACTTAAGCGATGTCGCCCACATAGATGCCCTGTTTACAGTCATTGCCCTGGATGACGCAGGAAGGTCTTCTGCCAATAGGACTGCAAGTGAGACTGTAGGTGATGCGACACTGCACCGCCCAAGTTATGCTATGGACGTTGTGCCATATATTACGGGACTTGACCGCCCGAATGCAAAGACAAACACTCAGCGTTCACGCAAGGGTAAGTACCAGGTTGTTCTTGGTGAAGACGTAACAATCTCCGGCTTTAACCTTCCTGCTGCAACAGCAAATGCGATAAAGCTGCAGGTTACAGGACAACAGAACAATCCGACAGGAACTGTCAAGACTCAGATTACGGCCAAAAACGGAAGTACAAAGGACAGCATGACCTTTACTGTTCCGGCTACATCCGGCTACATCAAAGTTGTTAGTGCCAACAATATTTCTTCTATCAACAACTACAACATTGGCAACGAAATGGAAAGCGAATACTCCGGTGACGCCTGGACTGATGACGTATACCTCAGTGTCTGGAAGAATGATGAGTACTTCTACTTCTCCAACGACCCTATTTCGCCGTCTATGGATAGGATTGCCAATGGTAACGGTCAGTACAGACTGTATGGAGGATGGGCTACACAGAGTTCAAAGTTCTATGCAAGTTATCCAAACACATCTGGCACTGGTTCTACAGGAACGGCTCCGAGTCCTGCAAATGGAGATGGTACATCAAAAACTTCATCTACTTTTGGAGATCCTGCAACTTTCTATGATGTAGCTATAGTGGGACAAAACCGTTACAACGTGCTTTTAGATTGCTGGCAAGGAAGTACAAGTGGTTGGGGTCGTAACTTTGTAATAAATATGAATGGTTATTATCAGCATAATGATTGTCAAACTACAAATAGTAATAGTTCTGACACGACCTGGGACAATAGAACAAAAAATACAATGCGCCATGTTATAGAAAGAATGGGTGCAGGAGGGACACAACCAGATAATGCAGATTCCAGTGATGGATTGGATGAAATATTCAACCAGTTCCTCAACCCAAGGATTACCGTTTATGATGGAAAAGCCTATATAACTTATTATGACCGTTATGCAAAATGCCTTAAGTGGGCCATGGTTGAACCGACAAATAGTGCAACAAATATTACAACGAAATACGCTACTGAAGGAATATGGGAGAATAATGCTTATACAGGAACAACAGGCCAGAAGTCACCATATTACAAAAACGGCGGTTTTGTTGTAGCTGGTTATGATACCTTACAGTCAGGCGGTTCACAAACTAACCTTAATGTCGGTATGTGGTCTGATATTGCAATCGATACAACAGCTGGTAAACCTGTAATTGCATACTATGACGGTTCAAACAGACAGCTTATGATTGCAACCTCTGCCAGTGCTACGTATCCAGTGAATACAAATTCACCTGTTCTGACAGGAACTGCAACCTCTGCAACACAGGGCAATGCATGGACTCGTCAGGTTGTAACAGGCAGTGCAGCACCTCGCCTTGGTGAATATGTAAGCCTTGCCCTTGACGGCGGCAACAACATCCATATTGCATGTAAGGGTGCTAAAGATAGCTGCCTCTATTATGTATATGGTGCCCGCGACACTTATGGTTCATACTCATGGACAACAGTTTGTGTAGATAACAATGGTAGCCCTGGAACATGGACTGACATCAAGCTTACAAATCCAAGTGCAAGTGGAGCTGCAGCAGGTCCGGTAATCTCTTACTACGACCCGACAAATGATGCTACAGAAGATGCAATTAAGGTTGCATATTATGAAGCTCCTGCTGGAACAGTGACAAATCCACATCTTGTTTCATCAAACTGGGATACAATGACGGTTCCATGTAATGCTCCTGCAACAGCAAACCGCATTACCCTTGCTCTGGATGTAACAGATGGTGTAACTTACACAACAAATGGCACAACAAACAACAGCAAGCTCGCCGTAGGATACGTTTCAAGCCGCTTCGACTGCGTATACCTCCGCAAAGAGTAGTGTACAGGTCACGTTGATTCATCAATTTCCCCGCTCCGTCGCACGATGGGGTGGGGATTTTTTTACCGTAAATGGTGAATCACTCTGTCCAGTCTTCCAGCATCAGATTGAACAGTTCTCTAAAAATCTCAAAATCCCTGATGTTGTTCGTGACGAGGATAAGATTGTTTGCAATTGCAATGGAGGCAATCTGTGTATCCAAGATGGGGGTGGGTTTCCCGAGGGGAAGAAGACGGCTGGTAATGTCAGCGTTGATGGAAGCGGCGTGAATGTCGTAGGGGATTACCGGAAAAGAGGGCTGGACATAATCATTCAAGAACGAGGACAGCTTGTCTTTTTTATGGCTTTGTGGCAGTAAGGAAATACCGTTTTGCAATTCATACCATGTTATGCTGCTTATACAGCAGGTGCCGGTGTGCAGTTCAAGATTTGCAAGTAGATTAGCGTTTGGTTCGGGCCTTGTGACTTGAGAAAGGATGTTTGTATCCAAGAGGTATATGTTTTTCAAAATAAGCCCTCCCTTGCTGTATAACTTTCTTTATTTCTTGCAATGGAAGATTCAAATTCATCGTATTCTTGCTGAGTTAGACCTCCGGAGCTGCGTTTCCATTCCTTTAGTTTTTCTATAAACGAGGGTCTGTAGTTTTGCTTAAGCTCCTTGTATTCCTTCTGGCTGATTATGACGGCTGTTGTTTTCCCATGCTTTGTTATTTCAATCACGTCACCATTTTCTGCCATAACGACATATTCGCTGAGGTGAGCTTTAACATCAAAGAGAGGAGTTGTCATATAAGCCTCCTAAAAGTAGATATGGTCATTATATAGTCATAATATTGATTCGTCAAGTTGAAAAATCTCACTGTTTCCACAAGTAAAGATTTTTATATCTAAACCGCCGGTATGAGTTAATCGGGCAATCCTCATCAATCTCCCCGCTCCGTCACTGATTGGCGCTTAATTCCTGTAAATTCCACAAAAAAAGTACCGATAATCACAGAAAAGGGGGTATTATCCCCTGAAAAATAAATTTTATTGACATTTTGGAGATAATGTGCTAAATTTTATGGTAGTGTGGGTGAATTTCATGAAGAATATGAAGATTCTTCAACAATATTATAGAATATAGAGTTTTATTATTTCTTAAGTAAATCAATTAAAGTAGAAAAGTCTCAATGGGTGGAAGGGAATGAAACTAATGCGCATTCAACTTGTTTAAAGGTTGAATTGTGCCCTATAGGGTGTAGTCCCTGATTGACGGGGGTTCTGTCAAGTGAGGTGTGTTATGAAAAAGGAAAGAATTTTTTCTCTGGCCATTGTTCTGGCTTGTTTGCTTGGATTCTCATGTAAGGTTGGTCTTGGAGAGGCGGTTGATACTGTACCTCCAACGGTGACCATAACTTATCCGCCGGCAGGTTCTGTTGTGCGCGATACCTTTGTGCTTGCCGGAGACTGTGACGACGATACCAATGTCACTTCCGTGGACGTGTACTACGAGAGGACAGGAACTTACGCCATGGATAAACGCCTGCTTGGAACCGTAAACGTAACAGCCGGTGACAGGTCTTGGGCTCTTGAAATTAACCCCAGCTCTGTAGACATAAAGGACGGCTCATACGTTTTCTATGCCGTTGCAAAGGATACCCAGGGACGCACTTCAGGAACATACACACAATCACTTGAAATAGACAACACACCTCCAGTTTTGATTCTTACAAAACCGACCTCTTATGGAGACATCTCTCCCAAGGAATACGGACGCTCCGTTTCAATTGAAGGAACATACGCCGAAGCAACAGAAAACCGAATCGACAAGCTGGTCGTGACATTCTACGATGAAAATGGAAACAGGATTAATCTTCCTACAGAAAAAACTACCTTTAACGACATTACCGACATGTCAAATGCCAATCCGCTCATCATTGCAAAATATGACACCTCAACCGGTGATGAGCTGGTAGAACAGAGGCACTACATCTATACCCAGCTTTATGGTGATAATCTGGAAGCCGGTGCAAAACAATTCTATTTTACTGTAACGGCTTACGACAAGGCAAAGATATTCAATGATCCGTCTTCCAATGAAGGAACAGGTGACGGAAACGCAAGCGTTGGCTTTTACAAGGGAACCAATGACGTACTCAACCTCATAAACGGAAACAAGGATGGATACAGCTCATTCTCCGTAAAGAAGATTCAGGAACTTAAAAATGGACTGGATGACACCTATGCAGAGGATGATGATATTGAAGATTGGCTTGCAAATGCTTGGGTAGAAAGTGCAGCCCCAACAGTTTCAACACCGCGCTCAGCCCTTTCCACCGATGACTTGACTCCTGAAAAAAAGGCCAATGCCCTTAACTTCTCCATGAACCCGGCAAACTATCCGACCTTTACAGTTAGCGGACTTGACATAAAGACAGGCTCTGAGGCCAATGATGATAACCATGTCGGCGGTTACTTCAAATACTATAGCGGAACACCACTTAATTTTTCAATAATGTCAGGTCTTGATCAGACAAAGATAGCCGTAGACAGCATAAGCATCTATGTTGCAAAAGTTACCGGCAGTTCAGTTGATCTGGCTAACAAGATTCTTGTGTGGACATGGAATCCGGAAAAGGGACCTTCAAATTCAAGCAGGTATACCGTAACACCAGAAGGAGCAAATGCAGACTCAGTTGCGAAAACAATTCCAATCAACTTCCAGACCGATTCATATTATTCCGCTGTGAATAACGATGGAACAAAATGGAAGTTCGTAGTTGAAGGAAAAGACATTAACGAAGGTCCGGTACAGGATTATCTAAACACTGGATATGGATTTATTGCGACCATAAATCCTCAGGCCGCTCAACTTGAAATAGACGATGAAAATGAGGCGGAAAACAAAAACCGCAGGACAAATGCAGTAACACCTCTTTCTGCCTACGACAATTATAAATTCGACGGAAGCATCATCACAAACGGTACTACAGAAGTGACTTATGAAATGATAGTTACAGATGCAAGTGATTTGAGTAATTCCTGGTCGTCAAATGGTTCTGTTACCCTGACAAACAACAATTCAAGATGGAACGCCACTCTAAGCCCTAACCCAACAGCCAAACAACATATGGGAAATAATGAAGGGCTTTACAATGTTCTTGTGACATTCAGTGCCGTAAACTCAGCAGGAACTACCAAGGTAACCAGAACATTCTCAATCGATAATGAAGCTCCTGTGATTAGTGTAAAAGACTTTACAAATTCCGTAAAAAAAGACGGTGAAGATGTTTATTACATCAAGTCTAACGGTTCATTTGAATTGTCCGGAAACACAATGGACAACTACCGCATTCAGAATACCCATTTGACTGTAAGCGGTAATGGAACAACAAGGGAATATGACAACCAGAACTCCACATGGTATTTTACTCCTGATTTCAAAGACTTTACTGCACAAAGCGGCAATGACAATGATGTAACTGTACTAATAAGCGCAACGGATATGGCCGGCAATACTGGCACAAAGACTCTCAAAGTTGAATTTGACAACGTGGGACCAACAGGAAAGCATGAGCTGGATGGAAAGAACAAGGACCTTTATTTCCGCATTGGAGAAGGTGATGCAGGAACAGGCTTCAAGTACTCTTCCGGTTCATGGGGTAACTCCACAACAATGAAGATAAGGGGTCTTTTTGAAGACGAAGGTTCTGGTGTCAAGATGATTTACTATCAGGTATGTCATCCTGGTGATACATCAACGGCTATGACGGCAGCAAATTACGAGACTACAAGCAACGGTTATTTTGCACCGTTTGCCAAAAAGGGTGAAGAAAGGGAAGAAGCTGTCGTAAAGAATAATGATGAACAGGGTACTAGTACCACAACTGTAAACATCAAGACAAACTACGAGGCCATACTCACAGGCTTTGTTGAAGGAAGCAATACCCTGCGTCTTGTTGCAGTGGACAACGTAGGAAATGCAAAACTTGATCAGGAATATTCCCTTAATGTTGACTTGACTCCACCAACCATTGAGTCCTCAAACAGCGAAATCCCGACCAACGGAACAAGCAATATCGTATTCTCAGGAACGGCTTCGGACGAAGGCAGTGGATTTGAAAGTGCCACAAAGAGTCTTGAGTTCTACATTGGAAAAACCAAATACAAGGTAACTTCCGATGGTGCAGACAATACGCCCAAAGGTTCATATACATTTACACAGGTAGATGGAAACAACTGGGAATGGACTCTGACAATTGACAACTCAAACGGCTGGCTTATGAGGCAGGACATACAGGATGAGATTACCAACCACCCTGGCATCTATGCAAATATAAAGGACAAGGCAGGCCTTTCTACAAGCGCCATTAAAGTTGCCTCGCTTACAATAGATACCACTCCACCGGAAGTTGTTATCGGTGACATAAAGGATGCCTACACAAGCACCAACGACACAGAAGTAAACGGAAATATTACAATCTCCGGTAGGGCAAGCGACAATAAGGAATTCCCGACTCCTGCTGTCACACCAAAACTTTATTACAGGACGACAAATCCGGGTAACGCTGCTATTACTTCAACTACCGGATGGACAGAAATAGCAGAGGCCAACTATGATGAAAAAGAAGGCCTCAATACATGGTCTTATACTCTGGTTGATACGACAAAGGCATTCGGTACAAATTATTCCGGCAACGTTTGGCTCATGGCATCTGCTGTGGACAAGGCGGGCAATACAGGCTATTCAGCGGCAAAGAAGATTATCGTTGATCAGAATACGGACCGCCCGATCATATCATTCACTGACTTGAGCAATGACACGACATGGCTCCAGAGGTCTGACCTGCGCGGAACAATCAGCGATGATGATGGAATTGAGGAATTCAGGGTCTTTGTTGGAAATACTTGTCCAAATGACTGGCAGTTGAATTCATCAAACGTAACAAGCGGATATCCGCCAGTGGCAACATCATCTGGAAGCTGGTCATTTGATGCCGGTGAAGATGGAACTAAGCGTCTGTGGTTCTATGTAAAGGATACCGAGGGAACAGTCTTTATCTCAAGCCGTGGAAATGCAATCAACAAACCGTATTACCAGTATTCAACTGATACCGGAGTAAGTCAGGGAGTATACGGTCATAGTGCGACAACATTTGTTGAGGTAAAGAAAGACACCACACAGCCAAAGCTCTGGACCACACTTGTTGCCATTGGAGAAAACAGCGACCCATACAACGCAACGACAAATCCTGGAGGACTTAAGGACATAGATCTTCTGAAGCAGGACAGGGGTGCCAACCAGCTTAACTCAAGCAAGATAGTTGGTGGCAAGCAGAACCACTTTGTCATCTATGTTCCGGTATACGAAGAATTTGTTGATACTGTGACAGCCCAGATTCTGGATGAAGAGAACAGGGTAGAAACGAATTCATATACAATAAATGGCGGACCCAAACCGACCGTTGTTCTTGAAAAGGTAACGGTGGATGGAACACCTGGTGGAACTCCAGTAACAATCGAACGTGATGATGATAGTCTTATTTACACATATTATCGCGGTGAGGTTATAGATGTCAGTTCTCTTCCTAAAGCAAAGTCAGGCGTAAAGAGCGTACAGATAACCATAAAGGATCAGGCTGGAAATGAAAAGGTTCAGACATGTACCCTTACCGTAGACAATAAGGGACCAACGGTAAACTTGATAAGTCCAAAGTCAACGGATGAAGTAACAGGAATCGTAGATGTTTCAGGAACTTCAATTGACGGCAATGCTTCTGTAGATGAAACATATTGGATGATACCGACCTCAACACAAAGAGGATGGGAAGATGATGTACTTGCCTCTTCCGTAAATGACGCACTTTGGTCAAACATCAGGGCTGATGATACGACAGCTACATCATGGAAGTTCAGGTTTGACGGAGAAGCCGGCAGCAACCCGCTTTTGACCAGATTCGACAAGGCTAATACAGACGGCAACACATACTACACGGATTATACAAACTACGTATACACACTGCCCCTGTACATAAAGAGTGTTGACTCAGTTGGCAACTATACGATTCAAAAATTCTCAATAAAGCACAACCCAGATGCCGACAGACCAAGGACAACAATAACATATCCTACATCAGCAAACTATGGTGCTGGTCTGGATTATGCAGTACTCGGTGGAACCATTCTCGTAACAGGAAACGTACAGATTCCGTCCGGCACAACAAATCCGGATGCCGTATACCTGCAGATTGCAACAGATACAGACAGCTTCGACAGCTATTCAACTGTTAACACAAATGGAAGCGATCCGTATGTTGCAAAGAACAAGTACATGCTTCCAGTCATGAATGCGGATCAGGCCCTTGCAGCACGCAGAGCAGCCGGCAGTACATATTCCGTACTCGAAGGATTTGACAGCGAAGAAGACAAAGCCGCATGGTGGGGTATTGAAGCAGAGGGTAGCGGATCTTCATGGTACATAAACCTCAATTCTGACGAAAAGATGAATCCGGCTGGAGAAACTACAACAAACATTTGGATTCGTGCGTGCGGTATAAATGCAAACGGTAAGATTGGTGTATGGAGTGACCCTGTAGCAATCCATATTGATGCAAACGCTCCAATTCAGAATGCTTCAATCAGGCAGTATGAAGGTGTAAGTCCAAGTGCCAATAGCTTGAAGGCCGCAACTCCAACTGCAAACAACGCCTATGTAGCCGACATGTTCATCAAGGGACAATGGTATCTGACTGTTGAAATGACTGATGAATCAAGCCTTGAAAAAGTTGACGTAAAGGATAAGAACGGAGAGCTGATGTCTTCTTCCAGCTATTACCTTACTGCTGCATATGATGAAGGTGGAAAAAAGAAGCGCATTCTGTGGATTCCAATGGATACCAGCGGAAATACTGCCTCTTATACGGTTGCCGTAACGGATACAGAAGGTTCCGGAAAGCACATAACGACAAACAAGTATTCATTCAACATAGACAACGAAGCACCTGCATTTATCGAGGGCAGCCTCAAGGGTAATGGCGACCTGCTTGCAAACGGTTCTGTCATAGCGGAAAAGGATTACGTCTACACCATCTCCGGTGACGTAGAGGAAGCTGGTTCAGGATTTGAGCGCGTGTTCTTCTACTTCGTGCGCAAGGGAACTGGTATGAGCCAGGAAGTATTGATCAACCCGATGGTAACAAGTAATCCAAAGGTGACACTTTCAGGGCTGCAGACATTTACAGTCGAACAGGATGGAGAAAGCTTCAGCATGTATGGTGTAAATGTTGCTGGAACCGTACAGGGACATACCTTTACTCCAACTAACGCTTCTGCCATTACAGGAAACCAGAACATTCAGGTTGGTGGCCTTATCAGGATTGGTGGCATTTATAAGAAAATTACCGCCAAAGCAAATAACGGAACCATCACGCTTGATTCAGACACCGGTATAACAACGGCAACTTCTACAACAGCAGGCTTCCCATATGGTCAGGTAATCGATAACCAGAGCACGGAAAAGATTGCCGACAACGGTAAGAGGGAAAATCCATTTGTTCTTACAGCCGATGACGGCGACAAGATGCCGGAAACCGTAAGCAAACTTGGATCCCTGTATTCATGGGATGGAACCATTCACTCAAGCAACATGCCTGATGGTCCTGTAAAGCTGGTCATCCTCGCATTCGACAAGGCGGGCAATGTTTCATGCAGGGAATTCAACACAAGCGTACAGAACAATGCTCCTCGTGTTGCAAAACTTTACCTCGGAACCGACTTGAACGGTGACAGCAAGTATGGTGAGACAGAATTCAATACATACAGCATTATCGGGGCTACTGGAGACAGTGCTTCCAAGTACGAACTGGACACAAGCTCAAGTGACTTCGGTTACAACAAGGCATTTGTAATAAAGGATAAGCTTGCAGTTGTGCCTGAAATCGTGGGTGGAAACGGAAACATAGCCCTTTACTATAAGCTTGGCGCGGCAAATACCAACGCAATCACAAGTACAGCAGGAACATCAGCTTCTGCAATTGCGGCCGCAAACGTATTCAGCTTTGCACCTGCCGATGGAAACAAGGTTCTGGCATATCAGATTCCAAAGGCAAACCTCGGTGATGACGGTACAGGCAAAAAACTGGGACTGACATTCTGGGATTCAACAGAAGAATTGCAGCAGGGCTCAACATCACAGAACTGTACCCTGCTTGTAACCAACCTTGAAGTTGACCAGGTGGACAACACTCCGCCAACAAGCAAGATTGACACATTCTACTGGAACTCGCTCAACGACAACTCCATCTACGGCTCAGAAAACGCAAATGAAGTTTCCGAACTCAAGGGACACATCGAACTTGAAGGTGAACTAAGCGATGACGTCAAGACAGCTTATGGAGCAGACGATCCAAAGGTATCAGGAAAAATCCGCATCCTTGGAAAGAGCTATGACGAAACCAAGCTTTATTCAATCAGTTTTGCCCTGACTTCACTCAAGCTGAACGGCGGAACAAAGGGAGCTAGTGTAGTTCTTGCAACATATAATCCACAGTCAAATGCAGCCACAGAAGAAGCAAAGTGGACTGTCATAAACGGAGCGACTAGCGGTACTCCCGGTGGAAACATCGACAGCGACGGATGGCAGTTCAAGATTTTGACGGACAGCGGCTTGACTCAGGAAGGACACACTGTAACTTGGGAGCTTGACATCGACACTGCAAAAATCGAAGGTGTTGTAGCCGAAAATGAAAAGCTCACGACAATTGCCCAGGACAAACCGGGTGAGGCAACTCATAACCCGAGTGTACCTGGTACAACCCAGACGACAAAAGACACACCAACCGGATACTATAAGATGGACATTGTTCCGTATGTATACAAGGTTTACACAGGTCTTGCCAAGAACAAGAAGATGAACTGGTCCGTTTACAACAGAACAGCATTGGGACATTATCCCGTACAGTCTGTGGTTTCAAATGCAGGTTCAGGCATTAATATGAAGACAACAGCTTCTGAGGATGTCACTCTGTATGGATTCAACATCAATCACAGTTCTGCAACCATTACCAGCGGAACAAAGACCTTTACTGTAAACGGTACTGGAACACTCAAGATAAACAATGCCACTGCCGGTCAGCTTGTGTTTAATGTGGCTCAACTTTCTTCTGGAGAATTGAACCTCACCGTAAACGGCAAGAAGATTGTAAACAACATAAACAACAACGATGCCAAGGGAGCAGCTACCGCACCTGGAAGGGCCTATGCAAACTGGTACAATCGTCAGGGTAACGGCGACACAAACAACAACCAGACTGATGACATTGTGTTTGACGTTTGGGAATTCAATGACCGTGCCGCAGTTCCTATAAACGGTCTTTCAACCGGCATTAATATGGAAGTAAACCAAAAGACCGGAATGTTGAATTATGCTTTTGCAAATGGTGGTTTGTACTACAGTATGGGTGGTTATGTGAATAAAAAATACGGTAATACAACTTACAACGATAATTACTCTTCATTCTATTGGGCAGGCGACTGGGATACTTTTGCAGGTCCTTGTGTAGGCTTCCATGTTGATGATCTTGGCTATACTTATTCAGTTGTCTCTGGCGGTGACACAAATAGCAGTGGTTCTGTTGACAAGTGGGACCTCTATACAAGCCGTTGGGGGCCTGGATTGCATAGTACTGCAGGTACATTAAACGAAAATTCTTCTGGAGATTTCCATGCACTTCGTCTTGAAGAAATAGGTCTTAAGACTGGTACTAACGGTTTGGATTATTCTCTTATGAAGTACAGATTCCTGTCTCCGGAATTTGCTTCAACTGTAAATACTACAAATAGTTCTACTAATTTGTATTTGGTTTACTATGATGCCCTCTGTAACCAGATCCGCTTTAGGGCAGGTACTTTCTCTGGAACGACTACAGGAAATACAGGTGGTTTCCAGGATCAGTATACCAGTGGCGGTGCATCATATTATAATACGAACAACTGCCAGGTTATTGCGAATGGACAAGATGGTGCAACATTTAAATCTGGTGCCAATACAAATACAACTGTTGCTGGTATTTCTGGTCGTGGTGCTGGTCAGTATGTTGATGTTGCCGTCGTTAAAAATGCTGCCGGAAAAGATGTTGTCTGTGTCGTATGGTTCGACAGCGAAGACAATAACTGTAAGTTCAGCTATATAGTGGATCCAATTGCAAGCTGGGCAAGCTTAAAGGGCAATGCAACGGCTGCCAGCTGGTCAACACCTGTACCTGTATTTGAGGAAGGTGGAGAATACTGCCACATTGTTGCGGACAAAAACAACCACTTGCACATTGCCGCTTATGCCGGTAACAGTGATGTTAAGTATGCCTATCTTGATACTTACACAAGCGACCCTGTAACTTGCACAGTTGATTCCTCTGGTTCTGTAGGTGAACATTTGACTCTGGATGTAGCAGTCAGCTCAAATGGAAATAGCATACCATATATCGGTTATTATACTTCTGCCATCAAAATGCCAAAGTATGCCTATCTTGTAGACAAGGCTGAAGGCTTTGATCAGACAGCTGCTGGTGCAGATGAAGACGAACTCTTTACGGGTGCATGGGAGGTAACAGTAGTTCCTTCTCCAAGCCGCATGACAACTAACCGCGAAGACAAGGTTAACATCGGCGTATGGAAGAATGCGGGTGTCCTTAAGAATTCTACGGCAGGAACCAGTACCAGGGGTGGTAGCTTGAACGGTTACGACTCAACCAACTGGAGTAAGACTTTTGGTAACGGCACGGCAAACGGTGTTCTGGGATACCAAATCTCTACGGCAACCGGTTCATGTCTTGAAACCGCCCAGATGAGGTAATCTCTCTGCCTCAACAATCTCCCCGCTCCGTCACACGATGGGGTGGGGATTTTTTTTTGTCCATTTTTTTAATTGAAAAGGGACAAAAGAGTGCCGATAATGTGAAAATGGAGAGATGGAATTCTATTTTTATACTGTCTTTGTTGACATATTGGAGATTTTGTGTTAAATTTACAGGTAGAGTGGGCTACAAAATGAAGGACATGATAATTCTTCAACATCATTATAGAAAATAGAGTTCAATTTTTTAAGTAAATCAAGAAAATTAATAGATTACTCAATGGGTGGCAGGGGAAAGAAACAAGCATGAATTCAACTTGCATTATGGTTGAATTTCGTGTGGCTTTTTGTTTTGCGAGGTGTGTTATGTGGAAGGGTAAGTTTGTTTCTCTGGCAATTGTTCTGACTTCTTTGCTCGGATTTTCATGTAAGGTGGGTCTTGGGGAGGCCATCGATACTGTGCCGCCTACAGTTACCATCACATATCCGCCGGCCGGTTCCGTTGTGTGCGGCAGTTTTGTGCTTGCCGGAGACTGTGACGACGATACCAACGTCAGTTCCGTGGATGTGTACTACGAGAGGACCGGCACCCACACAATGGAAAAGGCCAAGCTTGCCACTGTGGACGTAAAGGCAGGGGATAGAAAATGGTCGCTCACTATTGACCCCAGTACTCAGGACGTAAAGGACGGTCCCTATGTTTTCTATGCGGTTGCAAAAGATACCGAAGGCCGTTCATCAGGTACATACACACAATCAATAGAAATAGACAACACCGCTCCTGTCATGATACTTACAAAGCCGACTTCCTATGGGACCAACAATCCAAAGGAATATGGACGCAGTGTTTCAATAGAAGGAACCTTTGCAGAAGCCACGGAAAATAGAATCGACAAACTGGTCGTAACCTTCTATGATGAAAATGGAAACAAGATTAGCTTTGACAATCTGGAAGACACCACATTTGACGACATAACCGACATGTCAAACGCAAACCCCCTCATCATTGCCAAGCTCTACGACACTATTGAAGATGACAGCGAAGAACTTGTAAAGAAGCGTGACAAAATATATCGGAAACTCTATGGCGATGACCTAGGCCAGGGTGCAAAACAATTCTACTTTACTGTAACAGCCTACGACAGGGCAAGGGTATTCAACAATCCTTCTTCCAACATTGGAACCGGAGACGGTAATGCGACAACAAATTATTACCGCGGAACCAATGAACTTTTGAACCTGATAAACGGAAATATTATTGGCTACAGTGCTTTCTCCGTAAAGAACATTCAGGAACTCCTTAATGGACTGGATGACAGTTATGCAAACGATGATCAGGTTTTGCAATGGCTTTCAGATGCTCGTGTTCAAAGTGCGGTACCGTCAGTTTCAACTCCTCGTACTGCCCTTGCCGAAACAGGGGATCTTTCATCAGATAGAAAAGAGAAGACATTGAATTTCTCCATGAACCCCGCAAACTATCCGACCTTTACTGTCAGCGGACTTGAAAAGCTGAATCCTGAGGATGTTGCCGAAAACGACAAAAACCATACATCGGAAGGATACTTTAAATACTACGGTGGAACCCCTCTCAATTTTTCAGTAGTTGCAGGACTTGATCAAACCAAGATTGACGTACCAAGCGTAAGCATCTATGTCGCCAAGTGGGACTCTGAACACAGTCGCTGGATGGATGGTGAAAGTGAACGTCAGCTTGTGTTTACATGGAATCCTAAAGTCTATAAGGGAAAAGACAACCCTACAGCAGATGATCCTCCTGTATTGCCTGAATCAAAGTTTACTCCAACTTCAAATGGAGACAACGCGGACTCTGTTGCAAAAACCATTGCCCTGAATTTCTCTGATTACGAAGGAATGTCCAATGCCTCAAAATGGAAGTTCATCGCTGTGGGAAATGACATCAACGGTCAGCCTATAGGTAATTATTCTTTGAACGGCTACGGTTTTGTTGCAAGCATCAACGCACATGCCGCCAAGATAAACATAGGCGCACAAAGGGAAGAAGATACAGAAATCATTAACCGCAATACCAATTCCGTCACAAACCTGAATGCCTATAGCGTTGACAAATATAAATTTGACGGAACGTTCAGTTCTCCGGTAGACCTTAGCTCATTTACTTACACTGTTACGGTTTCTGATTCAACAAGACCGGATACATCATGGACTAGCATCCCCCGTGCTGTCACTTATGAAAAAACGACGGATGCTGGTGACGGTACATGGAATGTTACGGTGGAGCCGGACAGCGGTGCCATCTCCTATATGAATGATCATCCTGGCCTTTACAATGTCGTGGTTACCTTCAGTGCAGAAAATATTGCCGACACTACAGAAAGGTCAACCACACTTAACATAGAAAACCTTGATCCTGAAATTGTCCTCAGCGGCTTCACCAATTCAGTAGAAAAGGAAAAGACCGATGCAAGCTATGACGGGGCCTATTACATCAGGTCGGACAATACGTTCAAGATAAAGGGAAACACAACGGACAACTATCTTGTCGGAAATACCGAGCTGACACTTACAGGCAATGGAGTTACAGGCAATGGAGTAACAGAGACTTATACTTCTGATACACCTTCATGGGAGTTTGCTCCGGTATTCAGCGGCTTTAGTGCACGCGACGGCATTGATGTTGACATGACAATCACGGCGTATGACAAGGCCGGAAACTCCGTTACAAAGAAATACGAAGTTGAATTTGATAATGCGGGTCCTGTTGCAAAGCACTTAATCGATGCAAAGAACAAGGACTGCATATTCCGCATTGGTGACTGGAACGATGGTGCAGGCGGAAAGTATTCTTCCGAAACATGGGGAAATGCCACAACGATGAAAATCCGCGGTGCCTTTGAGGATGAAGGTTCCGGTGTGGAAATGATTTACTATCAGCTGTACAAGGAAGAGGATGAGGCATCCATTACAAAACTGACGGCGGAAAACTATAAGACGGTCTGTACCGGCGGAGAAGGAAACGGTTATTTTGCTCCGCTTGCAAATCCATACACAATGACGATTGATAAAAATATTTCAGATACAGATAAAGAACCATTTCCTGCCCTCACTAATTTTGAGGCCATACTCACAGGCTTTAAGGAAGGAACAAACATCCTCCGTCTTGTGGCTGTGGATAAGGTCGGAAACGCAAGGCTGGACAGTGTTGAATTGGACGGACAGGTTTACGATGACTATTCCCTGAACGTCGACTTGCACGCACCAAAGCTTGAATACCAAAGCATATCGATTTTGACAAACGGAGAAAATGAAATTGACCCGATTAACGGTGACGCGATAGATGTATTGAGTGGAGTTGATAAGCTGGAATTCTACATCGGAAGTGAGGACTACAAGATTTGGGAATCAAAAGAAGGGGAGCCAGATTCTCCATACGGTTCAATTATTTTGGGAGCGCCTGATGCAGACGGTAAACGCAGCTGGACATTGAACATTAGCAATGAAAACCACTGGCTAAAGAATGATGATGTTCTGGATGCAATCGGTAGAAATCCGGGTGTATATGCAAACGTAACGGACAAGGCGGGCCTTACGCTAAGTGCTGTGAAAGTTGCGGCTCTTACTCTTGATCTTGATGCTCCGACTGTCATCATCAGTGACATAAAGGATGCAAACACAAGTACGCGGGAATTTGAAGTAAACGGAATCATCAACATTCCAGGAACTGCATCCGACGGCGCCAACGCTCTTCCCGAGACACCACCCCAGCTCTATTACAGGACCCAGGAACCACCAGCTGGTGCGGTTAACATTGATGACTGGCAATCTGTTGCTGCAACTCAAGGCATGACGATTGAGGGAAACAACTGGAAATGCATAAACCTTGATACGACAGCTGCATTCGGTAGTCTGGCAAATGGAACTTCTGTATGGCTTATGGCTTCGATTACAGACAAGGCCGGCAACACAGGCTATTCGGAACCAAAGCCGATTATTGTTGACCAGAACACGGATAGGCCGATAATCACATTCACAGACCTTGAAGATAAAGATTCATGGCTTCAGAGCAAGGAACTACGCGGTTCAATTACTGATGACGACGGCATCCAGCTCTTTAAGGTTCACATAGGCGAGACATGTCCTTCTGACTGGACATCGTGTGATTCAGAGTCTACCGGATACACTGTTGCAAGCTCAACGGGCAGCTGGCGTCTTGATGAGGATAAACTCGGCGACGACGGACCAAAGAAAGTTTGGTTCTACGTAAAGGATTCTGCGGGAAAAGAATTTATTTCTGGCAGTGGCACAGAACTGGACAGGCCGTATTATCTTTATTCAAAAACCAACCCGGGTGTGGGTGGAAATGTTTACGGTTTGAGTGCGGACAGCTTTGTTGAAGTAAACAAGGACATTGCATCTCCAAAACTCTGGACGACACTTGTTACGATTGGAACTGATGAAGCTGAACTTGAAGGAATAAGCCAGATTAAAACCAAACCCAATTTCTATGTGGATTATTCACTCAACTCAGGAAAGATTAGCGGAGGAAAACAGAGCTACTTCAAGCTGTATGTGCCGGTTCTTGAAATGTATGTTGACAAGGTTACGGCCGTCATGCAGGATGAAGATGGCAATGACGATACGGAAAAGCTGTACCTAAAAGACGATTCAGGAAATCCAGTCTATAAGAAGGAGATTAAATTCTCTGCAACAGAAGTTACAGTTAAATCCCCCAAAGATCAGTTGACTTATACCTATTATGAAAGCGAGCTGATTGATGTAACAAAGGCACATCTTTTTGAAGAAATTAAATCTGGAGTAAAGAGCGTTCAGATAACGGTAAAGGATATGGCAGGCAACGAAAGAAGCCAGACATGCTCCATTACCATAGACAACGAAGGTCCTTCCATCACAATGACAAGCCCCAGCTCAACGGATGCAGTTACAGGCGTAGTTGACGTGACGGGAACTTCTCTGGACGGAGATTCTTCGGTAACAAAGACATACTGGATGATTCCTGATTCCACACAATTGCAGAATTATCGTAGTTCAGCCGAAAGCATTGTGGATGCCGGCAACTGGTCTGACCACATTGCGGAAAATTCAACTGCAACGTCATGGAAATTCAGCTTTAACGGTGAGGTCGATGGAAATCCGCTTTTGACGAAATTCGACAAGAACAGGGATGATCCTGGAATAACATATCACACAAACTATGATTCAGATTCAAAAATCTACGAGCTCCCACTTCTGATTAAGAGTGTGGATAAAGTAGGAAACTCTTCAATTAAGGAATTCATCCTCAGGCACAACCCAGACGGAGACATGCCTCAGGTGGCGATTACATATCCGACATCCGCCAACTATGCGGAGGGACAAAACTTTGCGGTTCTTGGCGGCACGATTCTTGTAACAGGTAACGTAAACATTCCGTCCGGAACTTCAACACCGGATTATGTATTCTTGCAGATTGCCACAGGCTCACAAGATTTTGGAAATGACTCAAAGCAGATAGCGCAAGATACTTATGACCTTGATGTCTGGGATGTAAACCGCGTACTTGAAGATGTGGCAGGAGATCCCAACCGCAACTCTCAGTTCAAGTACACTCAGATAGAAGGATTTGAAGACGGAGAGGAAAGCTCATGGTGGGGAATCAAGGCAACAAGGACAGGTTCTTCATGGTACATTCCGCTTAACTCAAACGAAAAGATGAATCCGGTGGGAGACGAAACCACAAACATCTGGATACGTGCGTGCGGCATCAACTATAACGGCAAGATTGGTGGATGGAGCCAGCCGGTTGTTGCAGTCAGAATCGATGCAAACGCCCCAGTACTTTCTGCTTCCCTCAGACAGTATTCAATTACAAATCCGAGTGCAGCTCTGGAAACTGCAGTACCTACGGCGGTCAACTCTTATACCGCAGACATGTTCATCAAGGGCGACTGGTATCTGACCGTGGACATGACGGATGAAACAAGCCTTCAGTCTGTAAGCGTAAAGAAGGGTGACTCAGATCTGACAGCGGGTACTGATTATTACCTTACAGAGCAGGTTAAGGAAGATGGAGGTCCGGCAAGAAGAACCCTGTGGATAAAGGTGGATTCAAGCGGAAACTCCGTAGCCTATACTGTGTCGGTAACAGATACGGAAGGTCCCGGTAAACATATTTCTACGGCAAAGTACACGCTCAACATAGACAACGAGGCTCCGACGCTCAAAAACCTTAAGGGCAACGGCGATGTGCTTGCAAACGGTTCAGTCATTGCGGAAAAGGATTATGTCTACACGCTTTCCGGTGAAGTGGAAGAAAAGGGTTCAGGATTTGAACGCATCCTCTTCTACTTTGTACGCCCCGGTAAGGAAATCATCAATCCTATGGTAAAACCGACAGTGGTAAATCCTGATGAAGTTGAATACGCAAAGACCTCTATTGGTGGACTCCAGACATACAGCCTGATTCCGGATTATGATATGTACGGAAAGAACATTCAGGGTAAGGTTCAGGAATATACCTTTGTTCCGGATACGGCATCTGATGTTACAGGCGACAGGAACATACGTGTCGGTGGACTGATTTATATAGAAGGAATCTATCGAAAGATTACCGCAGTTTCCCAGACTGACGGAAAGGTTACGTTCGATTCAAACACGGGTATTAGCACACTGACATCGGTAACAGCCGGCTTCCCATACGGACAGGTTATCGACAACATGAGTACGGAAAAAATCGGTGAGGCGGGAAATGCAGCCAATCCGTTTGTACTGACCAATGATGACGGTGACTTGATGCCAGAAACCGTAAACAAGCTTGGTTCAAGCTATACATGGGACGGAACAATCCATTCAAAGAACATGCCCGACGGTCCTGTGACTCTTGTGGTCCTTGCATTCGACAAGGCAGGTAACGTCTCCGGCCAGAAGTTTACGACAAAAGTTCAGAACAACGCTCCTCGTGTTGCCAAAATTTACCTTGGCACAAACTTGAACGGAGATACTCTTAACGGAACGGACAGGTATACTCAAAACGAATTCAATACATACAGCATCATCGGTGCAATCGGAAATGCCGCGGAAACATTTGAACTTGACACAAGTGCGGATGTCTACGGCTACAAGAAACCGTTTGTGGTAAAGGACAAGCTTGCAGTGGTACCTGAGATTGTCGGCGGTAACGGAAACATTGCCCTGTACTATAAGCTTGATGTGGCAAATACAAATGCCGTTACAAAGAATACAGGAGATGGAGCGGCTGTCATTGACTCTGGAAACCTGCCTGCGTTTGCTGCGGGTGATGGAAACAGAATTCTTGCATATCAGATTACCAGTTTGGGAGACGACGCTGAATCAAAATCAATAGGACTCACATTCTGGGATTCAACAGAAGAACTTGATCAGGGACTTAGCACACAGAACTGTACTGTGCTTGTTACAAACCTCAAGATTGACCAGGTTGACAACGAGCCTCCTGAAAGTACAATCGACACATTCTACTGGAAGTCGCTCAATGACAATTCAATCTACGGTTCCGAGACGGCAACAAAGGTTTCTGACCTCAAGGGCCATATTGAGCTTGAATCTGACTTGAGTGATTTGGTTAAAGCCCTCTACGGAGATGATCCAAAGGTATCAGGAAAAATCCGCATTACTGGAAAGAGCTATGACGGTACAAGACTTGATGAACTCAGTTTTGCAATGACTTCACTCAAGCTGAACAGTGAGGCCAAGGGTACAAGTGTCGTTCTTGCAAGATATGATACAAATTCAGACGCAGAAAACGAAGAGGATAAGTGGAGCCTGACAGAAGGATACTCAAGCCATACTGCGGGTGGAAACATTGACAGTGACGGATGGCAGTTCAGGATTCTGACCGACAGCGGTTTGGGACAGGACGGTCACAGTGTTACATGGGAACTCGACATCGACACAGCAAGAATAGAAGGCATTGTATCGCTTGACGAAATCCTTACTACAACAGCCAAAGATGCGGGAGCCAACAACAGTACCCCAGGAAACGTGCAGACCACAAAAGAAGCTGCCACAGGACGCTACCAGATGGATGTCGTACCGTACATTTCCGGAATCGACACAAGCCTGTACAGGAAACTCAAGAGCAGCATAAAGAACGCATATTCACGCACGGCACTTGGGCATTATGTTGCACGCAGTGATGAAAACCTCGCCGTAAAGGGATTCAACCTTGGATCTCCTTCAACTGAAACGTATTTTGGAAATTCAGGAAGCATCAGGCTGGATGTTTCTGCCGATGGAATCGTTACATTGCCCGCAACAAAGACAATACTTGCAACTTCCGGTGAAATTTCCCTGAGCGTAAAGAACGGAGACACTTACATTCAGACTTTGAACAACCTGAACAACAACAATGCATGCGGTTCATATTCAAATGGAATTACAGAAAACAGTCCGTACAGCGACAAGAACAGATATGCATACAACCTCATGCCGAATTCAAACAGCAACAGCCTGCTTACAGACGACGTGATAATCGACGTGTGGGAATTCGACAGTGATGCCGCAAAACCAAAGAGCGGTGAGTTAAGGGAACCTTCAATGCAGATTAACCCTGTTACTGGTACGGTCGGATTGGCATTTGTAAGCGGACCTGCAAACTTCGCCATGGCTGGAAAAGACGGTACTTCATATACAGACTGGCAGCAGAACTTTGCAACGTTTAACAACGTAAGTTTTGCCTATGATGCCTTGGGGAATGCCCACGCTACAACAACAGGTCTTGATACGAATCCTAGTTCAAAACATGCCGGACGATTCTCATATTTCTTCAACAAATGGGGACGAAGCGGTACTGATCAAAGTGCAAACTATGTGGGAACAAATGCGGTCAGACTTGAATCATTGGCGGTTCCTGCTTGGACTAAAACAACTCGTGATTTTGAGCCAAGCTATCTAAGATATGTGAATGGTGAAGTTCCAACTGAAACCATCAAAAAGCTCCTTATAAAGGGATCTGTTCCAGAAACAGATTCACTTACAGAAACAAGAATCTATTCTCCGTCTTTGGCAACTACTGTTCATGGAGAAGATACTTCCGTTTACCTTGCCTACTATGACAGTGTTCAGGGGCAACTCAGGTTCAGATATAACAGTTCAGTTCCTCAAACCTGGGTTCGGGGTGAAGCATATACAAATAGTAGCGGTAAAGCTGATACACGGACAACTACATTTGAGAAGTGGTCTGTCGACAGCGAGAATAATGTTACGGTAAACGAGGACTACAACGAGGAATATCTTACAGGGGCTACAATTAATATTGACGAGAACGGTAAGTTTGTGGATAAAGGAACTTTCGTTGATCATATGCATCATGGGTTGAATGATGTGGATGACTTTGTTGACAATCTTGGATATTTTGCCAAAGAGTCAGATTATCAGGCATACATGGATGCAAATACAGATCACTTCAGCTTGATTGCAGGTGTTGATTATCAAGGTGGCGAGGATGATGTTACCACAACAACAGAAACTGTCAGCGTGAATAAAACTGATGAGGCTGGAAATACTCTGTACACAGTGCAATATAGGAGGGCTTTAACTCAAGATGGTGGTATGGTATTAGACCAGAATAAAAAGGATCCGTACGATATAAAGACCAAAAAATTAAGTACATCAGAGATAAATAAAATTCATGCGGATATAAGATCTCGGTTCAATACAACAGATACCATTTCATATATTGTTAAGCAGTCTTATTGGTGGATTATCCAGCCGGACGGCCTTATCTATATGGGAACTAAAGATGCCAATAATCCTAACGCACCAGGAAGGTATACTCATAAACTGAAAACTACCAATGTAACGACAGATTTGGAGGGTAAGGTACTTGACGGCCAATTTAGCATCTATGAAAAAATCCGAAGCATAGGAGATGACGATCCTGATTACTATATAGTGGATACAAGTACGCCTGAATATTTCATTCCGTATCATAATAAGGAAATAAAGGTGTCGGTTCCAATAACCAAAAAGACAGTCATCAAGACTTGTTACGACACAGGCTACTCCGCTTACAAGTATGTCGCAATCGATGCAATGGCAGGTAGTGATGCGGCTCATGACAAAGTGGTGGCGGTCTGGTATGACGGTACAAACTGCCGTTACGCATACAACGATAATCCTACAAGCGGCAAGGACAATGGTTCTGCCGGCGGTTGGAAGGGCAACAAGGTAATCTTTAGCGAAGGCGGAGAGCACTGTACGGTCAAGTTTGATTCAGAGGGTGGAGTNNCACATTGCGGCTTACGTTGACGGATGCCTGCGCTATGCATATCTTTCTTCATGTGATGCGGCCTATAACGAAGCGACAGATTCCGTAAAGGTTGACTCATTCACGATTACCGGCGAAAGGATTACGCTTGATGTTGGAAAAGACGCTTCCGGCCATGTAATTCCGCATATCAGCTACTTTAACGGAACGGCAAGGCTTCCTTGTGTTGCAAGACTCGTTGTTCCTGAAAACGGAGTTATGAATTATAAGGCGCAGGGAACCAATGCTGAGGATATGTTCACAGGAAATTGGGAGATATCTCTTGTTCCAAGCTCCATGATTCTTACCACAAACTACTATGACAAGATGAACATTGGCCTGTGGAAGCAGGAAGGTACCATTGTAAGTGCCAAAGACCCACGCTTTACCGTAACAGGCGGTGCAAGCGGAAAGACGTCTGCCAATAACACAAGCGGAACAGTCAACGGCAGCATCTATGGAAACGGAACGGCAAATCCAATCCTGGGTTATGCGGTTGAATCGAACAGCGGTACCAATCTTGAAACCGCCCAGATGAGGTAGGATTCAGTAATTAAGAATGCATAATTGAGGTTTATAATTCTTAATTATGCATTATGAAATCTTAATTCTATCAGCAATTTCCTGTACCTTTTTCAAAGGAAGTCCGACTGCCTGTGCAATTTGTTCGTGGGTCAGTAATTTCATGTTAAGGAGGTTCTTGGCATTTTCTATCTTTGTTTTTTCCATTCCTTCTCTAATTCCCTCTCGGCGAACATCATGGTCATGCAGTCCCCAGGAAAGGTAGGTCTGCTTGAGTTCTTCAATCTTCTTCTTTCTTTCCACCATATCGCCCAGCCTCCTTGTAAAGTCCGATTCAGCCTCATCCGTCTGTATGAACTTGAGAAATGCCCTCAGCCCCTCGTTTTCCACCTTTTCGTAAGCAGTACAGTTGAAAACCTTAAGCAAAGCCGCATCATTAAGATTTACACCGGTATCCTCCTCACATATCCGCCTTACATTATAGCACGGAATTCTTTTTTTGAAAGGGTCAAAACGGCATAAAAAGATGACAATGCTTTCCTTCAGGTCCTCGTAGTTTTGGCCTTTTAAAAGTGAATCCATGTCCATCATGCTCTGGTAGTAACGTGACCTCTTTCCTATGTCATGCTCATCCCTGTTCTGGATTTCCACATCGTAGATTTTGTTCCCGTCCTCCACGTAGACATCCAGCCTTATTCCATGTGATGCATACAGCGGGTCAAAGCTCTTCTGAGGCTGAGGATACTTTATCCGTTTGATTTTTATCCCGAGAAGGCATTCCAATACTTTCCTGCAAATCTCCTTGTCCTGCATAACAACCCCGAACATGAAGTCATCGTGATAGGTCAGTTCCTCAAATGGTTTTAATGTTTTGTTCATTCATGATTTCTCCTATACTATATAATTAGTATCAGCCCCCATGCTTTTGAACAAAAATTTGGGAAGAATTTACAAAAAAGAAGAAAAATTTAATTCATAATTCTTAATTATGCATTCTTAATTCCGATTACCTTGCCTTCCACACAATTTTCTTGACATATTGGAGATTATGTGTTAAATTTTAAGTTAGGATATTGTGGGTGTATCAGCTGAAGGACGAAGATGTCTTTCTACAGCTAAGTGTATATAGAATATAGAGTTATATTTTATTAAGTTAATCAGTTAAAGTCTAATTATTACTCAATGGGTGGCAGGGGAATGAAACCAGTGTGCGTTCAGCTTGTTTAAACAGTTGAATTGTGCCCTGATATTAGGATATTGGTGGACTTTTGTCTGTGATTTTTTGTTTTGTGTGAGGTGTGTTATGAAAGGAACAAGAAATTTTGCCAGGGAAATTTTAGGCGGACTTTTTATTTTGCTGTCTTTTGTCTTTGGGCTTACGGCGTGTCAGGTCGGTCTTGGTGCTGCGGTTGATACCAGTGACCCTAGGGCTGGAGTTATGCTTCCGACAATAGACGGAGTAATCGGCGGTTCAGTCCTCCACATAGAGGGAACCTGTGAAGATGACTCTGGTATTGCGGAAGTCCGGATTGTTCAACTTCGTGAAAAAAATGGTCTGGTAGAATATAATGACCTGGGTAATGCCACACTATCAGATGACGGTCGAGCCTGGACTCTTGAACTTACTCAGGAAGGTTCTTCAAAATCTACTTATTCTTTTAATGGACAGGAACTCTATCTTCCGGATGGAACCTATGAAATTCGTGTTCTGCCCGTTGATAACGAAGGCCGTTTCCCGAAAAATGAAGCTGGAAGATCCTTTAAAATAGACAACACACCTCCTTTCTTCCTTATAACAACTCCTAGCTCACTGAATGTAGACGATCCTTCTCCTTTTGGAACGACTGTAAAGGTTAAGGGAACGATTTATGATACCAGTGATGGAATGAATAGCATAAACATTTCAGTCTACGATGTGGATGGAAACAGACAGACGCTTCTAAATACTAATGACATGACTGGAGTTCAGGGCAAGGATAAAGAGCCGTTTGAAGTGCTTATTGCAAAACAGAATTCATCAAACGATGAAAATGCAAGCCAAAATTTTGACACTTTGTATCCTGGTTCAGATAAAAAATGGTTCATGGAAATTGAACTTGAGGACATGGCAAACAGTGAAACTGATATGCCTGGTAATAAATCTGACATGGTATATTTCAGGGCTCCTTTATTTGAAAAACTCAAAAGGGAACTGGGAGTTTCAAGCATAAGTGGTAGTGATTTGATAAGGGGTTATAATGGAAGTCATGAAACCTATACATCAGATCAGAAAGAGAAAATGAAGAAGATCCTTGACGGAACATACGATGATGATACAAGCTATTACGCCAAGGTGTCTAATTCCAATAACACTCGACTTGTCTTTACTGTAAATCCAACCAACAAGCCAAAATACAGTTTTGGAGGAATGGCTTACGAAGAGGACGAGGCTCCCACGGCTTGGAGCGGAAGGGGTGCAGCAGGTGGAGTTGTATCACTTTCTGTGACTGCAGGTTCAGATGAATATTTAATAGATCCAAGCACGATAAGGGCTTCTCTTCAGGCTGTAAGTGAAGGCGGTGCACCTATTGGTTCGAGTGTTAATTTGACGATAAGGAAAGAGGACGGTAGCGAACTCGGAAATACAGCCGTCGACTCCGCTACTTATTTCGTTACTTTACCTGATAACTTGAATGAAACATATTACATATTGACTGCCTCTGGAAATGGATATTGGACCGATGAAAATGGTGTTCAGCATCTTGAGGCCATAAGATCTGCCAAGACATCAGGTGGTTACGGCTTCATGCTTTATTCAAACAAGCTGCCGGTAAACATTTCTTCAACTGCGGATTTGAGCTATGTTAAAAAGGCCAATGACAATAAATATAGCTTTGCAATAAGCATCTCTGATCCCAATCCAACCCCCACTATCAACAAGGCAACTGGCAAAATCAAATACCAGATACAGGCTGTACAGGGATACAAAACCAAACAGAATTTTACATCTTCAAGTTGGGAAGGAAAGACTGTTAATGTAAAAGAGGGAACAAGCCTGACAGGTTCAGGTCCATTTAGTGCTACTCTTTCAAATCTTGATTTTACTGTTGATGAAGATTCAGTTGGAACAATTGCCCTCAGGATTTGGGGAGACAACGGTGCTGAATCAGAAAAGAACGTCTACCTCCTCTATGTGGACAACTGTAAGCCGGAAATTACAGTAAACAATGACGCTGAATTGGGTGGTTCAAATCCGATTAACGAAAACAGCTCTTACTATTCTGCAAGTGACGGGAAATATACCATTTCTGGTTTATGGCAGGATGTGGATGGTTCCGGTGTCAAAAAACTGCAGTATTCAACTGACGATGGCAATACATGGACTGACATCGGTGAGGAATATACAAGCCGCGTTACAGACAAACTCAACTGGACTATGAAAATCGATGTTGAGGAAGGAAGCGGAAAGAAGGTATACATCAAGGCAACTGACCTTGTTGGAAATGAAGAAACCGTAAGATACAACAACATCAAATTTGACTTTGGCGATCCAAGGTTCACTTCTGTGGCACCGGAAAACACAACCGAATATGTAACCGCAAGCAAGATATTTACTGTCACTGCCGAAGATGGATATGGACTTAGCAAGATAGAAGTAGCAGCCAAAAAAGATGGAGCAACTGTTGGTTCAGGACTTAAGGGGTATACTTTGAAAGTTCATCCTGAATATACGGCATCAGATCCAGTTCATAATACCATTACGAATACCATAGAGATGAATCCAGCAGCAGGTTCAGACGGTTCATGGACATTCGATTTGACCGCCAGGGATTTGAACGGACGTGAAGCATCTGCATCATTCAGCATTACGGTTGACCACACTGCTCCTATTGTAAAGGCAAACAGCATCAAGATTCAGGATGCCACATACAATAGCGAGGTATGGCAGAAACTTCCGACTGCAAAGATTACCGGAACAATAACCGAAGCCATTTCTCTGGAAACAATTTACTATAAGGTGGAAAATGCAAACAGTGCTCCCACCAATCCAGCTGACATTACTTCAAACAATACCGGCAGTGTTTCTTATACAAACAAGAACGGTGACGTTGGCTTTACGATTTCTGTTGACGGACTTGTAAACAACACGACATATCCCAACACGGTATACATTCAGCCTGTAGACAAGGCGGGTAACAAAGGTCCTGTTACTTCATACGTAATCAACGTTGACCAGAATGCTCCAGCCCTTGACTCAGTCAAATATCAGATTGCAGGCGGTACGGTAGAGAATGCGGCGGGAATTATAGCCGTAAACGAAAAGACCCTGACACTGTGGGGTACATACAGCGACACATGCAGCGGCGTAAAGGCTCTGGGATTTGCCATTGATTCATCTGCAGTTACACCAAGCTCCATAAAGTACACGACGGAAACGGTAAATGCCTCCAATATTGCAACACTGGCAGACAGCGCATGGAATACATACAGCACAAACGACCTCAAGGCAGCCTCCAAGAACATTACTGGATGGAAGGCTACCTTTGAAAGCGGCCTGTTCAGGAACGGAACCCTTAAAATAACTGGAAGCGACAATGCCGAAAACAGCACGACGATTTCTTCAATTACATTGAGGAAGGACAACGTAAAGCCAACTGTAAGCAGTATTTCCATAGACGGCGCATACATGAAGGATGCCACAACCTACTATGTGAACAACTCAAACACACAGATTGCGGTAAAGGGCGTTTCATCCGACGACTATTCCCTCAAGAACACCGTGATTACAATACCGGGACTTGCAGCTTCTCCAATAACAAAGGAAGGCACCTCATGGACAACAGGAAACCTGAACATCTCTAGCCTCCCCGGTGATTCTGTCACAATTACGGTAGTGGCCAACGATACTGCGGGCAACATTTCTGATGAAAAAACAATCACACTGAACTTTGACGTCACTGCACCAAGCAGAAAGAAAGCCGATGATGTAGGCTATCCGGGATGGGGTACTGAAAATAACTGGAAGGATACCGAGTTCAAGATAGGTGGCGGAAACTACAATGCAGAGTCATACAGCGGTTCAACCACACTGGACATACGAGGAAGCTTTATTGAAGAAGGAAGCGGTATTGACTCCATCTACTATGAGCTTGTAAACGGTACTGGTGCATTTACCATGACAACCGGCAACTACAAGACCAATAACAAGGTTAAAAAGATTATTCCAAACTCAGACGGAACATTCACTACAACCCTTACAGGACTCCAGGAAGGCAAAAACAAACTGCGCATCATTGCTGTGGATAATGTAGGAAACATCTCCAAGATAACGGATGCAACGGACAAGTATGAATCAGACTTCGAGCTCGGTCTTGACCAGACAGTTCCTTCGTTTGGAAATGGATTTACTCTGGATGATGACGACGGTTATGTAAGCGGAAACTTTACTGTTTCAGGTGGAACAGTATCTGACGACAAGGCTGGTGTAAACCATGACACGCTCAGGTTCTGGCTTGTAGAGAAAAATGGAACCGTACATGAAATTTCCAAAGGCACTGCCACAACGGTAAACAATGAGAGCACAGGAAATAAAGACGTTACAACCATAACAAATGATGTGGGTACGATTACCTACAGGGCAAATGATGCGTCAAACCTCAGCGGTACTATAGAGATTCAGGTAACACCGGATGCTTCATGGTTTACAGAGGCAAAACTCGGTTCATCTCCAATCCTCTACGGAAGCGTGCTTGACTATTCAAATCCGGGCAACAATTCTGGTACAACTACAATCCTGACTACACTCAAGCTCGACCAGACTGCACCAGTAATTGCCATCGATAACAACCTGAACACTTCTCCGATTACCGATGAAAATGACGGTGGAAAGATTAAGAAGGTTGGCGACAACTACTTCTATGAACTGACGGGAACATGGAGCGATGCAAACGGCTCTGGAACCGACAAGCTCTTCTATTCAATTAACAACGGTACAGACTGGCTTGATGCGGATGACCTGGATACAAAGAACTATGCAAAGTCAAAGGCAGAGTCAGCATGGTCACTCAACATTCCAGTGGTAGAAGGAAGCAACTACACCTTTGCGGTAAAGGCACAGGATGCGGCTGGCAACACAAAAGAGGCAAAACCAGGCAAGACCGTAACATTCGACTTCTCAAAGCCGACAATCGAAATTAGTCTGGCAGACGGAGTTTATGGCGAAACACGTCCAACTGTAATGATTACAGCACATGACCACCACCGAATCAAGACTACGGATGGAATCGTTCTGGTTGGTACTCCAAAGAAAAACGGTGCAAATGCAAGTGCATCCGACTATACACTTACTACAACAACTGGAGGCGGAACTGATACAGCAACACGTACTCTCACATTCAATACTGACGGTGTATTCAAGTTCACGTTCAAGGCTGTTGATGTAAACAACCGCGAAAGCGATACAGTAGAAGGTACATGGACAATTGATACTGTTGCCCCTGCTCCAAAGGCAGATAATGTGGCAACATACGGACTCAAGATAAACGGAGCGGCCGCTAAGACTTGGTACAGGGATACAAACCTCAGGTTCGACGGCTATGTGGATGAATCACTCTCCGGACTCAAGACGGTCTACTATCTTGTAAGTGCAAATTCAACTGAGGATGTTGCAGATGTAGTGGCATCAGACCAGTGGAACTTTGCAGGAGCAAGCAATACTGGAACCGTTGCATATTCCGTAATGCCGACTGTAAGCAGTGTGAACAAATATGTCCACATGGTATTCGAGGATGTGGCGGGTAACAAGAGTGCAGTCAAGACAAACATGATTGAACTGGACCAGGAAGTTCCGACAATCGGCGGTAAATTCTACAACTATGGTGACGTTACTGCCGAAATGCCTGCAAACATTTTTGTGAACACAACCGAATCCAAGACACTCACACTCTACGGACTTGTAAGCGAAACTGGAAGCGGAATTGACACCCTTACCCTTACAAAGAGCAACGGATCATTTACTCCGACAATCAAATACAACAATACGCTCTCTGATACCAGCACGATGAATGAGTTTACTGGAGCAACATGGAATGACACCAAGACTGGAGCCACCGCATGGAGGGCAACATTCAACGTAAGCGGTCTTACCACAGGTGCAATCCAGGCAACGGTTAGCGATGTGGCAGGAAACAGCAGCTCAGCACAGATCGTATCCCTTGACTCAGATTCAACAGCTCCAACACTTACACTGAGCAACAGCGACCTTAAGGACGCACCGTTTAAGATTACGGAAAAAAGTCCGTACATGAACGTAAGCGGAGACGAGCACAACTACACATTCCAGGGAACATGGTCAGATTCAGGAAGCGGAACATACGCATTGTATTATTCTGTTAATTCCACAACAATCGGAACTGGAACATGGGTTGCGGTAGATTCAACCACAGCTCCTCAGTCAACCGGTACTACAAACTGGACATTGACCATGAATCTTGAGGAAGGAACTGGAAAACAGATTGCCTTCTACGCAGTGGACAAAGTCGGCAACAAGAGTTCTGTCATCAGCAAGACTGGAATCACTGTTGACTATACCGACCCGACTCTGACACTTGCTCCTGATACAGCAGAGCCCTACTACGGTGTGGAAGCTGAAAACTCTGCCATCTGGACAATTACTGCAAGCGACAATTTGGGTACACCGGACGTTACAGTTGAGGCAAAGAAATACGTAAATGAAGTTGAAAGCGAAACCAATGGATTTACATACAACGCCTCAAATAAGAAGATAACACTTGCAAATGACTCATCTGCAAACGGCGTATGGAACATTACTGTAACCGCAACAGACGGTGCCGGAAGAAAGACGGTAAAGACAATTAACACGACAGTTGACCGTTCAAAACCTGTGTTTACAGATACTCTTTCCATAACCGATGGTGATGTTACAAAGGAATATGCCCTCGATTCTTGGTCAAGAAACGGAACCCTTATTTTGAACGGAAAAATCACTGAGCTGGGAAGCGGACTTGTAAAAGTCTACTATAAGAAGAACCCTGGTGCTGGTGCTACCAACCTCAGGGGAAATCAAGACGGTTCTGTAGGTGCGGCAGGTACAGGTGCTGAAGTTGAATATGAAATTACAGTTTCAGATTTGACATCAGGTTCAACAGAAGTTGGACTCCAGGCAGAAGATGCGGCCGGTAACTTGAGCGAAATCAAGCGCATTACACTCAATATAGACAAACGTGCTCCAACATATGGAAACCCAAGACAATTCTACAGCTATGAAGCGGCTACAGGTTACAACCAGATAGAAGGAACTGTACTTTCCAACGGTGCTAATGACATGTATATCGTTGGCCCATACTACGATGAAAACTCCGGTATAAAAGAACTCAAGTTCGAAATCGATGAAGTCGAATTGGGCGGAGATGATTGTGTCGTTAAATACTCAACGGGCACAATTAACGGCGATGCTTCAAACATCGGTTCATTGACATGGGAAAGCTACGATGAAACAAAGGCAAGTACCTATAAGAGCTACCGTGCAATGATTAAAAAGGAAAAATTCCCAAGCGGTGGTGTTGTGGATGCAAAGCCAGTTGACAGGGCAGGAAACGGTTCAACTCAGTTAGTCTTTACGATTTCCATCGACAGTACTCCTCCAGCCCTTACGCTCAACACGCCAAAGACCAAGCGTCTTGCTCCAACAGAAGATGGCGAGGCAGTGAACACCGTAAACGGAACAATCACATTTGCCGGTACAACTGACGAAACCGCGATGAACAGCCTTAAACTGTACTGGGGAACTGCACAGGATGCATGCAACACATTGCTCGAAACAAAGAATGCGGCAAACTCATACAACTGGTCATTCGACGTGCCTCTCTCTAAAGTTGTAAGCAATACCGTAGAATTCATTGACAACACCAGCTATGCGGGCAATCCAAAAGACATATACTTAAAGCTTGTTGCACTGGATAAGGCAGGCAACGAAGCTAGTTATGTATACAAGTACAGCGTAGACCCGGACGGCGATCGCCCGATAATCACGTTCACCCAGCTTGATCTGACCGGACTTACAGCAAATGCAGGCACATCAAACGTATGGCTCAAAGACAGCAAGACACTGTCTGGAAGCGTAACCGATGATGACGGCATTTCAAAACTTGAAGTTAAACTTGGTAACGGCACATGGGAAGAACTGACGGTAACGAATGGAAACTTCTCTTATCCATTTGCAAATGACAATAAATATACCATGAGGTTCAGGGTAACAGATGGTGCTGGAAATGTATTTGAAACAAAAGATAGTGGAGTACAATATCTTGCACCAAAGTTCATGGATAAGAATGCCTATACAAGCTCTTGTTCAATATTGAACTTTGCTGTTGACTCTAACTCTCCGTCAATCAATAATGTAAAATACATTGCAAATAATGGATCTGATCTGACAAGTGATGACTTTACGGCAAAACGCTTTGGCGGCAAATGGACTAAATTCAAGATCAGATTTGATGCAACGGATACCAACGGTATTGAAAGTGCAACGGTACTCTTTAACGGAAATACTGTGGCCACGACAAAGAGTTCCAATACTTATACCACAGGTTACATCCAGCTTGACGATTTGCCGAGCGGAAACTACAACGCAGTGATAACCGCTACAGATAAAGCAGGCCGCGAACAGACCACGACAGTCAGCTTTGTGGTGGACAACGATGCTCCAACCGTACGCATACAGCAGCCTACCGGATTGGTTTCAACGGCAACACAGGCACTTGGCTCATTGGGTGAGGCAAACGGACTGGATAAGGTTTACTTCATGGTAACGGAGCATGGTGAGGATCCGACTGCAATCAGCACGATTGCTACAAGCGGACAGAACGCTGCAAACAGATGGAAGGAATATGTCAAGGATAACGATGCAATTTCTTCCTTTGAAATCGGATTCGACAGCACAAGCGGAGACAACCACACTGATCAGTTCAAGTGGTATCTTTCAAGCCTTGGCCTTACAACGACAGATGCAATTACAAACGGAAGCTTTACTGCCCTTACCACAGTGGACCTTCACATCAAGGCTATTGATGCGTACGGAAACACTGGTTATGCCACAAAGACCGTAACAGTTGATCCACAGGGCGACAAGCCGACAGTGACCATAACATATCCTGTTGCCGACAGTACCTTGGGTGGCACAATTCCGATTATGGGAACAGCCATAGACAATGCAGGATCCGAAGGTAAAGTAGGGGCCGACTATGTCATGGTATTGATTGACATGGATGGTGACGGTGATTATGACAGGGATGACATAACTGCCCTTGGTACTATGTCTCCAGTTCCTTCTTGGCTTACATGGGGCAAGTTCGAAAGCAAGACATGGACAGACATAAGCTATGCAAGCATTCCTGCAAGTGGTGCTGACTGGACAAAGTACGGCATAAAGAAGGAAGTAAGCAATGCAAGCTGGAGCTTTACCGTAAACCAGGGTGGTGAACTTAACCCGGCAGAAGGCACAAAGAATCTTGGACTTTGGGTTTATGCAACGGATGGAGACGGCAACACAAGCCAGATTGACCTTACCGATAATGACAAGACTCCGTATGTAAAATTCAAGATAGACAAGGATACTCCTCAGATTGCAAATGAATACCTTGTTCAGTACGACAACGGCGGAAACGTAACAGCCAAGTATGCATACTCAAAGGATATGTCCATAAAGGGTGTATGGTACTACGAAGCCGACATGTACGACGATTCTGGTATCAGTAAGGTTACACGCTATAAGCTGGTAGACGGTGCTGCTGTAGGTGATCCTCTGGAAATGACATCTGCAAGTACTTCTTATGACAGCGGAAACATCACACTTACAAGTGTGACTACTGTAACCGTCGGTGGCGTAAATTACACGAATACAGTTACTCCGGGTGCTCCAGTCGGATTCCACATCAAGATGAAGGTTGGAAGCGCTACGGGTGATGATGTTGTATATCAGGACTGGAAGCTTTCTTATTGGGAAAACAAAGTCGGAACACCTCTGTTTGGCGAACGTGAAGTTGCCCTTAACGTGGACAACAAGGCTCCGGTTGTCATCAAGACAGGCGATTACTACAACATCCGCGAAAGGGTCACAAACGAAAACGGATTCTACACCCTTGGAACTCAGGCAAAAGAAGATCCTTCTGCAAGCGGTGTGTCACAGACCGGTGTAAAGAGGATTGCATTCTACTTTACACGTGACATAGGAAATCCGGATAATATCCACGCCCTTTACGATGTGATGATTGCACCAGGCGAAACAGGAAACGCAATCAACGGATATACTTCAGGCCTTTCAAAAGAGGATGGACTCTACTGGAAGACTTTGACTGGAACTGCAAGCGGTAAGACATTTACACTTACAAATTCAAATCCAAACGTTCACACCGGTGGTCTTGTAAAGATTAACGGCGTCATCTACAGGATTGAACGTGTCAATGGAAATATCGTTTCCATCGAAGTTAATACAACAGCGACAGAACCATTCTCTGGTGTAACAACTGCCAAGTTTGCAATGGCAAATGTGGTAGACAATACAACAGAAGAAACAGCCGATGAAACTTCAAGCAAGGTAGCAGGTTACTACACCAACGTAAACTTTGACGACGGCGACATCATGGTTGAATCTCTCAAGAAGCAGAGTACGACATGGACATGGGAAGCCAACATCAACTCAAAGAACATTGGTGACGGTTCAGCCCAGCTGCACTATGTCGTATTCGATGCCGCAGGAAACTATACTGAAGAAACTGTAGATGTCTTTGTGGCAAACAACCAGCCCCGCATTGCCGGTGTTTCAATCGGAACAGATACCAACGGTAGTGGCGAAGTGGAAGCTGCAGAGATGATTTCTGAAGGACTTTCCGGAATCTACGACAAGGGTAAGCAGGGTAACAAGCTTGTAACCGAGGCATGGTTCCCAAGCGACAAGTCAAGCTCAATACTCAAGATTCTTGGAAAGACAAGGATTATTCCGGAAATCGTCGGTGGTAACGGAAGACTTGATTACGAATATGAGGTACACAAATCAGACAATGCAGGAGACTGGGTTGACGATGCTATTGTAAGTGGAAGCGGTACAAGCGTCGGAAACGGTAACGGTGAAAGCGAAGAAGCCCAGGAACTTACCATAAACCTCTCCATGCTGGAGCTCTTGAATATGGGTAACTCAACAGGAAGCAAGTTTGCCCTTACAATTAAAGACCAGACTCCGGGTGGTGCCCTTACAGCAACCCTCAACATCATCGTGGACTCTCTCCTTAAAGATGAAAATGATCCTGAAAGCCGCATACTTCCGTTCTACTGGGTAAACGGCACAAAGAACAGCCTCTTTATGGAAAGCAAGGACTACGGTCATATTGAACTTCCAAATGACTTACCGGATGGATTCTCAGGAACAACAGGAATTCTAGACAAGGATCCAAAACTTTCAGGTATCATAAAACTTGAAGGTATTGCCCATGATGACATCCTGTTGAAGCAGCTCTCTGTAACTATAGCAGGCAACACATATGTAATTGGAAACTACAATGGAAGCTGGTCTTCTACCAACCCATGGGCTGAAGGTGAAGTACCAAGTGGAACATGGTCATCTCGTATAACAAATGCAACCTACAGGGAAGCATACAACATGGGCTTTATCCCGGCAGAAGACTTTGCTGCTATGGATGAAGTAATGAAAGACAATACAATTGACTATGTAAGCGCCAAATACGGCCACATGGTTCACTGGACACTTTACATCGACACTGCGTTGATTGGAAACGGAACAGACAAGGTCATTAAGACATCTGCAACCGACCGTGGTAAAGCGAGCAACAATGGCGGCAACCTGGAATACGCTCCAAACACTTGGATAGAAGCAGATGATGCAGGTGTTACAGCAAACGTATGCGACAGCGGAACTCCAACCGGCTATCAGAGGGTAGATGTTGTACCTTACATCAGTAAGATAACGACAGGTCTTTCTACCTTAAAGAAGAGCAACCCGAGCGTTTACGACAGGACTGCAAAGGGACACTACGGTGTTACCGCAAACGGAATCATAAACGTTCAGGGATTTAACATCACAGGTGGTACGCTTAAGTTTGTAAAGACAGGCGGTGGAACTGTAACTGCAACTTACAATGCAAATGCAGGTGGAACTGGAGTTGGCGGTTATGCCATTCCGGCTACGGCAAAATCCGGTGTTCTGAGCATTACTGCAGGCGGCATGGAGTCCCTGAACAACTCTAACAACAACGATGCCAAGGGCTCTTATACAGGTGTGGTAAATCTTGCTACAAACCCAACTGGTGACAAGGCGATTTACGACAACTACTACAACCGCCAGCCAAACGGAGACAACAACAACCTCCTTACCGATGATGTTGTGCTCGATATCTGGCAGTTTAAGGATGCAGGTATTTCCCAGACTTCCGGTTACATCACCGAACCGATTATGAAGGTAAATCCTGTAAATGGTATACTGAACTTCGGCTTCAACTCTGGTCCAGCAAACTACTGTATGGGCGATGGTCAGACCTATTCTTACAAGACATGGGTTGCTAACTACGCCCGCTTCTCTACCTGTGGATTCACTGTAGACGAAAAGGGAATTACCCACGGTATTACTGTAGGTTTGGATACTAACCCTTCCAGCGGTAGTGCCGGTCGTATGCAGTATTTCAACAGCAGTTGGGGAAGAAGTACTCTTTCTACTGATGGTAACTATGAAGGTATAAATTCTTCTAGATTCGAAAATATTGGAGCTCCTGCAGGAACTTATAATGGAGTTTCATTCGGTGGATATGTATTCATAGAAGACAGGTTTGCTTCTCCATCCCTTGCAACTGCGGTTCATGGAAATGATACTTATGTATACATTGCTTACTATGATGATTTGAATGGTCAGATCCGCTTTAAGTGGGGTAACCTTTCAAATGCATATTATGATACAAATACGAACAATAAACCTGTTTCCGGTAAGCAGGCAATTACGTTTGATCAGTTCATGGATTACAGAAAAGCAACAGGAATGGCAAATAACAAACATACAGCCTTTGATTCAAATGCCAAACCAGAAAACTGGAGTATAATAGCAGGTTCTGGAACAACGGCAAAAGCAGGAAACTATTTATCCATAGATGTAATCAAGGGAGGTACAGCCACAAGTGATGTTGTAGTTGCCACATGGTATGATGCTATGACTGGCAAATGGTATTACAGCTATAAGGTAAATCCATGTAATGATAATGACATGGCCGCAAGTCCATCTGCAACACCGGATGATGGTTATTGGAGGAAACCGATTGAATTAAAGGCAAATGCAGGCGAAAACTGTCAGATTGCCGTTGATAAGGTTGGCGGTATCCATATTGCCGCTTATGACACTGAAAATGCAGACTTGGTATATGCATACCTTTCAAGTTATGATGATGCCACTCCACAGGTTGTAACGGTAGATGCCTATGCATTTACCGGAACAAACATAAGGCTTGATACCGCGGTTTCTGATGACGGAAATTACATAATTCCGTATATCGGCTACTACATGAGCTCAACACAAAAGCCAAAGATGGCTTATCTCCCCGGAGTTATATCATCAAGTGCAATCAAGGCTACAAGAGAAGCTGTTCCAATCAAGGCTGGAGTTGATGAAACAGAAGCTGTAACCGGACTATGGGAAGTAGGAATTGTTCCTTCAGAAAGCCGGTATGCAGACAACTATGCATACAGCTATGTAAACATTGGTTTGTGGAAAGATGCATCAACAGGAAAGGCAAAAGTCATGTCTGGTACAGACGTTGCATATACAAACAAATCAGGACTTGATAAGGAGAATACTTCCAAGACTTACGGTAACGGCACTGCAAATCCAGTAATGGCATATGCAACCCGTGTTGGTACCCGCGGTCACATCGAAACCGCACAGATGAAGTAACCCCACCACTTCAAACAAGGCAAGTACATAAACAAAATGTATTTGCCTTGCACAATTTCGTCAAATAGTCCGCAAGGGCATTTGAAATAACACACACCACTCCCCCCGGCCACACCCCGGGGGCCTTTTTTTTGTGTGGTCTTTTTGGCGAAAATGTGTTATATTATAATCTGGAGGTATAATATGAGAACTATGTCACAAAGAGAAGCACTTGCCCAGTTGCCTGATGACAGCATGGTGAAAAAAATAATGCTGCATATTTTGAATACTCCAAAGCCTGATTTTACTGAGTTGGACAAACAAATAGAAAAAGAGGAAGAACAGTGGTTGGCTAGTCTTGATGAAAAAACACGTCGCCGAGTATTGGCTACACCATCATACTAGGGGGAAAAATGCTTATTGCGAAAATTGAAGACAAAAAGTTTCGACTGGAGCATTTATTATCATCTCCAAATTCGCTTAACGACATAAAATCATTCTATGTCGAAAAACAGACAGGAAAAGGACTTGAACGATACATATGGATTCAGTCGTTTGCCTCAGGAAATGGAGGAATACATTCATAAACATTTAAAGCCAGACTATGATGAAAGCTGCATTTTCATGTACCAGATGCTGTAATACCCTGCAATTCTGGGAGTGATGATATGCGTGTTCATTCAAATAATTAGGGAGATCAAAGGAGGATGAGAAGATGATCTTGGTAAATACTGATTATGTCAGCGGAAAGGAACTTGAGACACTGGGGCTTGTAAAAGGAAGCACGATTCAGTCAAAGAACTTTGGAAAAGACTTGCTGTCCGGGTTGAAAAATCTGGTCGGTGGAGAATTGACCGCCTACACGGAGATGATGAACGAGGCAAGAGATCTGGCAACAAACCGCATGGTGGAAGAAGCCCAGGGAATGGGTGCTGATGCCGTTGTGAACATCCGTTATGCATCTTCCGCCATCATGCAGGGTGCGGCCGAAGTCATTGCCTACGGTACTGCCGTCAAGTTCCGCTAAAAGCTACAGAACCTGTGTAGACCGGGAAATTGTTTTCGGCTTTTGCAACAGCTTCTTCAAGGCTCATGTTGTGGAATTCTCCTGCGGCGAAATCTCTGCCTGATTTTTTGTTGTCGATGAATGCTCCGACTACGACTCCCGGTATTGCTGATTCTGGTGCGTTGGGGGCCTGGTTTCCTCCCAAATCCGTGCGGCACCAGCCTGGGTCGGTAATGTTTATGCAGATGTCTGTTCCGTCGTATTTTGAGGCAAGGTCCATGGTTACTTTGTCCAGTGCGGCCTTGCTTGCAGAATATCCTGCCTGCTCAGGTTCGAGCCTGATTCCGCTTGTGGTGTTTACTATGCGTCCGAAACCACGTTCTTCCATCTTGGGCAAAAAGTGATAGACTATCATCATTGGTGCAATGGTGTTGATTTTAAAGCTTTCTTCGTAATCACTTGCTGGAGTCTTTAAGTACTCGGTTCTGTAGGCTACCTGTATTCCGGCATTATTCAGTATTATTTCAACAGGAGTTCCCTTTGCATCAATTTCAGAAAGCATCGCTTCAACTTGTGCAAGATCCGAGAATTCAGCTCCCACCGCATATGCTTCAACTCCAAGTGCCCTTACTTCTTCAAGTGTTTTTGCACAGTGTTCTTTTGTCCTTCCCTGCAGTATTAGATTGCAACCCTGTTTTGCCATGAACACTGCCGCCAGATGTCCTATGCCTCTTGCCGCACCTGTAACGAGTGCCCAGCGTCCCTTTACGTTTACCATTTGTTTCTCCTCTGCATTACTTCTTTTTTGATGGACCGAATTTTTTAACCAGTGTGTCGAGCTGTTCCTGCATGTACTTGTTGTAAACGCTTGTAAGAGGCTTGAGCTGCTCAGTGTATTCCTTCCATATTTTCTCAAACTCTGAAGGCTTACACATAATCAGCCGGGGGAGATATTTCCTCTGGATGTCCTCAAAACCGTAATGTGCACTTGCCACTTCTCCCTCCACACCGTCTGCTTCAATGCTCGGGTCGCTCTGCCACATCGGGAACCAGAATGGATTTTCCGGCGTATTGGAATCAACCATCTCAGCATAGGAAGTGACACCGTATGCATCAAGAATGTCTAAATCAATTTGTTTTTGGGTCAGCCTGTATTCCCATGGGAGCTCATCCATTAAACGTGTGTATCCTGACGGCATTTTTCCTTCAAGTTTTGGAGCCTCATATGCCCAAAGCAAGGCACGGTTTTTATTCTGCCAGTAAGGATCCTTTTGCTCTTCACGCTGTTTATCAGTCCTATATGCGGCACCCTTTCTTCCTGTTACTGAACCGTCCTCATCAATCAGGTAGTCCTCACCCTCGAATCCCCAGTAGAGAACCTTTTGATTTTCTTCCTCAAGCATCTTGTCCATGAACTTGATGATTTCGATTGCCTTGTTTTCAGGACACTTTGTGGTAATGCCATAGCCCTTCTGAATTTCCGGAAGTGAGCGGTAGCGGTAGTGCGGTTTGGTTGATTTGTTGAATGTGAGTGCAAGAGGAACATAGGTCCTTTCTTCTTTTCCGTTTGCCAGCAGGACAGATTCTGCCTCCGAGAATTCCCATCCCTGAATGAACATGCCCAGTACGCGTCCCTGTGCAATCTTTGTGTAATACTGGTCTCGGTTATCAGTAAAAGACGCAGGATCAATAAGATTACGCTGATAGTATCCGTTTGCAAGCTTATACCACTTCTTTGCGTTTGCATCCGTATAACCGTCGGTAAAGACATATTTTCCGCCTTTTTTGTCTACGTGACCGCTTCCATCCCATGGGTAACCTGCAAGAAACTGTGGCGGATCCCATAAGTTGAATGCCTCCCAGTCTGCTGTGTTGATGCTGAAAGGAATTGTTGGCATTCCGTCGATTGTCGGATATTTCTTGCAATATTTTTCAAGAAGGTCAAAATACTGATCCACGGTTTTGATTGTTGGATATCCAAATTCCTTGAGTACTGCCTTTTGTATCCAGAACGCGTGCGTGTTGTAATATGTGTCGCTCGGAATTCCGTCATAAACTCCGTAGTTTGGAAGGGAATAAATGTGCTCCCTGGTGATGTTTCCGTTTTTGTCTTTTTCGGAATCTGCATCAATCATCTGATTCCAAACCGATGAGTAGTGCTTTTTGAGGTTGGGACCATATTTTTCGATTAGGGGCTTAAGATCGCGAAGTGCACCAACTTGCTGGAAGTACGGGGATTCAGTGTCAATTTCCACAATGTCGGGTAAATCCCAGGAAGCAATAAGCACTCCAATTTTCTGAATCTTGTTGCCGACAAGTATGTCAAATGAAAAAGTAATGTTGAATTTATCCTTGATCCATTTGTAGGTTTTGTTGTTGGCAGGTGGCTGTTCCCTCTGCTGTGTTGAAAAGATGGAAATGTTCATATCACTTAAATATGAATAGGATTCCAGTCTCTGCAGTATTTGCTGGCAGTTTTCCGAATCAAAAATATCCTTGTTTTTACCGTACAGTTTTTCGGAAATATAGAAATGAGACTTTGTCAGACCATGTGATGATGATGAGGTAAGGCCTTCTTTTTCTTTTTTGCCGAACGCCTTTGCTTTTTTGAGCAATTCCTGATAGATCTTATTGTATGAATCTGTATCCTTGTTGTCAGTCAGCCTAAGCTGGCCGATGTCCGGACCGACAAGATCAGAAAGAGCGTTTTTTTCATCCAGGGTGCAGAAGATGAAATTGGAATTCTTTCTGTCTGCGTCAATAAAAAAGACAAGATGGACATCATCGTATGTAGTCGTGTAAGCCTTTTTGCTTGCATTCCAATTTTGGGTAAAGAGTGATGTGTTGCCTGCATTTTGAGCCATTGAGTTGATAATGATGCATAACAACAGACCTATGATGGAAAATACTTTTTTCATGCCAAACTCCTTTTTAAAAATCATAACATTGACTTTTGAACATGTCAAGCCAAAGTGATTTGGGTTTTTGAGCTGTCAACAAATTCATCTTCCATGATGATTTCGCCGATGGAATTTGCCGAGATTTTTCCTGACAGGGGATTTTTAATGCTGTCGATTTTTCCATTGACTTGAACTTGAACAGTGCTTCGTTCAAATGAAAGGTCGCAGTTTTCCATGGTACAGTTTTTGATGACAAGGTTCTTGCAGTAGCAGAAGGGCTGTGTGCCGGAGATGTGGCAGTTTTCAAGGACAAGATTTTCTGAGTACCAGCCCAGGTATTCGCCGTTGATGATGCTGTTCCTTACGGTTACGTTTTTTGTGTGCCAGAAAGCGTCCTTTGTGTCCAGTTGGGAATTTTCAATCTTTATGTCGCTGCAGTATTGGAATGAATATTTGCCTTTCAATTTGAGGCCGTTTATTACTGCCCTGTTGATTTCAAAAAAAGGGTATTCGGACTGTTCGATTATTACGTTTTCAATTGCGAGGTCCTTGCATTTCCAGAAAAATTCCTCAGAGTTGACCTTAGAGTTCTTGAGAGTGATGCATTCACATTCCCTCAGAGCCTTTATTCCTTCAAGAGAGCATCCTTCGATTGTGATGTTTTTGTCGTACCAGAGTGGGGCACGGCAGGTTCCGCTAAAGTGGGTGTTTGAAATTGTTGCGTCTGTAACATGCCAGAATGGATAGCGCAAGTCCATGAAACAACCTTCAACTTTGATGTTGCGGGCTTCCTTGAGTGCGGATTCTCCATCGGCTTCACCTTCAAAACGGCAGTTTTTTACAAGTGCGTCAGACAATGCATAAAGGGCGCGTTCTTGGGGAAAAGTTTGGTTTTCTATGGTCGTCATAATCATACTCTCCAGTACTTCTCTAAATATACATAAATGCGGCTTCTGTGTCCAATGTTTTTTTGCTGACGTTCAGCATGATAATGCTTTTGTTTTCCCTATCATTTTATCAAAGTTTATTGTATAATGAAAATGAATTATGGTCCCAGGTTCATGATGCGGGATAAAGGATGTTGTCGATGGATAAGGAAACGATGAAAATAGTTGTGGTCTCACTTGTTCTGCTGGTCTTTGTTTTGTTGCTGGCCTTTATTGTTTCACGTCTTGTAAAAAAGGCTGTTGAAAAACGAAGGCTCCGTCAAGAAGAACGAATCAAGGAAATGTCGGAAACAGCGGAAGGCAGAGAAGTCCTAAACGAAGAAAACCAAGAGGCATCAGAAAAACAGTCAAAGGCATTAAAGGTTGCTGCCATCGGATACCTTGTTGTGTACGGCCTTTTCATCATCGCAGGAATCACAAGCATCATCATCTTTGTCCATAAACTCAGGGCAGGTAAAAAGGTCCTTGAAATCATCGGCTCTGACCGCGGCTTCTATGTCCTTGCCCCCGTAGCCATGCTATGGTCCATTTATTCACTTCTAAAACTTGTTGTAAAAGGAAGAAAGGATTAACCAGAGATTTCCAACCTTTTCTGCATATTTTCTCTAATTTATATGCACATAGTTGATTCTTTCTGCATAAAATGTAATAATTTATATGCAGATAAATGGAGGAAATATGCATATATTTGACTATTCTTTTTTGAATAATGGAATGTTGCCTTCTGATTTAGTTAATGTTACTGCCTCCATTTCTTCCTTAAAGACAGCCTCTCAATTTAGAAAAAACGGTTTTCAAAAAGTGTTTACGGAACTGGAAAAAATCGCAAAAATCCAGTCAGTAAAAAGTTCAAATGAGATAGAAGGAATTGTTACGACCGATGAACGAATCATTCAAATAGTCCAGCAGAACAGTGCCCCACTGAATCATAACGAACAGGAAATCTCCGGATACAGGGATGTGCTGGATTTGATTCATGCCGGATATCAGACAATGCAGTTTAATGAAAAGACGGTTTTGGACTTGCACAAGACATTACTTTCTTCAACTGATTATGACTATGCCGGAATGTACAAGCGTGATGACAATGTGATACTTGAAATAGACTCACATGGGACTCAAAAAGTTCGTTTTGCTCCGGTTCCTGCAGAAGAAACCAAAGAGGCGATGGGCCAGCTGTTTTTGGCCTACATGAATGCAAGCTCGAATCCAAACATTAATTCTCTGCTTTTAATTCCCTGCGTAATACTCGATTTTTTATGCATTCATCCTTTCAGGGATGGCAATGGAAGAATGTCCAGGCTACTTTCACTTTTACTTTTATATAAAAATGGATTTGATGTTGGCAAGTATATTTCATTTGAAGAACAGATAAATAAAAACAAGACGTGGTATTATCAGTCGCTAAAAGAATCCTCTGAGAATTGGCATGAAAGCAAAAACAATTATTTTCCGTTCATGCAGAATTTCCTTTCGATGCTGTATGAATGCTATCAGGAACTGGACAGGAGATTTGCCGTCGTCAATTCAAATAAAATAACAAAAAGCTCGCGTATAGAGGCGACCGTCTTGAATTCACTTTTGCCGATTTCAAAAGCAGAAATATGCCATCTTTTACCGGACATAAGCCCGACAACTGTAGAAGCTGTTTTGGGTAAAATGGTAAAAAACGGAGTCATTACAACAGTCGGTTCTGGACGTGGAACAAAATACATAAGGAACTAGGAGATAAAAAATGCAAACCCCAGACAGAAAACAGATTTTTGAGTTGGTAAAAAAACAGCTGTCCTATGAGTTCAACTGTAATCCTGATGATTTCTTTAAGGATGAAAACATAATCACAAAATCCGTGATGCATGAAAAACGAAGGAAGTTTTCTGACAAGGAATTCTTTTTGCAGATGGCAACATTCGGGAACAATGCGGTGATTTCTGCCAACGAAAAAATTCATCCATGGCTCAGGGAATGGCAGAAGGATAACAGAGGCTTTTGGCTTTTTGAACAGAACCATTATTTTGAGCTGGAAACTGAACTCAGGAAATACGGATACAAAATGGCTTTGACCCACCACATGTTTTTGCCCAAACCGGAAATTGTTGAAATCAAAACGGATTTGAATATCAAATGGCTTGAGCAAAAGGACATCACACCGTACTATGGCCGCAAGGAATTTCCCAATGCCCTGTGTGAAAGTTTTAAACCAGATAGGCCAGATGTTCTTGCTGTAATCGCTCTGGATGGAGAAAAAATCATGGGGATGGCAGGCTGTTCTGCTGACTGTCCGGAAATGTGGCAGATTGGAATAGACGTGCTTCCCGAATACCGCGGAAGAAAGATCGGCACTACTCTTGTATCCCTTTTACGCAACGAGACATTCCGCCGTGGAGCAATCCCCTATTACGGAACAAGTCTTTCAAACCTAGGTTCATGGAAAATCGCACTAGCAAGCGGCTTTGAACCTGCATGGGTTGAAACTGAGGCACATGAAGTAGAAAAACAATTGACGGAATGAAACTATGAAAATATAATGAGGAAAGAGGTGCAAAAATGAATGAGAACATTGTTAAGAGGAATGGACTTTTAGCGGCAAAAATCATCAAGGGGCTTGAGTCAAGGAACATGAGCGGATATTATGCGGAGAGCAAGGAAGATGCATTAAAGAAGGCTCTTGAACTGATTCCCGAGGGAAGTACGGTGACGATGGGCGGTGCAATGAGCGTTCACGAAATCGGACTCTTTGACGCGCTTAAAAAAGGCAAGTACAATTTCATCGACAGGGATGAATGGGAAGACAAGCGTGCGGCAATGCTTGCGGCCTATGATGCTGATGTATTTCTTTCCAGTGCAAATGCCATGACCGATGACGGTGTGCTTATCAACATCGACGGAAATGCAAACCGCGTTTCTGCAATTGCCCAGGGACCAAAGAAGGTTGTCTTTATCGTTGGCATGAACAAGGTATGTCCTGA
>DBWR01000020.1:0-41993 GCA_002309305.1 Treponema sp. UBA1233 | reverse complement strand
ACAAAGACAGGCGCATGCATGAACTGCAAGTCACCCGATACAATTTGCTGCCAGATTTTGATTACAAGGTTTTCACGCCACAAGGACAGGATCCACGTAATTCTTGTAAACGACAGTCTGGGCTTTTAATTTTTTCATGTCGGGAGATGAATTGTGAAGATTACCGAAACTGAATTTCCTCATAAGCCAATAATTGAAACCGAACGTCTGATTCTCCGTCCCGTTACACCTGATGATTATCTTGATGCCTTTGAATGGTGCGGAGATCCGGTCGTAAACAAATTCATGCTCTATCCACTTTACACAAAAGCGGAGGATGTGCGCGAATGGCTTGTGTCAATTGACCACAACAATCCCGACAGTTATGAATACGGTTTTGTCGAAAAGGGAAGTGGCAAACTTGTAGGTTCCGGAGGCCTCTACTACCACGAAGACATTGACGTTTGGGCTGTGGGCTACAACCTGCGTCATGACAGGTGGGGAAGAGGCTATGTTACCGAAGCGGAAAAGGCTATCATCGATTATGTCAATTCAATAAGGCCCATCAGGGAAATCCAGGGAGAGTTCGCAGTTGACAATGTGGGAAGCGGACGTGTAATGGAAAAGCTGGGGCTGTCATATCTCCGAGACGGCGAGTACACCAAATGGGACGGAAGCGCAACTTTCAAGGCATACATCTATTCAAGCTTGGCCGGTAAAAAATCCCCTGATTCAGAAACAATTAACGGACGGCCCAATCACCCCAGGGAAGAAAACGGGATTTCTTAACCTTTGGCACTCAACTCTGCTTTAATCGAGTCCTCAAGTTCCTGTATCATCTTGATGTTGGTTTTTTCGATGTAATTGAGCTTGTCTTCGCTAAAGTATTTGTCCAGGGGATAAGGGGCAGGGCCATCGTCGGCATAACCATACCAATCCCGTTTTACACAATCGACTTCAAAGAGATCTATCAGATCCTGAGACTTAAACGGATAGCCGTTGAATGCATAAATGGCATTTCTGAGAAGCCTCAGCTGTTCGGGCGTGTACCATGACAACCACTCTTTTTTCAACAGAACCCTGCATGGCAAAAATCTGTCCTTGCTTAAACATTTTGGGCCGTCATCACCAAATAAATCTCCCAGTTCAATTGTAATGCAGTCTGTGTAGTTTTTAGGTTCAATTTTTGTATAGACACCTTCCCATGTTTTAGAATCTATCCGTCTTACGGGAGCCTTGGTTGGTAGCTCAACTTCTGTCGGGATGGTATGCTTAAGGTTGTTTTTGATTCGTACGGTCATTTTGCCGATTGAGTTTTTCCATCCTGAGCCAGTTCCATACAGGTATTTTACTATCGAATTTGAAGGTGCCATTTCGCCGTAAGTTGATTTGTATGTGATTTTTGTTTTAGTGATTTCTTTTGAAGGGAAAGTTATGCTCCTTACATAGGCGTTTTCCAGTTGGGTATCCTTTTTCCATTCCTTTTCAATCGGGTGGCTTGTAAAGTTTTCTTCAACACCATTTGTCCAGCATTTAAAGTCACTGATTTTACCGTCTCCATTGCCTACGCAAAAAAATGGAAATCCGACTTCAAGAGTTTCCGTTTTTCCGTGGTTGTAAAATGAAAAGTCAACTGTGATTTCATAGTATCCTGTTTCAAGAACAATGTTGATGACTTCTTCCTTCATTTCAACCTGAGTGTCGGATTCGCTGGTAGGAACAAGATGTCCGCCCGCCATAAAAAAATAAGCGTCATTGGCAAAAATGAATGTAGTGATAAATAATCCAATCAGCAGTAAAACGACTTTTTTCATAATAATACTCCTGAAAAAATCCTAGCATAAAAGATAAAATGATTCAAGAAGCGAATTCTGCTTTTAAGATATACAAAAATCAAAATCTGTGGTAAACTTCTTGCAGGAACATAAATATGAAAGCGATTGCAAATTATCACACGCATACAAAATTATGCAAGCATGCTGAAGGAAAACCGATTGACTATGTGAATCAGGCTATAAAGGAAGGATGTCTTGAACTTGGATTCAGTGACCATTGTCCGTATCCTGACTCTTTTAATGATGTTTGGCCGCACGTAAGGATGTCGGAAAGTGAAATTCCAACATATAAGGAATGGGTTCAGGAAGCAAAAGAAAAAGCTCCCTTTCCGGTTTACTTTGGTTTTGAATGTGAATGGGACAGGGATTATGAAAGCTGGTACCGGGACGAACTTCGCGGTAAATATGGAGCCGAATATTTGATTTTGGGATCCCACTGGTGCAAGAGCGGAAGCAAGCATATTTATTGTCCGGAAATGGATGCGCGAGAACTTGGACGCTACATAGACCTTACCATAGACGGAATGCGGACAGGTTACTTTAGTTTTCTTGCCCACCCTGATTTGTTCATGAAGGGATATAAGGAATGGGATGAACAGTCTGCTTCATGCCTCAAGGCGATTTTGGATGCCGCCATAGACTTGGACATGCCGCTGGAAATAAACGGTCTTGGATTAAGCCGCACGCCAAACGAAACCTCCCGCGGAATGAGGTATCAGTATCCATATGTGGAATTCTGGGAAATGGTTGCCCAAACAAAGGTTCAGGTTATATGTTCTTCCGATGCGCACGACCCTCACGATGTCATCATGAACGCCTGGAAGTCCAGGGATTTTGCACTCAGGTTTGGAATAAATGTAATCGAAAAAATTGACATATAATCCATATCCCACTAGATTTTGCAATCCGGCTGTGCTAATATTTAATTGATGAAACGATATTGTACAAACTGCCGCAAGGATTTTGATTTTCCCATTAAGAGCATGAAGGATTTGGATAATCTTGTCTGTCCTGAATGTGGTTCGCTAATTGACAAAAACAGCCGCAACCCGGCGGAAGACACATCAGCTCAAACTGAAAAGCTCGAAAACGCAATAGGAAACACCTTCAGTGTCTTTATATGGATAAACTACATTTTCTTTGTCGCCATCTCGATTTTTGCAATAGTCGCCTATAACCGTCATTGGGACAAGGCCCTCTATATTGCAACCGGAATCAGCCTTGGTGTGTTTGTCATTCAGTTGTTCTTCCATTCGCTTTCTTTCAGAACCGGTTTGTTTTTTCTTCCTGTTGGAGCGGCGGCTGGTTATTTAATCTTGCACACCATACAAGGCGCATGTCTTGGAATTGCAATCGTCTTCATAGCGCGCCACCTGATTCGTGCATTGTTCTATCGTCTGCTGGGAAGAGTTATTTCCTCTGTCTCAGGATGATGGACATAAGCTTTTTATTCTGATAGTCTATTTAATATAGAATACAAAAACGAGGAGAAAATATTATGAAAGTATTAAAAACTATTGCACTTTTGTGCCTCTTGTGTGGATTCGCTTTGACTGCCGGAGCTGAAGATTCAAAAGGTAAAGTCTCCGTGTGGTCATTTACGGATGAAATTGAAGGATTCCTTGATGAGCCGGGCTGGGGTTACAAGGCTACCCATCCAAATGTAACGGTTGAATCTACAAAGATTCCAACAGATGAGTTTCCTACCGCACTGGATAAAGTTTTGCTGTCTGGGAAAAACGTTCCCGATGTAATTGCTCTTGAAGAAGCATTTGTCCGCAAATATGTTGAATCAGGATATCTTCTGCCGCTTGATGACCTTTATAAAGAAATAAAAAAGAAGATGGCCGATTACCCGATGAAGGTGGGAACTTATGAAGGTCATGTTTATGCGATGTCATGGCAGGTGGCTCCAGGTGCAATGTTTTACCGACGGAGTCTGGCAAAAAAATATCTTGGCACTGACGATCCCAAGCAAGTTCAAAAATATTTTTCAAATATGGATAAATTCCTTGAGACGGCACGTTTATTGAAAAAGAAATCAAACGGAAGATGCAGGGTGGTATCAACATCCGGAGATATATTCATTCCAAGCCTCTATGCACGAAAAAAGCCATGGGTGGTGGATGGTAAGCTTTATGTAGATCCCGCCATGGAAAAATACATGGACATGTGCAAAACCATTTACGAGGAAAAGCTTGATGGACGCATTTTTCAGTGGGGTGAAGGTTGGTATGCAGGAATGGAGGATCGTCTGACAGATAACAGGGGAAATTCTCTTGAGGTATTCAGTTACTTTCTTCCGACCTGGGGACTTCATTATGTGTTAAAGTTGGATGCTCCGGCTACTTCCGGTGACTGGGCAATTTGTGCAGGTCCAGTTCCGTATAGATGGGGTGGTACATGGCTTGCGGCATACAATGGAACAAATAATCCTGATGCGGCAAAGGAAATGATAAAGTACATTGTTTCGGATGAAGGATTCCTTGAAAACTATGCTCTGGCCTCATGGGATTTGGTGGGAAATTACAACGTGCAGAAAAAAGTCAAGAATACAGAATATTTCTTTGAACCATATCTTGGCGGACAAAACCAATATGCGGAGTTCTGTGAATACGCAAAAAAGGTAAACGGTTCCCTCGTTCAGTCAAGCGATGCGGCTATTGAATCCATTTTCTCAAAATATGTCAGTGCCTATTGCTACGATGAAATGACCAAGGAGCAGGCATTGCGTTACTTCAAGAGGGAAGTGCATTTGACGCTTGGATTCTAAATTGCCATATATATTTTATTAAAAGGAGTGTGGACATGAGAATGCGAAAACTTATTTTTATGCTGTGTTTGATTTGTTCTTTCAGTTTGTTTGCAGCCCCAAAAAATTCAAATACTATTTTTGAAAAACAATTTGACAGGGAGACCGTGGGCTTTTATCTGACCGATGGAAGCGGAATTAATGCCGCAGTTTTTTCTGATTCAATGAATGTTCAGGTTCATGTTCTGGTCTATGATGAGTCCGAAGCCGAGCAGTTGAAAAAGATGGCCTTTGAATGCAGGGTGCTTGTTAACTCAGCCAATTCCAGAAAAGAATATGAAGATAAAAAAATATACGAAAGCATTGTTAAAAAGTTTCAGGCATTTGGAAAACTTGAAGAAGAGTTTTATGATTTCTTTGAGGATTTTGGTTTTGTAAAGGTAAATTGTTTTGCTAGTGCCAAGGGTAAGGATGAATTTGAACTTTTAAAGGGCGGGAACCTTTTTGCAAGGGGTGAACCGATTTCTTCTGGCGACAAACTGAATATTTCGATTTTTACAATTCAAAGTCGAAATAAACCTCCTGCCGATAATGCCACATATAAATGGATTGAAGAAAATTTTGGTGTAACTTTTACATGGGATATTCTAAAAGGCGACAAGGATCGGAAGATTGCATCATTGATTCGTTCAGACAATCGTCCGGATTTGGTAGAAGTTGATTCAACAAAGTTCCAGGATGCCGGATGCCTGCGTGACCTAAAGCCCCTTATTGAAGAATATGCGCCGAACCTACGGAAACACTATGAATCGGCATGGAAGCAGATGATTGATTGTGATTCAGAAAAAGATGCCGATGGCAAAATCATCAGGGAACACATTTACTCCCTTCCAAACTATGGAGTATACGATGGCATTCCGTTTGAGTCAAATTATAACGGTAATGCCTTCTGGATTCAAAAAAGGGTCCTCAAGGAATTTGGGTATCCTGTCATCAGGACAGTAGACGAATACTTTGACCTGCTTGAAAAATATTCCAGGAAATATCCGTTTGTAGAAACAGGTGCGACAATTCCATTCAGCATAATTACCTACGATTGGGAAGCATTTGACTTGTGGAATCCTCCAAATTTTCTGGCCGGTTATCCAAACGATGGCAACGGATATGTTACAAAGGAAGGTAACCGCTATGTATACAATGATCTTTTTACGGATGAATGTTCAAAGAGGTGGTTTAAACTTGCCAACGGATATTATAAACGCGGTCTGATAGATCCAGCTTCATTTACTGACAATAGCGACCAGTACTATGATAAAATAAATAAGGGACGTGTACTCGGAATGTTCATTCAAGGGTGGCAGTTTCTTCTGGCTATGGCTGATCCGATATACATTGCTGACGAAGATGATGAAAGGACTTATGTTCCTCTGGCACTTACATTCGATGAAAACATAAAACCCCATTATCGTGACGTCTCATTACCCAATCTCCAGCGTGGTTATGGAATTACCGTAAACTGTCCGGAAGATAAGGCTATCAAAATCATTCAGTTTATGGACAAGATGTTGGAAGAAGAAAATCAAAGAATCCTTTATTGGGGATTTGAAGGCGTTGACTGGCAGAAGGATGATCAGGGACGACCATACAGAACGGAGGAACAGCGTCAAAATCATAGCGACTATAATTACCTTGAGCATAATTGTGCTGTCCTATGGCGTGAAGAAGCACCTAAGCTTGAAGGAATGATGCCTTCCGGATATACCCGCGTAATGGATGAGCTTCCTTGGGAAAAAATTAAAAATGCAAGTAAACTTGATAAGGAAATATTTGACGCGTACGGTGTCAGTTCCTATCTTGAACTGATGGATCCAAATCCTCAGCCGAACGATTTCTGGTATCCGATGTGGAGGTTCCATCCTAGCTATGAAGGAGACTGGGCTGAAACCATGGCATATGATGCATTGGATGAATATGAGGACATTCAAAAGAAGTATCTTCCCATGTGCATAATGGCGGCTTCAGATGAAGAGTTCGAAAGGATCTGGGATGAATACTGCGAAGAGCTTTCTCCGTATACGGCTATATTCTGCCGCTACATGCAGGAACAGTTGGATCGTCTTGTGGAAACATTAGGTCCGGATGAATGATTCAACCGGGTAAGAATATTATTTGACTGATTGAAAGTCAGGAGTTTTTTATGAGGGATTTTGAAGGTTTCAAAAAGGGCGTGAACCTTGGCGGTTGGTTTTCTCAGTGCGACTATTCAAAGGAGAGGCTGGACGGTTTTATTAAGGAAGAAGATTTTTCCGTCATAGCGTCATGGGGGCTCGATCATGTGCGGCTTCCAATTGACTACAACATACTTGAATCAGAGGACGGAAGCTCTTATCTTGAGGAAGGTTTTGCACGTGTCCAGAGGGCGGTTGATTTGTGTGCAAAAAATTCCCTTAACATAATTCTTGATTTACACAAGACAGCAGGATATTCTTTTGCCGCGGATGTATCACAGAACAGTTTCTTTGACTCTGGCGAAATGCAGGAAAGGTTCTACCGCCTGTGGATGGAATTTGCAAGACGTTTCGGTAACAGGGACAACATCGCCTTTGAGCTTTTGAACGAAGTGACCGACAAGTCTTATTGCGAACCATGGAATAAAATTGCAGGCGAATGCATCAGACGGATAAGGACAATCTGCCCCAAAACCTATATTCTTTTGGGAGGATACTGGAACAACAGCATAGAGGCACTCCCAGACTTGCCCATGCCGCAGGATGAATACATAGTCTACAACTTCCACTGTTATGAACCATTCTTGTTTACGCATCAGGGGGCTCCATGGCTTGGTTCAATCGGAATGAGGCCTGATTTTAGGATTGGGTTCCCGGTTGAAGCGTCGTTCTACAAGGAGCAGATGATGGATTTGTTCAAGGAACTGAACGGTGCGCTAAAGGACATGGACGGTACTCTGGATGCAAGGGCATTTGAAGTTCTTTTTGACAGGGCCGTAAAGCTAGCCGAAGAAAGGAATGTCCCGCTCTACTGCGGAGAATATGGAGTCATCAACACGGCTTCCCCTGAAGACACCGTAAAATGGTATGAGGCAATTAATTCAGTCTTTGAAAAATACAAGATAGGGAGAGCCGCATGGACTTATCGTTCAATGCACTTTGGACTCTGTGATGAGCACTTGAAGGGTGTCATGGACAGGTTAAAGAACGTTCTGTAATTTGAAACTGACATATAATTTTGTTAAAAGGAGTATGGATATGAAAATGCGAAAACTTTTTTTGATGTTGAGTTTGATTTGTTCCTTCAATTTGTTTGCCGCACCAAAAAACTCTATGACGATTTTTGAAGAAAAGTTTGACAAGGAAACCGTGGGCTTTTACCTGACCAATGACGACGGGGTGAATGCCGCAGTCTTTGCCGATTCCATGAAGGCGGAAGTCAATGTTCTGGTTTACGATGAATCAGAAACAGACCAGATTAAGAAGATGGCCTTTGAAAGCAAGGTGCTTGTTAAATCTGTGACTTCAAGGGATCAGTATGAAGCCAGGAACATCTATCAGGAAATTGTAAAAAAATTCAAGGCGTTTACACCGATTGCAAAAAATGATTATGATTTCTTTGGTGACTATGGTTTTGTGCGCGTAAGCTATTTCATCACACAGGATGCGTCGATTTCAAACAGGGACAGGCTTGGAATTCAATCCACAACAGAAAAAATCCTGAAACTGCTTTTGGATTCAACACCTGCATCTTCAACTTCTAAACCTTCAAGCTCAAAAACATCGGAAGAAAATGCAAAGCTTATCGTATGGTCTTTTACCGATGAACTTGAAACTTATCTTAGCGAATATGATTACGGCTATGGAGATACCCACCCGAATGTGGAAGTTGGATATTCTCTGATACCGACAGATCAGTTCCCTACTGCCCTGGATTCTGCATTTGCACGTGGTGATGGTCCGGATGTCTTTGCCCTTGAGGAAGCATTTATCAGCAGATACGTAGAGTCAGGCATGCTTCTTCCGCTTGATGATCTTTACGAGGAAGTAAAGGATAAAATGGAGGACTTCCCGATAAAGATAGGAAGCTATGATGGCCATGTTTATGCAATGTCTTGGGGAATGTACCCTGGTGCAATGTTCTACCGCAGGAGTCTTGCAAAAAAATATCTTGGAACCGATGACCCGGAGGAAATCCAGAAGTTATTCAGCGATGAAGACAAAATGCTTGAGACGGCACGCCTTTTAAAAGAAAGGTCAAATGGAAAATGCAGGCTTGTTTCAGCTCTCGGGGATCTCTACAGACCATTCTTGGGCATGCGCAGAAAGCCTTGGGTTGTTGATGGTGAACTCTATCTTGATCCTGCCATGGAAAAATATATGGATGTCTGTAAAATCATGCATGATGAAGAACTTGATGCTGATGCGGGACAGTGGTCTGAGGCATGGTTTGCCGGAATGGAAGATTGGCTTCGTGACGAAGATGGAAATCGTTTGGAGATCTTCAGCTACTTCATGCCGTACTGGGGACTCAAGTGGGTGCTTGAACTGAATGCTCCTGAGACTGACGGTGACTGGGCAATGTGTGCAGGACCTTCTGGCTGGTACTGGGGTGGCACATGGATTGCCGCCAACAAGAACACAAAAAATCCAAATGCCGCAAAGGAAATGATACGGTACCTTACCACCGATGAATATTTCCTTGAGGAAATGGCAATGTCTTCCGGGGAACTGGTTGGCAACATAAAGGTACAGGACAAGATAAAGGATGATTTTGACGAACCATTCCTTGGCGGACAAAACTACTATGATGAGTTCTGTGAATATGCCAAAAACGTTGACGGAACCCTCTACCAGTCTTCTGACAATGAGATATACATGTATTTTATGGAAGCAGTAACGTCATATTATTATGGAGACTCGAGCAAAGAGGAAGCCCTTGAAGAATTCAAATACTGGATCAAAGAAAAGTTAGGGTTATAGGAGAAAGAAAGTATGCATTTTCGGAAAATATTATTGTCACTAGCTTTGTTATGTAGTGTCTGTTTGAATGCAGTCGCTTTAAAAACTTCAGGTATAAATGTGCGGGGGGAGTCCAATCTTACCGTGTGGACTTTTACGGAAGAAATTGATGGGTTTATAAATCATCCTTACTTTGGTTACAAAGTTAAACATCCGAATGTTCAAGTTGACCTCAAGCTCATACCTACGCCTCAGTTCCCTGACACTCTTGATCCAGTTCTGGAATCTGGAATCGGTGCTCCTGATGTGTTTGCACTGGAAGACGCTTTCATAAGGAAATATGTAGAGTCTGGCTTGCTTCTTCCTCTTGATGACCTTTATGAAGAAGTAAAGAAAAAGATGGCTGATTATCCAATTAAGATAGGAAGCTATGAAGGTCATGTTTACGCCATGTCCTGGTTGATCTATCCGGGTGCAGTTATATACCGAAGGAGTCTTGCAAAAAAATATCTGGGAACTGATGATCCTGTAAAAGTGCAGGGTTACTTGAAGAGTATGGATAAACTTCTTGATACTGCACGTTTGCTAAAGAAGAAATCAAATGGAAAATGCAGGATAGTTTCAACATACAAGGATCTCTTTAGGCCGTATTTAGGATTGCGCAAGAAGCCTTGGGTGGTAAACGACAGCCTCTACATCGATCCAGCCATGGAAAAATATATGGATATGTGCAAGACAATCACCAATGAAAAACTGGATGCAGGCTTAGCGGAATTTTATGACTATGAGGGGCAGTGGTCTGATGCCTGGTATGCCGGAATGAATGACAAACTTGCAGATGAAAAAGGTAATCCGCTGGAAGTATTCTGCTATTTTCTACCACCCTGGGGACTTCATTATGTGTTAAAGGTGGAGGCCAAAGATACTTCCGGTGACTGGGCAATGTGTGCGGGCCCTTCAAGCTGGTACTGGGGAGGTACATGGGTTGCGGCTTATAAGGATACAAAAAATCCTCAGGCGGCCAAGGAAATGATAAGATATCTTACTAGTGATGATTTTTTTATTGAAGAAATGGCAAAGAGTTCCGGTGAACAGGTTGGCAACTTGAATGTTCAGAAAAAGATAAAGAAGAGGTTTACAGAACGCTACCTTTCAAATCAAAACCACTATGAAGCCTTTTGCGAATATGCTCAAAAGATTGACGGTTCCCTCGTGCAGGGGACAGATCAATGGATAGAATTTTATTTTAATGATGCGGTAACCGAATATATTTGGGGCAACAAGAGCAAGCAGGATGCATTGAAGAGCTTTAAAAATAGAGTTGCATTTGAAATGGGATTGTAGTCAGGGTTTTAGGAAAATGGATTACAGGCTTGGAACACCAGATGATTTGGATGAAGTCGTCTCGCTGGTTGAAGGGGCAAAACGCCTCATGTCAGCTCAGGGGATAAACCAGTGGGATGACGTTTATCCGTGCAGGGAAGATTTTGAAAACGACATAAGGAAGTCGAACCTGTATGTGGTGCTCCAGGAAGAAAAGATTGCGGCAGTTTATGTAATAAGCGAAGAGTGTGACGAAGAGTATAAGAACGGAAAATGGGAATACGAAAAACCATGCATCATCCATAGGCTCTGCGTCTCTCCGTCTTTTCAACACAGGGGAATAGGAAATGCAGTCCTCGCCGGAATTGAAGCCCAGCTCCTGGAAATGGGATACGAATCTGTCCGTCTCGATGTCTTTACCCAAAACCCCTATGCCCTCCGCCTCTACCAAAAAAACGGCTATCAAGAACGCGGCCATGCAGACTGGCGCAAGGGGCGGTTTTTGTTGATGGAGAAGAGATTGTAGGGGGATTATACCCACTTTCAACTTTCCACTTTCCAGAAGTCAAAGACGTCGGGGTGGGTGCTGATCTTGAAGATGGTTTCGGCCGGATCGTGGGTCCATTTGTTTTCCGGAACATGGCGGTAGGGTTCCACTTCGTTGTCGCGCTTGCGGTTCAGGCATACGAGTTTTTTTGCGTTTCCCCTTACATGTACATAGCACGGCTGTGGCCCTTCATTCATGTACTCATAGGCGTATGTGATGAAGGTGCCGTTGTCGTATTGGAAAAGTCCAACGTTCTTTGCGCACTCAATGTAGACGTCAAGGTTTTTGCTGAACTCATAGCGTATGGCATTCAAGACGTCCCGTGGCAATTCCTGTATGTCGCTGAAGTTGTCCGGTACGACAAGAGTTATCATCTGGCCCTTTCCGTAGCAGTCTCGGATCAGGATGGGGAAATTCTTTTCGCTTGTCATTCCCTTTAGGAGCATCCAGCTTGTGTTGTTGCGGTGTTCCATGAGCGGGAAGGTGATCGGGCGGGTCGCGGGAATCTTGTATTGCTCCCATGAATCCGGAGATTGAACCTGATAATGTGTTGCAGTCAGGTGGCGGTCCCTGTAGCGGATTGAAGTCATCTGTTCAATGCCATTTCCGAGCATCTGTTTTACAAATCCACTTGTGACTATGGCATGACCTCCGTCCCTCACGAATTTTTCAAGCTTTTCCATGACACAACCATCTGCGGTGGAAGCGGCGGTAAAGAAAATGGTCTTTGCTTTTTCCGGGAAGAACGGCGTTGGTTCAAAAGGTATGCCCTGCATTCCAAGATAGTCGGCAAGGTGGTCTTCTCCCTGTGCGTTTACCGGATGATACTCTGCGACACCAAGACATTCTCCGACATTGCTCATCAGCGCATCGATTTTTTGCATCTGGAATCCGAGGGTCGGAATAAAATAATGATCGTAGACAAGCGGCCAGCAGAAAATCATCAGCTCTCGTGCCCTGGAGAATGCGGTTAGATATGCCTGCTCAAGATAATCTTCCATCGGATAGCACTGATATGCGTCAAACCATCCTCCACCGTTACGTCCTGGCGAAAGGTTTTCCATCCAGCGTACAAGTGAATATGAAAGATAGCGCGGAAGGTTTTGGTCCTGGTCCATCACGTTGCGGGTTTCTGTTCCCGTGTAAACTCCGTCGAATATGTCCTTTTGTTCGCCGGGGTTGTAGCCTGCCTCCGCATAGCTTTCCATCCAGTTGGGATATTTGATTACGACCTTGCACTTTGGGTTAACTTTTTTGGCGGGGCCTACAATTACGTTTTCGCTCACGTCCTTCATCAGGGCAAGCCTGAATTCCTGCCATGAACGATTTCCCTTTGCCTTTATGCAGTCTTCACAAGTGCAGTTTGTAAAATAAAAGTCATCCAGGATGATTTCGTCAAAAATGCCGGCTGTAAACTCTATGCTCTTTTGAATTTCGGCACGGAAATCCTTGTCGGTATAACAGTATGTGTCAAAGAGGCGCTGGCTCTTGTGTTCTTTTCCCGGAACCTCTCTAGCTGAAGTTGTTGTAAATCCTCCGGCAACTTCAACTCCGTGCTTTTCAAAAAAAGATTTCAGAAGCAAAAGCTTTTCCCTTGATGCAAGTTCTCCAGAGCGGAATGGTTCAACATAAACCTTGTCCACTCCAACATACTTGTCGTAGAACGAAAACTGTTCTTCAAGCTCTTCTTCCCTTACTCTCTGAACCCAGTGAACCGGGCAATAAATGACTGATTTAAAATTCTTGTAGTGTCCCATAAGATTCAGTATACAGGCAAAGTTGAATATAAACTACTCTTTTTTTGCTTAATTGTCTTTATTTTTTGTGTTGCTTGTGTTATTCTTTTTCCATAACTATTTTTTGGAAGGAAATTGAATGATTCGATTTATAACTGACAGTTCAGAACGCAAAGACATTTCCAGGAAGATACTTGAATCCCTGCCCGAATGGTTTGAAGTTCCTGAAAACAGGGAAGGTCTCATACAGGAATCCGGCGAACTTCCTTTTTTTGCCGCTTATGTGGATGAATCTCTGGCGGGCTTTTTGTGCTTAAAGGAAACAAGTCCTGATACGGTTGATATTGCTGTAACTGGAATCTTAAAGGAATACCACAGAATGGGAATCGGTCGCAAGCTCTTTGAGGCCTCAAAGGAATATGCCATGGCAAAGGGATATTCGTTCATTCAGGTAAAGACTGTCCGCGAGGGAATGTATGAAAGCTACGACAAGACAAATGCATTCTACAAGGGAGTCGGTTTCAAGAAGCTTGAGGTAATCGAACAGATTTGGGATGAAGCAAACCCATGCCAGATTTACATCATGAGCCTGAAGTCAGCGGTGGGAACGATTTCAACCCGTCGCAGTTACAGGGGAAACTTTTCTCCAGAGCCAGTACCGGAAGAAGATCTGGTGACGATTGCCAGGGCAGGACTCGACGCTCCGTCAGGGTGCAACAAGCAGACGACAAGCCTTGTAATCGTAAATGACCCGGAAACACTCACGAAGATAAAGGATGTCATTAATCCACCGGTTGCAAAGACCGCCCCGGCCATGGTTGTAGTCCTTTCGCAAAAAATCAATGCCTACCGCGACAGGTGCTTTGCCGTTCAGGATTATTCCGCCGCCATAGAAAACATGCTTCTTGCCATTGTTGAGCTTGGATATCAGAGCTGCTGGTACGAAGGTCACATCACGGACGAAGACAGGATATGCGACAAGATTGCACAAATCCTGAATGTACCGGAAGGTTATGATTTGGTATGCATTCTTCCCGTTGGAAAGGCTCTGGATGAAGTAAAGGCCCCGGTTAAAAAGCCGTACATCGAAAGGTTAAGGTTTAACGGCTGGAAGTAATTGCAATCAGTGGAATCTTGATTTCTTCCTGCGTCAGGCCTGCGTGATTCCCAATCATTTTCTGCGCAACGTAGTGTGTGTTTGTGATTGAGGTCCCGCATACAGAAAGCGCAAGATAATCTCCGAGCATGTCATTGAGCAAGGGGTTGTCCTGTCCGGTTCCGAATACCTTTTCCTTCAACACTTCTTCCTTGGTCAAAAGAAGAAAATCATCCCCGAAAGTTTTTTTGAATAAGGACGGAAAGCTTTCCTTGTAATCGTCCTTTACAAACAGATTCAGGGTTCTGGGTTCTATTGAAGGAAGGCGGACAAGGCAGTTCAAGATTTCGGGATAATCGAGGATGCAGAGGTTTCTGTTGTCTATGTGGCCGTGGTCTGCGGTAATCAGGATGAGTGTATCGTTAAGGCCTGCTGCAAATTCTTCCATCTTTTTTTCAAGAGCTGCAATCATCTGATGAGTCTCTGTACTTTTTGTTCCGGTCCTGTGCATCGTGGTGTCGGGTTCGTTCCAGTATGCATAGATGTATTTTTGTTCAGGCTCGTCGCAGAGTTTTTTCATGCGCTGCAATACCGCATCAAGGGTTTTGGGGAAAGGCGGCAGAAATGGCATGGAAAAATATGCTTTTCCTCCGGCTTCGTTAATCTTTTGGACTATGGTTTTATAGGGCGTGTATTTGTAGGGTGGATTAAAGTCTGCTGCGGGTTTAATCTCGTTAAGAGAATCTTCTCCCCAGATTTTATTTCCGTTACTGTCGGTTTTTGTTGGAATCGCCCCAGGTTTTTCCGAAAGCTGCTCCTGATTCCTGAATACCGTAACGTTCTTGTTCAGTTCTGGATAGTAAACGTCCCATCCAAGCCAGCCGTGCTCGTTAGGGTAAAGACCGCTCATGATGGAAGTTGTTGCGGCAACTGTGGTCGTGGGGTAAACTGAATCAAACGAACCCACAAAATGCCTGCGGAAAAAACTGTCCGGCTCAAGATGCTTTTCCATGATTGAAGTGCCGAAACCGTCCAGAATCATGACGATTATGTTTTTTTGATTTCCACAAAGATATTTGTCTGCAAGCGGAAGAGTAGGGGCTGTCGGTTCAAGTCCAAATTTTTTCAATACGGAATTGGCAAGGTTTGTGAGGCAGTTGTTGAAGTCAGGTAATTTGAGTTTTTCTGTCAATGTATTCATTCATCCGCTTCCTTTTTTTTACTGCCGGTCAGTCGACTCTTACCCACTTGATTATATTTTTTTTGGTGAGGATGTATAAAACCGTTCCAGTGCTTAGGGAAACTAATCCAAGAATTAAGAATACCGTTACCAGGAATTTTACAGTTGAACTGTCATAAATCGATTCTTCCGGATTGTCTTTTGAATAATAAACCTTGATCTTTGTTCCCAGTTCATATTCCGGGGGATTTGAAGTTGAAGAGCCTGTTTTGATATAACCCTTGCCCGATTCATCAAAATATGTGTATTTTGTTTTATATCCTGAACTGCCGGCTTCCTTGACATTTTCCACGACAGTGCCTGTTGTCTGGATTGCGTTCTTTTTAAACACTTCCTGCTTGATCAACATTCCTCCTGCAACAAGGGCAAAGGCTGCTCCAAATATGATGAAGAAAAATCCAAATGCAGTTGGAGAACTTGATGCCTTGGAAGACATGTTGAAACGCTTGTGAAATATTACCATGATTAAACCGTCCTTTCGATTCAGTATATTCTATTTGCTAAAAGAAAACAACTAATTCTAGAACAAAAGGATGTTTTGTTGTATAATGAAATTTAACTATGAAGCTATACAAAAAGGATCCGGAATTCTATAAAAAAGTGTTTACTCTTGCACTTCCCATTGCGCTGCAAAGCCTTATCACAATCGGGGTAAACATGCTGGACACGCTCATGGTTGGTAGTCTTGGAGAAACTCCTCTATCCGCAACATCTCTTGCAAACTCATTCATCAGCATATATCAGATATTCTGCATGGGACTTGGAATGGGAGCTTCCGTACTTGTGGCCCGCTACTGGGGAATGAAAAAAGCCGCGGAAGAAAAGAACTCAGAATCGGATGCAGAAAAAGCTTCTACTGCACTAAAGCAGACTGTCTGCCTGATGATACGACTTGCCATTCTTCTTGCAACTCTTTTTGCCCTGGCAACACTAATCATTCCAGATAAAATCATGCGCCTCTATACGGATGAAACTGCGATAATCGATGAGGGCATGCTGTATTTCCGCTGGTCGGTTCCAACGTATTTCTTTTTGGGCTTGTCTCTGGTCAGTACCATTGTGCTCAGGAGTGTCGGTCAGGTTAAACTGCCGCTTTTTGTATCCATTGGTGCTCTTTCAATAAATCTTTGTGCAAACTACATACTGATTTTCGGACATTTCGGTTTTCCCAGAATGGGTGTTGCTGGTGCGGCCCTTGCCACTCTGATAGCCCGTATTTTTGAAACTTGTGCGATATGCGGTTATCTTTTCTTTAAGGACAGCAGAATCCGGTTTAAGTTGGGGAACCTCTTCATGAAGACAAAATCCCTCTTGGGCGAGTATATCCGGATCAGCATACCGGTTCTTGTAAGCGACGGTATCCTTGCATTGGGCAACAATTCTGTGGCTATGGTCATAGGTCGTCTTGGTGCGGCATTTGTGGCGGCAAACGCAATCACCAGTGTAACCCAGCAGCTCAGTTCTGTCGTTATAACAGGAGTAAGTCAGTCCGGGGCAATTGTTACAGGACAGACTCTCGGTATGGGGAATAAAGAAAAGACACAGCAGCAGGGCTATCAGTTCTTTGGTCTGGGCATAGCTCTGGGCATCCTTTCTGGCCTTTTCATCCTTTTGGTAAGCGGGCCAATCGTCAATTCGTACAAAAATCTTTCGGCAGAAACCTGTGGAATTGCAAGACAGCTGATGTATTCGATAAGCTTTGTCGTTGTTTTCCAGGCGATAAACAGCATCATGACAAAAGGCGTGCTTCGCGGAGGTGGTGACACAAAGATGCTGATGCTTGCCGACAATCTTTTCCTGTGGGTTCTGGCAATACCTCTGGGCATTCTGATAGGTCTGGTCCTTCATCTGCCTGCTTTCTGGATATATGCAGCCTTAAAATCCGACCAGATAGTAAAGACCTTCTGGTGTGCCATCCGCTTAAGAAGCGGCAAGTGGATAAAGAATATTTCCACAGGCACCCCCTCTTGATTTTCATGTGATTTTTGACATTACTTGAGTAAATTCCTGCATTGTAGTAGAATCACTCTCATGGAAAATACTAAGAGAACCGTTACTTGTGGTGATTTACGTGCCGCTGATGTCGGCAAAAATGTTGTATTAAATGGTTGGGTTCACCGTACTCGTGATTTGGGTGGACTGTTCTTCATTCAGCTTAGGGACCGCTATGGCATTACCCAGATTCTTGTGGGTGATAATGCCAGTGATGATGTTAAGAAAATTGCAGGTTCGCTCAAGACTGAATTCTGTATTGCAGTGAGCGGAACTGTCCGTGCACGTTCTGAAAAAGACATTAACCCGGATATGGCAACCGGAGAAATCGAAGTTGAAGCAAATGAAATAGAAATCTTTACGACTTCTGATCCCCTTCCGTTTGCAATTGATGAAGTTCGCCAGAAGGACGGAACAATTGTTCTTCCCAACGAAGACTTGCGCTTAAAGTACCGCTATCTTGACTTGCGCCGTGAGCCCATGCAGCATCACATCATTTTGAGAAGCCAGGTTACTTTTGCAGTCCGTGAGTTTTTGACCCAGCAGGGATTCCTTGAAATAGAAACTCCAACATTCATAAAATCAACTCCGGAAGGTGCCCGTGACTATCTGGTACCGAGCCGCGTTCATCCTGGAAAATTCTATTCACTTCCGCAGAGCCCGCAGCTTTACAAGCAGCTTTTGATGGTGTCAGGATTCGACAAGTATTTCCAGATTGCAAGATGCTATCGTGACGAAGATGCCCGTGGAGACCGCCAGCCGGAATTCACCCAGATCGATATGGAGATGAGCTTTACCAACCGTGAGGAAGTTCTTGAGACAACCGAAGCGATGATGGGCCACGTTTTCAAGAAGACGATGAACTATGAGCTTCCCGTTCACTTTGACCGTTTGAGCTGGGACGATGCATTTGACTTTTATGGTAGTGACAAGCCTGATCTGCGCTTTGACCTTAAGATGCAGGATGCCTCCTTTATGGCAGAGCTTTCTGACTTTAACGCATTCAAGGCGGGTGCTGCAAATTCGGACAAGTCTATCGAACGCCACAAGAGGAGCGGACTCAAGGCTCTGGTTGTAAAGAATGTTGCCGACAAGTATTCACGCAAGACGATTGAGGCATTGGAAACTGTTGCAAAAATCAATCACGCCAAGGGACTTGCATGGATGAAGGTAAACACTGACGGTGCTTTTGAAGGTGGAATCAGCAAATTCTTTGCAGGAAAGGAAAGTGAAATATGCTCAAAGCTTGGTGCGGAAAAGAATGACCTTTTGCTTTTTGTGAGCGATGAAAAATGGCAGACCGCATGTGTTGCCCTTGGTGCAGTACGCAAGCAGTTGGGCAAGGACTTGAACCTCTACAATCCAAAAGATGAATTCCATTTTGCATGGATAATTGACTTCCCGTATTTTGCATGGAACGAAGACGAGCAGCATTGGGAAACCGAACACCACATGTTCACCCTGCCGCAGAAAAAAAATTGGGACACACTTGAATCAGATCCGGGAAGTGTAAAGGGAGACCTCTATGACCTTGTATTGAACGGCTATGAGCTTGCATCAGGTTCTATGCGTATCAACGACCCGGCATTGCAGCAGCGCATCTTTAAGATTGTAGGTTACAGCCAGGAACGTGCGGATAAGGCATTCGGATTCTTGGTTCAGGCCTTTAAGTTTGGTGCGCCGCCACACGGAGGAATTGCACCGGGACTCGACCGCCTTGTTATGCTCATGGAAAAGCAGGAATCAATCCACGAGGTTATCGCATTTCCCAAGAACAATCTTGCACTTTCTCCAATGGATGAATGTCCGTCCGAAGTTGACCAAAAGCAGCTGGACGAGCTTCACATCAAGTGTGTTGAAAAAGAATAAGCGATGAGAAAAAAATCTTGTGCCTGTCTTGTTGCGGTTTTTCTGTGCCTGCTCTTTTCTTCTTGCGGGCAAAGCAAAACTGCGGTGGGGCAGGTGCTGGGAACGGTCTGTTCGATTAACCTTTATAAAGATGGAAGCGACAGTCTTTATCAATTGGTTTTTGACAGGCTGGATGAAATCGACTCTGAATTCAATTTAAACAATCCTGATTCTGAACTGAATAAAATAAACAATGCCGCAGGTGTATCTGAAGTTCAAGTTGGAGATGACCTTACGCTTGTTTTGGAAACGGCCCTCTACTATGCGCAAAAAAGTGACGGTGCATTTGATCCTACCATCGGTCCCCTTGTTCGCCTGTGGGGAATAAACACTCCCGATGCAAAAGTTCCTTCCCAGGATGAAATAGAAAATGCGCTTTCACTTGTTGACTGGAAGAAAGTCCAATTAAAAAAATCAAACGGCAAGACAACGGTTTTTCTGGAACAGCCTGGAATGATTCTTGACTTGGGTGGCATTGCAAAAGGTTTTGCCGCAGACGAGCTGAGTTCCATCCTTAAAGAAAAAAAAGTCAGGCGTGCCTTAATCGATTTGGGGGGCAACATCCTTGTGTGGGGCAACAAGAAAGATGGAACCCCATGGAAAGTGGGAATAAAAAATCCATGCGACCAGACGCTTGAGCCTCCTGTGGTCCTTAAAGTTCGGGGTGGAATGTCGGTTGTTACAAGCGGTTTGTACGAGCGTTATTTTGAACAGGACGGAAACATCTACCATCACATACTAAATCCAAAAACAGGATACCCGGTGCAAAATGGGATTTTATCTTCGACTGTGGTTTCCCCTTCTTCCATGACGGCAGATGCACTGAGTACGACTTCTTTTTTGCTGGGACCTGAAGAGTTTGCAAAAAAATTTGACGAGGCCGTGGTCTTTATCAAAAGTGACATGACCGTTCAAGCCTCGCCAACATTGGAGTATGATTTGAACTAGGATTTCCCTAGATGTATTTTTTCAATTCCTGCGGTTGGATGTTCTTTGTCTTTACCGCAACGATGTAGGTTCCGAACATTGCGCTGATTGTGTCGAATCCGGCTGCAAATGCACATAGTATCGGGGCAGTTCCCTTGAGCAGGTGATATCCCGCCTCAAAGTTTGGACCATAAGCCATGCACATGAGTGTAAGGGCAAAGAAAGGTCCTCCGCTTGGCCTGTCTGCCAGTGCAAATGAAATCAGGAATGCAAAACCTGCAATCCAGAAAGCAGTTTCAGTATTTATGTCTCCGCGTGAATATGAGCGCAAAATCTGAATGAAACAAACTGTAACGACAAGAGCCGCACCTCCGCGGCCAAAGATGGCAAAAAGAGGATGGGTTACAGCATTGGACCTGCGGTGGATTCCAAGGCTTTCGTGACTGTGCCTCATGCTTACAGGCAGTGTAAGGTTAGTGTCTCCACTGAAGAATGCCACAAAAAGCGGACAGATGCTTGCGTACAAAATGCGCCACGGATGACGTTCATGGCAGATGATTGAAGTAAGGAGAGGATAAACGATAAAAGCCATGATTACAAAATCTGCAACCAGCAGGATGAAAAGAGGCAAAAAGACTTTTAAATCCTGAACGGCGATAAAGTCTACAGTCCACTTGAACATTATGGCAATCATTCCGACAGAAAGGACTTCTGTAAAGAATGACATGATGTGGTAGCACAACCTGCTGAGTGAGTCAAAAAGGGTGATTGCAGGACGTGCAAAGTTCTTTTCGTTGACAGCACCTGCACCGGCAAGACCTGCAAAAATAAACACTGGCAAAAGATATGCCCCCTGAATCAAAGCTTCAAATCCAGAGTATGGGAAAAGGGCACGAATCAGATTCTTGATGTCCAGAGTGTCAATCTCGGCATTTTTACCAACTGCAATCGGAGAAATCGGGATGCGTGGCAGTTTTACCATAAGACCTGAGGCAAGTCCCAGTGCAACAAGCATCAGGGAAGAAATGATGATGACGCTGAAAGTCCATAGACCGGTTTTCAGTATCTTTTTGTCTTCCCGCAGACGGTAACATGCACAGATAATTGAGAAAAACAGAAGAGGCAAGAGCATATAGCGTCCAAAGCGGATTACAATTTCCAGAATAAAATCCAGAACTTCACTTCCCTGGGTACTGTTTACAGGCAGTAAAAAAGCTGCAATTAAACCAATAATAATTCCTAATAAGTATTTTAACCAAAGTTTCATAATGTTCTATTATACCAAGAATTCAAGCTATTATCAATTATAAATCAATAATTCTTAATTATAAATTATTACGGTACTTCACTTCCATTAAAATCTGTGGTATAGTGTTTCTATGGCTATAACAACTCTTGTGGCCGGAAAAGATATGCCGGCATGCACTAAATTTGCAGATGGACTGGTTCAAAGGGGCCGTTATGTTGTGGTTTCGGGACCGGAATCAACGGATAATGACGAATCAAACGCAGAAGATGCCCAGAGTGAAAGGCAGCAGAAGCTTATGGGAAAGGCATCCGGTGTGGCGACTGTAGAATGGAATAAGAATTCCCCGATTTCCGCCAGAACATTTTTGCTGACAGCAGAAACGATTTTTGAATCCCTTGATGAAGTAGTGATGTTCTTTGATGAGGAACTTTTTGCTTCCCGTGCAGATCAGGTTGATATAGAGGAATGTGCCAAGGGCTGTGATGAAATGATTCTTTCGTACCAGTACCTGACCCTGGAAGTCTTGCGCAGGTTTGAGCACAGGCATAATGCTGATGAACCCGGAAAACTGATTTACCTCATAAAGGAAGGACCTTCCGCCGCAGATGCAGTTCGTGCCCCATCGCTCAGGAACGGAGCATATTCTATAGCATCACCGGTTGTAGCAGCCGCTTCAAGTGCATTCATCTCATTTACGGAAAACATCGTTGCCCTTTATGGTGACCTGCCATATGTGGATTTCTTCCTGGTGCGTGGAGACAAGTCTCAGGATCTGGTTGCAAACGATACTGCTTTTGCAAAATGGCTCGGCGGATACATTGATGATTCTGCAAAACTTGGGGAAAAATCTTCAGCAAAAAAATCACTCAACTGGATAAAGCCCGGAACAAAAGTCCAGACCAACACCAACGGAGGCTTTTCTCTTTTCGGTAAGAAATAAAAACTAATCTGTTGAATATAAAAAGTTTTGAGTGTATAATGTAATGATATGGCAAAAAGCGACAATCCACTGATTGTACAGTCAGATAAGACTCTTCTTCTGGACGTTCATGCACCTAGGGCAGATGAATGCCGCAATGCCCTTATACCCTTTGCAGAACTGGAACGTTCTCCAGAACATCTTCATACTTATCGTCTTACACCTCTTTCCTTGTGGAATGCCGCTTCCGCCGGGTTTACTTCAAAACAGGCAATCGAAGTCCTTGAGGATTTTTCACGCTATGCAGTTCCTCAGTCAGTTAGCGCCTGGATTTATTCAACTTCAGAAAGATTTGGAAAACTGCGTCTGGTTCCTGGACCTGTAAAAGAAGTTACGTCAGAAGGAAAGACAGTTAAGGAAGAATACCTGTATCTTGTAAGTACGTCGGCTGCAGTATATAAGGAAATCAGCGTCAACCAGACCATGCAGAAATTCCTTGTTCCATGTGAATACCAGTCTGATGACAGTTCCGTTCAAGTAAGCGATGAAGAAAAGAGGTTCTGTTTTTTATTGAACATCACAGACCGCGGTACCGTAAAGCAGGATCTTTTGAAAATCGGTTGGCCGGTAAAGGATGATGTTCCTCTTGTGGACGGAGAGCCTCTTGAATTTTCCCTGCGTGATAAAACCCTGTCCAGCAATTCTTTTGAAATTCGTGACTACCAAAAGGAAGCAGCCCTTTCTTTAATAGGAGACAAGGGACCTGGAACTGGTTTCGGAACCATCGTGCTTCCGTGCGGTGCGGGTAAAACAATTGTGGGCATGGAACTGATGTCACTTTTGCAGACAAACACCCTGATTGTAACGACAAACATTTCTGCGGTACACCAGTGGATTGACGAACTCATAGACAAGACCACTTTGACCCGCGATGACATAGCTGAATATTCCGGAGAAAACAAGGACATCAAGCCTGTTACAGTCGCAACGTATCAGATACTTACATGGAGGCCCGACAAGGTTGGCCCATATCCGCATTTTTCACTCTTCCGCTCAAGACAGTGGGGCCTGATCATCTATGACGAAGTCCACATGCTGCCCGCTCCGGTTTTCAGGGTTGTGGCTGAATTGCAGGCAGTACGTCGTGTCGGTCTTACCGCAACATTGGTTCGTGAAGATGGATGTGAGGGCTATGTTTTTTCTCTTGTTGGACCAAAGCGTTTTGATGTGCCGTGGAAGGAACTTGAAAAAGACAAGTGGATTGCAAGTGCTGAATGCATAGAAGTTCGGCTTGGAATGAACGGTGAGCAGGAAATTGAATATGCCGCCGCCACCACCAGGGAAAAGCACAAGATTTCAAGTCAGAATCCGCTCAAGGTACAGGTAGTAAAGGAACTGATAGAACGATGCCCTGACGACAAGATTCTTGTAATAGGACAGTACCTGACCCAGTTGAACGAAATAGCGCGGGAAATAAACGCCCCAATCATAACGGGAAAAACTCCCACCTCGGAACGCGACATAATCTATTCTCAATTCCGTGACGGAAAGATTCCTGTTCTGGTCGTAAGCAAGGTTGCCAATTTTGCAATCGATTTGCCTGATGCGAGCATGGCTATTCAAGTAAGCGGAACATTTGGTTCAAGGCAGGAAGAGGCTCAGAGGTTGGGAAGAATATTAAGGCCAAAGGAACGTACTTCAAGATTCTTTACGCTCATAAGCCGCAACACTGTGGAAGAAGACTTTGGCAGCAACCGTCAGAAGTTTCTGGCGGAACAGGGATATTCATACAGAATCATCCGTTACAACGGAAAAGAAAGTTTTGATGAAATATTCATGAACAACGCATTTGAATACGGAGAGAAAAATTGAACGCCAAGGATAGGACAGAGAGGGTATTGCAGTGGCGTGCCTATCTTGCGACAATGGAGAACGAAAAATTCTTTAACATCATCCGCATGTATCTGGGAGAGGTAAAGACACCGTTCAACAAACAAAAGTTAATCGAAGACTTGAGTTCATTTTTGCGCAAGGAAGAAAACAAAAAAAGCATATGCTCTTTACTTGGAAAAAACGACCTCAAATTTTTATCGTTCATTTCAATGATTCCAAATGCAGACTATGAGACAATCGCATCATTTTTTGCAAACGAAAATTTCGGACATTCAATTTATGACCACATCGAAAACCTCAAGGAACGCCTGTTGATATACACCCTTGATGATGAAAGCTCTTCCAAAAAACTAAGGATAAATCCCCTGCTGGAAGAATCACTTTCTCCGTTTTTGGGAATAGAATGTCTTTTGGATGATCCCGGTAAAGTTGAGCAGGTTGAACCGCACGCATTTTTCCTTACTCCGATGTTGATGACATCCTTTATCTCTTTTGTTTCCCGACATCCCGAATTGTGCAAGGCAAACGGTGAGCTCAAGAAGAAAATCTGTGAAGAACTGGTCGAACTATACGGGGCTTCTCTGGATGAAAAAAGAATAGGACAGTGCATGCAGAAACTGATGGACGGAATGTGCAACCTTGGCCTGTTCGAGACAAGTTCAAAGGGAGTTCTGCCTAACTGGGATAATCTGGAAAAATACGCCGCATTGGATTATTACAGTGCAATGATTTTTCTTGCTGCTTCTTCGGCCGTGCATTTGACCAGACAGTATCTTCAGAAATATGCCTTTGTTCTTGTGAGTCTGTTTTCCTCAATTCCAAAGGACGGATATACCCTTTCCAATTTGACAAGGCTTGCCTACCTGATTTATGAAAAGAACTGGGACAGGGAACTGGAGGGCAGCAGCAGGTTTGAAAAAATACTTGCCCAACACGAAAATTCTGCCTTAGGTGAAGAAGAGGAATCTTCAAAAAAAATACTTGCTTCCATTGTTGAAAATTCAATTCATCTTGGACTTTTAAAGCTTTGTGGAACGAGCGAAAAAGGTGAGGAGCTCTATGTTCCTGTGCAGGAAAGTGAAGTAAACTGCCTTGAGCCATCCTCCAAAAAAGTCCTGAGTGTGGATACTTCTCTGTCCATTACAATCATGCCCGGATTGAGCCTTGTAGAACTTCTTCCGTTTTCACGCATGATGGACATATGTCATTTTGATGTCGCCGCTGTTTACGAGATAAACAGACATTCTGCTACAAGATGGTTTGACACAGGAGCAAATCCCACAGACATCATTTCGCTGCTCAATGAGTTTTCAGCTTTCCCCATGCCGCAGAATCTGCAGGTGATTGTGGAGGAGTGGTATGCTTCATATTCCTCGGCAAAACTTTTTTACGGCTATGTTCTTAAACTGTCTGAGCATAATTGTGAAATCGCAGAAAAAAGTCCGTACATCGCCAGTCATCTGATAGAAAAACTTGCACCTGGCGTATATCTTCTTGATTTGCATGATGATGAGGAAGTTCAAAACCTGATGATAAAAAGCGGGATGGAATTTACCGGTAAGATTCGTAAAGTGGCGGAAAGACAGCCCTATGTTTCTTATCCTGCAATTCCATCTTCCGGAGATGGAGCTAAGCTGGCAGGACTTAAAAAAATCGACTCGGTATTTGAATCGGACAAAGCTGAACATCTTTTGCTAGAAATGGAAAAAGCCCTTTCCAAAATGGAAATGAGTAAGGAGCAGAGGGAAGGTCTTGCAGAAAGAATTGAAAGGCGAATCGTCGTAAACACGGAACAGCTAAGGCCGGGATCAGTAAGGTTTGAAAAACTGGAAGCACTGTCAATGGATTATGCAGGAAAAATTCATGTGGTGGAAAACGCCATGCAGACAAAATCCCTTGTGGAAATAGAAACCGAAGAAACAAAAGAAGCAATTGTCGGCCTGCCAATTGATCTTGAAAAAACGTCCGGCAAGGCAAGCGCAACAATCAGGTGCAGTAACGGAAAAATCAAAATAGTTTCCATCAGTTCCGCAAAGAGCATCAAAAAAATCAGGGAAAAACTGGATTATTGAATATCTGATTGCAATTGTGGTAAAATAAAAGCATGTCACAACCATTAATCTGTTTGACCCTTACGGGCAAGACTCTTAAAGAAGATGTTGAAATTATAGAAAAATATCGTGAATATATTGATGTGGTGGAGCTTCGTGCGGATTTCCTTAATGATGACGAGCGGCTTGTGCTCCGGAAGTTTCCTGCCATGTCTTCGGTTCCGTGCATACTTACGATTCGTCGCAGGGTTGACGGCGGTCAGTTTATTGAGGGTGAGGCTAACCGTTCAGTTCTTTTTGCAAAGGCACTTTCTTTCATTGATCAGGATACTTCACGCAATTTTGCATACGTTGATTTTGAAGAAGATTTCCACGTTTCCAGTCTGCAGGATGCGGCCACAGCTTATGGGCTCAGGATCATACGCAGCATACATGACATGAAGAACCCGATCGCAAACATCGCCCAGAGGCTTGAACGGCTTCGCGGATCTGAATTTGAAATTCCAAAGATTGCATTTATGCCCCACAGCCTTGATGACGTAAAGATGGTTTTTGACGAGACTGCAAAGCTAAAGGATTCAAATCACATTGTTGTTGCCATGGGTCCGATGGGAACTCCCACGCGGATTTTAAGCGCCAAGTTAAAGAACTATCTGACTTATGCCTCTCCGTCGGAAACTCAGGGAAACCTTGCGGATCTTGCTCATCTTGATCCCATTGTCTTAAAAAACACATATCGTTTCAGCAAGATAAATGAAGAAACAACTCTGTATGGAATTACAGGATGGCCCCTTAAGAAAACCGGAAGTCCCGTATTGCATAATGCCGGTTATGAAAAACACGACATGAATTCTGTTTATGTCCCCATACGCTCAGACTCGTTCAGGGATGTGATGGAATTTGCAAATGTTGCGGGTGTAAGGGGATTGTCTGTTACCATTCCGCATAAAGAGGCGGTTTTGGATAATGTTGACATTGTTGAAAAAACAGCGCTGGATGTGGGTGCAAGCAATACCATAGTCAGGGATGAGCATGGAAAGTGGCGTGCATACAATACCGACGTAATCGGATTTACAAAGTCGCTTTTGGAATTCCTTGGTACCAAGAATCTTGCACACAAAAAGGTTGCAATCATCGGTGCGGGTGGAGCGTCCCGAGCAATTGCATATTCCGTAAAGAACCTGAAGGGTGATGCATGCATATTCAACAGGACTACCAAAAAGGCTCAGGAGCTTGCAGAGCTTTATGGCTTCAAGTATGCAAGGCTTTCTTCAGAGTCAATTGAACTGCTGAAAAAATACAGCGACATAATAATCCAGACAACGTCGGTGGGCATGAACAGCGAAGACAGTTCCAGTGAGGAAAATGATCCGCTCTATTTCTATGACTTTAGCGGAAAAGAAATGCTTTTTGACATAGTATATGTTCCGGCAGTTACACCTGTAATGGCTCGTGCTTCAAAAGCCGGGTGCAAGGTGTGCAACGGATATGACATGCTGCGGTATCAGGCATACGAACAGTTCAGGCTGTTTACCGGAGTTGAATATTAAGTTAATGAGGAGAATATAATGGCAGTTTCAAAAGACGAACAGAAAGTTCTTGCGGCAACAAAAGCTATCGACACCTTGATTGAACAGGGCAGGATTTTTAGCGGAATGAAAATCGGTTTGGGCACAGGTTCCACTGCAATGCCCGCCGTAAAAAGGTTGTGCGAAAGGATTGCGGACGGAACGTTAAAGGACATCAAGGCTGTGGCAACAAGTTTCCAGACTGCTGTTGCGCTCCAGGACAATGGTGTGCCGGTTTATACATTGAACGACCGTTGCATAGGAGGTCATCTTGATCTTGCGATAGACGGTGCGGATGAAATCGGTCCGGACAAGACCCTGATCAAGGGCGGTGGAGCTGCTCTTCTTCGTGAAAAGATTGTTGCTTACAACTCATCAAGCTTTGTCATTGTAGCCGACAGTTCCAAGGCTGTTAAAGACCATGGAACAAAATTCCCCCTTCCTGTAGAAATAATCGCTGAGGCAAGGGTTCCTGTTACTCTGGCACTTGAAAAGCTCGGTGCAAAATGTACCCTGAGGGACGGTGTCAAAAAGGCGGGGCCTGTCATTACCGACAACGGCAACATGATTCTGGACTGTGTATGGGAAAAGAGTGTAGATGCCGCATTCATGGAAGAAGAGATAAACAAGATTACAGGTGTAGTAGAATGTGGCTTCTTTACAAAATTACCGCCCACTGTTTTCATAGCAACAGAAGACGGTAATGTTTTGGAAAAATAAATTGTATTTATAAAGTTTTGCTGTTTTTCCGAATGACTGTATTTGTCATGCTGAACGCCTGTCGGCAGACAGGTGATTCAGCATCCCAACATGCAATATCAGGATTCCGGATCAAGTCCGGAATGACGTTGTTCTTATTGTACCGTGTGTCTTGCGGTTGATTCGCCCATGACGTACAGTGTGATTACGCTGTTCTTCTTTACGTTGTATGGAATCGTAAACTCTTTTCCTGGGTGCATGAAGTCTGCGAGCTTGGTTATGTTACCTTCGTTGTCGCTGGCTTCAACACGTACTGGAACAGGGTATGGATATTCATTCAAAGTATAAGAGAATATGCCGTAGGCGCTGGTGTCATCTTCCTGTGGTGCAGGGAATGCCATGTCAATCTGAACATGTGTGAATTCATCAACCTCACCCTCTCTAACGCTCTGTGATGTTACAGTTCCCGGAACGTCACCTTCTCCAGCCGTATGTGCGGTAAAGTCAAATACAAGTGGTGATTTTTCAAGCTGAGTCAAAACCTGAGGCAGGCTCTTTCCCATCAAATCCGGTACTGTCGTGCGTGCCTGTATGTTTCCGCTGGATACTACAAAGTGTACGGTAACGGGATCATCAAGTGATGTCTTTGCCTTTGGTGACTGTGTAAGGATTGTTCCCGCCGGTTTGTCGCTCTTCTGGTATACGATTGGCGCAACTGTTACGACCGATGAACCTGCAAACTCAGTATTCAGCTTGGTCTGTGCCTCATCAGCATCCTTTCCGACGTAATCAGGCATTGATTCGGTCTGGACGCCACGGCTTACAGTAAGCGTAACACGGTGATATGCCTTGGTAATGGAGCCTGGACCCGGATCCATGTCTATGACCATGCCTTCTGTTCCTGGAATCTCCGAGTACTTGAGCAGGAGTTTTGGATAAAGTTCCTTTGCCTGCAATTCAAGCTGTGCAGCAACAAGGGATTTTCCCAATACATCGGGAACCTTGACCTTTTCTTCCCCCTGAACAGATGAGAAGAACACAGCCAGACAAGCCGCCACCATGATGAAAAGCGAAAAGAACATCGTAAAAAACAGGAGCCATCCGCCTTTGCCGAGTTGGGCAATCTGTTCCTTAAAGGCAGTTCCAAGCCGGAACTTTTTCTTGGGCTTTTTTTCTTTTGGCACCTTGGCAACTTGCTTTGATGCATTTGATTTAATTATCTCATTCATAGTAAAAATCCTACCATATTAAAGGTTTTCATTCAAGAACACTGCCAATAAAATTTCTGGCCCCGTTCATGAAAGATTTATAGTCCATGGCTTTCTTTGCCTGCCATTGAAGTTCTGTCGCAATTAAAACCCCGTCCCCTGTCTGAATCAGTATGCCTCTCTGCTTGTTGTAGGAAAGGACTGTTCCCGGTACTGCCGCCGTATTCTTGGGGATGGAATTATCCTGGAAGGCGATTTTTGCCGCATCACGTGCCTTGATTATCTTGAGCATCTGACCGTTGCAGCTGGTAAAACAGCCCGGCCACGGTGTGTATGCCCTAATCTGAGCATCGATTTTTTCAGCACTGTTAGTCCAGTTGATCCTTCCGTCTTCTTTTTTGATGATTGAACAGTATGATGCATCCCCCCTCTGAGGATGGGAAATAGGGAGTTCGTGGTTCTTTGCTATATAACGCAGGATTGTGGTAATGGAGATTGCTCCGTGGAGTGCCACTTCCTTTAACAGGGATTCTGCTGTTTCGGTTCCAGTCAGTGTCCAGCGCTGCATGCTGAGTATGTCGCCCTCATCAATTCCAAGGGCCATTTTCTGAATGCAGATGCCGGTTTCGCTGTCGCCGTTGAGTATGGCCTGGTTTACCGGAGTTGCCCCGCGGTATTTGGGTAAAAGTGAAGGATGAAGGTTTATTCCACCGTACTTGAACAGCGAAAAGAACTTTGGTCCCAGAATGTGGCCGTATGCAAAGCAGATGAAGATGTCCGGGTGCAGGGCTGCAATTTGTTCCCTTGCCTCCTGCTTGATGTGTTCCGGAGACAGAATGACTATTCCCTCATCGCGGGCTTCGTTCCAGATTTGGGCATAATGGGCGACTTCTGTAGGAATCAAGTCCTTGTGCCTGCCCTGTGTGGACGGTGGATTTGTGAGTACACCGACAATCTTGTAGTGTTCTTCCGGTATGGATGCGGACATGTAGCTGTCTTTAAGTATCAATTCCAGTGCACGTGAAGATGCTGCTGGACTTCCGGCATAAATAACCCTAAGCATTTTTATGATCTTTCCTTTTTTTCCTGTTTGGCTGCAAGTTTTGCGGCGATTGAAGCTTTTTTCCTTTCTTTTTCAAGGGCTTTTTTTGCAGCACGTTCAGCACGTTTTTTGAACTGTTCTTCTGTGGATTCCTTGAATTTCTGGTCTCCCCTGTCAATGTAGAGTATGCCGTCCAAGTGATCATTTTCATGTTGAATGACACGAGCCAGCAGACCGTCGGCCTCTTCGATTGAGAACTGCTTTCCGTTTTCGTTGAGTGCGATTACTGACACCTTTGAAGGCCTCTTTATGTTTTCGTAAAACCCTGGGATTGAAAGGCATCCTTCCTCATAGTCAACAAGGTCATTGGATGTTTTTGTTATTACCGGGTTTATGAACACCCTGCGGATATCATCATCGGCTACAACCACGAAAAAGCGTTTGGCAATTCCAACCTGAGGGGCCGCAAGACCCACACCGTTGGCACTTTCCATTGTCTCAAACATTTCGTTCAGAGTGGCCCTGAATTCGTCGTTTATCTCTTCCGGCTTTACTTCCACGCATTTTTCACGCAGAACTTCCTCGCCCAATTTATATATCTTCATTCAATTACACTCCCTGACCAAGACGTAAGCGAGCTGCCCTTGCATGTCCTGCAAGACCTTCGGCATCACCAAGGAATCCTGCTGCAACGGCTGAGTCTTTGACACCCTTTTCCCCTTCCTTTACGCGCAGTGTGGTAACGGTTTTAAGGAACATCCTGACCGAAAGTCCTCCGGTAAACCTTGCGCTTCCTGATGTTGGCAGCGTGTGGTTGAGTCCAGCCGCATAGTCTCCGAATACTTCGGCAGTACCATGGCCTATGAACATGGAACCGTAATCTCTTGCCATGTTCTGTAGCTTATCCCTTTGTGCACCTGCTTCCAATGCAAGTTCCAGGTGTTCCGGGGCACGCCTGTTTGCTATTTCAACAGCCTCTTCCAGAGTATCGGTCACGATTATGATTCCATATGTGTCTATGCTCTTTCTGGCAGTTTCTTTTGTGCTGAGGGTTTGAATCTGACGTTCAATTTCATCTGAAACCTTTTGTGCAAGAGTCCTGTCGTTGGTGGCAAGAATCGGTTGTGCCACAACATCGTGTTCTGCCTGGGCAAGAAGGTCTGCCGCAACCCAAACCGGATTTGCGCTTGAGTCCGCTATGATGAAGACCTCGGTGGGGCCTGCAATCATGTCTATGCCGACCGTTCCGTATACAAGCTTTTTCGCCTCTGCTACATATTTGTTTCCGGGGCCTGCAACAACGTCAACCTTGGGAATCGATTCCGTACCGAATGCCATTGCCGCAATCGCCTGACTTCCGCCGCATGCAAACACACGGTTTACGCCGCAGAGGTATGCCGCCGCCATAATCTTTTCGTCAGCATAGGGTTTGCCACCCTTTAATGCATTTCCAAATTTGCCAAGGCCTTCTTTTTCCGCACGTGCCATGTCATCGGGGTGTACCCTTGGTGGAGTGCACAGGATAACTTCATCCACACCAGCCGCAACAGCCGGGGTTATCGTCATCACTACGGAACTTACAAGCGGGAAACGTCCTGCCGGAACATATACGCCTGCCTTTTCCACCGGAATGTTCTTTTGTCCTGTAAAAAGTCCGGGTCTGAGTTCAGTTTCAAAATCAGTAAATGATTCCCTCTGCTTTTTTGCAAAATCCAATGCCAGATCTCGTGACAGGCATAGTGAATTGTACAAATCTGGGGTTTCCTTTTGCATTTTTTCAGCTGCTGCCTTTAAGGTTGCAACAGGAATCTCAAAAACTTCTGGATCTGAAACGTCAAATTGAGCGGCATAGTGGTGAAGTGCCTGATCCTTGCGCGCCTTGACGTCTACAAGAACCTGACGTACGGTATCAATCGTAGTCCCAAAATCCCTTCCTTCAAAGAAAGAGTCTTCAACCTGATTTGCGTTTAGAATCTTTATCATTTTACACCTCTCTTCCGCACAACCGCTCATTCGTGCAGAATGCAAAAATTATAGCATAAATGAGGAGTTACTTCAATAATTTGAATACCGGTATGCTTTCAATTGGGGCATCTACGGTTACGGTTTGGCCGCCATTGTAGGTTTTTCCGTCGTTGATGTCCTCCCAATTTCCTTTTGGCAGATATACCTCGCGGCTGAATGTTTGCGGTGCAAGGATGGGGGCTACAAGATAGTCTGAGCCGAACATGTACTGGTCACGCAGGTTCCAGCATTTTTCATCGTTGGGGAATTCGTAGAACATCGTGCGCATTGCGGGGCTTCCGTTCTCGCTTGCCTCCTTCATGAGCTTTGTCACGTAGGGCTTGATTTTCTCACGAAGCTTTATCTGTGCTTCCATAATCTTCTGTGCCTTTTCGCCATAACTCCAGATTTCGTTGTCGCGTCCTGTGAACAGGTGTCCTCCACCATAACCGCGCTCCGGGTCCTTGTCCAAAAGCGGAATGTCATGCGGATCCCTGTCTCCGTGCAGCCTGAGGATTGGAGTGAACACGGCCCATTCAAACCAGCGTACCAAAAGTTCCTTGAATTCTTCTGTGCGGACGTCACCATACATAAATCCGCCGATGTCTGTTGTCCACCACGGAATTCCTGCAAGACCCATGTTCAAGCCTTCGCAGACAGAAGTTCTGAAACATTCCCATGTAGACTGGACATCACCGTTCCATATAACCTGATTGTATTTCTGGCTTCCGACCCATGCACAGCGCTCAAGGTTTACGAAGTTGGTCTTTCCCATTGCCTTCATTCCGTCGTAGAAGCAGCGGCTGTACATCTGCGGATAAACGTTTGCAACCTGCAGGCCGTTGCCAAGCTGATATCTGTAGTTTCCGAAATCATAAACATTTAAGTCAGGCTCTGAGTTGTCAAGCCAGAACATGTCGATTCCATAATCAGCATAGTTTTTCTTGCAGATATTCCACAGGTATTCACGTGCCTCTGGATTTGTAGCGTCAATTGCAAGACAGTCTCCCTGCCAGTCAAAGCTCTGGTTGCTTCCGCGATCAGAACGAATCAGATATCCCTTTTCCTGCATCTCCGCAAAGTGTGTTGATTTTTTATCAACGTTGGGCCACACGGAAACCATGACCTTTGTTCCCATCGCATGAAGCTCGTCGCACATTGCCTTTGGATCCGGCCAGTATTCCCTGTCAAAGAACCAGTCTCCCTGACGAGGCCAGTGGAAAAAGTCAATTACGATAACGTCAAGATGAATGCCCATCTCCTTGTAACGCCTTGCAACCGAAAGAATCTCTTCCTGGGTTCGGTATCTAAGCTTGCACTGCCAGAAGCCGAGATAGTCTTCCGTGAGGGCAGGGGCACGTCCTACTGCGGCGGTATATTTTTCTACAATTTCTGCGGGAGTATCGCCGGCTGTAATCCAGTAGTCCATTTCCTTTGTGCTTTCCGCATGCCATTCCGTAATGTTTTTACCAAATGTCACTCGACCAACGGCAGGATTATTCCAGAGAAAACCATAGCCGAGATTAGACAGGGCAAATGGAATTGAAACCTGACTGTTCCTCTGTGCCAGTTCGAGCGTGCAGCCTTTCATGTCAAGATAAGGTGTGGGATACTGTCCCATGCCAAAAAGTTTTTCTTCATCATTCGGGTTAAAGCGTACCGTGAGAGAATAGTCTCCGCCTATGATTCCCTGAAACTGACGGCTTATGATTTTTGTACAGCAGCTTTCTTTTGTTGCAGTTGGATCATATTGACGGTAATATTCCTGTAAAATCAGCTTTCCATTTTTATAAAAAGAAATTACCCCGTTGTTGTTGAGTCTTGCCTCAAGCATTCCGTTGAAGATGGAGGCGCCGTTTTCTGTGACGGAAATCTTTGCGTTTCCATGATTGATTTTTTCCGTAAGCGCAACATCATGGTCGATGAAGGCAGGTTCAAGAGTTGAACGCACTCTCAGGGAATCTTTTCCCCATGGTTCAATCATCAGAGTTTCGTTACCCTTTTTGAATACAAGGGCATTCTTTGCTTCTAAAAACATATCATCCTCCAGTCTGCGATTTTAGCGGTTTGATTCGCTTATTCCTTCTTTACGTATCCGGCTTTGTTTTCCAGTTCATCAAGCTCGGCACGAAAGCTATCGAAATTTTCATATCTGAGATACAGTGCATTTGCCATGCTTTCTTCTGCCAGATCAAAGAGACCTTTCCGTCCATAGCAGATGGCTAGATTTGTATGTACCTGTCCGTTCCATGGGTAAAGGTTTATTGATTCCTGAAAATACGGGATTGCTTCATCAATGCGATCCTGTGAAAGATAGAGTGACCCCAGGCTTCCGTATGCGTTGGGATCTTTTGGAGCGGCATTCAGTGCCTTTTTATACATTTCCTCTGCTGTGGCATCGTCTTGTTTGAAGCGGTAAAGAAGTCCCAGGTTGATGTAGTTGTCGCTGTCTTTCCTTGTTTCAAGAATCTTGTTGCGCCATTCAATTGCATTGTCGTAATCACCAAGTTCCAGTCGGCAGTTGGCAATCATGGCGTAAATGTCTTCTTTTGAAAAGTCTGATTTTTCTTCCAGCGCCATCATGAAAAGTTCCTCTGCCTGTTCAAAATTTTTGCGCTGATAATATGATGAGCCATTTTGAATGAGCATGTCTCCAGTTTTCATGCATGAGGTAAAAGTAAAGGTGGAAAAAATCGCAAGTGCAAACAAAAACCTAAAAAGTATCGAGTTCTTCATGTCCCAAATGATAGAAGAAAATAGAAAAAAAGTCTATTGGAAAACAGGCTTACAGTTCCACATATCCGCTTTGTTCAACCAGATTCTGGCCTGCGGGTGAGAGGATGAAATCGATTATCTTTTTGACGGATGGATTGTCCTTGTCTTGTGCACGGGTGATTGCGTAGAAATTGCTGACCACGGGATAGCTTCCGTTTCTGATGTTTTCCTTGCTCGGGTAAACGCCGTCAAGTTTAAGGAGCTTTATGCCACGGCTTCCAACAATCCCCTGAACATAAAAGCGGAATGAATATCCGATTGTGCGTCCGCTATAGGCATCATTTTTGGGTGCGATTTTTTCATCCCCCATAAAAGAAAGCATTGCGGTTTGGCTTCCACTTCCTTCTGGGCGGATTAATGCGGAAATGCATGACTTGTCGCCTCCCACTTCCGACCAGCGTGAAATCTTTCCTGAGAAAATGTCCTTTACTTCCTGAACCGAAAGATTGTCCACAGGATTTTTTTCGTTGACCAAAAATACAAAGGCTTCATATCCGATGGGAGTCATGGACAGTTCAATGCCGCTTGCCCTGGCTTCTTCCAGCTGCTTTTCCGACGGTGTGGCGCAAAAAATTATGTCCGCATCCCCTGAGTTCAATGCCTTGAATGCACCCGAGGTATTTCTCTTTTGCAACAGACTTGCAGGATCGAATTCCATTCCGTCAAACTTGCACGCATCTTCCGGATACAGTGAGTTGAAAACAGCGGAGTAGACTGGGAAGAGGGCTGTGGCCCCATCGAGTACGGGAAGAAAATCTCCATCATGAAATTTCTGTTCCTCGGTGGCCTGCACCCTTACGATTTTTGAGTCGGGATCAAAGGGTTGGTATTCGCTCAAGTTGATTGAAGATGAAATCATCTCTTTTCCAAAATGGTTTTCCAACCTGCGTGTGTATCGGAAATAAACCAGTGAATCAATGGCAACAAAAAACAGTACGGCAAAAACAATTATGGCGGGCCTAAGAAAATCGCGTTCCTTCATCTCATTCCCCCGCAATAAAAGCCGTGAGCGATGAATGCTCCTGAAGCCTTACGGTATAAAACACAAGTGCGGCAGTAGATAAAATTCCTGCCACCATGACGATGCTCAAAATCTTAAAGAAAGTTCTGTTCTTCATATTATAGTTTCACCTTAGTTTTTTTTTCAACTCTCCGTTTGTTACATTCCGTTCACCGATATGCTGTAGCAGAGCCAGCAGATGAAGATGGTGACGGCACTAATCAAAACCAAAAAGACAATGCAGACTATCATCAGGGCTTCGTATACATGCCTTTTGGATTGGTTTTCGGTGCTGTCCTTTGTAACTGCATGTAGCCTGCGTATGCTTGTGATCAAGCCCGCAATCACCACTCCCAGAATCAGAATGAGAAAAAGCATTTGTTACCTCCATTCCTCTTTACATACCGTGGACCGCTATGTTATAGCCTATCCAGGCAATAAAACCAACCAGGGCGGCAAGCAGGACAAAAAAGATTATGCATATTATCATCAGGACAATGTACGGCACCCTCTTGTTGCGGTTTTCTACAGTGTCTTTGGGAATCCTATGTAATTTAACCGCACAGAAGATTACGCCAAAAGCAAGCACTCCCAGAATAAGAATGAATAAAATGCTTCCCATTTTTTACCTCCGAATATAATTAATTATCAAGGAATAAGTGATAATTGTCAATTAGAATTGACTTGATGCAGGAAAAATGTTCGATATTTGAAGTTTTCATTTGTGAAAATCCAAATCCTTGCCTTGCACTTGAACCTACATACTCTATGTGGTAAGCTAAAGATATGAATGGAAGAAAAAATGTTTTGATTATCTGTTTTGCACTCATGCAGGCCCTGGTGCTTTTTGCTCAGTCTCCTAAAGAATTTGTCTGCCGTGTGGTCCCTAGTGAAAACGACAAGGCTTATCAAATGCTTAAGTCTGCCGAGATTCGGTTTAGGGAATACAATTACAAGGATCAGGCTGAAGACATCAAGGCATTCCTGGCCAAAGTGGGAAACATGGGTGTCGTCATACGTGATGATGCGGGAAAAAAATATGTTCTAACGTCCGGAGAAAAAGCGCTTTCTGATTTTACAACATTTGACATTTACTTTGCCCCCGACCATGATTCACAAGCGATTGTCATTCCTGAGCTAAAAGTCAGTGCCCTGGATGATACGACATACCGTTTTCTTCTTATTGAGTTACCCGAAAACTATACCGGTAAAGCCCTGCGTGTTACCAACGAACTTCCGGTACAGGGACAAAACGTTGTGATTCCGGATTTTACCACCAGTCATTGGGAAGAACACTATGCCACGATTGGTTCCACATATGAAGACCGGAGTTATTTTACCCTGTCATACAAGTATCCTCCTGTTGGTAGCCCTGTCCTGCTTCATGACAACAACACAGATTCAGCTTACACACTTTTGGGTGTGAATCATGTTTTCGATGATATGAGTCAAGCAGAGAAAAATCCGGCAATCAAAGATTTTTTGAGTAAGTGGCGTTACATGGACAGAAGTGATTCTGAACTGCCCCTGAATCTTTTTATCAGTATGATCAGTAAAAAAGATCCCAGTTCCCATGTTTCACACGATACCAACTTGGAGAGTATTGCAGACCTGTTCATTTCAAATGAGCTTTTAAGCACCGTGGCCGCAGACCTTTACATTACAAATGCAGGTGGTACGTCATATAAAACGTCATTCAGAGAAGATCCATACAAATATCTTGCGTATAAGACGGCGGATGTAATAAAGAATACTTTCAGGTCTGATCCCAATCTTTCGGTTGCGTCTGTTGATAAGTCAAAGGAATTTGCCAAGGTTGTGTTCGAAAGCAGCGGCAGGCAGATTCAAACTGAATGGATAATGGAAAACGGCACATGGAAGCTTTATTCCGTAGAAGGTGTTGGTCAAAATGTAAAGCTGAAAAAATATGGTGGAGATTCCTGGTTAAACGATTTTTACTATGGAGATCCATATTTACTTAAGATTGAGGGGGCACTTCTTGTTCCCACAGAAAACTCAAGGGATGATGACAGGGGCTTTGACATTTCGGCCTTGTTGGAACTTCAATTCTTTGGTGCGGGATTTTTCTTCCAGCAGGAACAACTTACCATGGAAGATAACGGTGGAACTGGAAAGCATAGGGCAAGTACATTCGGAGGGGTGGTGCGTATTCAAATCCCTATTGATATCTGGCGTTTCATGCTGATACCGTTTGTAGAAGGCCGCCTTGGCTTTACCAATGTCTCTGAGCTTTTTGATGACAAAACCGCACGTCTTTTCTTTGGAACGCACTATGGAGTGGATTTGTGTTTTGTAATCAACGAATATGTGGCACCCTATGTTTCATTCTCCGGCAACAGTGTGACATACAACAACAGCGAGCATTCCAACAGCTTTGAATTTTCAGCAGGCCTCAGACTCCTGGGAATCTTTGACTATACCGACTTCTGGTGGTAATCCGCGTGACAAACTAACAGCCTAATCCCTTACACCAACTCCTCGATATGATATATATAATCCAAAGTGCTCAGGGCCTCGATTATTTCCTTGTGGGTCTTGTATTTCTTGAGCTCCTTGCTTGAGATTGAAATTGAAATGGAATAGACGCTCAGGCCGGAACCTGCATAGGCGGGGTTCATTTCTATGGAGTCGATGGTGAGTCCAAGCTTCCTGATGGTGGAGACAAAATTCTGCAAGTTCAGGCTGTTCTTTAGCTCAAGGTGAATCTCAAAATGATTGGAACGGTTCTTGAGGTAGTGTTCAAGATGGGGGAGTTTGGAAAGACAGAAGAGAAGGGCTACAAAAGTTACGGCGGTAATCGTGTAGAGGCCGGCTCCTATTGCGATGCCCAGAATGCAGCTTCCCCACAGGGATACCGCGGTTGTAATTCCCATAATCTTGTTGCGTGAGTTAAAGAAAATCGTGTGGGTGGCAATCCTTGTTGCGGCGATGACGGCAATTGCAGAAAGCAGGCAAATCTTTCCGTCGTAGATTGTGTTGAGCCACAGGTCAATGAGCATGACGACAGTGCCCGATAGCGTTACGAGTATGAAGGTGCGGAATCCTGCCGAATGCCTTTTGCTTGAGCGTTCCCAACCGATGAGTGCGGAAAGGAATACTGCAAGTCCTATGCGGAACAGAATTGAATATATGCCCAGGTCCACTGACCATTCTCCAAGTAATTGTGCGATTGGATCCTTCATGATTATTTTCTCCTATTTCTGAATCTTTTTCCAAAGCCCGGAGTGTGGTTGTCATCCCAGAATGCTGAATTCTGACTTTCGGCTGCTTCGGTAAATGCTTCTTCTGCTTCGTTGATTGTGTGTGACGGAAGTTCTTCCTGTATCTTTTGAATGCGGTCGATCAAAAGTTCAACCTGAGTCTTTTCCTTTCCGTCGGGAGTGGTTTCCGTCACGCTGACCATGTCTTCCAGTTTTGTTGAATATGATTTGGAAAGATAAAGTGAAAGCTTTGCGCATGCGGGACCTGCAAATTCATACAGGACGCTTGATGCAAGGATGATGGTTTCCAATGCGCTTCCTGCCTCACCTCCCAAAGTTCTGGCACTCAACGCGGCAAGACCGATTGCAATTCCAGCCTGAGGAACCAGACCAAGTCCAAGGTAGTTGCGTATCTCCTTGTTCATCTTTACGATTGAGCTTCCTGCAAATGAGCCGATGTATTTGCCGATGATCCTGAACAGGAAATACATTACGCTTATCAGGATGAGTGGAGATGAACCGATTGAACCGCTGTTGTTCAGGAGGGCGTTCAGGTCAAAGCACATTCCGGAGCGCACAAAGAACATGAGGAGAAACGGTGGTGAAAAATAATTCAGCTGCTTGAACAGTTTGTCGTCGTCGGTGACATTGATGTAAACCGTGCCCAAGGACATGCAGCCCAAGAGGGGAGAGACGTCAAATATCGTACAGATGCCGCAGAAGCCGAACATTAATGCAACAGAAATGATCAGGCGGTTGTCACTGGTGCGTGTTTTGGGCCTTACGAACCATGAAAGAATCAGGCCGAACAGGGCTCCCAAAAAGATGACCAGGATGTTGGTTAAAATAGGACCCGCTATCCTCCACATGGAAAAAGCCTCGCCCGTAGTTGAATGGACTGCGATGGAAATGGCCACACTGTATGCGAGAAGGCCTATGATGTTGTCCAGTGCGACAATCTGCAGCAGGGTTTCCACAAAGTTTCCCTTGGCCCCCGTCTGACGTATTATCATCATTGTGGAAGCGGATGCCGTGGTGGAAGCCAGTGCGGAAAGAACGATGGAAAATGCCATGTTCAAATGCAGCACAAAAAAGGTGATGATAAAGACCAGGATCGAAGCGATGAGTGCCTCAAAGAGAGTGATGACCACAACCTTGCCGCCACTTTTTTTAAGGACATCCAGACGGAAGAACTGTCCCGTACTGAACGCAATGAATGCCATTGCAATGTCAGGAAGAAATTCAGTTCCCTTGATTATCGGTTCCGGGATTAGGTTCAGGCAAAAGGGACCTATCAGGATTCCCGCAACGATGTAAGCCGTAACATTTGGAAGACGCAGCTTTTTGGTAACGCGTGTCATCAAAAAACCGGAAATCAGTATGATGGAAATTGAAATGACGGCCGCAGATACGGAGGAACTTGACGCACCATCTGGATATAAAAAACTACTCATTCTGCAAACTCACTTTCCATTTCGCTGTAGATTTTTGAAAGGTTTTCCGCACTCAGATCGGCAGTGTCCAAAATTGAATGGCGGTCTGCACGTGTGGCGCTTGCACTGTTCCATGCCTTTATCCAGATTTCTTCCGTTATGTTCCACTGGCTTGGACGGACGGGCAGCTTGTACTGGTGCAGTATCCTCTTGATTTTTTCCATGTTGCCGTTGTGAAAAACAGTTGAAGCGTAAGTTCCCATTGCAACTGCTATTCCGTGTGGGATTCTGATTTGGTCAAAGTTTTCTTCAAGTGAATGGCAGAAAAGATGCTCGGAGCCTGATGAGGGCCTTGAGTTTCCCGCTATTTCCATGGCAAGGCCTCCCATTACAAGGACCTGCGCAAGAACCTTTATGAAACTTTTTGACGTGATGTTCTTTTCCTCGTTAAAGCATATCGCGTTGAATGCCATCTTGCTCATCATGTAGGCAAAGTCGTCTATTGCATTCCCCGAAATTTCCGCGTCGATCTTCCAGTCCTTTAATGCCGTGTACTTGCTGATGGTGTCGCCTATTCCGGATAAAAGCTGAATCTGTGGCGCGCTTGTGACTATGGAAACGTCAAC
>DBWR01000042.1 GCA_002309305.1 Treponema sp. UBA1233 | reverse complement strand
GCGGCTGTACTTGGGGTCCAGGTATCGTGCACCGTTCTCTCCATTTCCTTGAGAAACAAGGAAATGGTTTGTTTTTAAATTGCATGATCTTTTGATTTTTTCATTATCTGTAAACAAGAACAAATAGTGGAGGAGAAAAATAAACAAGTTGGATATAGAAACAGATTCATCCTGGTTTGCCGATATTACAGACACTGTGATAAGATTTTTATTTTTTAATATTTGTATATCATTCAACATTTTAAGCTTTTTTTCCTCTTCTATAAAATTTTCATAAATTTTTTTTTATTACTTACAATGATTTTGACACTTTTATTCCCACAAAAAAGTCATTTTTTATTAAAAAAAACCAATTGAGCTCTTAAGAAAATAATTAAACCAAAAATTGAATAAAGTAGTTCTAGCAAATTCTTTTTTGACATAAGTTTAAAAAGTTCGATAAGATTAAAAAAAACTATATATATGATGATAATATCAAAAACAAGAAAAAACACTAAAGTAAATATTTTTCTCATATAATATATCTCCTTAATAATTTTAATAATAGTCATTTATATCATTATTTAAATTATCTACAAGAACCAGGCTAGAAAAGAGTTGGTAGCCTTCTTCTCCAATAGTTGCTATTACATTTTCTTTATTATATTTCAAAACCTTTTGCAAATTTGTTAACATCGAGGCATCTTGTGATATAAGATTTGAAATTTGCTTGTCTAATTTAAATGATAGGCCTAGACCAACAACCATATCAAACAAATCACCAATTTTTCCCATCATTTCACAAAATTGCTCATCTTTATAATTCGAACCATCAATTTTCGTTACTAAATAAGCAAGTCCATAAAATGCTGCACCCATCGCAGATTCTGGTAAAATACTATCAACATAATCAGCTTTTTCATCTCCATCAACATCAGCTATATATGTTGTAACCATAATCTTTATAATTTTCCAACCAGCGTTGGCTGATCCTTGTATAACCATCAATGAACTGACACCAAAAGTCACTTCTAAACCAACAATACCAGTTATAATTTCAAGAGAATCAAGGCCAATTCCAATTAATTCATCTCTATTACGTCTCCACCAGTTTGAATCAAATATTTTTCTTCCATCCGGATCAGTATACCTAATCGGATTATTCCCCGCATAGTGATACAGGTTCCCGTTAACCGAATTATAGATACCACCCATACCCGGGAGATTTTGATTATGTTTTTTTGCCTCATCATTCACAGGAGCCAGCGGAACATACTCTCCCAATGCCGGATCAGTACTGAGCCAGCGGCTGTATTTGGGGTCCAGGTATCGGGCACCGTAGTAATACAGGCCTGTTTCCTCGTCCATTTCCTTTCCGGTGAACTTATAGGGGAGATACTCGCTTCCTTTGTTGGAAGTCTTTTCCACCCATGTCTCACCATACGGCGTGTATTCTATACGCTGGTATTCTTCACCGTTACAATCCGTAATTAGTGAAGCAGAACCCAGGTGATCACTGTGGTAATAGAACTGGTTGTTTCTTTCCCAGTTTGTTGTCGTTTCTGTAACCGGCTTGAATTTAGTGACAATCCTCGTATCGCCGAGATACACGTTCTTTACCGCCTGACCTCCTGGTGAGCCGGGATCCGTCCTGATAATCCACATGCTGTTGAAGTACAGGGTCTCGGAACCCGATGTATACTTGTTGCTTCTTTGTCCGTCCTGACCGTAGACGTATGTTGTGGTGTAATTTGAATCAACTGAACTTATCAGCTGGTTCCTTTCGTTCCAAGTGTAAGTCCTTCGGTATTTGTCGGATGAAGAAGGCCTGCTGCTTGACTTATCCCTGAACAGCCCCCATCCATAATCTGTGGAGTAAACGTTTTCCGCTTCCTTATTTATCTTGTGGTAGGTTTCCGGTTCCTCTCCGTCAAACTTTCCTTCCTGCTCGCAGATTACGTTTCCGTTTGAATCGTATTTGTAATAGCGGCTGCCTGCACTAACAAGACGGTGGGAATAATTGTCAGTATCGTAGATGTAATCAATGCTGTAGTTCAGGTCGTCTCCTATTGTCATCTGCGGGCTTACTGTCTCCGAGCTCACCTTGGAAATCATGTTGCCCAGGCCTTCTGCATCAAATGCAAAGGTCTGTGTATATCTTGAAATGTATTCCGGTGCTATTGGCGAAATTGTCGGATTATGCTCCGTATAACCTGTTGCACTGATAAGCTGATGCAGGTTATCATAAGCGTAACTCTGTTCTGTCTTATAGTTTCCGGTGATTGAGTCAAGGCAGTCATTCTTGTAGCCGAGTACGTTTCCAACACTGTCAAATGAATATGTAATGTTCTGCAATGGCTTGTCAGTATCGCTCTTCGTCTTAATCGTATCCAGCCATCTTCTTGCAGGATCGTACTTGTATTCCGTTGAAGTGCCGTTGCCATATTCAATGTATGTCCGCTGTCCGTACTGATCATACTTTATGTTGGTTACATAATTGAATGGAATGGTTGAGGTCAGGTATTGTCCCGTAACGCTCCTGACCTGTCCGCCGTTATCGTAGCCGTAGGTAACTGTCTCGCCGTCAGGATATTTTATCCACTCCATGCGTCCAAGATAGTCTGAGCAGTATTCCATCACCGCCTTTTCGGTCTTGTTTCCGCTCAGATGCGTGTTAAGAACCCTCGTTTCCTTTGTCACCTCACCGAGCTTTCCGTATTCGTATTCAAGGGTTCCCGAGGCATCCCGTATTGCCCTTATTTTTCCTGCGGCACCGTTCCTGTCGCTTGCCCTTCCGTAGTCATAGACGGTATCATCCGTGTCTGGATAAATGATTTTTTTGAGCCTGTTAAGTCCATCGTATACATATTCAATCTGCTTTTTGTTTTCACGAAGGACTGAGTTGTTTTCCCTTACCAGGTTGGAGTTCTCGTCATAGAAGAATTCCTGCCGTCCACTGTCCGGGCTTTCGAGTGCCGTCCTGCGTCCGAGCATGTCATATTCAACTGTGACGGGATGTCCCTTTGCGTCAAATGCATTAAGCATCTCGCCCATCTCGCTGTATGTGTACGTCACTTCCGTGAGCTGTTTTCCGTCTGGATCCAGCTTTGCCACACGGACTATGTTGCCGCGTGAATCCGTTTCCTGTACGGAAATGCATTTAAGAGGATCTGCTCCATAAACCGTCGTCCTGCCGTCCACTGTGACAGAATGCTCATTTTCCCTGTAAAAGTCGGTTGAGCTGGCGACAGCTTTTCCGTTCTTTATCTCAAATGCGGCATGCTGTTCCGAACCGTCTGGGAGAACCGTCATTGTCTGGCGGTCCTTTTCATCGTATACATACGTTGTGTAAAGATCCGTCATCCTGGGACTTGAATTGAGTAAGGCAGTCAAGTCTTTTTCTTTGATGAACTCCGTCATTCCTTCCTTCACGGTCCTACCCTTGGCGTCGTATTCCACGGCTCCGCTTGCGTTCCAGCCGTCCTTTCCGTCTACACATCCGGTCTTAGCTGTACGCACCGCACGTCCCACTCCGTCAACCTGAACTACAGTCTGTATGACTTTTCTGTCAGAAGAATCAAACGAGACCTTGTTGTTTGTTACAGCATACCACAATTCCCTATTGCCGTCTATGGCTTCAACAGGGGTATGATATTCATAGCTTACCGCAGGAGTTTCTCCGTCATAGGCCGTGAAGATTTCTGAGATCCTCTGCCAGCTGTCGTACTCATACTTCATGGTGTTTCCGTTGCAGTCGGTTTCGGACTTCTTTGTCTGGGTGTCAATATAATACTCTACCGCACCTGAATAGGTATCTGTACCGTTTCCATACTGCGAGATTTTTATGGGCAACATGTGTTCTGCATCATCATACTCATAGGAGATTGTAGCCCCACGGGCATCCTTGACTGACTTGATGTTTCCCCAACCGTCATAAGCCAGTTCGTTTGTTGTATAACTTGTTGAGTCATAATACTGGTACAGCTCCACAAGCTGGCCCTTGCCGTCATACTTTCCTGCACGGTGGCGCAGCAGCTGGCTTCCGCCTGTTCCGTACACCTTTATGTCGACAGGCAGGCCCATTATGTAGGAATTGGGATTTATGTCTTCATACCTGATTTTTGCACTGAGTTTTGTTCCGTCATCAAAGCTCTGTGTAATATCCGTACAGTTGCCCATTGAGTCGTAGGCATATTCAGCAGCAGTGTGTATGAAATTGCCTCCACCGCTTGCCTTCTCGTATGTCCAAGACTCTTCCTTTTCAGGCAGGGCCAGCGGGGCTTTACATAATGTCGTCCTTGACCTTGAAAGGATTGGTCCCTCTTTGTCTGGATCATCTTTTGGCGCATATGCTCTGGTCTCCTCCGGTACTCCCTTGGAATAGTACTCACGGTTGAAGTATTCATTGACCTGATATGTTCCGTCTGCGAATGTTGTCCTTACTGTCCTGAAGCCGTAGAATTCCTTCCTCTTTCTGTCATAGTATCCGCCGTCATACTCATAGAGGGTGGTGACTGAATGCTCCCCGTGCTCAAGTTTTGGAAGTTCTCCCGTTCCGTCCGTACCGTCGTTCACGGTGACTCTTGACATCACGTACTTGAAGCTGGGGTTGTCTCGTGTTCCGTATTTCTCCGAGTAATCTATCTGAATGTTGCCGCCCTGGGGGAGGTTTATCCGGTTTAACAGCCCTATTTTTCCCGAGCAGTTTTTCTTCCACCAGATTTTTCCATCGGCTTCGAGTACATGGTCAGGCATGCCGTCTCCGTCCAGGTCCATCATCTTTACCGTGGCACATGTTGTGGTCATTCCTGAGTTGAGTCCGCCGCCTGCGTTTGCCGTAATGTTGACGAAAAAACATCCCCATACAGGAATCTTGACGTTTGCATTAACACCCAGGTTCCCGCTTATGCTGACCGATGCCGTAACATTACCGTCAAGGCTTTCCATGTCATTTTCAATGTCTTTCATGTAATCCTTAAGTTCAATGTCTGCTTCGTCCTCAAGCCTGACTGTGGTTTTCCCATAAATGATGTTGTTGGAATTTATGGCCCTGTTGTTCACCGCAAGGCTTCCCATGCCTTCATCAAGGTTGTTCATGCCGTCACCGTTAGTCCATCTTGGGATCCTTATGCAGGAAGGATTGACGGTTTCAATCCTGGAGCCTGTGTTGTAATACACCTCATAGATTATGTTGTCCGGATCATTCTGTTCTTTTGCCATCCGCACGGCATCAGCCAGTCCATCTCCGTTCATGTCCATGAGCATAAAATCCTGTACGCTGGAACTAACGCTTAGGCTGCCGCCGACATCAGCGGATATGGAAACACCGCCGGTTATGTCCTGTCCGGTACTGTTGTCATTCCCTGCAACGGGGAGGCCGTTACCGAAACTTATGTTCCCTGATTTTCCGGATACATGACCTTCGCTTAGGTTCTCCCATCCGTATTCAAATGCATTTTCGTATCCTCCTCCCTTGCCGAGATAGACGAAGGTAGAGTCCGAATCTTCATCATAATATACATGGTCGGTGATTCCATCGGCATTAATGTCCAGCATGGCTGCCGTGGTTCTGTTTGTACCGCTGAACTCTGATCCGCCGATTCCGTTTGTGAGGCTTATTCCCTTCTGTCCTCCACTAAGCTTATAGATTGTTTGGATTGCACCGGCAGGACTGATTGAGAATCCGCTTGATTTGGATGTATTGTAATTCTCGGTCAGTTTCTTAATGTCCCCAGTTACTAGGGAAGGATCCTTCGGATAGCTTATGTTTCCCTTGGAATCAATGCTTCCAAAATAAACCTGACATTCAACACCCTTGATTATAAGAACATCAGGTATCCTGTCTGAATTCACGTCCTGAAGGCTCTGTACCGTCCATGCGCTTCCGTTGTTTTCTGTCGTCGTAGTCGGCAGGCTTGCCGACAGTACGGAAATCTGGAATCCTGACGTCACGTCCTCACCTGTGTTTATGGTTTTCTGAAGGGCCTTCCTTGCTGTTCCCTCCGCCTCCGGTATGCCCTCTATGTTGAAGTATGCGTTTCCACCAAGCCTGTTGCATCTGATTATCCCGCGGCTTATATATGGACTTGATGTTTTCTTCTCACCATTTTTTGTGCCAAGGACTCCGTTGTCATCAAATACGGTCTCCTCCAGATATTCTGACACCGCACCCTCAAGCTTTGATCCGTCACCGTTCTTTTTGGGAAGGGTACAGCTGAATTTATAAGTGGATTCTATTTCACCATTCTCAACTTTCGTCCTGACCTCGTCTTCCTGCGATTTTCCTTTTTCCTTTATCTTTTTTTTCGACAGTGATTTATCCTTATATGAATCATCCTGAACCTGTTCCCTGAAAATGCTGTTCAGGTTATCCTCATTAAACTGATGTTCCTCCTCGCTTCCCGTCCAGATACCGTAGTACCATCCGTACATGCCGCCGTAGAGGAATTCGGTCACCGGTATGGTAAGGCTGCTATTTTCTTCATCCTCCGTTTTGGTATACAGGCAGAGCAGGTCTTTCTTTGAGTCAACCAGGTTCACAGTTTCAAAGTCATATTTTGAATTGAAGGCAGATCTTCCGTCCGGGAATTCAAGGGGAGACTGACAATAGACAAGCCCGGTGTCGCCTGATGTTTCAGGAATCAGGAAATTGACCTCTCCTTTGTTCACGTCATAGAACGCATCACGGGAATAATCAACCGTCATCTCCACATCTTCATAATAATCCAAATCCATATCGTCATCATCGACAGTTTGCGTGTATGTCTTTTTATTGCTGAAAGCATAAGTGACTGTGTACCTGCCGTTTCCTATGTCAATCACGTATCTGTCCTCAGAAGAAGATTGGAGGAGCTTTACCTGTTCCCTGAAATCTTTCGGTGCTGTTATCTTCTTGCTTTCCAGATCAATTATGATGTCCCCACCCTGTACCTTTCCAAGAGAGAACAACTTCTTTTCATCCTGCATGAAGGATGTTCCGGGTACAGCCCGACCGTCCTTATACCTGTCCACAGCCGTATTTGTGGCGGTGACAGTTTTCCTGTATGCCGGATATTCTCCTGACAGATCCGCATCCATCCCGTTACGCTTATAGCAGTCCTTTATTTGTCCAATGTTTTCCGCCGTAATGTAACCCTTTATGTAATCATTGAAAAATTCCTCGGCTTTCTTGCCTGTGTCGAAATCCATGGAACGGTGAAGGAGCCTGTCAGTTACGGAGTAGGTATAGGCATCAGCAAATCGCTGGTAGAATTCTTCTTCCGTTCCCTTTAATGAAGAATAATTCTTCTTTATGTGTTCTTTGAGTCCCTTGAAGAATTCTTCATTCATGACACCGGGAATAAATCGTCCTCCCTCCATGAGCTTGTCTGCACTTTCTGCATCGAGGTATTCCGCGTAATCAACCTTTAATTTATAGCTGATTATGTTTCCATACACATCTTTAATCGTATCATACAGCTTTTTCAGTTCCTCTGGACATTTGTTTTTGCCAAGGGTTCCCTCCGGTAAGAAAACAGGCATCTCAAGCTTGCGGCCGAAGGCCTTTGCCTGGGTATATTCGACGGTGTTCTCCCAGACCATCTCCTTTTCCAGCACTTCTTTTGTTGGACTGTCACCAAGATCAGGTATGAAGTAAATCGCATTTCCCTGTCCAACCTCCAGTCCTTCACTTTTGGTTTCTTCCTTATTTCCTATGACCACCTTTACCTTTGATTCACCGTTGTCAAGGCTGCTGGCTTTTGCCGTCACAATGCCGTCATATAGCGGAACCCATGCGGAAAAAGGCCTCTGCTGTGCATAGGATTTTTTGTACTCAGCCAGTTTTTCACCAAGGTTTATTGTGTATGTGAGGGGATATTCTATTATATCTCTTGGGGAAAAGCTGATTTCTCCGCCGGTCTTTGTATCGTTGTGGAGGTAGTGTCCGCCGTCCGTCACGATGTCGACAAGTCCGTCTCCGTCCATGTCGTAGAATCCCGTGTATAGGGAATTTGAGCCGTCCTGCGTGACCGAAGAATAGACATAGCCTTCGCTCAGAACTCCGTAAATAGTACCGATACCGCCATAGACGTTCCATCCGTAGGAATTTGATGAGCTCTTCTCCTCGCTCATGAGGAATGACGATACCGGAAGTATAACGGTTTTATATTCCTGTTCAAATCCTGTACCTTCTTCATTCTGGCTGCATATCCTTAGAGTATTTCCGAATTGTGCGACGCTCTCACACCTTCCGTCTCCGTCGATGTCAATCAGTGTCTGCCTCGTGTATCCAGTTGAGCTTGACGTTGAGCCTGAGACGCCTCCCGTCACGCGTGCGTCAATGTATTCCAGTCCGAATCCGACTCCTGCACTGGCATTTACATTTCCGCCGTGGCTCTTTCCTCCGGAAAGGGATATGTAGCTTCCGTTCTGCCACAGGACAGGCGTCTCAAAGAAGATGGGGTTGCCGGCATCGTCAACTTTGGGAACTTCATAACCAAAGGTGTACGAATAGTACTCATCGGCATTGTTGCTTACTGTAAAATCTGTAAGCATTTTTTCCCTGGCCAGCCCCTCCTTGTATTTGAATGTGTAGCTGCGTATTGATTCCTCCGGCTTTTCATTCTGCCGGCTGATGCCTTTTGCCTGTTTGGTACCGAAGTAGTGTGTCGTTATGCCGGTGAGCAGCCTCGTACAGCTTATGATTTCCCCAGAACGGGCATCAGTCCTGACATCTGCCCTTGCCGGCCCTCCGTCGTCATCGTAATGGAATTTGACGCAGTAGTTTCCTTTTGTTCCGTTGTGACCGGTGTACCATATTGCGTAAGGATAGACGTAGCCTTCCTTCGTTTCCTTTTCGTATTCGTAAATGACGTTGTTTCCGTGCACGTCCTCAACTTTCGTGATGTTCCATGTAAACGTCCTCCTTCCTTCTCCGACGCAGGAAGATGAATTCTGTGCATATATTCTCTTTGTTCCGCTCTTATCAGTTACTTCCCACCAGTCATTTTCAGATCCTGCACCGTAGCGCATGATTCGGCTGAAGGAAGATTCCTTCTGGGGCCTGTATGTGACCGTGTCTCCGCTTCTTTCCTTTTCCTCCAGCTCCACGCCGTCAAGCATGTATGTGTCATGTGTGTCATATCTCGGAAGTCCGTTCCTCGTGTCGGTGGTGATGGCGCTTCCGTAATTCACATCGAAGCCACGCCCCATGATTCCGTTTCCACCGCCCGATGAATAGCTTACGGAAACCTGGGGCTGCATTCCCCGGCGGCCTGATGGTATTCCCAGCTCGAAGCTGAAGGACGCGTCCCCCATGGGGCCTGCATTGGGCGCGTTGAATTTTATGAGGTGGCCGTCTGGCTTTGCGGCCTCAAGGTTCTTTATTGAGTTCAGGTTCACGTCAACCGGCCCGGCTGATTCAGGAAGAGTAAGGGTTGCGTTTATCATGTCCGTAAAGTGGTTTGAAAGGGAGCGTACCTTCAGGCTCTCCTCATCCACCTCAAGACGCTCAAGCTTGGTCCAGCTTTTCCTTTCCGTGTCATAGAAGTATGTGTAAAGTTCCTCCAAGCTCTGCGGCTTTGAGTTAAGCTCCGCACTGTAGGGGAGCGTTATGGTTACGTCCTTAAGGAATTTGGTTCCCGCGGGAAGGAATCGGTATCCCTCCGAACCCGGTATTGCGTTGTACAGGGATTCACCGGTATCCTCAACCCTTGCAAGACGTGAGATGCTTATTACGGTATCCTCTTTAAGGGCTCCTTCAGGAATGTCTATGGAAGCATCCCCGAGTACAATCCTTCCACCGTCACTTGCCGTGATGAGTGCCTCGGCCCTCTCGACCACTTCCGTGGCAGCCTTCCTGTACCTGTGGCGGTCGGCAATGCTGGCGGCAAACAGTGACGCCGGACTTGCCGCAAGGACGTATGTCGCAAGCATCACTGCCGCTATGAATTTGCTCCTTCCGCTGGTCTCCACAGTTTTAACCGAACCCTTATACATATGCATCTCCTTTTTACTGGCCTGTTTTTTCAAAAGTTACCTTCACCGGTTTTCTCGGGAAGTCCTCGTTATTGGCTATCACGGTAACGAATCCTGACCTGCTGTCTTTAAATGTAATGTTTTCCGATACAGTGAAAAAAACAGTTTCTTGACCGTTAATCGTGAGCAGGAAATTTTTTTTGTCACTGTCGTAGGAAACGGTTATTACATTCCTGATGCCGTAGCCTTTATTTATGTTGTATGAACTCTGCCATCCCTTGTTGAGGTGGCTGAATACCCCGTCAACAACTTTACCGACCGTATAAAGGCCGTTGGTGTTTATCAGGACGGTGATGAGGAATGGCTTCCCTTCAATTTCCTGAGAGCAGAATACGATTCCGAACCCTGCCTCGCTTCTTCCGCTTTGTTTCATCACGCTTACGGTGACCGGTTCAAACCCGTCCGTCTCGTTTATGTCCCTCGTCGTCCATACAGTGTATCCGTCTTTATTCAGGTATCTGGTTTCATTTGTCTCAAAGACGTAAATTCCGGTTTCCGCATCATCGGTGTACAGGGAGTTTTCCTCCTCAATTACGGAAATTTCCTCCGGCGTTGGTTCCGCACCTTCTCCTTCACGGACGGTAAGGCTGCATGAGGCAAGCACCGGGATAAAGATAAGGACTGGAAACAGTTTTGTTATTTTCATCCGTACCCCCTCTAATTGGTATAGTTTATTATCCGGACAAGCGAAACGGTATATCCGATGTCGGTTATCAGTTCCGTACCAAACAGTCCCGTAGTCTTGGGAAAGATTTTAAAGTAAAATGTTTTGGTTTCATCGGTAGTATTTTTTATAGCCGCTTCTATACCATGTACTATTGGACTGCTGGTTTCTCCGGAAACCTGTATCATGAGGTTCGTAGGTTTTTCCTGGGTTATTCCATCCTGTTTTACGATAATGCATGCAGTGCGCCTCGGTGGTAACTTCACGTAGAACCAGTCACAGTCCAGATCCTCCTTGCTGTCCGTAATGTATTGGACGCAGGGAAGGTTGCACTTAAGGTCATGTTCAAGGAGGACTGCCTTTGGCTCTGTATCATTGTCCTCCCATTCGTCCCTCCTGCAGTCGGAGGAATATCCGTAGGCATAAGACTTACCCTCGAAATATTTTGTGCCTCTTGTTTTATCCAGCCTGTAGACATACTTGTATCCGTAAGGAAGGCTTTCATCTGTATATTCTGTTGCTGTCCCCTCATATATGCATGTAAAGGAAAGATCAGGCTGGTCATAAGACCTCATCAGGCGGAATGTGTCGCACCCCTCGTCCTCCTTCCATTTAAGGAACACCGTATGCTCAAGGGTAAGCGAGTCCGCAGCCGCTACGTCCTGGAACGGGTCGTCCGTAGTCCTGAACAGCATCTCCTGAAAGGCGTTGTCCGAGCATGAGGATGCAAGGAGTGCGCTTAAAGCCGTGATTATGAAAAAGAGCTTTTTCATGGTTCCCCCCTGTAAAGCCTGAACGATGCGCCCACCGCAGCCTTTACCGCAAGATATGAATCCCTGCTGAAGTGGAAGTCCAGACGGACCTCCGTGAACAGGTCTGTGTTTTCTCCGGCCGCAAACTCATATCCCGCAAACGCCTCAAGGCCGAACATGTTCTGCCAGTGGAATTCCTGGGGCAGGTATTTTGGACCGTATGTCATTAACTGTATCTCGTAGTATGGACCGGTTCCCATGTAAACCGAATTCTTCATGTCAAAATGAAGGTGGACGCACAGCGGAAGAATGAATGAAACGGCGTCATAAATCATGGGATATGATCCGTCCCTGCCAAGCGCGAATGAGTCCGATATTCCCGGACGCAGGGAAAAGTCGATCAGGAGGCCTCCCGGTGAAAGCTTGGGCTGCTTCGGGTATATCTCAAGGAATGCGTCCAGTCCCGCGATGCCGGTAACCCTTTTGTTCCAGCCTCCCGCAACCGGATTCCACCAGAAGGCGGAAACAGGAACCTTGACCTCAAACGGCCTTATCTTTCTGTTGAGCACTTCATCACGGTTGAGCCCGGTAACTTCCTCAAGCCCTGCCAGTATTTTTCCTGAAAGGTCCTCCATAAGCCTGTCATAGTGGTCAGTGTCATCTCCAGAAAAGAATTCCATGAGTGTCTTCTTTGAGTTCGCGTCATAAAGCTTCATGCTGGCAGTCCAGCTTCCCTCGTTCTTCTGTACGTATCCGAAGAGGATGTATTCAGCCTCCTCCGCAGTACAGCAGCGGCTTGCGTCAAGAGTCGTATATATCGCCCCGTATTTCCTTGCCGGAACCATCCTGAACGAGAGCATTCCCTCGAACCAGTGGTCGGAAACTGCGTCATAGACTTCATCAGCCGGATTCTTCGGCATGTCTATCGCATTGCTGTCCTTGTCATAAACCGTCATCGGCGCGACAAGTACCGTTTCGGCATTCATGAAGACTGCGGGAATGATCAGGAGAAGCAGTATGGGTAAAAGCCTTCTAGCCATCAAGTCCCTCCCGTTCCGCTGTTATCATCCTTTCGATTTCAGTGGCCTCACTGTCCATGAGTCCGTTTGCCTTTAATATCCTTATGTCCTCGAGTATTTCCGTATACTTTGAGCTGTCCGCCCTGTTCTTGTAATAGAGGCTCTTCATTTTCTTGAGCCGGCTTTCCATGTCATCCTTCTGGTATGAAAGCACCTTTACGAATTCCCTGTATGCCGCCGCATAGTTCTTCTCTGAGTAATACTTTTCAGCATCCCTCTTTATCTGTGCGACAGCCGTATCCTGTGAGGTCGTGTCAAGCGTCTTTTTCCTCTGTTCCTCATAGAGGTCGTCGTATGTCTTCTTCATTCCGGCAGTCTGGCTCATCTGTGCGTCCGACTTGCTTTTGAGGATCTCAAGGCTTTCCCAGATTCCGGCAGTGCCCGTCTTCTGCAGTTCCTCAAGCTCCCGCATTTCTTCACTCACGCCCTCAAGCTGTGTGCCGGTCTGCGTGATGAATTCGTCAATCCTGGCTGAAAGGTTTTCTACGGAAGCCCTGCACCTTGCGGTCTGGATTACCGTGAATGCCTGTGAGGCTGCAAGAAGTACCGCAATGGAAATGAATGCTATGATTTCCTTATTTTTCATGATTCAGCCTCCTCAGTATTACGTCTTTCAGGAACTGCCAGTCCTTCCTGTTACGGATTGCCAGCGCCCTGTCTATCATTGAAAGTGCCTTTTCCGGATCATTTCCGTCTAGGAGTTCCTCCGCCTTTGCGGCATACCATTCTCCGGTTCCAAGCCTGAAATACACGAGCTGTCCGGGACGGATGCACGTAACCGTTTCCGCGGACTCGTATCCTTCCTTTTCCGCCCTTACGGTGCATTCTTTTTCTCCATCCGCCGTATAGATCAGCCTTCCGTATATGTCGGTCGTTCCCTTTGGCTCTCCGTCAACGGAGATTGCGGCGTTCATGACCTCGTTGTTGTCCAGGTCGTATACCATCACGTAAACAGAATCTATGTTCTTTTCCGGCGTAAGCACGCAAGAGGTGGCAAGAAGCGCCAGAGCAATGACTGCCGGTGTCCTAAGCTTCCGCATCATTCAGCGCCTCCTCCGCATATTTCTTCCTGAGCCTTTCAAGGTTTTCGTCCTCTCCTGAAACGGAGCCGGGGTTCTGTTCTACAAAAGGAATCAGGTATATTATGAATTCGCTCTCAACCATCGAAACCTGCCTGCTCTTGAAGAGGTTCCCGACGAACGGTATCGCGCTCAGGACCGGAACCTTCTTTTCCGAAACGTCCTCCTCCTGCTGGAAGAGGCCTCCTATTACGACAGGCTCGCCACTTTTCGTGCGGACGTTGGTGCTTACCCTTTTCTCCGATGTCGACGGAGGGGCGGCCGTATCGGTAGTGCTCTTTCCCGAAGACGAGTCGGAGCTTCCCTGTTTTGAGACCTGCGCCTCGACCTTTACGGTAACCATGCCGTCTCCGCTTGCCCATCCGTTTATTGACAGGGTAAGTCCGCTCATTATCTCGCGTGTGGTGCTCGTGTAGAGGTCGCCCTTTGAGTCCACGATGATGTCGCGGTATCTGTATGTGTTCGTATTTGAGAATGTAACCTGCTCGCCGCTCAGTCCGTTAAGGGTCGTGTCGGCAAGTACGCGTGACCTTCCCTCGGAAAGCTCGGCGTTAAGGCTTCCCGCAAACTGCAGCCCGAACTGCGCTATTATGTCAAAGTTGATGTTGAAGATGTTTGACAGCATCCCAGTCCATGAATATCCAGATTCGTCGGACGTGCTTCCGGTGCTCAGTGAGGTTCCCCAGTTGTTGCCCTCGGTCTTCTGCCTCTGTATTACAAGAAGCTGGTATTTTATCTGCCTCTTTGGCTGGTCGATGAGCTCAAGTTCCTGCATGAAGTCATTGTACTGCCTTTCCGTTCCTGTAAAGAACACGATTTCGCTCTGGTTGGTCTCCGTTATGTTTGACCTTGTGACTGACGGCGGAAGGTTCTTCATGAGTTCGTCGCTCCTTATGTACTTGAGCCTCACGCTCCTGTTCCTGCCGCCTGCCTCCGGCACGTCAACCTGCCTGATGAACGCCTCTATCGGGTTTATCTCCGCCGGGCTTCCGGTGAGTATGACTGCGTTTCCTGCCTTGTCCTGCTTCATGAATGCAGATGAGTTCAGCTCTGTCGGGATGAGGGAAACCAGTGCGTCCAGGCTTATGTTCACCAGACGGATGATTCTCGTTTCCTTGAGTCCCTTCATCGCGTCCTTCTTTTGGACCTCGTAGATGTAGTATACGTTTCCGCTCAGCGTATAGTCGCAGCTGCACTGCATGAGTATGAGGGAAAGCAGTGCGTCGAATTCCCTGTCCGAGTAAGTAATGTTCTCGAGGGTGATGTTTGGTTTGGATAGCAGTGCGTATTCCCTGCCGCCTTTCCTGAAGAGGGTGTCGATTACACTGGAAAATGATGCCTTCTGTATGCTGCACGTAAACCTGTCTCCGGTCCTTGTGACGGAAATGGAGCCGCTTGCATCCTGTGCATGGACAAGGCCGAATGAGAAAAAGAAAATGAGGACGGCACCTGCAATGGCAGGCCTGAGGTTTTTCACTGATGTCTCCGCGTAAGGTTTGAGTTGTTCGGTTTTATCTTGAACAAAACAAAAGACTTTGTCGAACATTATCACCCATATTTTGAATTTTACAAGTCAAAAAACTCCAAATATGACAAACTTGTGACACAAATATTACATGCATATTACATTTTTCGCTTGAAATTCTCTAAAAACTATATTACTATTTTGGAAAAGGAGATTAATTTATGAAAAGTATCGAATCACTTAAGCTTAAAAAATTTGAAATTCCAGAATGGAATTATCTTGTAGAAGAAGCCCAATCCGTCTTCAACCTGACTGAATCTGAAACAGAACGTCTTTACGAAAGCAAAACTGCACGTATTATAGCAGCAATACCATTTGCCGCTGGTTGTAAAGATGCAGAACGGACAGCCATTCTTCATTTGTGTGCTTACATCGCGGAATTAAAAGGATTTCAAAAATTCTGTTCTCATTTACCATCGGATGACGAATCAATTTATAAACGGCTTGACATGATTTCGCATTTTAACGGTGGTGATAAACAAGTCATCGAACATGGCATGGATATGCTTGCCTTAATCATGTTAAAGGGATACAAGGCTTCTCAAGAAGCTGATGCACAAAATGGAATCTACAACCCATTGAACTCTGGGGCGTGGGATTACGAAGCTGCAGAAAAACTGTTGGAAGCAAAAATAAAGAATCATCATAATTTTATACTGGATGGAATTTTCTACGATCCAACTGCAGGTGAATTTAGATGGTAAATCACATTAAAAATACTAATGAAAAATCTTTTTCTGCCATATATTTGGTTTTTATTAGATTTTTATCCATTGTATCAGTTATTACCCTATTAAGAGGAGTAATTGGTGATTTTTTTACTTTACCAAATAATACTAACTCATTCCAAGACAAGCTGTCAACTTACTCATTTCTTACCATAAATATTTCGACTATTATTTGCTTTATTATTTTATTCATCAAGCCTGACAAACTTCCTTTATGCTCTCTTATAAGCTTTATCTATGGATTGGGAAATCTAATAAACCCAAGCAATATTGGTGAAGTTGGAATCGGTTTTTCCATGATGCTTCTATTTTATTCATCTTTATGGGTACAAGGTTTTTATAAAAACCACAGATTAGTAAAAACCATAATTTCCATTCTTTCTTTCGTTACTATTATTCTTACAAATTTCATTTATGGTATTCAAGCTGTTGAATATATCTTCCGCTATATTTTGGGTTATTCTATAATTTTCTCTGTAATCATATTAATGCTCACAAAACACTTCATAGAATCCAAATATTCCATCTTGGGGCGTAAAATCCTTGACTTGCGCAAGTTCATGTCGGACGGCTCCCTTAATGACCGTGATGTTGTGTGGCTCAAGATGATTCTTAACGGAGACAAGTACTCCGCCATAGCAAACGAGACTTCTGTTGCAGAAGGAACCATGAGGAACAGAATCCGCGAAGTCTTTAAAATCCTTGGCGTTACAGACAAAAAGCAGTTCATCACAATCTACGACGAAGCCCTAGTCATTACGACACAGGAAGAATTCCAGGCGTGGAAGGACACCCTGGTCTAAGCTCTTCGAGTCCACATCCCCATTGAAAGAAAACGAAATTTCAAGTATCATGCACCTAATGCGTTTTATTACGCGAGGAGATGAAAATGAAAAAAAATATAGTACGGTTGGTTGTAGCTCTTGCGGTTTTGGCATCTGCTACTATGTTTACAGGATGTCTTTCTGGAATGTTCACCTACGAGCCCACACCTGCACCAAGGGCGGCGGAAGTTGTTCCAAGCGTTGAGGGAACATGGTTTTCTTCCAGCAACAACACATACTATGACATCACCCTTTCCGGCGGAGCATACAGCATGAACAAATACCAGCTGCTTCGCGACGGATCCAAGGACATATCCAACGACATGACGACATTTGAGCGTGGAGAAAAACAGGCCGAGACAACAACCTCAGGCTATCTGTACGGCTACAACAAGAACCGCCCCGGTTGGATCGCATACTACTACACGGTAAGCGAAAGCACCCTGAACCTTACTTCACTTACAACAGTACGCGGTGGAGTAACTTGGAGCAGCCTTGAGGAAGCAAAGGCCGGTGCAGACAAGAACTATCCAGGTGTCGTAAAATTCAGCCTGACAAGAAAATAGAAAAATATAGAAACTAACAAAGGACTTCCGGAAGTCAGCCGATTTTCGGAAGTTTTTTTTATTTTCAGCCCCAAACCCAATCTTATGAACTCCCTGTCCGTTTCTTCATTTTCATTGACACTTGCAGATGCCCATTTTACTGTTTCAAAGCCTGGTTCCTTCTTGTCCTTATCACGCTCTTTTTTATATTTCCTGGGTCATTTTCTGCCCATGCGGTCAGAAAACCGGGCTTTACGTGCTTCCGCTGTCCGCTCCATTGCTACGCAACGGCTTTCGCCGGCACTCCAATCCCTTGCCCTTAAAAGCTTATTCCTCTAATTCAAAATAATCTGAATCAACATAATCAGAAAGAAGCAAAGGATCAGTTGTGTTTTCCATATATCTGATTAGCTCAATATTCCTTTTTTCTACCTCATTAAAATCTGACTCTGAGAAATTCGGGTTTATTTCATACCCAAAAAAGTTCTCTGTAAAATATTTAATCCATTTTACCGTTTTGAAACCATAACCGTGAGCAGCATAAATAGAATTACGCAATGTTGCCAATTGATTCATCGATAAAAAATATAAATTTTTTATTGTTAACAAATCATTATGATAATCTATACTTTCATCATAACTCCGAAAATCAATGGTAGAATCAATTAAATCTAAGTTATACTCATCCAAACAAAAGATAATAAATTCCAAGTCATTAGGAACAATAAATTTCCAATAAACAGTATCATTATCTTTTATCCTAGATGCATCACAACATTCAATATTGTTGTCTGTTTGTTTATATAAGACCTTATAAATCAACGTATCTTCATTTGTATTTTCAAAGAATATTTCTTTTTTACTTGTATCAGTTACAAAACGATAATTCATATAAACATATCGTTGTCCATAATTCAAGACATCAGAAGAATAACTTCTATTAAACAAATTTATCTTAAGCTTAGTATTTCCCATCAATTTTACAGTGAATTTAATCTCTGACTTTAAATATCCTTTTGTTTTTCTGGCATCTTCCTTACTATACTTTTTATTGTCATACAAAACATAAAAATTTAGGGGCTTGTCATCAAAAAATATTTCCAATCCATAAGGAATCAACATATCTGTATATGAACGACCATACCCTTTAGGCTCACAAACAATCGTACAAACAATCTCATCTTGCTTTTTATTCAGAGGAGAAAGCTCCATTTCTATTTCAGTCATAAAGTCATGAATCTTTACTTTTTCAGAAACAACATTAACCTTTTTATCAAATTGCACAGGATACAGCTCAAAAGATTCAACTAAACCAAAATCAAATGCAAAACAATAACAAGAGCTAATCATCAAAAACAAAAACAAGCATATTCTTTTCATACCAATCTATCCCCCAAAGATAAAATCTATTCTTGCTTAGCATGCGGTCAGAAAACCGGGCTTTCCGCACTTCCGCGTCAGAGCGCTCCATTCCTCCGGAACGCCTCCGGCGATGCTCCAATCCCTTGCCCAGCCTACTTCAATGCTTTTTTATTCTGTTCATCAAATGCCTTTTCTAATTCCTCATACAGCAAAGTAGTCTTTGGTTCCTTTATTTCCTTATCGTAATCACAGCTGCCGTCGGCATGACGGGGCCAGGTTACTTTTGTTAAATCAACTTCGTTTTTCTGAAAAAGACTGAAAAGCTGTTTATATGTTTTTTCATTTAATTTACAGAATCTATGAACAAATTTACCATATAAATAAAAATCAACATAATCTCCATCAAAAATCAAATCTACATCATAAGTATATTTTTTTTCTTCATTGGAAAAGTTATTTACTTCCGAATAGTAATCAAATTGAATAATTTGTCTTTGCTGTCCTTCATAATAACACGTATTAAATGAAAGCTTTGTTTTTTCTTTTATAAATTCAGAAAAATATATTGTACTGTAATTATATAGAGGTGTTCCAATAGAAATTGAATATAAATATTCATTATGATGTTTTTCAGGTTTAGAAATATTTATTATAAGTCCTTCAAAATTACTTACTATTTCATACCATTCATAATGAATACCTAATTGATCGTCATCCAACCCAGGTAAATATGAATATCTTTCATATATTGATAATCTATCTTGCAATGCCAGAGAGTCTATATAATCTTCAGCAATATAATAATCTTTTTTTCTATTTTCTTTGAGAAACTCTTGATTACATTCATCTAAAAAATCATTTCTTTTTTCCATCATCTTTTTATTAATACTTTCAACTGTTTCAAATTCTAATTCATTATCAAAAGCGAATAAATTAACATAACACAAACCTAGCAATATAATATAAAGAATCTTTTTCATCATCATCCCCATCCTCTTATTTTTTCTTCTTTTTCTCGGCTTTCTTCTTTTTCTGACTTGTCTTTTTCTGGTTCGGCTTTATTTCCGGGTACTTGAATGACGGCTCCCTTATCACAGCCTCATATTCGCTTGTTCCGTCGGCATGATGCGGCCATGTAAAGTCTTTAGAAGCAATTAATTTTTCTCTTCCCTCTAAATACTCATCAATATTTGTAAAACAACTCGCGGGAATACGTACATATTTTTGAAGCATTGTATTCATATTGTCTATATATACAGTCATGAAATCACCGTCAAATATGAAATACAATATGTGTGGAACATCAGTTGATATTTTTGGATTACATCTTCCGCTCATATCTTCATCCATTTCATAAACTGTTGTTTCAACCTTAAAACCATTTTCAATAAGGTTAATGTTTTCAACGTAAAAAGTACTTAATTCAAGCTGAATTACGCAATTTGTTATAATTATTTCATTAATAACAACTGATTTCCAGCTTGGTTTATATTCCAATCCTTCTCCCATTAACTCTACCCTGTATGGATAATGTGCTCGCAAAACATTTACATTACGGGTTTTTACAAGTTCCAAAAAAAACTCAGACATCCATACATATTCATCATTCGGCTTGGTCTGTGCTTCAACCGGGATTAAGTCATCTGTATCCTTGGGAATAAGGTAGTCAATATTTAGATAACAATAATTAGTATCTGTATCAATGCTTTGTAAATAACAGTTTGGAGTTCCAGCATTTTCCGTAATTCCTATAAAACAATCTGCTGGAATATATCTATCAAAAAATTCCTGTATAGGAACACTTTTTTTTAGATTCCAATAATACAACGGTGCATTATCATCTGTAATTTCAAACAAACTATCCTTTGCATAAACATTTACAACAGACAACAAGATTAATAAACTAAAAAGAATCTTTTTCATTTTACAACCTCCCCTTACCTAGGTAAATCCGGCACATAAGTTCCGGTTACTTTTTCCATGTCCTGAATCAACTTCAAATTCTTCTTATCCGTCTTCGTAAGCATGCTGTCGTTGTAATCAGGATTCGGCTTATACCATGTGTAGCACTCCCACAGAGACTGTAAATCCACGCTGGTGAATATTCTTCCGTGTCGTGCATAAATCGCATTCCTCATGAGACGCAGCTGGGCAGGTGTCAAATCCTTTATGTCAGACTTCTTTAGTGCCTTATCCAGTTTTGAGAAGTCCAGGCCGTTATATGCAAAGTACTCCTCGGGGCAGTAGGCGTTTTTTATTTGTACCTGGGTTGCGGTTTCGTCTAGGATGTAGCGTTGTTCTGATGGGGACCAGTAATAGAAACTCCAGACTAATTTGTCGTTGTAATCATAATCTTGGAATAAAAATCCTCGTTTTCCATTTAATATACAAAATTTAATTTCTATCCAGTCATAAGAAGTCTTTGATAGACATTCAAACAATTTATTTTGTTCCAAAAAGTTTTCAAAAAATATATTACAATCAAATCCACCCATATTATAGTGAATAATATCCAGGTTGTTGTCGAATGTTAAATCAACAAAATAAATAAAATAGTTATCTAATTTAAACTTTTTTAATTGATTGCATTCTTTTTGCCCCATATCGATAGTTTCAATATTACAATCATCAATACATTTTAAAATATAATTATCTTTTATATAATGTAATAAATGATATTCATCAATAAAAATTGTGATTGTATTATCTATACAACAAAATTCTAACAAATCATTATTAGAATCCTGTATGATTTTATCATCATCATAGATTAATTTTTCGATATTTTCATATTTTGACATTTTTACTGATTCATATGAATAAAGATCAGAAAAAAGAGTCATAAAACCCAAAACAAAAACTATTAATCTCTTCATTTTCACTCCCCCTTACTTCGGCAAATCCGGCACATAAGTTCCGGTAATCCTCTCCATGTCCTGAATCAGCTTCAAATTCTTCTTATCCGTCTTCGTAAGCATGCTGTCGTTGTAATCAGGATTCGGCTTATACCATGTATAACATTCCCAAAGCGACTGCAAATCCACACTGGTGAATATTCTTCCGTGTCGTGCATAAATCGCATTCCTCATGAGACGCAGCTGGGCAGCATCCAGATTTTCCAAATCTGACTTTTTCAAATTTTTGTTGAGAGATGAAAATTTCAGTCCGTTGTAGGCAAAGTAATCTTCGGGAACAATTGCTTTTTTAATTTGTTCCTGGGTTGCAGATTCGTCGAGAATGTATTTCTGCTCTGATGGGGACCAGTAATAAAAACCAGATTTGTTATTTTCATATTTTTGGGGTTCGGTAAAAACAAAACCTCTTTTCCCATTGATTATACAAAATTTTATTTCTATTCCTTCAAAAGTATATAAGGATCTTGAATAATCAAATAAATAATCTCTATCTTCAGTATCTGTATACATTTCAAAGTCTAAACACATTCCTCCTAAACTATAATCCAAAATATCATACTTTTCATCGAATGATAAATCGATTACATATACATAAAATGGTTTTAATCTGTATTTTTCAATCTGACTACTAAGTTTTTGGCCACAATCTTCATCTGTCCATAAATATAATTTGGACTTTTTAAAACAGTTTTCACTATTTACAATGAAGGCTTCATAATGATCGACTAATAACAAGTTATAATCTTTATCAATTTTATAAAACCAAGTCTTTTCAAAATCATCATAATTACTATTTCTAAACTTTTCTAAAAGTTTATCGTCTGTTTGTGTACTTTCAAATGAAAATAATGAATTGCTAATACAAAATAATAAGATTAAAATCAAAATGAGTGTTCTTTTCATCCGCATCCCCCTTTCTTCCAAAAAAGGATTTCTACTTTAAAGATTAAACCAACAAGCCCGCGCCCTGGTTACTGATTTTCTTATGATTAGCACCTGCGTTGAAGCAACAAAAACCTGGACATAACACTTGTTTAACTTATTATAGAGTAACTTATACCGTCCAGATTGTCAATGTCCTACGAGCGGATGTGTGGGAAATGATATAGATGATATGCAGGGGGTAATATTCACTTTTTTCATTTTTCCTCTGGGGTCATTTTCTGCCCATTCGGTCAGAAAACCGGGCTTTCCGTGTTTCCGCTTCCGCTCCATTGCTCCGCAACGGCTCACGCCGACACTCCAATCCCTTGCCCTGTTATGTAGAAATGTCAAATCCACATTTTGCTTATCTTTCCAAAACAATGATTTCTGCAAATTGCTTTACTTTTTCTGCACTAGCAATCGCCACTTTTGTCATCGCTTCGTCTATTGCAATTTCATTAGGATAACGCACACTAACCCCAAATTGAGTAAGTGTAGTTACTTTCCTGTAAAATTCATCCTCGATTTGTACATATCCGTCTATATAATCCAGGAGAGTTGACAAGTCATGAGTTTTATCTGGTTTTCCATCAAAATGAATTATTATCGCCTTCAAATATTTTTCCGCGGCTTGCTGGCAATGAAAGCAAATGATTTCCAAAGGTGCAGGATGCATGATTTCCAGAAGAGTTTTGGCACTGGACAAATCCATTCCCGCATAACGCAGCCATTCTTCTACGAGCTCTTTTTTATCCATACAGAACAACTCCTTCCTGTTCCGCAATCTGCTCCATTGTCGGCTGGTTTTTCCTATAGTTAAATTTAGCTTGTGTATTCATCAAAATATCAACAGGTTTTCTTCCCTTCATTCCCCTAAGGGAGCAGTAGGCATCACTTGTCGCTTCTATCAGGCTACGGTTTGTATTATCCGGCATAATGATATAAAAATCATAATCACTGTCATCGCGGTAGTTATCTTTTGCATACGAGCCGAAGAGAATAATTTTGACTGGATGTAACGCCTCAATAAACCGGCGTGTCATTTCACGTATCTCATCGTTTATCATCCGTTACCTCCTGTATTTAACATTCTATCACTATTCAACAGTTTTTTCCACATAAAATTTTGTCTTTAGGAATTATCTACCTCAAATAACCGCCATAGCACCAGCCCACAGTACCGGCCTTTATTGCTTTACCGTCCCTGTCCCTTGCATTTTTCTGCACCTCAACCTTAACCCAGTTGGATTTAATTCCATCTATTGCCTCCGCCTTACCCACCTCAAGTATCTTTACCTTTGTACCAGCCGCCATTACAGAAAGCACTTTTGTTGCAGCAGCCTCACCGGAACGGAGCTTTAAGTTTTCGGTTACGGTCATGGTTTGGTTTGGGGTGATGGTGTTAGTCCCTTTAACAACTGCAGGAACGTTGCTTTGGTCATACAAACCTGTCTTTGGATCTGACCATAGATGATCAAGTTTTTCAGCAATTGGTTTTAAATTAGACGGTTTGTTTTTATAATCTGACTTTATATATCTTACCATCAAATCCGTCCAATCATTATTTGTTTGCATAAGTTCTATAATAAGTTTTGTATTATCACCATTATAAATACGGAGTCGATTTCCATTTTGTTCAACTATAAATGTAGTATCACGATTATTTGTAAAATCTGGAAAATTACTAAATGATTCGTTTTTTAAGAAATCATTAAACTCTGATTGTTCACTTATTTCTAATTCGCAATGTAAATAGAATAAGGTGTTATTACTTTCAATTCTTTTTATTGAAAAAATGTGATCTTGGCTCAAACTTGTAAAAATCAAGAAATTATTATTTATTTTAACAGTATGTAATTTATATAGGACAAACTCTTCTGTATCTTTATACCCATCATAAAAATCTGAATAATCATTGAGTTTTTTGTTTGAAGTCAAAATATTATTATACCAAACAGGAATCCATTTTTTTTCAAATCTTTGTTTATTATATGTTATTATTTCCGCTGGTAACTGCTCTGAATCTACCAAAACAAGATCATCTGTAGAGATCCACCCGCCTTTATATCCTATCAAATATTCAAACATATCAAAAGGGAACTTGCTTTCATCTTGAACCCAAGCAAAGCTGGATGATTTAATTATCTGATTTGCTTTTAGATTTCCAATTACACTACCATCCCTGTCATAGAGTTTTGTTTGCTGCTTGGTTTTATATTGTTTTTCTGTAAACAGAGAATATTCAGAAATATCATGAAAATAATCCCACTGCTGAGCGTTTACAAAAGAACCAAGAAATAATACTGCAAAAACCAACATCAACTTTTTCATTTCATTCCTCCTTTCTTCCAAAAAGGATTCCTACTTTAAAGATTAAACCAACAAGCCCGCGCCCTGGTTACTGATTTTCTTATGATTAGCACCTGTGTTGAAGCAACAAAAACCTGGACAAAACACTTGTTTAACTTATTATAGAGTAACTTATACCGTCCAGATTGTCAATGCAGCAGAGGTGTATGTGTGTTTGGGGAAGGTTCCGCCGTAATCAGCGGAATCCACACGCAGCCGTATCTTTTGCTGGAAAAAACCGGAATGGCAGACAAGCTTGGACGCGAAAACATCTACGACAACATAAACTCCGCCCTAAACCGTGCCCGTGAACTCATCGGTACAGAGGGAAAATCTAAGGATTCCGGATCAAGCCCGGAATGACAGTCGTTTACCTAACCCTTTTGACCATCTCAAGATATTCATCATCAGGCATCGCGGAAGACATAACAGCGTCCTTTATTGCCATGGACAATGCACGGCATGCAAGGAGTCCTGTGGTGTTTATGTCTGCCTTTACCCCGCCAACGGAAATGGCATAGACTGTGTCTCCGTCCGCTCCGGTTCCCACGGGATTTATGCTTCTTGCAAGGGCACTTCTTGTCATTGCGGCAAGCTTGGACATCTGCTGCTGGGTAAAATCTCCGTTTGTAATCACAGCCCCAATCGTCGTGTTCATGCCGGAAGGAACTGACTTTGCCATGGCATACATCTCATCCTCAATGTCAAGGAATTCCGTGCGTGTTTTATTCAAGAGGCCCGCTATCTTTTTTCCGTTCTCAAAATCGAATACATCACCAAGGGCATTTACGATTACGACGGCACCCATCTTCAACTCGCCAACCTGCAATGCCGCATATCCTATGCCAGACTTCTGGGCCTGCTCCATTCCATAAATCTTACCGACCGTAGCCCCTGTTCCACCGCCAAAAGAGCCGCTTTTCGGGCTGTTGTTCACTGAATCCGCACAGGCATCGTATCCCATCTTTGCGTCAGGACGAATTTTGGACGAGCCTATCCCCAAATCGAATATGCATGACTGAGGCACAATGGGGACGACAATGTTTCCCAGATGAAAGCCCATGTTTTTTTCTTCAAGATACTGCATGGCACCTGTAGCAGCCGCAAGACCGTAGGCGGAACCACCGGAAAGCAAGAGGGCCGTAACCGACTGCTGGGCCGCAAGTGGGGTAAAAAGATATGATTCCCTTGCCGCAGGGCCTCCACCGCTTATGTCAATTCCACAGACGTTGGGCCTGTCAAACACAAGGGCTGTAACACCCGTCATTGCAGAATAATCCTGTGCGTTTCCTATTGAAAATCCCTCTATATCGCTAATCTTTATTTCCCTATAGTTCATGAATCTTCCCCAGCTCGTTCAAAATTGAATCTGCCACCTCGTCCTTGCTCATCAGGGGCAGCTCCTTCTCTCCGTCTTTTGTAATAAGCGTAACGACGTTTGTGTCACCGCCAAATCCGGCACCGCTAACCTTTAAGCTGTTTGCAACAATCATGTCAACGTTTTTCTTCTTTAACTTTGCCCTGGAATTTTCAACTAGGTTTTCCGTCTCCATTGAAAAACCGCAGACAATCTGACCGGGCTTTTTGTTTTCACCAAGGTATTTCAAGATGTCCTGGGTACGTTCAAGTTCAATCGAAAGGTCATCGTCCTTTTTCTTTATCTTCTGGTCGCTAACAGATTTGGGCCTGTAATCGGCAACCGCAGCCGCCTTTATCACAATGTCCGTCTGGGGGAACCTTGAAATAACCGCTTCCGCCATATCCGCCGCAGAAACAACAGAAACAAATTCCACGCCTGGAGGGGGAACAAGATTCACCTGCCCAGAAACAAGGGTAACTTCCGCACCTCTGGCAGAGGCAACTTTTGCAATTGCATAGCCCATCTTTCCGCTTGAATGGTTTGTGATGTAGCGGACCGGGTCAAGTGATTCGCGAGTGGGACCTGCTGTTACAAGAACCTTTTTACCCTCAAGGTCTTTGGGATACCCCACGGTCTGTTCAAGATGTGCAAAAAGCGTTTCCGGCTCAGGGAGTTTTCCGCTTCCTGTGTCACCGCAGGCAAGACGTCCCGATTCGCTCTGGATTATTTTGATTCCGTAAGAGGCGCATTTTTTGATGTTGTCCTGGGTCACTGGATTGTTCAGCATCTGTGTGTTCATGGCGGGAGAAATGAGTTTTGGACAAGTGCATGCAAGGAAAGTTGTCGTAAGCATGTCATCGGCCAGACCATTTGCCACCTTTGCGATTACGTTTGCGGTTGCCGGTGCGATTATGAAAGCGTCGGCCTTTTTTGCAATGGAGATGTGCTCAACCTCGTATTGAAAGTTGCGGTCAAAGGTATCCACAAGGCATTTGTTCCCGGTGAGCGTCTCAAAGGTGATGGGGTTTATGATGTTTGTGGCATTCCTGGTCATTATGACCTGAACCTTAGCCCCAGCCTTTACAAGCATGCTGGCAAGGGAAGCCGCCTTGTAAGCCGCAATGCTCCCGCTGACACCCAAAACAATGAACTTATCCTTTAGCATCCGGAACCTCCATGAATGAATCCATTATCTACCTTTTGCTTCGAGTCTTACCTTCATCCTGAAAAGCAGACAGTCTTTTATTTCATTTATTCATCAAATAAATCTGAATGAGTCCCTGTTGCAGTCAATGACAAAATCAACTCATCATTTTTATATTTATAAATAAGCAGCCAGTCATTTTGTATATGGCATTCCCTGTATCCCTTCCAATTTGAATGAAGGGGATGATCTTTGTACTGTATGGGAAGAGGTTCCCCTCTAGCTAGCATTTCAACTACAGCTTTTAATAATTCGGTATTGTATCCACGTTTTTTTATAAGCTTATATTCCCGCTTAAACCTTGTAGTTCTTTCTATCGAGTATTCCAATTAATCCTCCGAATCCAAATCCGCAAAAAGTGCATCCACCGTGTTGAATTTCTTTGTATTCGGATCATTCAGCATTTGCTCGCTTTCTTGTAATGCCGAAATAAGTTCACTACTTGGAGTTTTTCCAGCAACATTTTTGTTACGATATAAAATAAAATCGAAGAAATCAGAAACTTCATCAAGATATTGCTCTGGAATCAATTTAAGCTTTTCGGCTACAACTGCATAAGGCATAATTTTTTGTCCTCCTCTTCATATATCATAGCATAAAAACAGTTTTCTGCTGGTTTTATTCCAATTAATAAGTATATCATATTTTTCTTTTTTTTTCCATAATTTGAATCCACAATGCAAAAAACTGAAGCGGTTCTTTTTTAAACAAAAAAACTGCCCGACATACAAAAATGCCGGACAGATATACACAAGTCAGGGACACTCAAAAAGTATCGTCATGCTGAACTTGATTCAGCATCCCTTTGTCAGATTCCGGGTCAAGCCCGGAATGACGTTGTGTTTTGATTTTATTACACCAATCCCTGGGCGATCATAGCATTTGCGACTTTTACGAAGCCTGCGATGTTGGCGCCTGCTACGTAGTCACCCTCGGTGGCGTACTTCTTGGCGTTCTCGTATGCGTTTTCGTGAATGTCGGTCATGATCCTCTTGAGCTTTGAGTCAACTTCCTCGAATGTCCATGAAAGGCGCTCTGAGTTCTGGCTCATTTCAAGACCAGATACTGCAACACCACCAGCGTTGGAAGCCTTTCCAGGAGCGAACATTACGCCGTTTGACTGGAGGTACTTGATTGCCTCTGCACGGGTCGGCATGTTTGCGCCTTCTGCAACCAGCTTAACACCGTTTGCAACAAGCTTCTTTGCGTCTTCCTCGTAGATTTCGTCCTGGGTTGCGCATGGGAATGCAAGGTCAGCCTTTACTCCCCATGGCTTTTCGCCCTTGAAGAATTTTGCGTTCGGATATTTCTTTACGTATGCATCCACCTTTTCACGGCGTGCGCGGAATTCCTTTACGTAATCAAGTTTTTCCTGTGTGATTCCATCCTCGTCAAGGATGTATCCTGTTGAGTCAGACAGTGTGATCGGCTTTCCACCAAGCTGAATCAGCTTTTCTGCGGCATACTGGGCAACGTTTCCGTCTCCAGAGATGATGGCTGTCTTTCCCTTAAAGTCCTGTCCCTTCTTTGCGAGCATGCATTCTGCAAAGTAGATCAGGCCGTAACCAGTGGCTTCTGTACGTGCAAGTGAACCGCCGAAAGAAAGGCCCTTTCCTGTAAGAACACCTGTGTATTCGTTGCGGATCCTCTTGTACTGTCCGAACATATATGCAACTTCTTTTCCACCAACACCCTTGTCACCGGCTGGAACGTCTGTGTCAGGTCCAATGTGGCGGTAAAGTTCTGTGATGAATGACTGGCAGAAACGCATGATTTCTGCATCGCTCTTTCCATGGCCGTCAAAGTCTGAACCACCTTTTCCACCACCCATCGGCAATGTTGTAAGGCTGTTCTTAAGAACCTGCTCAAATCCAAGGAACTTGAGAACGTCAAGACCAACCTCAGGACTAAAGCGGAGGCCACCCTTGTAAGGTCCGATTGCGCTGTTGAACTGAACGCGATAGCCACGGTTTACATGAGGCTTTCCCTGATCGTCTGTCCACGGAACGCGGAACATGATGATGCGCTCAGGTTCTACCATACGCTCAAGAACGGCATACTCTTCCAACTGCGGCATCTTGTCCACTGCAGGAGAAATTGCTTCCAAAACAAGACCAACTGCCTGAAGGAAGTGATCCTGATCTGCATAACGCTGGCTTACTTCATCCCAAACACGCTTGCAGTAAGCATTTTTAATATTGTATTGCATAATTACCCCTGGTTCATCTGTTATTATAAACAGTAACCTCTCAATAATAGAATTTTTTACCCCATTTTGTCAATAATTCGAATAAAAAAAAATGAAACAATATAGAAGAGAAATGCAGAAACACACACCCACCCCGCCTTATTGACCAAGTTTGATAATGGTTTATAATATAATCATATAGGAGCATTTTGTGTTTTACAGGAAAACTCTTTTGTTGGTTTTAACAGGCCTCACCCTCTTTCCCCTTTTCGCAAGGGACAAGGACGCAGAATACTATGCCGCAATCATCCAGCAGCAGGCCGCCGAGATTCAAAAGCTTGATGAACGCAACGCAGCCGAAGAAGAAAAAATCAGGCAAAAGAGGAATCCCGCCGAAAACAAACGCATAGATGCCGAAATAGACGAGTTTTACCAGAATGCCGCAAAGGTAAACTTCAACAATGTGGTTGATGACGAAAACGTAAAGAACAAGATTCAATTCATCGAACAGCTCAAGCAGACCATAGAACTGGTTCAAGAGGAAGACCAGACCGGCGAAAGCACCGCATTCCTCAAAATCGAACTTCAAAACGCATACGATGACCTGAACAACACGACATTCGTCACATCATCGCTTGACTCAGGCCTGATCATCCGCGGATCGGAATACAAGCTCAAGAAAAACTCATGGACACTCACATTCTACAGCACCATACTTGACCACATCGACCTGTTCAACATGGACATAGACATAAGCTTCTACCAGATGACGGACAAGGACTACACCCCAAAAACTCTTGCCAGCAGGGAACAAATTGAATTCTACAACCATGCAGTCGACTTTTACGACAGTGTCTTCAGGCAGGCGATTCCCCTCCTGTATGCAAAACTCACATACAAAGTCATCCCTTGGAAAAAGGCCAGCGAATACCGCTTCATCCCTCAGACGCTCACAATCTACCGCAGCGACACCAACAAGATTCTTTCGACCTACGACAGGGTTGAACTTAGCCCGGTAGTCTTTTCAGTTTATCCTCAGGTCGAAGTAAGGACAAAGCAGGAAAAAGATGCGGACAACAGCAGGGCAAACGACATTCTGGAAGTTGAACGAATCGAAGAAAAAAGAAGGACCCAATCAAGTACGGTTTCCGACAACACGGACAAAAACAAAAAACGCAACGCCGTATACGTAACAGCAAATACAATCTTTACGAATCAGGATTTCAGCGACTTTAAAATCGAAAACATTGGGTTGGAAACTCTTGGAATAAACGCCGTCCTTGGATTAGGAAAATACGGACACGGTGGAATCATGCTGGGCTATGACTGGAACAACGGCAGGGATACTTCATATACGATGGGATTAACCGGAGGATTCAACTTTACCTTTGCCAAATGTCTGCGGCCGGTTTTGGAATTTCAGGCATGCTATCAGACCGACAAACGCGTATGTGCCGGAGCAGGTCTGGGACTGGACTTTGTATTCGGAAAAGGAATGATTACCCTTGGCTACGACTTTACCGCAAAATATTATATCACGGATTCACAGGACAGAGGTTCATTTTCCCCAGACGACATCAAATACGTCCACTCATTCAAGGCAGGAATGGGTGTCACATGGTAAAAAAAAGGCACCCCCAAAAGTACAAGGGGATGCCCATCATGTCATTCCGGGCTTGACCCGGAATCCTGACATTGCATGTTAAGATGCTGGATCAAGTTCAGCATGA
>DBWR01000022.1:4336-5637 GCA_002309305.1 Treponema sp. UBA1233 | reverse complement strand
GAATACAACGGAATGTTGGCTCCCTGGGCACAAAAGATTCCCCAGTACATCGACATAGACGACATAATTGAGGAAAACGGTGTCAAATATTTTTCCCTTTCCATGTATGCCTTTGTATCCTTTAATACAAAAGTCCTGAAGGGAATCAAGGTCAAGGTGGATCCNNGTGCTAAAGGATTTCATTCCAAGTGATTATGAAAGAGCAATTAGAACTGCGGAAGAAAGGACTTTTTCATTTGACGGAAAAAACTATTACACCTATGACCTCAACAACAACAAATATATAATCAGCGAGAGCCTGCCCGAAAACGCGTTCGAGTATAGTCCCGGTAAATGGAAGATGGGAGCCCCTCTTAACAATTTCAAGGTAAACGAGATTAAGGTTCAGGACAACATTTCCCTAAGGAAAAACCACTTCTGTACAAACACCCGCAAACTGCTCAAGGCCGAAGGTTATGATTATAATCCTGTGCAGGAAGGTGTGATTCTGGATTACGGAATTAAAATCGGAATGAAAAAAAGCGACTTGATTGAGGTAATCGGAAACCCTGATGAGGTTATAAAAAGTACGGACCAAAGATGGGTTTGGGAAAGCCTGGAAGACTTTTTTGACGAGAACCCTGAATGGAAAGTCGAAGGCGAGGAAGACATCCTCTACATCTACGAATACGATGACCCAAGCTATGATGAGTCAATATACATAAAATTCAAGGGTGACAAAATCTCCTTCCTTGCCTACAAGTTCAACAAGTAAGGGGTTGTACGGCTCGCACGTTATCTATAAGTTTGCAAGACAGGGCGGGTGACANNACAAAAAAAGGCGGGAGTGACCCGCCGTAATGTTGGTTTGTTATTTTTCTTGATGATAATGTGTGCCACACTGAACTATGTCTGACCAGATTTTTATCATCAGGAATCCTCCCTGAGCTCGTGAATTTTACCGTTGCCACTTTCAATTTGGGCTATGCTCTGGCGAAGATACTTCATGTTTTCTTCTGAATAAATATATGGATCTTTTGTTGCTTTTAATTCAAATGGAATTCCATTTTCCCTTATTGTGGCCTTTACGAAGGCAGTTATTGCTGTAGTTACATTTAAGCCAATTGAATTTATGATGGTTTCAAATGTATTCTTGTCTTCATTTTCAATTTTAGCAGATATTGTAGTCATATTTACTACCTCCAACTACACTATACTACTCTGTACTGCTATTTGTCAAGAAAAAAAAGGATGTAAGCGAAGTCGGAATCTTTTGTCATGCAGGCTTATTGCGCTCATTCATGATTGTTCTGTGTAGATGC
>DBWR01000022.1:0-4314 GCA_002309305.1 Treponema sp. UBA1233 | reverse complement strand
ACAAAAAAAGGCGGGAGTGACCCGCCTATATTTTTTTAGTGAATAAATAAAAGTTGTGTTATTGTTTCACATATTCTGCTGTGTTGCCGGAAGAGGTAACCTTAATTCTATTCTTAGAAGAGTTAATTTTCATTTGAGTTTCTGAAATGAATAAATCCAAATCAGATGATGAAAAATTTAAAATTGCAGTTAGTTGTTTTTCTGAAGAATTGTTAGTACATGAGTAACCGCTATTTTCCAGGTAAGTTACTATAGTGGGTATTTGGTTCTGATATTCTTGGGATGTTTCCGAGTAATCTTCTTCCATTTGTAAATAACCAGAATAATTAGATCCAACAAAAATAGTATTGGTGTCATGGGCTCCATTAGAATAAAACTCTGCCACCCATATTCCAATTAAATCCCCTTTTGTTGGGGTTGTCCACTCAGGTGTGGAGCTAATAGAAGTTGAACAAGATATTAGAAGGAATAATACAAATAAACACAGTACAAAAGATTTTTTGTTTTTTTTCATAAATGAACTCCTATATATTTAAAAAAAAATATTCGATAGACATAACCTGCCAACGACAAGCTGGTTTCTATACCCGTCTATCTAGCGTATTTTACCCATTTATACTACGTAAAAATAGTAGATATCATAATTATAATACGCTAAAAACCTATTGTCAATGAATAAATAAAGATAGATTTGTATTATTCATAAGTTTCAAAATGTGGCGGGAAGATTCAAACTGTTCTAATAGGATGGGTGGTAAAATGGAATCACAGGAAATCAGGGAATGTTTAAGTTTGAACCTTAAGAAGTACCGCAAGATAAAAGGATGGTCGCAGTTTGAACTTGCAGAAAAGGCTGAAATATCAGAGCAGACGGTGAATTCAATAGAGGGCTTGAGGCTGTGGCCCAGTGATAAAACGCTGGCGAAAATAGCTAGTGTTCTTGATGTGGATCTTTACCGCTTGTTTCTTCCACAAAACTTGTCCATGCAATCCGATTCCATCGTAGAATTAAAATCTGTAGTCGTCGAAACTGTCGAAGCCCTCGTCCACGATATCCTTCACAATTGGGAAAGCCTGTGAGCTTCCCCAGTCAACAATCTCATCATGGTATAGGAAAAATCAAATCCCAACCATTCCGTCTATGGAAAAAATCTGTAAGGCCTTTGGAATAACGCTTGCCCAATTTTTTACGGAAGATAATTCAGAATTGACCCCTTTGACAAAAACACAGAATGAACTCCTGCACGAATGGAACCGATTGAATGACCGGAAAAAGTCCATTGTTTTAAAGTTGTTGAAAGAGTTGTAGGGTATTTCTTTTTTTCAACTTTTTAGATAGAAAACTGAATAGGAAAGGGAAATGCGGTAATTGATAATTGAAAAACCGTCTAATCTGTTGTATCATAAAATAATGGACAGGAGGTGAAATTATGGCTGCACAAGCATTAAAACAGCGAGTCATTAGTCGTCTTGATTTCTTGGATGACGTGCAGACTTTAAACGTTATTTCTTATATTGATGAATTGTCAAAAACAAAGCAACCTCTTCAAAACTCCAAAACTCAGAAAGAACGTGAGGCTGCTCGAAAGGCTTTTGACGATCTTCTGGCTATGAGTTTTACAGGTTCATCAGATACAAGCAAAGATGGCTCGAAAGAAGTTTCAGATGCGGTGGCCAACGAGTATGAAAGTATTGGTTGATATAAATGTTATTCTTGATGTAATTCTCCGTCGTGAACCGTATTTTTCAGATTCAAAGCGCATCGTTGATTGCTGCATAAGTTTTGTTGACGGTTTTATAGCATTACATAGTTTTGCCACTATATTTTATGTTTTGAATGAAAAAGAACACAAAGATACTGATTTTTGCAGAAATACAATAAATAATCTTCTTTATGTCTTTGACGTTGCAGGATTGAATAAACACCAGTTAATTTCAGCTATAAATAACGGCAGCTTTTCTGATTTGGAAGATTCAATGCAATACGGATCTGCTGAAGCCTGTAAAGTGGATTATATTATTACTCGTGATAGCGAAGATTTTAAGGATTCTTCTATACCTGCAATTACACCGACAGCTTTCCTTGCGCTCATTCATGATTGTTCTGTGTAGATGCTTTTGCCGCCGCATTTTCATGCAAAATGTGGAGAGGCTGAAGCCTTGGTTGATATTAACAATTCCTGTGTATTGAAAGGGGCTTTGCCTTAAGCTCGTACTTGCATGGAGTGAACTGCATAAAGATGAATTGACGGCAAATTGGAAAAAAGCAAGTCTAAAACAGCTCCCGCAGAAAATAGCACCTTTGAAATAGGAGGTATAACATTTATGGAAGTCATTCAGGTTTTACCGCTGGAAGATTATAAAGTAATAGTTTACTTTGTTGATGGTATCATAAAAAAATATGACGTTTCTCATCTTGTCGGAGATGGTGTTTTTGAAAAGCTCAAGGATATAAATTTTTATAAAAACAATTGTACAGTTCTTAACGGTACTTTGGCTTGGACTATAGACGGAATGTATGACAAATCAAATTGCCTGGACATTGATCCCTATGTAATTTATGAGAAAGGGGAGAACATTTCTGATCCTCTTTTGAATACCGCATAATTTCATTCCCTTTCTAATCCTGCATTGAAAAAGACCGTGATATGTTGTATCATGGCCCTATGACGGAAATTCAACTTAAATATGGATGCAACCCTAACCAGAAACCGGCCAGGGTTTATATGGAAAATGGCGATTTGCCCGTTACTGTCTTGAACGGCAAACCTGGATACATAAATCTGCTGGATGCGCTCAACGGATGGCAGCTTGTAAAGGAACTCAAGGAGGCGACTGGGCTTCCGGCTGCAACTTCATTCAAGCACGTTTCTCCGGCGGGTGCTGCTGTGGGAAGGCCCCTCTCTGATACCCTCAAGAAAATCTACTACACCGACGATGTTGAACTCACTCCTTTGGCTGCTGCTTATGCGCGTGCACGTGGTGCGGACAGGATGTCTTCCTTTGGTGACTTCATTTCCCTTAGCGACGTGTGCGACAAGTCTACGGCCCTCCTCATCAAAAAGGAAGTAAGTGACGGCATCATTGCACCGGGATACGAACCTGAAGCTCTGGAAATCCTCAAGGCAAAGAAAAAGGGCGGTTATTGCGTCCTTCAGATAGACCCCAACTATGTTCCGGCCGAACTGGAAAAAAAGCAGGTTTTCGGTGTTACTTTTGAGCAGGGCCATAATTTCATCAAGATTGACGACTCCTGCCTTTCTAACATCGTAACTGAGGCAAAGGATCTGAGCAAAGAAGACAGGGACAACCTCCTGATTTCGCTCATCATCCTCAAATACACCCAGTCAAACAGCGTGTGCTACGTAAAGGACGGTCAGGCCATCGGTATCGGTGCGGGACAGCAGAGCAGAATCCACTGTACCAGACTTGCAGGCGACAAGGCGGACAAATGGTGGCTGCGTCAGGCTCCACAGGTGCTGAACCTTGACTTTAAGGCCGACATCAAGCGTGCTGACAGGGACAATACGATAGACGTCTATACAGGTGACGACTATGAAGATGTCATCGGCGAGGGCGAATGGCAGAAGTGGTTCAACACAAAGCCGGCTGTCTTTACACGTGAGGAACGCAAGGCATGGATAGCCAAAAACACAAACGTTGCGGTAGGCAGCGATGCATTCTTCCCGTTCGGCGACAATATCGAGAGGGCACACCGCTCTGGAGTTACCGTAGTTGCCCAACCAGGCGGCTCAATCCGTGACGACAACGTTATCGAAGTCTGCAACAAGTACAAGATTGTAATGGCCTTTAGCGGAATCAGGCTGTTCCATCACTAAAAAATGTCGGGGCTGACAAAAAACGTATTGTAGTGTTGAGATTCCGGATCAAGTCCGGAATGACACTGTTTTGTAAACTTAATGGACAGCCCCGGTAAGCTCTTTTTTTCAACTCTCAGTTTTCATCTTTCAACTTGCAAAAAAAATCCCTAAAGTCCAAAAATCATAAGCCGAAAATCAGTATATAGGGTGGTTCTACCCGGGGGCAGCAAACATGTACTAATGTGTTTGCCTGTAACTCTTAAATTGTTTAGAGGAGATACATTATGGTTATCAATCACAACATGAGTGCAATGTTTGCACAGCGTTCTGAAGGTCTCACAGAAGTAAGCAACCAGAAGAACATGGAAAAGCTTTCATCCGGCATGAGGATCAACCGTGCTGGTGATGATGCTTCAGGTCTTGCCGTTTCAGAAAAAATGCGCAGCCAGATTCGTGGCTTGAACAAAGCATCAGAGAATGCAAAGAACGGCAT
>DBWR01000060.1 GCA_002309305.1 Treponema sp. UBA1233 | reverse complement strand
ATAGAGCTGGCAGAACAAATTGCAGTACATCTTAAAGCAGACAAACTTTTCTTTATGATACCTGATGCAGACATTAGCTCAGAATCATTCATTATCCAGGAAGGCGGATCTTTACCAACAGAAGGAACTGTTCCCTTTATGGATTTGGAAGAAGTTGACGCATTTCTGAAAGTTAATAAACCAATAACTACCGAACAGTTGGATGTTAAATCTGAATCAAATAATAACAAAACTACCGAACGTTCGGTAGCTAACATCCATTTACATAATAAAATCCTTTCCCTTCTCGAATTGGCAAAAAAAGCCTGTTTATCTGATGTAACCAGAGTTCATATTGTGGATGGTTCTGTTGATGGAACTCTTCCATGCGAAATATTCAGTGATCTTGGATCTGGCACAATGATTTATTCCAATAACTATGGTAAAGTGCGTCCAATGGTTCGTTCTGATATTGCGGCCGTTCTGCGTGTGATGAAACCATTTGTAGATTCAGGATTATTGTTGCCACGTACAAAACAATCCCTAATCGAACAGCTGGATAATTACATTGTCTACGAAATCGATGGTGGCGTAAGGGCCTGTGCTTCGTTAATTCCTTATGAATCAGGACAAATGGAAATTGCTGGAGTTGCAGTACATGAATCTTGCTCTCACATCGGTGTAGGTCCAAAGATGATGGATTATCTTATTAAACGGGCAAAGACATCTGGTGCAAAAGAAGTTTTCTTACTGACAACAAAAACTGCAGACTGGTTTGAACGTCTAGGTTTTGTTTCCAGTGACATTTCATCTATTCCAGAAAAGAGAAGAAAAATATGGACTCCGGAAAGAGGCTCAAAAGTTTTGACCCTTAAACTTTAGTTTTTGTTTCACGTGAAACATTTTTATTCTCCCTTATAGAAAACAACTATTTATACTAATTATATTTGTTTCCTCTTCTGAATTAATTCTTTTATATCATTTCCTCCCTCGTCATTGTTTCACGTGAAACAATTATCATTTAGTCCTAGATAAAAAACTATACTCCAGTACCTTGGTATTTTTTCTCCATGAAGTTTTTAGCATTATTAATTCAAAATCTAATCCCACAAGTTTCCCAAAACTAGTAAATAATTAATTTAATAAACCATAATCAGATACTCCAATAAGATAATCGAAGTTATTATATCTGCAAGTATTCCATCAAATGCTTTTCAACATCTTTCCCAGTTTATTCATATGGAGGATTTTATACCCTACTGATCTGAATCAGGTTGATAATTAACAGATTCTATACTCTTTAATCCTCCATTGTTTCACGTGAAACATTTTCTTCTTGGTCATCCTCATCTTTGCTTAACTTTTTCCACAAATAGTTCAGTTTTGACATCAAGCTGAGGTTCCCAGATTCTAAGAGCGAAATGTAAAATTAGTAATCCATAATAAAATGTTAAATATAAGAAAAGTTAAAAACGGCAGCATATTATTAATCTAATCTTTTACACAATTAATGATTTCAATCAGTGACCATTTCCTTTCCCAGTTTTTATGTATTAGACTATAATATTTCATCCTCTACTCTCTTTTAATTAATCATCATGATAACAAATCTAGGAAATCCCATTTAAGCGATACTTAACCTTTTGAAATATTTTGGTATACAAATTTTTCAACTATCAATCACCAATATCATTAAAATCAGAATAACTCTTTGATTATTTGTGTTTATTTCTTTTTTGCTTTTTTGACAAATAGAAGAATATTATTGTTTCACGTGAAACATTTTCTATTGCTCTTTACGTATTGCTTTAGAAATCATTGAATAACAAAATGTAGTGTAGAAGACCTTTTTCCCTCTCTATTACGAACAAGACATTTTGATATCAAGTCCATTGACAGAACATGAATTTCAAACCATGAGGTTGAGCCTCTGGGCATATTAATCTCATAAAGTATTAAAATGGGATTAGAGCATTTCTCTCGAATCAAATATAACGTATTTCTGAGTTTTTATTGCAGCTTGTTTGATTGATTTTTTGATCACTAATATTCCCATGCTTTTGTTTCTTAACTATCAAATCATTGGCAAATAGATTTAACAATAGATTTACATTATTCGATGATATTGTGAGAGCTGGTGTTAATTATCCTGTTGTCAATAGATTGATTATTTAATGAAATACGAACAAAACTATTTAAATGTTTCACGTGAAACAGTATGCTCAATAGAGTGAATTTTTCCCCAAGTTTTCCACAAGCGACGTATTAAATCAAATTTGAATCAAATTCGTATTCCTTTGATTTATAAGAAATTACAGAGTTGGAAAACAATAATCTCAAAATATTTAGGGTTTTCCAAAGGTTATCCACAGGTTGTGGACAAAGTAAAAAAAGTATTATCATGTATTATATAAAGATAGCTTATTCCTATACAAAAATTTGGCATGGTAAGAATTCTATAAAGGATAAATGAACAAAAAAAAATCCGGACAAATTAAATTTGTCCGGAGCCTGATGGGATTGATTTACCATCTTTGATAATAAAACAGTTAGGTAAACCTCTAGGATAAGCAGTTATTGAACTACTATGTGCCTATTATACACTATAAATACTTTTTTGTCCATTATAAAATGAACAATAAATTAAAAAATATTTATTTCCTTGTATTATAAGGAATTAGCTATTTTTCTTCGTCAGAACTTGCGATTCTGTCGATTCCTACTACATAATCCGGATCAACAATGTCAACAACCTTAACGCCGCTGCTTCCCCTACCCTGCTGAGAGATTTGAGAAGCATCAACCCTTAGAGAAGTACCCTGGCTTGTGATGCACATTATGCTGTCTTCATCCTTAACTGTAAGGGCACCGATTATTTCTCCCTTGTCATCTACATTTCCAAAGATGCGCTGACCGCCTGTTCCTCTACCGTGAGAATTGAACTCTGTAAAGTCTACACGCTTACCGACACCCTTTTCTGTAACAACAACAATCTTTGCAGATTCATCTACGTGGATTGCCGCACACAGTTCATCGCCGTCAGAAAGTTTCATTCCGTTTACACCGCGGCCTGCCCTACCCATGGCACGAACTTCTTCTTCGCTGATTCGTAATGCCTGTCCTCTACGGCTTACCAGCAACAGTTCATCCTTGCCACTTGAAAGGATTGCACTTACAAGCTTATCTCCATCGTCAAGTCTTGCTGCCTGCATTCCCCTGAACTTGGCATTGCGGAATTCATAGGTTGGAGTCTTTTTAACGATTCCGTTTGCAGTTGCCATGAACAGATATTCTGTTTCGGAGAATTCCTTAAGGCTTACGGTTGTTGTTATTTCTTCATTTGCACTTACCTGGAGCAGGCTCTTTATATGTGAACCACGGCTGATTTTTGATGCCTCTGGTATTTCGTGAACTTTAAGCCAGTAAGCCTTTCCCTCGTTTGTAATGAACATGAGGTAATCGTGGGTGGAAGCAACAAACATCTGATTAATGTAATCTTCTTCCACAAGTTTGGCGGAAATTGAACCCTTGCCTCCCCTAGCTTGACTCCTATACAGACTTACAGGTACGCGCTTTATGTATCCGAGCTTTGAAATAAGGACGACCATGTCTTCTTCTTTTATCAAATCTTCAACATTGATTTCTTCAACTTCACCGGCAACGATGTCAGTACGCCTGTCATCACCGTATTTTTCTGCAAGCTCATTTGTCTCTGTCTTAATCAAGGCAAGTATCTTTTCGTTGTGGGCAAGAAGATCTTCCAAGTGAGCGATAAGGACTCTTATTTCTTCCATTTCGCGGCGGAGTTCTTCTATACGCAATCCTGTCAAACGACCAAGCCTCATGTCAACGATTGCCTGGGCCTGAACATCATCAAAACCGAACCTCTTCATGAGACCCGCTTTGGCTTCGTTTTCGTCACGGCTTCCACGGATGATTTTGATTACTTCATCTATAGCATCTACGGCAATAATCAGGGCCTTGAGTATATGCTCACGTTTGCGGGCTTCATTCAACTCAAACTTTGTACGCCTTACGATTACATTATTGCGGTGGTCAACGAAGCATTTTATCAGCTGCTTAAGGTTAAGGACTTGAGGTCTTCCATCCACAAGGGCAAGATTGATTACACCAAAGCTTGACTGCAGGGCTGTCTTGGCAAAAAGCTGGTTTACTACAACCTTTGTCATTGCCCCACGCTTAAGTTCAATAACTATGCGAACGTCATCTCCGGCTGAACTGTCATTTACCTTTTCAATTCCATCGATGATCTTTTCACGTGCCAATTCTCCAATGCGCTTGCAAAGGTCATCGGTACGAACCTGATATGGAACTTCTGTAAATACGATAGATTCCTTTCCGTGCTTGTCCACTTCAATTGTAAAACGTCCGCGGACAATCAGTTTTCCACGACCGGTTTTATAAGCATCCTTTATACCTTTTTTACCAAAGATGATTCCACCAGTTGGAAAATCAGGGCCCTTTATATGTGTGGCCAATTCATCAATTGAAATGTCCGGATTGTCTATGTAAGCACCAATGGCTGAAGCAACTTCACGCAGGTTATGTGGCGGCATGTTGGTTGCCATACCTACCGCTATACCATTTGAACCGTTGCAAAGAAGGAATGGAAATTTAGCCGGAAGAACTGTAGGTTCCTGTCTTGTATCATCAAAGTTAGGAAGGAAATCTACAGTATCCTTTTTGATGTCTGCTACCATTTCCTCGGCAATGTTTGACATTTTTGCCTCAGTGTAACGGTATGCAGCGGCTGGACTACCGTCTATTCCTCCAAAGTTACCCTGCTTTTGAATGGGCATATAGCGCATTGAAAAATGCTGTCCCAGACGAACCATTGCATCGTAAACCGAAGCGTCTCCGTGCGGGTGATAGCGTCCCAAAACGTCACCAACCACAGTGGCACACTTTCGGGTTTTTCCGTTCATGTGCAGGCCTTCTTCGTTCATGGCATGAAGGATGCGGCGATGAACTGGCTTTAAACCGTCACGTACATCGGGAAGAGCTCGGGCAACAATGACCGACATTGAATAGTCAATGTAAGCCTTTTTCATTTCTGTTTCAATTGCAACCGGTATGAGGGTTCCACCTTCCGGAGTCTTTATTTCTTCCATTCTTTATTTCCTTATATTTTGCTTATACATCCAGAGTTGCGTAAACCGCATTTTCTTCGATGAACTTTCTACGTGGTTCAACTTCCTCGCCCATCAGAATGTTGAATACTTTGTCGGCTTCCTCGGCATCTGTAAGGTGAACCTGCTTCATCTTTCTGTTGGCCGGATTCATTGTTGTTTCCTTGAGTTCCTGCCATTCCATTTCACCAAGACCTTTATACCGCTGAACGTCCAGCTTGATGTCTCCTGGGTTTTCCTGATGAAGTTTTGCAATCACACTGTCACGCTCTTCATCTGTAAACGTAAAGTAATCCTTTTTCTTGTAACTTACGCGGTAAAGCGGTGGCATAGCTATATAGACATATCCGTTTTCAATTAACTGCGGCATGTAGCGGAAGAAGAATGTCAAAAGAAGTGTTGAAATATGGCTTCCGTCAACATCAGCATCAGCCATGATGATAATCTTGTGGTACCTTAGCTTTTCTATGTCAAAGTCTTTGCCGATTCCAGTACCAAGTGATGCGATTACCGGTTGTAGTTTGTCGTTGTTTATAACCTTGTCTGCATGTGATTTTTCTACATTGAGCATTTTTCCCCAAAGAGGAAGGATTGCCTGAATTCTCGGATCCCTACCCTGCTTTGCAGAACCACCTGCAGAGTCTCCCTCTACAATGTATACCTCACATTCTTCTGGATGCTTTGATGAACAGTCGGCAAGTTTTCCAGGAAGACCGAAACTGTCCAAACCTGATTTTCTGCGGCTTGCTTCCTTTGCCTTTCTTGCGGCGATTCGGGCNNTCACTAACTGCCTTTTCAAGAATCATGTCTACCTGCTGGGGATTTTGCTCACACCATTGTGTAAGCTTGTCTTTTACCAGCTCATCAACATAGGACCTTACCTCACTGTTACCGAGTTTTGTCTTAGTCTGACCTTCAAACTGTGGCTCGGGAACCTTTACGGAAAGAACTGCCGTTAAACCTGCCCTTACATCATCTCCCGAAAGCTTTTCTGGATTCTTTTGATTTGCATTCAGAAGCTTTTTCCTGATTTTGTCGCGTGAGTTGCTTTCCTGTTCAAGTTGTCTGTTAAGCACTATTGTCAGGGCTATCTTGAATCCGTCAAGATGAGTTCCGCCTTCGTGGGTGTTGATGTCATTTACATAGGAGTGGATGTTTTCGGAATAGCTGTCCCTTACATACTGCATCGCCACTTCCATCATAACGCCATTTTGCTCGCCTGAAATATAAAGGGGTTCATCAGGAATGACTTTTTTATTTTCGTTCATTACCGAGACATAATGCTTGATACCGCCTTCAAACTTGTAAACCACTTCTTTTGGAATTTCTAGACGTTCATCACGGAATTTGATTGTGATTCCAGGGTTAAGGAATGCAAGTTCCCTGAGCCTCTGTGCCAGAACGTCAAAGTTATAGGTTGTAGTTTCAGTGAAGATTGTATTATCAGCCTTCCACCTTATGCAGGTACCATGAAGGTTTGTTTCTCCAAGACACTCAACCTTTGTCTTGGGTTTTCCCAAGGCATATTTCTGTTCGTATCTTTTTCCTTCACGATAAACGAATGCTTCCATCCATACAGAAAGGGCATTGACGCAGCTTACACCTACACCATGCAAACCACCGGATACCTTGTAATTGGATTTGTCAAATTTACCACCGGCATGCAATCTGGTAAGTACCAGCTCTAGGGCAGAAACGTGTTCTGTAGGATGAATGTCTACGGGAATACCGCGGCCATTGTCTTCTACACGACAAATGTCGTCCTTTTCCAGGGCAACTGTTATCGTATCACAATAACCGGCCATAGCCTCGTCTATACTGTTGTCAACTACCTCATACACAAGGTGATGCAGACCATTTGGACCTGTAGAGCCAATATACATACCCGGTCTTTTTCTTACAGCTTCAAGGCCTTTCAAAACCTGAATGCTACTGGCAGAGTACTGGTTGTTTTCTTCGTCAGACATTGTTTTCCCCACTGAAAGTCACTTTATTATTAGGAGCAATTTATCCCCATAATAGAATATTTATGAAAATTTAGTATAACCTTATTGAAGAAAAAAGTAAAGGCGGGTTATAATGTCAGAACTATGAGTGAACAAAATTATCAGGCATTTTGGAATGAAGTGCTAAACATCATACATGAAGAATACAAGCAAAAAGGCCAGGAAGACGAATTCAAACTCTGGTTCAACATGGAATATGTCAAGGACACTCTTTCTGAGATTACCGTCTCTGTCCCCTCTGAATTCATGTGGAACAGCATGGTTCAAAAAGGCTATGTAAAATCCGTTCAGGAAAAAATAAAGGAAATGACTGGTCAAGATGTTTCAATTACTCATATAGCGAAAAACAGCTTTTCTGTTCCATCTGACCCAATTTTGACCCAAAAGAAAGATGAAACAAAAGAAAAGGCATCAAGTCAAACTATCTCGTCATCTGTAGAGTATAAAAAACATCCTCAACTTGATGAATTGTTTACTTTTGATAATTTTATTCCCGGAGAGAATTCTGACTTTGCATACAAGGTTGCTCAGGCAGCGGCAGAAAACCCAGGTGGATTATATAGTCCACTTTTGATTTATGGTGGTGTTGGTCTTGGAAAAACACATCTAATGCAATCAATTGGAAATTACCTTTATCATAAAAAACAGGGAAAAATAAAAATCTGCTATGTTACTTCAGAGAATTTTACTAATGAATTTACAAAATCAATCAATGATAAAACAACTGAAAAATTCAAGACAAAGTATAGAAACCTTGATGTTCTGTTAATAGACGACATTCATTTTCTTATAGGAAAAGACGGAACTCAGGAAGAATTGTTTCATACATTTGAAGCTTTGCATCAGAATAAGGCACAGATAGTTTTTACATGCGACCGCCCGGTAACCGAACTTAAAGGAATGTTTGACCGTCTGGCCTCACGAATTAAGAGCGGTACTTCAGTTGATCTTTTGCCCCCTAACTATGAAACAAGGCTTGCCATCCTACAAAATGAGCTTAATCTCATGAACAAAGAAATATCACAGGACGTAGTTGAATACATAGCTAAAAATGTTCAGACCAACATTCGTGAGATGAAGGCATGTCTTATAACCATGCTAAATTATGCAGAACTCATGAAAAAGCCTTTGACAATTGAAATTGCAGAAAAACAGCTAAGAAATACAGTCAGTCAGATATCTGACAGTTCAATAACAATTGATACCATTCAAAAAGTTGTGGCCGATCATTACAATATATCAATAAGTGACATGAAAAGCCGTAAAAGACCAAAAAAAGTAGTTATACCGCGTCAAATTGCCATTTACATTGCACGTGAACTTGGAGACTATTCATATCCTGAACTTGGTAATGAATTTGGCGGTAAAGATCATTCAACAATAATGCANNGTTATGAAAAGGTAGCAGATCAGCTAAAAACAGATTCCGTCTTAGATTCAACAATACAAATGTTAATAAGAAATATTAAGGAGTATAAGAGAAAAATTTAGTGATATGAAGCCAAAAACTAAAGACAACTTGTTG
>DBWR01000062.1:104058-104513 GCA_002309305.1 Treponema sp. UBA1233 | reverse complement strand
AAAGAGATTTCAATTGCTCAGGAAATCATTTCAACTAAAAATGCAGGATCAATTCTTTCTAACATATCGATTTCTGCTTATAATAATACTCTTGATATAAAAGCTACAGACATCAAAGTAAATTTTGAAACTCAGATTCCTGTTCAAATTGAAGAGGAAGGATCCACAACAATTTATTGTGACAAGTTTATGGGAATCCTTTCTTCACTTCCAGAAGGAGAAATTGAATTTAATCAAGCTGCTGGAGATGGATCTGATCAGGCAGTTGCAGTAATAATCAAACCTGTTGGTAAAAAGATAAAGTTCCAGATTAAGAGCATGTCTCAGGAAAAATTTCCGGATATTGATTCTGCAGATAATGTTCCGTACTTTGAGGTTCCATCAAAAGAAATAAAGGAAATGATTGGTCAGACAGCTTTTGCAGTAAGCGAAGATGAAACACGTTATTTTATGAA
>DBWR01000062.1:83936-103864 GCA_002309305.1 Treponema sp. UBA1233 | reverse complement strand
GTTCTTCTTGAAGGACAGTTTCCAAATTATGCCCGTGTAATTCCTGAAAATCAGGCACATTCATTCCAGGTGCAGAAAAGCGATTTAACAGATGCCCTTAAACGTGTTGCACTTATGGTTGATAAAAAAGCCGGTCGTTTGTATTTCAATATCAGTGACGGTGTGCTTAAGATTACATCCCAGCAGTCTGATATGGGAAGTGCAGATGAAGAAATTCCATGTGAATATGCCGGACAGTCTTATACTTTAGCTCTTAATTATAGATATATTGAAGAACCTCTTCGTGTAATTAATGCAGAAAGAATTGTATTTGAGTTTACCGAGGAAATGAAGGCAGTTACAATGAGGCCTGAACCTGCCGGTGATTACTTCCACATTATTATGCCAATGCAAAAAGAGTAGTGCCGTTTCTTTCTTTATCTTCAGTAAATTTTAGAAACCTCATTTCAAAGAATATGGACCTTCTGGCAAGGGAGGTCTATTTTACTGGAGAAAACGGACAGGGAAAAAGTAATATACTTGAAGCTCTTTATTATTCAGCGTATGGCTCATCATTCAGAACTCATAATGATGTAGAAATCATAAAAAATGGTGAAGAAGCCATGAGTCTACGTACAATTTTCAAAGAAGAAAATGGAAATACACATACAACTTCAATAGTTCTTGACAAAAATAAAAAGAAAATTGAAAAAGACGGTAAAATCCTTCATGACAGAAAAGAACTTGTAAACACAATGCCTTGCATTCTCTATAATCATGATGATTTGGATTTTGCAGTTGGATCTCCAGAACGACGGCGCTTCTTTATTGACCAATCGTTGAGTATGTACGATGTATTGTACATTGATGTAATGAGAAGATATAAAAAAATCCTGAAAAACAGGAATGTCTGCTTAAAGGAACATAAATATGATTTGTTTGAAACATACGACATTCAGCTTGTAATGAACGGTCTTGAGATTCAGCAAAAAAGGAAAAATGCAATTTTTCAGTTCAATCAAATATTTGGAAGATTATATGAACAGGTATCTGGAATAAAAGGAGTTTCAATAAGATATTCTCCGTCTTGGAAAAAAAGAAATAATGGAAAAAGTGAAGAAGAAGAATTAATGGCAAATACTTCTTTACCTATGATTGATGAAATAATAGAATTTGTAAAATCAAAAAAAGAAATGGAAAAAGTTATGTGCACTACCCTTTCTGGTCCTCATCGTGACAGAATAATTTTTATAAAGGACGGTCAGACTTTCGTTCCAACTGCATCGACTGGACAACGGAGGCTTATAGCACTGGCACTAAGAACAGCACAGGCTGTATACTATTCTCAAGCAACGAATAAAAAACCGGTTCTTTTGATGGATGATGTTTTGCTGGAACTTGATCCGGAAAAAAGGCAAAAAGTTACTGCCCTGCTCCCAGAATATGATCAGCTGTTTTGTACATTTTTACCAGGTGAACCATATTCAAAATACAAGAGGGACACGACAAGAGTTTATTCGATTAAAAATGGGGAGTGGGAAGAAAGTGAGTAACGAAATTCAAAAACTTAATGACATAATACATTTGGCCTTTAAAAACATTCGTGTGCAGGATATGGAAAAGGCAAATACAATAGCTGATGTATGGAGTTCTGTGCTCAAAAAAATAAATTCAAATAATCCTAAATCGAATCCAAACGAAGGACAAAATCTAGCAGACCACAGCAGGGTTGTTGATTTAAAAAACGGTGTTCTTTTGATAGAGGCAGATCACCCTGGATGGATATCACTTTTGCAAATGCATAAGAAATTCATAATACGCGGAATTAACATGAAGGTTCCTGATTTGAAAATTTCCACTCTTGCATTTAGATTAAAGGGTAATAGGGGAAATCTGGGAGAAATAGAAAGACCTTCTGTTGAAAAAGTAAAAGAAGAAATGTCTAAAAAACTAGACGAAGAAAATGAAATTTTAAGGCAGAAAAATCCAGAATTTACCAAAAAACCGGAAAATTTGACAAAAAATGTCGAATTACCACCAGAACTTGCAGCAATTTTTGCAGATTTAAAGCAAAGTATGTTGACCAATTCGGAAAATAAATGATATTATACGCTCTACATAATTTTGGGAAAATTATTTTTTTAGATATAGGAGTCGTTCATTATGTTACGTACATATCAACCAAGTAAAGTAAAGCGCAATAGAAAATTCGGTTTTCGCGCTCGCATGGCAACTAAAGGTGGTCGCAAAGTTCTTTCTCGCCGCAGGGCAAAGGGACGCTGGAAGCTGACTATTTCTGATGAGAAGAAGCCTTATCAGAACGGTCGCAATCAGACTGCTAAGATGTAATTTTCTAATCAAGGGATGGAAGCAAACTTGTTAAAGACGGGACGTTTTACAAAATATGAACATATAAAACGTCCTACTGACATCCGAAAGCTATTTAAGACAGGGAAGAAGGTCAGTGTTGCCGGAGCAAAGCTCTTCTATATGCTGAATGACCGAAACATAAATCGAATCGGGTTTCCTCTTCCCCACGGTTATGGAAATGCTGTTGAAAGAAATAAATCCAAGCGCTATAGCCGTGAAACATATCGAACTTTTAAAACATACCTGAACACCGGATATGATATGCTGTTTTTAGTATACCCCGGAAATGATTCGTTCCACTCGCGGTATGAACAATTTAAAACATTATGTCAAAAGGCTGGTTTAGTAAAGGATTAAGGAATTTTTTCATAAAATTCTTTTGTCTCTTGATACGCTTTTATCAAGTTTGCATTTCTCCCCTTTTTCCTGCATCTTGTAGGTATACTCCAACGTGTTCTCAATATGCATTGGAAGCAATTAAAAGACATGGACCCGTCAAGGGTTTTTATCTAGCTGTTAAAAGGATATTAAGGTGCAATCCATACCATGAAGGTGGATATGATCCTGTTCCTGATTGATAAAACTACAGAGGACTAAAGAATGGAAAAAAATACAAAATGGGCTATTGGTTTAAGTGTATTAGTATTGGTTGTTTCCCTTGTCATACAGTTTGCAGTTGTTGTTCCCAAACAGCAGGCCGCTTATGAACAACAGCAGATAGAACAGGCAGCCGCTGCTAAAGAAAAAGAGGAAAAACAGGAACAAGTAAAAAATCAGATTTCAAGTGTAGAAAAGAAAACGGATACAGTTTCCAAGACAGAGGAAGTAATTCCGGAACAGAAATATACAATCAAAACAGACAAAATAGAAGTTGAATTCACCAATAAGGGTGGAGACATCATCAGTTATAAACTTCTTGAACATAAAGACAAGGATACAGACAGTGCCATTCAGATGGCTGACAGCATTACCTCAAGCAATAGGGCATTTGCCTTGTCATTTGGAGGTAAGGACAATTCCATTATAAATGATACATTTTCCGTTAAAAAAGTTGGAGAAAACACAATCATTTTTACAAAAGATTTTGAAAACAAGGATGTTCTTGGTAATGTACATAAATTCACACTGTTAAAAAGATATGAATTCATGCCTGGTGAATATGCCTTTAAGATGGGAATCGGAATTCGTACTTATGACAGTTTTGGTTTGGATTTGGAAGGAGCCGCTTATACCCTCCGTACATCACCACAGATTGGACCTCACTATGACATTAAAAAGAACCGCTATGATGTAAGGCAGGTTCTTGGAGAAAGAAATAAGAAAAGGTTAAAGAAAAACCTTAGCAATAAAGTCTATTCATGGGAATATGAATGGGCTGGTGTCGGTGGAAAATACTTTACTATACTGATTAAGCCGGAAGATACTTCCACAATGTCAAACAACATAATCTGTTCAACAGATTCAGAAACTGACTATATAAATTCTCAGGTTTTCCTGACTCGTAACGCAATCAAGGCGGGAGACCCTGTAACAGTTGAAGATTCATACACAGTTTATATTGGACCACGCAGCGAAACAGAATACAAACGATATAATAATGCAGAAGACAACGGATGGGGAATCTCTAATGCAAGATTCAATTATGCCGTACAGTCTACAGGGTTCCTTGTCTGGCTCGAAGTTCCATTGAAGTGGGCTTTGGAAATGATCCAGAAACTCGTGAAAAACTGGGGTATTGCAATCATAATCCTGACAATCATCCTTAGGTTGCTGTTGTTCCCATTAAGTAAAAAGAGTGCCGAAGGTACCCTTAAGATGCAGCAGCTCCAGCCGAAATTACGTGAACTGCAGGAAAAATATAACGACAATAAACCTAAGCTAAACGAGGAAATGGGCAAGCTCTACAAGGAAGCTGGATATAATCCAATGTCCGGTTGTCTTCCAATGATTCTGCAGATGTTTATCCTTTTTGCCCTTTATAACGTATTTAACAACTACTTTGAATTCCGCGGAGCAACTTTTGTAAAGGGATGGATTGATGACCTTTCTGTGGGAGACAGCATTTTGTCATGGGATAAGCAGATTCCGTTACTATCAAGTTTTACTCAGAACCATTTGAGGATTTTGCCAATAATATATTTGGTTTCACAGCTTTTAAATGGAAAAGTTACTCAATTTGGTAATCCTGGAGGAGCACAAAGCAAGGGACAGACAGCATTCATGATGTATGGTCTTCCTATAATATTCTTCTTCCTGTTTTATAATGTGCCGAGTGGACTTTTGCTTTATTGGACGGTCAGCAATATCCTTCAGATTTTCCAGCAGGTTTTGATTCAAAAGATTATGATGAAGAAAGCGTGCTGAATTGGCAAAGGGAAAACCTGCCGTAAACGCAAACGTAATAAAATTCAAGGGTGGAAAAAAGAAAACAAGATAGACTTGAATCTATCAACAAATACACTTATAGAGAGGTAATTAACATGACATACGAATATGAAGCAGAGACAGAAAAAGAAGCTATCGAAAAAGCTGCTCAGGAACTTGGTCTGGAAAAAGATCAGTTCGATGTAGAAATATTGGAAACACAGAAAAAATCGCTTTTTAAGAAAGGTTTTGTAAAAATTAAGGTACATACAGTGGATACAGCAGATCATGTTGCACCAGAGTTTGATGGAAAAGTTCCAAATGCTACAACATGTGCAAAAAATCCTCATATCGTGGCAAATCCAATGCCTCAGGATGAGTTTGAGCAGAAACTTGTGGATTTTGTAACAGAAATGATCAACAAAATGGGTTATGAAGTTACAGTTGAAGTTATGTTCCGCGAAGACAAAAAGATTGGAATCAAGCTTACAAGCGAAAGCTCTTCAATTTTGATAGGTAGAAAGGGAAAGAACCTGGATGCAATGCAGCTGCTGGTAAATGTGTACGCAGGTCATCTTGGTCGTGAAGATATCCGTGTTGTTCTTGACAGTGAAAACTACAGAATTCGCCGTGAAGAAAGCCTGGTGCGTCTGGCCTATGTAACTGCCGACAAAGTCCGCATGAACAGGAATTCCATCCTTCTTGAGCCGATGAATCCATTTGAGCGCCGTTTGATTCATACAACTTTAAATGATATCCCGGATGTTGAAACCAAAAGCGAAGGTGATGGTTTATATAAACAGGTACGCGTAATCTACAAGGGTGTACGCTGAGACCGAATTTTAGATTTTTAGGGGGTGTAAATATGAAAAGGACACTTACCAAAACATTGTTAGTCACCGCAGTGGCATTTTTGACATCTTTGACCGCGTTTGCTTATGACGGAAGTAAATTGGTGGATGCAAATACCTATGCTGAACTTAAGGCTAAAGGAAATATTCAGAAATACTACTATAAGCAGAAAAACGTCAAGTTGACTCTTGTTCCGGATACTGAGCTTTCAAAAAAGGCTGCTAAATTCTGGAATAAGGCGGAAGAACCGAGTTTTATAGTTGAAAACCTGTATCTGATGCCGAAAAGCAAGCTTGGTTCTGGCGATCCTTCAAAAACGACGATAGATTATGCCTCAAAGGTAATTCGTTCTGTCAGCAAAATGAAGGGAATGCAGTATTATTCAAGCGACAAGAAGTGGGAAACCCTTTACAAGGAAGCACACTGTATAGCCGGCCCAAAAGACCGCACAAAAGTACCCGATGACACAGAAGGCAGTGCCGATGGAAAGGTAATGTACTGCATGCAGGATGACAATTCATTTGGAAAGACAAATTATCGTCTTGAATATCATCAGACAGCTCAGGAAGTCAGTGCCGGATTTTCAAATACAACAGGCTTGTATGTAGGACCAATCAAGGGTATTAATGACGACAACCTTCGCATCAGCATGGTAATCATTGATTGTGGAGATGATATCATGGTCTATATGCTTGTTCAGGCTAAATTCCCAGCTCTTAAGATTCTGGAAAACACCATGAATGAGTCATTTTCTTCACGACTTAATGCCATTTACAATTGGTTCATCAAGCAATTCTAAAAAAAAGGGGAAAATAGATGAAGAAATTTTTAGCTGCATTGCTTTTTAGCTGTGCGTTATTATCTTTTGGAGGATGCAAACCTGCTATGAATAAGGCTTTGGAAGGAAAAAAGGGTCTTTTTGCTGTAATTGAAACAGGAAATGGAGACATTGTAGTAGAATTATTCTACAAAAAAACACCGCTGACGGTTACTAATTTTGTCGGTCTTGCAGAGGGTACACTTGATGCTGCAAAGGGAAAGCCATTTTATGATGGTTTGAAATTTCATCGCGTTATAAGCCGTGCAAATGGTGACGATCAGGATTTCATGATTCAGGGTGGTGATCCCAAGGGAAACGGTACAGGTGGACCTGGTTACAAGTTCGCTGATGAATTTGTGGATGACCTTTCTTTTGACAAGCCTGGATATCTTGCCATGGCAAATTCCGGTTCAAATACAAACGGAAGCCAGTTCTTTATCACAATAGTTCCGACAACATGGCTTACTGGAAAGCATACAATATTTGGACAGGTTGTAGATGCCCAGAGTCAGAAGGTAGTAAATACGCTCAAACAGGGTACAGTCATTAAAAAGGTGACAATTTATCGTCTTGGTGAAGATGCAGAGAAATTCAGCGCAAAGCAGGCAGACTTCAACAGGGAACAGCAGAATCTGGTGAAAAGGGCTGAAGATGAAAAGAAAGAATACATTGCAGCTCAAGTAGATTACATCGAAACAAATTATAAAGGATTTACCAAAGATGCTTCAGGTATCTATTACAAAATTGAAAAAGAAGGTACTGGAAACAAGGCTGGTAAATTCAAGAATGTCACAACAGGATATAGGGGCTTCTTTATTGAAGGCACTGTATTTGATCCGGGTAATGATCCGTTGGACTTTACTACAGCAGGTGGCAGAATGATTCCTGGATTTGATTTGATGACTCAGGACATGAAATTGGGAGAAAAACGTACAGTAATTCTTCCTCCAGAATATGGTTATGGAGAATCTGGTGTTGGAGGAGTAATTCCTGGAAATACCTACATTGCGTTTGATATCGAGCTTCTTGACATAAAATAGTTATAGCTTTATATGATAAGGGGGCAGCCACAACGGTTGCCCTTTTTTTGTTTATGCGACTTTTATAAGCGATAGAATTGTGATAGACTTTATTTATGACCGATGAGATCAATGATGACAAATGCAGTCTGGATAGCATGATTTTTATTTCTGCACTGTGTTTGTTTTTATCTGCTATTGAATATTCCATTCCTAAACCCCTACCCTTTCTTAGACTGGGTCTTGCAAATCTGCCTGTAATTATTATTCTTAAAAGAATTCGCTTTCGTGATTTGTTGCTTATTATTCTCTTTAAGGTTCTTGGTCAGGCGATTATAAGCGGTACTTTGTTCAGTTATATTTTTATTTTCAGTGTATCAGGAAGTTTTGCCAGTGGACTGGTGATGTTTGCTTTTTATAAATCATTATATCGTAATAAAATAATCTCAAATGTAGGGCTTTCACTCTTGGGGGCCATGGCAAACTGTTCCGCCCAATTGATTTGTGCATATTTCATAATGTTTGGAGCAAATACCATTTATATTGTCCCCTTGCTGACTGTCTTTTCGGCAATAACTGGGGTTATTCTGGGTTTATTCTGCAATTATTTTGAGCAAAAGTCTAAATGGCTTCAGGAAATTGAGTTAAAATCAATAAAAAGTAGTGAAATATTGGAAATTCCGGCTGAAATAGGGAAAAACAAGAATAATATTATGGCTATATTTACTATTATAATAGCTATATTATTTTTGATTTTATTATTGTCAATAAGGAATAATATTTGTACTTGGTCAATTGTAGGTTTATTCTTTATATTACTTGAAATTAAGAAAAAGGGAAAAGTTAAGTTATTGCCTCTGTTTTTAACAGTTTTTTTCATTATTTTATTTTCGCTCCTGAGTCCTTATGGATTGGTGTATTTGGATATGGGATTAATAAAAATAACCCAGGGAGCCTTGGAATCTGGATTACGAAAAAGTGGAATACTCATAGGCATGACCTTTTGTTCTCAGCTGATATTGGCAAGTAAAGTCAGTTTTCATGGAAAAATCGGTGTCAGAATACAGGAGTTTTTCAATTATTACGGAATGTTTTCACAATCGATGAGAAAAATCAAATTCAAGGGGATCATTCAATTTATTGACGAACATTTGCAAAACATAACAGATTGTAGTATGGCAGAAGGCGGTCAAAAATGAACATAAATACAGATGAAATGTCTAAACTTCCAATTTATGAGCATTTGCAGGATATATGTTCAGCATTAAAAAAGTCACCAAGTCGTTCTCTTGTATTGACTGCAGAAACAGGAGCGGGAAAATCTACTGCAGTTCCTGTTGCCCTTTTACAGAATTTTAATGGCCAAATTCTTATGCTTGAACCCAGACGTATTGCGGTTTTGAACATTGCGGAAAGGGTTTCGTTTTTACTTGGAGAAAAATCAGGTAAAACATGCGGTTATATGATGCATCTGGAAAACAAAACATCTGAGGCAACAAGATTTACCGTTCTTACAGAAGCAATTTTGACGCGTAAAATTCAGGCTGATCCGGCCTTAGAAGGTGTTTCGGTGGTGGTTCTGGATGAATTCCATGAAAGGTCTTTGCATGCAGATTTGGCGCTTGCTCTTTTACATGATACAATGCAGATAAGGGAGGATCTGTATGTTCTTGTAATGTCAGCTACTATAGATGCGGAAAGAATTGCGGCATACCTGGGAGAAAAAAATGAACCTTGTCCAATAATAAAGGCAGAAGGAAGTTTATTTCCGGTTGAAGTTGAATATAGTCCACAAATGTCAGTAGAGGCGGCGGTGGTAAAAGCAATTGGGGATGGTGGAACAATTCTTGTGTTTTTACCCGGCCTTAAGGAAATAAGGCAGGCAAAAGAAGCTCTTGAACAAAAGAATCTTGGAGTTGAGATAGATATACTACATAGTTCTGTACCCATAGAAGAACAAAGGCGAATACTTGAATATAAGGGTACAGATACAAGAGTCATTTTAAGCAGTTCCATAGCGGAAACATCTGTAACCGTTCCAGGAATCAAAACCGTAATAGACAGTGGTATGGCCAGAGTAATGCATTTTGACCAAAGTCTCGGAATGCAAAAACTCATGACTACAAAAGAAACTGTATTTAACGCAAAACAAAGGACGGGAAGAGCCGGCCGAACAGGTCCTGGAAAATGTATTCGCTTGTGGAATGAGCATGAGCGATTAAAAGAAAAAATGAGTCCAGAGATATTGGATGCGGATTTGTCTCCGTTAGTACTTGAATGTACTGAATGGGGAGTAAAGGACAGATTAAACCTGCAATGGCTGGATGAGCCGCCGGAAGCTGCTTGGAATGTTGCCCTTGAGCTGCTACAAATGCTGGGATGTGTTTCTGGGAATAAAATTACATCCTTGGGAAAGGCATGTCTTGTTCTTGGTATGCATCCCAGAATGGCATGTGTAGTTCTTGCTGGATTTATCCACAGGCATCTAGACGAATGTGTAGAAATAGTGCTTGGGTATATCTTTAAGGATAATAGTAATAATCGGATGCGCAATTTATATGCTCAAAACCTTAAAGAAAGGGTACAGAGGGTTACAGAGCAATTTGACTTATCCACAGGTATCCCCAAGATGTCAACAAAGTTTTCCACAGCTTATGCACTTCTATATGGTTATCCGGACAGGATAGGCATGCAAACAGAACCAGGTTCAATAGAATATCAATTTCCGTCAGGGCATATTGCAAAATTAAATTCAAAGGTTCAGAACCAATCAAAGTATATTGTGGCTCCAGAATTAGATGCCGGAGAAAAGACAGGAAGGATATATGAATATGAAAACCTAGAGGAAACGATAGCAGAAGAATTTTTAAATTTACATTCAAAAAAGCATATGGAAATAAGCTTTGATGGTGACGTACTCAATAAAGTTGAATATACAGGATATGGAAAAATAATACTTCGGGAAAAAAGAATAAAGGTAACAGATGACGATTATGTCGAAGCAATCTGTCAACAGGTGGAAATAAAGGGTACAGATTTTCTACCATTAAACAATGAAACCAATAGTTTTTTGAAACGGGTACAGTTTTATTTGGAGAATAATAATTCGGATAAGAAAACTATGGATGTTCTTCAACAAAAAATCGATTCTCTTTCAGTATTGGTAAGGGAATGGCTGCCACCCTTTATTGTTCCAGGAAAAAAGATTTCTGCAAAGACTGTTTATGATGCATTATATTATTTCTTGGAAGGAACGACAGTGGACAAAAAGGTTCCAAAGGTATTGTTACTTCCTAATGGTAAAAAAAGAAGCGTTAATTACGAAAATCAAAATGGGAAAATCATCCCTGTTCTTGAAATAATAATACAGCAGCTTTTTGGTTGTTTGGAAACTCCTCGTATTCTTGGCATTCCGGTACTGTTAAAACTCTTGTCTCCTGCAAGGCGTCCATTACAGATAACGAGTGATCTTGAAAACTTTTGGAAAGAAACTTGGCCGGAGATATGTTTGGAAATGAAGGGCCGCTACCCTAAACATAATTGGGATTACCATATTGTGTCTGATGAAGAATAGAAATGTAAAAACGCAAAGAATGATGTTTTATTGTTGAAAGATGTAAGATTGTCTGTTATAATATAGATAATATAATTTGCCTTTAGTTATCAAGGGAGTAAAATTATGAAAAAGAGTATTAGATTTCTAGCTGTTCTCGGACTATGTGTAATTGGACTTTTGATTTCATGCGAATCCACAAATCAAAATGCAAAACCTTCTCCTAATCCGACAACTGTACGTCAGAATCAGGGAAAAGTAAGCGTAGAAAAATCTCGCGTTTTGCCAACCGAAACTTCTGATGTTGTAAGCATGGGTCAGAACAAAGCGACGGCAAGCGAAGATAAGACAAGTTCTTCAAAGAATTCGAGTGCTGTAAAAATTCCTTCTGGAAAGAACAGTGATACCGCAACTGGAAAAACAGGTTCTTCATCAGATAACAAGGCATCACAGCCTTCAGGTAATGCATCGCAGGATGAAAAGACTACAGCAAAAAGCAATGTATCTGGACCATCTGCAAATAAGGTCAGTACTGCAAACGATAAAGATGATGCTGCAGAAAACCTCAGGCAACAAAGGCTTGATCAGGCACGAAAGTATATTGATGAAGGAAAGTATACACAGGCAACTGCAATTTTGAATACCCTTCTTAAAGCGGATCCAGATGATGCAGAGGCTCAGGCCCTTCTTGATGAAATACAGGCAAAGAAAGATGAAGCCGCTGCAAAAGACAGACAGGCAAAACTTGATCAGGCAAGACAGAACATTGATGACGGAAAGTATTCTCAAGCTATAACAATTCTTAACGGACTTCTTAAAGCAGATCCAAATGATGCAGAAGCTCAGGCTTTGTTGGATGAAGCCAAGAACAAACAACAGCTTGCAGAAAAAGATGCAGCAGAAACAGCCCGTCAGCAAAAACTTGCTCTTGCACGTGACTATATCGATGATGGAAAATATTCACAGGCAATTACAGTGTTGAATGGTCTCCTCAAAACAGATCCGAATGACAAGGAAGCCCAGGCACTGCTAAAGGAAGCCCAGGACAAGCAGAAGGCAGCAAATGATGCCGCCGCCAAGAAAGCCGCAGATGAAGCCGCTGCAAAGAAAGCAGCCAACGAAAAGGCCGCCGCAGAAAAGGCAGCAGCAACAAAAGCCGCCCAGGAAGAAGCAGCAAAGAAAGCTCGTGAACAGAAGCTTGCACAGGCCCGCAATTATATTGATACAGAAAAATATCCTCAGGCAATAACTATTCTTAACGGACTCCTCAAAACAGATCCGAATGACAAGGAAGCTCAAGCACTGTTAAAGGAAGCTCAAGACAAGCAGAAGGCTGCAAATGATGCCGCTGCTGCAAAAGCCCGTGAACAGAAGCTTGCACAGGCCCGCAATTATATCGATACAGAAAAGTATGCACAGGCAATTACATTGTTGAATGGTCTCCTCAAAACAGATCCGAACGACAAGGAAGCTCAGGCCCTGTTAAAGGAAGCCCAGGACAAGCAGAAGGCCGCCAATGATGCCGCTGCCGCAAAAGCCCGTGAACAGAAGCTCGCTCAGGCCCGTAATTACATCGACACTGGAAAATACTCACAGGCAATTTCAGTTTTGAATGGTTTACTTAAAACAGATCCGAATGACAAGGAAGCCCAGGCACTGCTAAAGGAAGCTCAGGACAAGCAGAAGGCCGCCAACGATGCCGCCGCCAAGAAAGCCGCAGATGAAGCCGCTGCAAAGAAAGCAGCCAACGAAAAGGCCGCTGCAGAAAAGGCAGCAGCAACAAAAGCCGCCCAGGAAGAAGCAGCAAAGAAAGCCCGTGAACAGAAGCTTGCACAGGCCCGCAATTATATCGATACAGAAAAATATCCTCAGGCAATAACAGTCTTGAATGGTCTTCTTAAAACCGATCCGAACGACAAGGAGGCCCAGGCACTGCTAAAGGAAGCTCAGGACAAGCAGAAGGCCGCACAGGATGCTGCCGCCAAGAAGGCTGCAGAAGATGCCGCTGCCAAAAAAGCCGCACAGGAAGCCGCCGCCAAGAAGGCCGCAGAAGAAGCTGCTGCAAAGAAAGCCGCACAGGAAGCCGCCGCCAAGAAGGCCGCAGAAGAAGCTGCTGCTAAAAAAGCCGCACAAGAAGCCGCAGCCAAGAAAGCTGCAGAAGAAGTTGACGGTCGTTTGGCAAGACTCCAGCAAGCAAGAGAATTCATCAATCAGAAGAAATATGCCAATGCAACAAATATCCTTAATGGTCTCTTGAAAGTAGATCCAAATGACAAAGAAGCTCTTGCAATGCTTGAAGAAATCAAGAAACTTCAGGAAAAGGAAGAGCAGGAAAGAATTGACGAAGCAAAACGTGCCCGTGATCAGAAGATTGAACAGGCAAAAGAATACATCAGTCAGGGTAAATATGCTTTGGCAACTTCAACACTTAACGGAATATTAAAGACATTCCCAGATGACAAGGAAGCTCTGTCTCTATTGGAACAGATAAAGGCAAAACAAGCCGCTGATGCAGAAGCCGCAGCAAAAGAAGCAAGGCAGAAGAGAATCGATCAGGCAAAAACCTTTATTAATGAAGGCAAGTTTACAAATGCAATCAATGTATTAAACGGATTGCTTAAACAGGATCCAAACGATTCAGAAGCCAAGGCATTGCTTGAGCAGGCTCAGGCAAAAAAAAAAGTAGCAGATGAGCAGGCCGCAGCAGAAGCCAAAAAGAATAAACTGGCTCAGGCCAAAGCTAACATCGACAAGGGAAACACCGCTCAGGCCATTTCAACTTTGAATGCAATGGTCAAGGCGGATCCCAACGATAAAGAAGCAGCAGCTCTGTTAAAGGAAGCCCAGGAAAAGAAAGCCGTCGCTGATGCAGAAGCCGCAGCAAAAGCTCGTCAGCAGAAACTCGATCAGGCCAAGGCAAACATTGACAAGGGAAATACTGCTCAAGCCATTTCAACTTTGAATGCATTGGTTAAGGCAAATCCCAACGATGCAGAAGCAGAAGCACTGTTAAAGGAAGCACAGGACAAGAAGGCTGCCGCAGATGCAGAAGCAAAAGAACGTGCAAACAAGATTGCCCAGGCACAGGAATTGATGAATCAGGGTAAATATGATGAAGCAGAAGCATTGCTTAATGAAGTCCTTGCCGATAAGCCAGGTGATACATCTGCAACACGTGCCCTTACCACATTAAAGAACAAAAAGGCAAATGCTGCAAAACAGGCCACTTCAACAACTCCTGTAGCAAACAAAAAGCCACAGACAGCGGAAGAGAAGAAAGAAACACTCACAAAGCTGGAAAAATTCACAACCGACTGGGAATCTCCATCCTTGAACAGTCTGTTGGATTGTGGTTACTTCTATACTTCACCTGAGTTCGGTCAGTTTGACATGATAGAAGGTGAGTTCAACAAGAAGTCCGGATACATCAAGTCTGCTTACGGATTTGTATTCGGTTATTCAAAGCCAAAAGCAAATGGAGAGTTGAAGGATTACATTCGATTCGAAATCAACACAGACGGTGAATACGCTTTGTATAAGTGGGATGGTAAGACATATGAAGACCTCATTGTCCCGAATGATGAAGGAACCGCTTACTTCTACAAAAGTTCAGCAATTAACAAGGGATACAATTCAAACAACAAGCTCAAGATTCAGGTTGTTGATGGCAAGTACAATGTTTACATCAATAACCGCCTGATTAAAGAGGGAATTGAATTTCTTCCAAACGGAACATTTGGTGTCATGGGATTCTTTAGTGTAGGACAGATAACACAGGAAGATCTTCCAAATACACCGGTAGTTGTTTCTTACAGAATTACCGATGCAGATATGCACTAAGATATGACCGACAGGCAATGGAACGCTTTTGTTGAATATAGAGAATGGCTCAAAGGTAAATGTCAGGAATGGATGGCATTTGCCGATGAGCTTTATTCACTTCAAAAAGAGGCATTACAAAAAGATAACGAAAAAAGCAAAGATAAAAAAATTCCGGCATATCCACTAGAAACTGCGGTTGTATATAATAAAGCGTATGATGATGTACAACCGCAGGATGAAATAAAGTTAATCGTTATAGGCGACAATCCAGGAAAAGAAGAACAGCTTGCAAAAAACAACCGTTATCTCGTTGGACAAAGTGGAAGGATAGCAGAAGGATTTTTCCGGAAAAATATAGAACTGGGTATTGATTTTAGAAAAAATGTAATCATCGTGAACAAAACACCCGTTCATACTGCAAAAACCAAACAACTCAAGTATCTGTATAAAAATGGAAGTGATGGAATAAAAAAAATGATAGTAGAGAGTCAGGAATTGATGGCTCAAAAGACTGCTGAACTTCATCAAAAATTAATTGAAAATAAAGGTAAGGGTGATAAAAATCCTGAATTATGGCTTGTAGGTTATTCTGAATTAAGTGAAAAAGGAATATTCAACCTGTATCGTGAAAAATTAATGCAAAGCTATTCAGAAAAGAATTGGGAAAATGTTTATGTATATCAGCATTTTTCTATGAATAGGTTTTTGATTGATTTGAATCAATATAAACAAAAAGAGGACTTACCTTTAGGTGAAGCCCTCTGTGAATTAGGGAAAAAGCACCGCATAGAAATATACGGTAAATGAGAAATCATTTTAAGAATTTCTTTACAGTATCCAATTTGTTTTCATAGGGTGCATAACGTACTTTTAAATCCATCCATGAAGATTGTTTTAGGATGCCTTTGTAATGAGTAAATGTATCAAATCCAAATTTGCCGTGATATGAGCCCATACCACTTTCACCGCACCCGCCGAACGGAAGTTTATCAGTAACCAACTGATAGACAACATCATTTATACAGCCACCACCAAATCTAAGCGTATTGAAAATTTTCTTTTGTGATTTGCGGTTTTTGCTGAAATAATAAAGTGCCAGTGGGGTAGGTCTCTGATAAACAAAATCAATGGCTTCATCAAGGTTGGTGAATGAAATAATAGGAAGCAGGGGACCGAAAATTTCATCTTTCATGACTGGATGATTGGCAACATTCTTGCTATTGATTGCTCCAAGATCCATTAATGTTGGTGCAATTTTATTTGTGGCTGAATTAGTCTGAGCATCTGGGGCAAGAGAAACTAAACGGCCAAAATGGGTTGAATTGATTATTTTTGGTAAGTCAGGATTTTCAAGGGGATCTTCTCCAAATTGTGTTAAGATTTCTTGATTTAAAGCCTGGACTAATTTGTCTTTTATCGATTCATCAACTAAGACATAATCAGGAGCAACACATGTTTGACCTGCGTTAAGGAATTTACCCCACACGATGCGTCGTGCTGTAATAGGAATATTGGCGGTTTTATCAACTATACAGGGACTTTTTCCACCAAGTTCCAGACAGACTGGAGTAAGAAACTTTGCGGCACTTTCCATGACGACTTTTCCGACATTTGAGCTTCCGGTAAAAAATATGAAATCAAAATGTTCGTGAAGTAAAAGTTGATTTTGAACATATCCTCCTTGAACTGTTGTAATAAATTCAGGAAGAAATGATTCTTTGATTATGTTTTCTATGACTTGAGAAGTTGCAGGACTATACTCTGATGTTTTTAAGACAGCAGTGTTTCCTGCACTAATTGCTGAAACCAGAGGATCTATGGTCAGCATAAAAGGGTAGTTCCATGGTGACATAATAAGGGTACAGCCGAAAGGTTCAGGTTGAATCCTTGGTTTTCCGGGAAAGAAAAACAGTTCACCAGATGGCTTTTTAGTCTTTGCCCATTTTTTGACATGCTTTTTCTGGTAGCGTATTTCGTTGTACACCATTCCGATTTCTGTGGAATAAGCTTCAAATTCAGATTTACCCAGATCTGTCTGCAAAGCCTGGATAATGTCGGCTTCATGTGCCTTAATGGCCGAAAGGAGCTTGTTCAACTGCTTGATTCTCCATTTTACGGGCTTGGTTACTCCCGATTTGAAAAACTCCTTTTGCTTTGTGACAAGATTATGTAAAATTTCTGAGTCGCTTTGTTTTGTCTGCGTTTTTGCTTTTGGCATATTTTATGTCCTTAGTTTAGATATTCCTTACTTATAAATTCGGTCAAAATCGACTGCTCCAATATCGAAACTGAACAAGAAAAATGACTAAAACGCTGTTGATATTCATTTAAGAGTTCAAGTGGAAGAATTGCAAACGAAGCGGTAAAGGAATTTGAAATAAGATTCTTAAAGCTGTTGATATATATTATCTTTTCATTGGCTTTATTGGTCTTTAATGGTGACAAGCCTTGGTTTTTAAAGGGATATTCGATTATGTACCTGCATGGAAGTTCCTGTACCCATTGCAGTATTTCATTCAAGGTTTCTTCGGTTTCAAGAGGAATAGAATTATCAACCAAAAGAAGTGAGACCGGGTTTTCTGTTTTTGACAGATTGTAATTTAGCAGGGAACTGTAATTTTGTATGAGCATTGTTGAAATATTAGATTCCATGATAACTTTTTCAGCTAAAGGACTGATGGTTTCTGGAATTGCCAAAAGAGGCTTTGCAAAGCTGATAGAACCTTGATTTATCTGGTCTACGAGTTTTAATAAACCAATTCCATCGGATTTGAAAGAAGGAGAATTCAATGAGGGAAGTCTTAGTATTGATAATAAAAGGTTCTGAATACCGGAAGAAACAATTATCTGATCGGGGTTACAATTGATTCCAGAAATCTTTTCCATGTATTTGGAAATTGCAGTACGGAATTCAATTTGGCCAAAAGGCTGATAATCTTCTTCAAGAGTTTCTGGATTTGAGGATGCTATGTTTTTTAAACAGGAAAGGAAAGATTGTGTAATTGTCGGCTTTGAATCGGTTTTAACGGTAACAGTTTGGGTTTCAATGGGTGCAGATTCTTCCTGATTTTCGTCAAAAGCGGCGGTAGAAAAAATTGGTTCCTTATGCTGGCGAATTATTGAGTCAACAGTGGGTACAGATGATGGTTCATCTTCGTTTAACTGTTCTTCAGAAGAGGTAGAATTATTGTCCTGCAAATTGCTTCGATTTTGAACAAAGTATCCTTTTTTTACCAATGAATAAATGTAATTGTCTTTTTCAAGTTCATCGTAGGTTTTGGTAATTGTATTTTTGCTAATGTCTAGCTGAGCAGATAAAAGCCGAATTGATGGAAGTTTTTGATCGGGCTTGTAAACTCCAGTATTGATAAATTCAACAATTTTGTCGTACAATTGCCTATAAAGTTTAATCTTGCTGTCTTTATCCAGACTAAAGTTGACATCGTTCATGAGATAAATCCTCCAAACCGTTTTGTTATCATCAAAATATGGTTACAGATAAACATCCATTATAATTATAACAGATAAAGTTAAATTTGTTTAGAGGAATTTTCTATTTTTTTGATAAAATCTTGAATTTATGGGTACAGTTTAAAAAACATGTTATTGAAAAAAAATGTTTCTTGCATTTTGTGTTTCTATATACAAAATTCTTAAAAAATGATATATTATTTTTCCAGTATGAAAGAGACGAAAGCATTTATAGTCCTGGCAAACGGGATGGTATTTGAAGGTAAAGGTTTTGGTTCCACTGGAATATCGCTTGGAGAAGCCGTTTTTACCACAGGAATGAACGGATACATAGAAACACTGACAGATCCAAGTTATTATGGTCAAATTGTTACACAAACATTTCCCCTAATTGGAAATTATGGAATTATTCCAAATGATTTTGAAAGTTCCTCCTGTCATGTAAAAGGTTATATCGTACATTCATGGTGTGAAAATCCATCTAATTTCAGAAATGAAGGGGATTTGGATTCCTATCTGAAAAATCAAAATGTAATAGGCCTCTATGATATAGATACCCGCGCTTTGACTAAGGTTTTACGAGAAGCTGGAGTCATGAATGCAATGCTTGTTAGCGGTGACAGTGACGAAGCAAAGCAAATACAGGATGCGCTTAATAACGAAGCAGAAAAAGAAAAACTTCTTGAAAAAATCAGGGCATATAAGATTGAACGGGCAGTAGAATCAGTAACAGGTTCTGCAGATAAAATAGAAAAAGATGCTGAGCAAGTATTTGCTGAGAGTGCTGAGTACAGATTTGTACCTGTTCGTGCTGATGGAACAAAAGAAAATGACAGTGTTGCCGCAATGAAAGAAGGAAAAGGAAAAAAAGTTGTCCTTTGGGATTTCGGTGCAAAGGGAAATATCCGACGTGAGCTCTTAAAAAGAGGCCTTGATGTAATCACAGTTCATTCATCAGCAACAGCAGAAGACATACTGAAGTACCAGCCTGATGGAATCATGTTAAGCAATGGTCCTGGAGATCCACAGGATAATGTTGGAATCATCAGTGAAATAAAGAAACTTTTGGATACAGGAATTCCGATTTTTGGAATATGTCTTGGCCATCAGCTGCTGGCGTTGGCAAATGGAGCTAAAACAGTAAAGCTAAAATATGGTCATAGAGGGGCAAATCATCCGGTAAAACAGTTGTGTTCAGGCAGGGTATATATTTCCAGCCAAAATCACGGTTATGCAGTTGAAAATGAATCTCTACCGGAAGGGGCTCAGGTTAGTTTTGTAAATGCAAATGATGGTACAAATGAAGGTATAAAATACACAAAAATACCAGCATTTAGCGTTCAATTCCATCCGGAAGCTTGTTCTGGGCCTTTGGATGCAGGATTCCTTTTTGATGATTTTGTACACATGATTAAAATAAAAAAGCAAGCAAGTTGAATTAAAATAAATATTTAAAAAAAGAAGGCTGCCCAATGTTTAATTGGACAGCCTTTTTTCATTTAAGCCTTAAGCCTTATTTCTTAGCTTTTTTAGCTGTAGCTTTTTTTGCAGGAGCCTTTTTGGCTGTTGCTTTCTTTGCAGCTGGCTTTTTAGCTGTTGCCTTCTTGGCTGGAGCCTTTTTAGCGGCAGTCTTTTTGGCAGGAGCTTTCTTTGCAGCTGGTTTCTTAGCTACAGTTTC
>DBWR01000062.1:82109-83911 GCA_002309305.1 Treponema sp. UBA1233 | reverse complement strand
AGCTGGTTTAGAAGCAGCCTTCTTGTCCTTGATTACAGCCTGTGCACCGGCAAGACGAGCTGCTGGAACACGGAATGGAGAACAAGAAACATAGTTAAGGCCAAGCTTGTAGCAGAGTTCGATAGAAGCAGGATCACCACCATGCTCACCACAAATACCGAGGTGAAGGTCAGCCTTTTCTGAGCGTCCCTTTTCTTCTGCAATACCGATCAAAGTACCACAACCGTCCTCATCAAGTGTCTTGAATGGATCAGAGAAGAGTACCTTCTGGTCGAGGTAAGAATCAATGAACTTACCATAGTCATCGCGGCTGAAACCGAATGTTGTCTGTGTAAGGTCGTTTGTTCCGAATGAGAAGAAGTCTGCATATTTTGCAATCTGATCTGCTGTACATGCAGCACGTGGGAATTCAATCATAGAACCAATCTGGAACTTGAGGTTTGTACCTTTGCTCTTGTTGACATCAGCAATAACGGCAAGAGCCTGTTCACGAATCTGCTTGAGCTCTGCGAATGTAGTTACGTTTGGAATCATGATCCTTACATCATGCTTGATTCCTCTCTTTTCGGCTTCTACAGTTGCAAGGGCGATAGCTTCAACCTGCATCTCGTAAATCTCTGGATATGTGATTGCGAGACGGCATCCACGGTGTCCAAGCATTGGGTTGTGTTCGTTGAGTTCTGCATACTTAGCGTTAATCTTTTCTACAGGATATCCCAACTTGCTTGCAAGAGCCTTTGCCAACTCTGGTGTCTCAGCCTGGATGAATTCGTTCAGCGGCGGGTCAAGAAGACGGATTGTTACAGGGCGTCCTTCCATAACCTTGATGATTTCAAAGAAGTCCTTCTGCTGGAGAGGAAGAATTTCCTTAAGGTTCTTCTTGCGGCTGTCTGTATCTTCAGAAAGAATCATCTTCTGGAATGAAGAAAGCTTTGGTTCCTGGAAGAACATGTGCTCTGTGCGGCAAAGACCGATACCTGCTGCACCAAAGCGGAATGCCTGTGGAGCTTCATTCTGTTCTGCGTTTGCCAAAACTTCGAATCCCTTAACAGTTTTTCCAGACTTTGTCTTGCGGACTGACTTTGCACGGATTTCATCTGCCCAACCGAGGAATGTTTCAAGATCACCTGAAACAGAAGCTGGTGTAACAGGAATTTCGTTTCCGTATACTTTACCTGTTGAACCGTCGATAGAGATGATGTCTCCCTTCTTGAACTTTCTGTCACCGATGGTTACTTCGCCGTTGCCAGTAAATACAACTGCTGCACAACCACAAACACAAGGTGTACCCATACCGCGGGCAACAACTGCTGCGTGTGATGTACGTCCACCAGTTGAGGTCAGGATACCTTCTGCAACATACATACCTTCGATATCATCAGGAGATGTTTCCTTGCGGACGAGGATAACTTTCTTACCCTTGTTGTGTTCTTCAACTGCTTCTTCTGCTGTGAATACGATTTCACCACATCCTGCTCCCGGAGATGCGTTGAGGGCTTCTGCAAGAGCCTTTGATTCCTTAAGAACCTTTGCATCAAACTGTGGGTGGAGGAGCTGATCAAGCTGATCAGGCTTTACGCGGAGAAGAGCTTCTTCTTTTGTGATGAGCTTTTCTGCAACCATGTCAACTGCCATCTTAACAGCTGCTGGTCCTGTGCGCTTACCGTTGCGGCACTGGAGCATAAAGAGTTTTCCTTCCTGAACGGTGAACTCCATGTCCTGCATGTCGTGGTAGTGCTTTTCCAAACGATTGCGGATCTTTGTGATTTCTGCAAAAATCTTTGGCTGCTGCTTTTCAAGGG
>DBWR01000062.1:71888-82073 GCA_002309305.1 Treponema sp. UBA1233 | reverse complement strand
ACAACGTCTTCACCCTGAGCATTGATAAGATATTCTGCCATGAAGTGATTTTCACCAGTTGAAGGATCGCGGCTGAATGCAACACCTGTACCTGATGTATCGCCCATGTTTCCGAAAACCATAGCCATAACAGTAACGGCGGTTCCCTTGATAACTCTTTCGTCAATATTGTTGATTTTGCGGTATGTAATGGCGCGTGGGTTCATCCAAGAACCGAATACGGCACCGATTGCACCCCAAAGCTGTTTCTGAGGATCCTGTGGGAAGTCTTCTCCCTTTTCCCTCTTGTACATAGCCTTGTACTTTGTAACGATTTCCTGAAGTTCTTCTGTTTTGAGCTCGGTATCTTCTTTGATTCCACGATGAGACTTTACTTCTTCGATGATTGCTTCGAACTTGTCATGATCAACGCCCATGGCAACATTACCAAACATCTGAATGAAACGACGATAAGCATCCCATGCAAAACGTGGATTGTTAGTCTTGTTTGCAAGACCTAAAACTGACTTGTCGTTAAGACCGAGGTTGAGNNTATCCATCATACCTGGCATTGATTCTGCAGCACCTGAACGAACGGAAACAAGAAGTGGATCCTTTTCGTCACCAAGCTTTTTGCCCATAGACTTTTCAAGTCTGTTAAGATATTTTGCAACTTCTGCATCAAGACCTGCAGGATACTTTTTTCCGAGCTTGTAGTATTCCTGACAAACGTCAATTGAAATTGTAAATCCAGATGGAACTGGTAGGCTCAATGGAGCTTTTGCCATCTGAGCAAGGTTTGCACCTTTACCGCCGAGCAGTGGGCGCATTGTTTCGTCGCCTTCTGCATCGCCATCGCCAAAGTAATAAACATATTTGGTCTTAGCCATTAATGTCCTCCATATATATATGTAGAATAAGTATACCGATAAATCATTTTCGGGTCAACGCTTAGTAAGGAATAACGCATATAAATTCTAATAGTTTTTGAAACTTTTTGGAAATTGCTGCAATACTTGACAAGAGAGGGAATAAAGATTAAAAGAAAAGAGAGGGAAAAATGGATAGACTAAGAATTTCTTTGACGTTTGATGACGGACCAAATACCACAACTACCGTACAGGTTTTGGATTTACTAGAAAAATATAACGTAAAGGCATCGTTCTTTTTGATTGGGCAGAATATAAACGCTGAAACCCGGCCTATGATAGACAGGCAGGTAAAGAACGGACATAGCATAGAGTGTCATTCCTGGACACATTCAGAATTTCCAAAGTTGACAGTTGAACAGATGAGGGAAGAAGTTGAAAAGACAAATGCCCTTATAACAGAATGCACCGGAACCAAACCAATGTTTTTCCGACCGCCTTACTTGGCGTTGAATGACGAGATGTTCCAGACGATAGACATGCCGTTTATATGTGGTCATGGAGTTGAGGATTGGGAAGAAAGTGCCAGTGTTGAGCATAGAGTTAAGGGTGTTTTGGATAATGCCCGGGATGGTATGATAGTTCTACTGCATGATTTTGTAGGAAACGATAAAACTGTAAAGGCATTGGAGCAGATAATACCAGAGCTTCTTAAAAGGGGAGTTGAATTTATGACGATACGGGAGTTGTTCGATTCTTGCGGTGTAAATCCAGTTTGTCCGCCTTCTGAGAAGAAAGTCTGGTCGTTTTTGTTTTAAGTGAAAATAGGAGGTAATAGAATGAGTGATGATTGCATTTTCTGCAAGATAATCAAAGGTGAGATTCCAAGCTATAAGATTTATGAGGATGAATATACCTATGCGTTTTTGGACATTGCCAAGGATGTTGACGGTCATACGCTGGTCATTCCAAAGAAACATGTGCGCAGTATGCTGGAATGTGAGTCTGTGGAAATGGCACACGTTATGGATTCCGTACAGAAAATCAGCAGGCATTTTGTGGAAGACTGCGGATACGGCGGTGTGAACCTGTTCAACTGTACTAATGAATGCGCACATCAGTCGGTGTTCCATTTTCACATGCACATAATTCCGCGCAAAGAGGGCGATGGCATAAAGGGAGTTCCGCCATTTACTGGTGCATTGGTTCCAATAGAGGAAATGTACGACAAATTGAAGATGTAATGATTCAACTTGTATAAAAGGAAAGCCTGTCGAACCCTTGTGGAATCCGGCAGGCTATTTTTTTTAGGAGGAGTTGGCAGTTTTTTAACTACTCAAGATTGTACTTTTTCTTTAGAATCAGGTATGAACCGGCATAGGAAAGTATGCCTATTACAGCGATAAAGCAAATGCACGGCCAGAAAAATCCTAAAGATACATTTTCTGATTGAACAATTCGGGCAACTCTGTAGCGTGTAAATTGTATCATAAAGACTTCAAAAATAACCAGAATACCGATTAAACTACCAATTTTAACAGCCATTTTCCCTTTATGTACAAGAGAAGCAAGTGAATGTAACAGGAAAATCACAGAAACCAGTGTAAACAAAGATACAATCCAATAGAGAATGAACATCAGGACATACTTTATGGGAATGCCAAATTCAAGCTCCTTGATGTGGGTAATAATCGGGTTTCCAAAGAGAAACAGAAGGGAAATTACAGATACAATACCCAAGATTATGTACCAAACCATGCTGCTCAATACTGTTCCTGCCATGTGTTCTCCGATTGTTACAGGAAGCGTCATCCTTAAGTATGCTTCATCCCTAAAGTAGCTGTTCTTGATATTTCTGTTTATCATAACCAGCGTACAGATGGATACGGTAACAAAGAAAATATAAGTGACAGATATCATTATGACATTTACAAGGTTTAATCCTGTAAATTCATTGTCTTTAAAATCTAGGATGCTTGCTCCTGGAATAAATGAGAAAATGCAGAATACAAAAGTAACGGCAAGTATTGCAATGCTCAAAGGCAGAAGAACCCTTGCATATTGCATGAAGCTGTACTTGAAGATTTTACCAGTGCGTTCAACTGGATTTCTTTTTTGTAAAGTGTTTAGCATTTGAATTCCTCCCTAAAGAGAATGTCGATTGATTTACCTTCTTTTTCGCGAATGTCGTCAACGTCACCACAACGGACAACTTTGCCCTCTTTTAAGAAGATGATGTAGTTAAGGATGTTCTCTATATCAGAAATCAAGTGGGTAGAGATAATCACTGTTGCATTTTCCTGATAGTTGTTGATGATGGTATTAAGAATGTAATCGCGTGCGGCAGGGTCAACACCACCAATAGGTTCATCAAGAATGTAAAGGGGAACATCGCGGCTCATTGTAAGGATAAGCTGGACTTTTTCCTTGTTACCCTTTGACATGGTCTTGAGTTTGTCCTTTGGGTTAAGCTTGAGCTTGGAAAGCATGTCCATTGCCTTTTCCCTGTTGAATGTCTGATAGAAATCTGCCATCATGGAAACCAGGTTTTCTACGGTCATCCAGTTGTTCAGATAAATCTTGTCCGGCTGATATGCAACAATCTCTTTGGTCAGTTCACTTGGTGCCATTCCGCATAATTCAATTGAACCTGAACTTGGAGTAAGAAGACCGGCTGCCAGCTTGAGCAAAGTTGTTTTACCGCTGCCGTTGGGACCCAAAAGACCCACTATTGAACCTTTTGGCAGGGCAAGGCTTACATTATCCAGGCCTAGAGTTTTTCCATAGGATTTTGAAAGATCCTTGCAAACTAAGTTAATGTTTTCCATAATTTCTCCGTATCCTAAAAGTCCTGATCTTGAATCAACTTAAGGATGTCTTTTTTATTGAATCCAAGGGACACCATCTTTTTGACGAATGCCTCTACTTCATTCTTAGAAAGCTGAATCCGGATTTTGTCGATTACAGACTCATCGTCTGTAATGTAACGGCCCGAATTGCGCTCCGTCCTTACCAAGCCCTCTTTTTCCAATTCTGACAAGGCTTTCTGCATGGTGTTGGGGTTAACCTGAGCCTGAACCGCAAGATCCCTTACAGAATCGAGCCTGTCCCCTGACTTAAGGTTTCCAGCAACAATCTTGCATTTGAAAACATCAATCAGCTGGATATAAATGGGCTTGTCATTTGTAAATTGATAAGCAAACATAAATACCTCGCTTGTTTTTAATACTGTATTAAGACACTAATACAGTAACACACGAGATAAAATATGTCAATAGTTTTTTTGAAAAATTTTATTTTCTGTTAGGCGTAAAGAATTTCTGCATGAAGAATATTCCGATCCTGATGTACCATGGCCTTAGTTTTTTATCCGCTATCTTTAGTTGTTTTCGAATTTCAATATGTTGAGGACAGTTTTGTTCACATTTGCCGCAACCTACACATTGGTCTGCAAAGGCGCTGTCTTTTCGTAATGCCATAACACGAATAAAATCTGCAAGGGCACTCACCCGTGATTCTGTATACATGCTGTTGTAAGAGGCGAAAATCGAAGGAATGTCTACGTTTTTTGGACAGGGCATGCAGTAACGGCATCCTGTGCATCCAACCTTTGTCTTAGATTGAATTATATCCTTAACTTTTTTTGTAAGCTCAAAGTCTTCCTGAGTGAATTCACCAACTTTTACATCACTTGCAATACGGCAATTTTCTTCAATCATTTCAAGGGAATTCATTCCGGAAAGGACACATGACACTTCCTTTTGATTCCACAGCCATCTAAGGGCTAGCTCTGGGGCGGTCCATTTGCGTGGGCTTTGGGCAAGGACGGTTTTGGCATCGTTTGGAATAGTTACAAGTTTGCCACCCCTAAGCGGTTCCATGATGATTACGGGAATGCCTTTTTCTGCAGCAGCTTTGAGTCCCTTTACACCCGCTTGAGTCACTTCGTCAATGTAGTTGTATTGAATCTGGCAGAAATCCCAGTCATAGGCGTCAAGGATTTTAAGGAACATGTCGCTGTCACCATGAAAGGAAAAACCAATCTGCTTGATTGTACCCTGTGCCTTCTTTTGACTAATCCATTCTTCAATTCCAATTTTTTTAAGTGTGTTCCATGCGTCAATGTCGGTCAGCATGTGCATGAGGTAGTAGTCGATGTAATCTGTTTGAAGCCGTGAAAGCTGTTCGGAAAAATACTTATCGATTGATTCTGAATTTCGTATTAAATATTGCGGGAGTTTTGTGGCGATTTTAACTTTTGAACGTAGATTGTTTTTTGCAAGGATTTGACCAAGGCTTGTTTCACTACCTGGATAAATGTATGCAGTATCAAAGTAATTTATTCCAAGTTCAATGGCACGCAACAGTTCGGTTTCAGTTTTTTCCATGTCGGTTGATCCGATGCCCTTTTTGGTAAAGCGCATGCATCCGTAACCAAGTATCGAGATGTCGTTTCCCAATCTGTCTTTTCTGTACTGCATGATAAACTCCTTGTGGAATATTTATTTGTTCATTCAACCCAGTTTTCTATAAGTAAAGTTGAATTTTCGGCAATGGTTTTGTAGTCTTGTGGATTTTTTGTTACCAGAATCATGTTGTTTGAAATGGCCATGGATGCAATCTGACATGCAACAACTGGGGCGGACAACCCCTGTTTTTCCAATCGTGCCCTGATGTCCGCATGAATCCAGGCAGCACGATCATCGTATTGCATTATGGAAAAGTGCGGGGCTACCACAGTCATAAGATAATCGCGGATCAGTTCCTTTAAGACACCGTCAGACAGATAATTCATGCCATAGACAAGTTCATGCCACACAGGAGAGGGAACCTGACAAAGACGGCTTTTTTCAAAGAGTTTTTCCATTAGGGGGCGGTTTGGATCAACTTTTATGCCTTCCGATAAAACGCCTGTATCAAGAAGATAAAATGGTTTTACCATAAGTCCACCTCCTGTCCCGGATCGTTTTGTCTGGGCTGATCAAGTGCCTGGTTCAGTTCCTGGCTTTCTTCGGTATTGTACAGGTCCCTGTATTTACGCCTGAATAACCTGAATGCCGATTCAAAGGAGCTTTCGTTGTTCAAGGTTGAATACATGTCTTTGGAAAGCAAAACCGCTACTCCCTTGTTGTGACGTGTAAGTTCAACTCCTTCGCCGCTTTCTATCTGATGAATTATGGCCGGCAGCTTGTTTTTAGCCTCAAAAATAGGTATTGTTTCCATACAATAATGCCTCATTACACCACTATTTTAAGACCATATAGCTATATTGTCAAGGATATAGCTATATAACTGCCAATTATTCAAGATAACCCAAAAAACACCAGCCTGAGGTTCCGTTTGGTATCTTTTTACCCTGACTGTCTGTGCTTCCAGGAAGAACCTCAACTCTTACCCAGCAAGAAGCAATGCCGTCTATGGATTCCATGGTATCTGCTTCAAGGACTTTTACTTTTGTTCCTTTTTTCATTACTGTGATGGTTGGGCTGGAATGGTCTGACTGATTTCGGAGCTTTAGATTATCGGTTGTGCAAAGAGTTTTGTTTTTGAATTGCTTTACAAGGCCGCTGTAGATGGCTTTTTTTGTCTCCCAGTGAAGATTCTCTGAGATAATTGAAGACCGTCCGAGTTCACTGCGGGCATAACCCCATGTTGCAAAAGGATTTCCACCGTATTCAACTATGAGTTCAACTACTTCATTATCTGCACCACCAGAACAACTGTAAGTAGCGATTGTAAGTCCGGGATTGGTATGCTCTATGATGCAATTAGGATCAGCTCCTGCCTCAAGAAGGAGTTTTACGATATTATAAGAATGGTATTCATTTACACACAACAAAAGAATGTTTGATTCAAAACCAAAATACCTGTTTGTATATTTCATTGTCAGATCAGGCTTGTATTTTAGAAGAAGCTGAACCATTTCAAAATTCATTTTTTCAACCGAATAACTTAACACTGTTGCTTCACTGTTTTTCTGCCGGCGATTGATATCACAGCCTTTATCCAGGAGTTCCTTAACAAGTACAAGATTATTATTCCATACAGCATAGTAGAGGGGTGTAAAACCTTTTCCATCAAAATCATCAAGCCCATTAACATTTCCTTTCCTGAGCATTTCAAGGGCCTTGTCTGTATAGTTGTATTCAACAAGCTGGACGAAAGTATACTTTTTTGATTCACCCATGTTTGCCTTTAGGATTTCTACTGACTTACTTTCTTTGGGATGGGATTTGACAGTCTCTTCCAATATATCGAGGTATGTTTTTCCGTTTTTATCTTTTATATAAAGGTCTGTACCAGCATCCACAAGTACCTGCACCATTTGAGGGGCAAACCTGCAGTAAAAAATCGGGGTACGATGTAAAACATCTAAAATATTTACATTTGCACCGTTTTTTATAAGGGCCTCAATAACTGTCGTATCATCAATAAGACTGTTACAGGCTAAATGCAGGGCTGTTTGTTTAAGCTTAGATGTACTGTTGATATTTGTTTTTGTTGCCAGGAAATCAATTATTTGTGTAATCTCACTTTTTTTATCAAGAAGTTTAAGATAAGCATCTATATAATCATATAATGGGCATGATATCGAGTCTATAAAGCTAAGCAAAGTGTTGTAACCGTTTTCATCTTTAGCATTAAAATTGAATCCATTTTCGGCAAGAAATTTATAGATTTCAGGATTTAACAGTCTTGCACAGGCCATTCCAACATTGCAGCCTTCTTTTGTTTTTGCATTGATTTTGGCTTTTTTACTAACAAGGAATTTAATGATTTCAAATCCGTTTACTTCGTTATAACCTGCAAGTATAAGAGGTGTATAGCCTTCATCACTTGAAGCATTGACATTCGCACCTTTTTTTACAAGGAGCTTAACAATTTCAAGAGATTCTTTTGTCTTGGAATAAGCCGCATGATGCAGCGGTGAAAAACCGTATTTTCCAGAAACAGATGTTTTTGCACCCTTTGAAAGCATATATTCCACAAGATTATAATTTCCTTTTTCACATGCCAGGTTCAATAGATATTCGCCGGTATAATCCTTTTGATTGACATCTATATATTTTTTTTCTATTGCTTCCATGATCTCACTGTCATCGTTTGCCAGTGACCAGATATTGTCTTTCAGATAATCGGGATCTTGGTATCGGTTTACATAATATGATTTGTCTTTTGATTCTTTTGCAAAAGAATTCATTCCAATAGCAAAAAGCATCAGAGCGAATAACAGCTTCTGTAAGTTTTTCATGTCTAGCCTCCTTTTTGAAATAGTTTTATAGAATTATTATATAAGTAAAAACAACATCCGTAAACCTTGGTTTCAAGTTTGACACATTGACGAAAAATGTCAAAATGGGTAGAATGAGGGTATGACCTTTCTCGGGTCAATTTAGATGAATTTCAATCAGGAGAAAATTATGGTCATTCAACCGATGATTCGCAGCAATATCTGCATTAACTCACACCCGATCGGATGTGCAAAGGAGACAGCCCGCCAGATTGCTTACGTAAAGGCACAAAAGGCAAAGAGGGGAATCAAGTCTGTTTCCGAAGGCGGCAACGGACCAAAGACCGTTTTGGTTTTGGGATGTTCAACCGGGTATGGTCTTGGAAGTAGAATTTCAGCGGCATTTGAATATGGTGCCGATACAATCGGTGTGTCATTTGAAAAAGAGGCAACTGAGCGCAAGTTTGGAACACCGGGATGGTACAACAATCTGGAGTTCGACAAAGAGGCAAAGGCTGCCGGACTCAAGACTGCCACATTCAATCTGGATGCATTTGCAGATGAAACCCGCGCACGTGTAATAGAAGAAGCAAAGGCATGGGGACGCAAGTTTGACCTGGTTGTTTATAGCCTTGCAAGCCCTGTCCGCGTAGACCCCGATTCAAAGGTGATGTACAAGTCCGTAATCAAGCCGATTGGAAAGACATACAGCGGTGCGGCACTGGACATGATGACGGGCGCCATCTCTCAGGCAAGCACAGAACCGGCAGTTGGGGATGAGATTTCCAACACTGTAAAGGTTATGGGTGGAGAAGACTGGGAAAGATGGATCAAGATGCTCAAGGAAGCGGATGTTCTTGCACAGGGATGCCGCACGGTGGCATATTCATACATCGGTCCTGAGTTGAGCCATGCAATCTACCGCGACGGAACAATCGGTGAAGCAAAGAAGGATTTGGAAAAGAGGGCAGGCAACATTGATTCTTCACTCAAGGAAATTGGTGGAGCCGCTTATGTCAGCGTAAACAAGGGTCTTGTGACACGTTCTTCCGCAGTTATTCCGATCATTTCACTTTATCTGGGAGTACTCTTCAAGATAATGAAAAAGATGGGAACCCACGAGGGTTGTGTAGAGCAGATGGAGCGCCTGTTTGCCGAGCGTCTGTTTACCGGAGAAAATTCAGCGGCAGGTAAGGTTCCTGTTGATGAGGCCAACCGCATCAGGATTGATGACTGGGAGCTTGATCCTAAGGTTCAGGCAGAAGTTGATAAGATCATGCCAAGCGTAACACAGGAAAATGTTGCGGAACTGGTAGATCTTGAAGGTTTGCGCCACGACTTCCTTACAATCAACGGCTTTGACGTCGAGGGTGTTGACTACAGCGCCGACATCGCGGACATGACCAAGATTGATTAAATAGGTCGAATGTCGAGTTTAGCAAAATTGTTATGAAAACTGACTCCCATCGGAGTCTGCCCCACACCAACGGCTTCCGCGCTTCGCTTGTGCAGATGTTGGTGTGTGTCAGCCTTCGATTCCGTCAGTTTTGTTATCAAATCATTAGAACTCGACCTTCGCCCTAATAATATAGAGTAGAGTTCTCTCAATAGTTAAAAAAAGAGGTCTTGTAACCTTGGGTTCATTTAGTTGTTATACTCTTGTCTAAGTTTTAAAAATTACATATTATATAAGTATAGGAGGTTCTGCATGAAAAGGGTTTTGCGGTTTTTTGTTTGCGTTGCTTTGATGTTTTGCGTTTCGGCAGAACTTTGCTTTGCCAGAAAAGACTATTCAGCGGATGATGTAGTGGTTGAATTCCTTGACCCGATGTCACGTTCTGACTTTCAGGCTTCACTGGCCAATACTTCTCTGGATAGCCTTAAGGAAACATTTTTTAACGGATTGGGGCCTGACCAGCATTTAAAAGAGTTTTTCCAGATTACCGGCGACAAAATGGACGAAGAAGACAGCGGAATGCTCGACTTTGTTCAGAACAACCTTTCCAAAATGAGTTCCCTTGCGCCAAACAATGTTTATGAGACACTTGTTACCAGAAACATGGCACAGGAAAAGATGGCAATGGACGGATGGATTGTCCTGACCCA
>DBWR01000062.1:61542-71829 GCA_002309305.1 Treponema sp. UBA1233 | reverse complement strand
GATAGAGCTTATTCCTTTCCGTTCCAGCAATACGTACACAGCTTGCAGTGATCCAGGCCTGTTGAATTGAGCATGTCATCCAGGCGGTGATAGCGCAATGTCGTAAAGTGAAGCTGACTGCAGATTTCTTTCTGAAGTTTTTCATATTCCGGGGTGTTCGGGTCACAGTATTTTGCAAGGGTTTCGGGGCTCACGTCATCACCTTCAAATTGCCTTACCACACGGCGTGCAATCAAATCCATCTCGCTGTTTGAACGGCTAAAGTTCAGATATTTGCATCCGAACATGATTGGCGGACATGCAGGGCGTACATGAACTTCCTTTGCTCCAGACTGATACAGGAAATCGGTTGTCTCACGCAGCTGGGTTCCGCGTACGATTGAATCATCTATCAAAAGGATGCTTCTGTCTTTAATAAGGCTCTGAACCGGAATGAGCTTCATGTGGGCGATAAGGTTCCTCTGGTCCTGGCTTGTGGGCATGAATGAGCGCGGCCATGTGGGAGTGTACTTGATGAAAGGCCTTGTAAACGGAATGCCTGCCTCGTTTGCATAACCGATGGCATGTGCGGTTCCTGAATCTGGAACACCGGCGGCACAGTCAGGCTTTATGTTGTCGTCCTTGTCGCGTCGGGCAAGGAATCTTCCGCAGTTGTACCTCATTGCCTCAACATTTACGCCCTCATAGCAGCTTGTGGGGTATCCGTAGTAAATCCACAGGAAGGTACAGATCTTCATTTCCTTTTGGGGCTGCTGAAGAACCTTGTATGAATCCGGTGTTACAAAGACAATTTCTGCAGGTCCCAGTTCATGTTCATCCTTATATCCAAGGTTGATGTAGGCGAAGCTTTCAAACGAAAGGCACATGGCTCCGTCTTTTTTTCCGATCTGAAGCGGCGTGCGGCCGAGTCTGTCCCTGGCACCGTAAATGCCTTCCGGGGTGGCTACCAGGAGTGTAATTGAACCCTTTACCTTCTGCTGGACGTATTGAATTCCTTCAAGAATGGTCTTCTGGGTGTTTATCATGGCAAGGATCAGTTCTGTCTGGTTGATTTCTCCGCCCGACATTTCCAAAAAGGCCTTTCCATTATCCAAGAGCTCGTTTACGATTTCCTCTTTGTTTGAGACAAGGCCCACAGTTGTGAGCGCAAAGCGTCCCAGATGTGAACGTGCAAGAAGAGGCTGAGGTTCATAGTCGGAGATACAGCCTATGCCGATGGGGCCGTGCATGTCGTTCATGTCGTTTTCAAACTTTGTTCTAAAGGGAGAATTCTGAATGTTGTGGATTACACGCTGAAATTTGTTTTCCTGAAATACCGCAAGTCCACCCCTGCGTGTTCCAAGATGTGAATGATAGTCAACGCCGAAAAACAAATCCAAAGAACAGTCGCCTTTAGATGCTACACCAAATACACCGCCCATAGCTTACCTCTACAAGACATTATACTGAAAAAGGCCATGGTCTGCAATTACTTGATTATGATGAAGTTGATTTAAATATTTCGGAATACACCTTTGCGTAGGGGAGACCTGTTTCCCTGCAGATTTTGACAATGCTTTCGTATTCAGGGTAGATGCGCTTTTCTCCGGAATCAAGGACAACTTCCTTAACGGCTGCTTCTCCCCAGATGGTCTGCACGGTGTAGGTTTTTCGCGGCAGGATTGAACGCTCGTACTTCATGCGGCGGATTCCGATTGTCGTGGTGTTCTTGAATATTATGTGTTCAAGATCGGGAATCATTTCCTTGTCGCACACAACCGTGAGCATGTAACCTGGTCTGTTCTTTTTCATGAAGCATGGCATGTAATGAACGTCAAAAGCGCCTGCCTTTAACAGAAGGTCCATGACATAGCCAAGCTGTTCTCCGTTTGAGTCATCGATGTTGCTTTCAAGCTTGTAGACTATGTTCTCGTCTTCCTGCTCTTCGGATATTTCCTGAATCATCATTGCACGTAAAATGCTCGGGCGGTGGTAGTTCCTTTTTCCCGCACCCATTCCTATTTTGTTGATTGTAAAATGTTTGGGAAGCTGGGCGTCGGTTCGTACTGCGGCAACAAATGCGGCTCCTGTGGGTGTAACGAATTCCCCGTGTTCGGATATGAATTCAAGCGGAATGTGATGGGACGCAACAATGTGGGTCACTGCCGGAACTGGAACCGGAAGAATGCCGTGCTGACATCTTACTGTGCCTGTGCCTTCGCATAAATGGGGGACATAGACTCTGGAAGGATTCAGGCTGTCAAAGCAAACCGCAAGCGCAATTACATCCACTATTGAATCAATGGCGCCGACTTCGTGAAAATGAACTTCCTCCACCGGAACATTGTGGGCTATGGATTCCGCCTGTGCGATGATGTCAAAGATTTTTTTTGCAAGAGTCCGTGCCCCGTCGGTCATGGTGGTTTGATCTATGATTGAATATATTTCCCTGATTCCAGTGTGATGATGGTGGTGTGCATGCTCATGTGAATGTTCGTGGTCATGATGGTGCTCATGATCATGTGTATGCTCGTGTTCTTCATGCTCATGGTGATGGTGTTCGTGGTCGTGCTCATGTTCTTCGTGTGAATGTTCGTGGCCGTAGAGGTATTCCATGTCGTGATCGTGGTTTTCGTGTTCAGCATCAAGGATTACGTTAAAGTCACAGCAGCTGACTCCACCCTTGTTTACCCGCGAGATTTCTGTTTTAAAACCCTGTGCCGGAATTGATTTGAGAGCTGCCTCCAGAACGTCCTGGTCTGCCCCCGCATCAAGAAGTGCCGCAACCGCCATGTCCCCGCTGATTCCCGAGGTACATTCAAGATACAAAGAATTGTCTTCCATAATCATTTTCCTTTTGTGCTGCCGTTTACCGCAAGCCTGTTGATTTGTGTTGCAAGATATCCGGCTCCGTAACCGTTGTCTATGTTCACCACGCTTATTCCGTTTGAGCATGAGTTCAGCATGGTAAGTAATGCGGAAAGTCCGTTAAAGCTGGCGCCATATCCCACAGAAGTTGGTACGGCTATAATTGGTACAGAAACAAGGCCTCCAAGAACACTGGCAAGGGCACCTTCCATTCCGGCCACTGCAACCACGCAATTTGCGCTGTTCAATTCCGGGGTCTTGGACAGGAGTCGGTGGATTCCGCTAACACCCACATCGTAAATGCGCTCAACCCTGCTACCGAAAAACTCCGCCGTCTGAGCCGCCTCCTCTGCAACAGGAATGTCTGCCGTTCCTGCACAGCACACGGCTATCTTTCCGATTTGTTCTTTTTTTTCTTTTTGTGATTTTTCAATCCTGATGATTCTGGAAACCTTGTCGTAAGTCAGATCCGGAAAAGTTTTTTTGAGCAATTCAGCCTGAGCCTCAGTCGCCCTGGTTCCCAAAACTTCTCCGTTCTTTTCAAATAGTTTTTTAAATATCTGTGTTAAAAAAGAATCGTCCTTGCCCTGACAGAAAACAACCTCTGCAAAGCCGGTACGTTCCTTTCGGTCTGTATCCAACTTTGCAAAACCAAGATCTTCGAATTTTTCAGAAGCCTCTTGAGAGCTTGTTTTCCCGTCAATCATTTTATGCCCTGGCTTTTTTTGCCCTGTTGATCAAAAGCATAAAGGCAAATATCGCAAGTCCGGCTCCAAGGATAATGAAGCCAAGAATCGTGTCTTCCATGCTGATGTCAAAGAAAGGCTCACCTTCAAGAACACTGGCAATTCCGTCAACTGCCCACATCAAGGCGGCACCCCAGAACATGAGCATGGTTGCAAAAACGGGTTTGGAAAAATGCCCCTTGTTTTTCTGTGCCACAAAAATGACGGTAAAGATGACCGCCGCCGCTATCGTCATAATCTCACACATCAGGCATTACCTCCGAGCATGGTTGGATTTTTCTTTTTAAGTGCCCAAGAGATGCCAACGGCTATTGCCCACACAGCGGTAACAAGAACTGCCATTCCCACACCGACCGTTGACATTTCGTGCAGCATCTCGGGTATGTCTTCCGGGTTGCGCATTGCAGTCAGGAAAGGCGGATAAAGGACAACCTCTCCGTGATAGATGTGCTCAATCGCAAGCAGGGCGCTTCCACCGTAGAGCAGGTTCTGAAGCCATCCCAGTTTCTGCTTGATGGAAACAATCTTGCTGCCTTCCTTTGATTCTTCAACTACAGAACTGGAAGTCCTTTTGTTACCAATCACACCGCGGACAGCAGATACTATCAACGCTTCTGCCAGGGGTACTAAAAAACATGCCATAATTATTCCTCCAAATTAATTTCTTATTTTATTCATATTATCATGCTTCGAATAAAGCTGCAATTTCTTCCAGGTGCTTTATGATGGGCAAATGCTGGGGACACGCAGCCTCACACTGACCGCACTGAACGCATTGGCTTGGCTTTCCGTTGTCTGCCGTGGCCCAACCGAACGACATTTTTGCCGCCTCAAAATCATTGTAGATGAGCTTTCGGTTCATGGCATCAAACAAGGACGGTATGGAAATATGAAGCGGACAGCCCGGAACACAATAACGGCATGAGGTGCAGGGAATCTGTTCAACTTTAGACAGAGCGTCCTGAGCCGCTGCAATCACCTCTCTTTCGCTTTCGTCCAGGGGCTTGAAGTCCGACGTATAGCTCAGGTTGTCCTGCATCTGCTGGATGTTTGACATGCCACTAAGAACGGTGATGATTCCGTCTAGAGATGCCGCATAACGAATCGCCCATGAAGCCACAGATGCATTGGGGTTTGCATCAAGGAAAACCTTTTTGACGGAATCAGGTGGATTTGCCAATGCGCCGCCCTTTACCGGTTCCATTACGACAATCGACTTGCCGTGTTTCCTCGCAACCTCATAGCAGAGACGCGATTCAACATTGTTGCTTTCCCAGTCCGCATAGTTAATCTGCAGCTGAATGAAATCAACGTCAGGGTGTTGGGTCAAAAGCGTGTCCAGGAATTCGTGGTCATCGTGGAATGAAAAGCCCCAGTATTTTATGAGCCCCTTGTCCCTCTGCTCCTTTACAAAATCCCATAGGTGATAGTCGTCGTAGAATTTTATGTTGCCCTTTCCCAGCGCATGAAGGAGGTAATAGTCAAAGAAGCCGGCTCCCGTGCGTTCAAGGCTGGTGTAAAACTGCTGTTTGGCATCCTCCTCGTTTTTTGCAACGCCTGCGTTCAGTTTGGTGCATAAGGTGAATGATTCCCGGGGGTAACGGTCAACAAGGGCAACTTTAGCAGCCTTTTCCGATTCTCCGCCCTCATAGACGTAAGCCGTGTCAAAATAGGTAAGGCCCGCCTTCATGAACATGTCGACCATGGTCTTGGTCTGCTCAATGTCGATTGTTTTACCATCTTCCAGCTTTGGAAGCCGCATGAGTCCAAATCCCAGCTTGGGAACATCTTTTCCAAAGTAGTCTGACATATTCACTCCTATATTGTAAAATTATAACATGGAAGTGGATAATAAGCTAATTAAATTTTGTCATATATCGGGTAATTTTTGTTTTTGCGGGAATCACTGGTTTTCGATTACAATTTTGAACAATCACAATTATTCATGCAGGTTTTGATGTATCCGGCTATTGTTCGATTTATCATAAAACCATCATATCACAGCATGGCGGAGATTTCAAGTTAAACTTTAAATCTCCGCCAGTAATTTATGTTAATAAACACATCTTTATTTTCAAAGGGATTCTCATATTGTTACCCCTTAAAGATTCCTGCCTAAAAAAATGTCATTGATAATCCCATCCGATAAGTCAAAAGTAATAAAAAACTCATAATTAGTAGAATTAAATGATAATTCATGTTCATTTAATTCATAAATTGAATCAGCGGGATATGCATTTAACACTGACTCATAATCTTTTCCAATGAAACTGCTCAATGGATGAAAATCCGTTTTTTGCTCCAATGATAATAATTGGAACCTCAGCTTTTCACCTTTTTTCCAGTACTCAACGTTCCCATAGTCACCATATACATTTACTACCGCTTCATAACCACTCCTAAAAGCATATGAATCCTTCACATCGGAAACATCTTTAACCTCAATAGTCCCAAAAGTATTTATTCCGTTCTCTGCCGGTGTATCAGGGAAGCTTCCCCAAAAATCATCAAATATTGATGGAGCATCTACAAGGGGCGGAGGAGTTTGTTCTTCCTCTAATTGTTTTGATTCATCTTCTTTTACGGTTTCGGTCACGGTTTCAACAGACAAGTTTAATTCAACATCCTGTACGGGAGTTGGTTCTTCTTTATTAGCATTTATTGAACCAGTAACTTGCTTTCCCTTACATCCAAAAGCAAAGATTAAAATGAACAGGCATAGAATTAAAAGTGAAAAGTTTATTCGGGCATCATCCGGGATTTCAAATTTGACCACTTTTCTTTTGAACATTTTTCCTACCTCACATTTTGTGTTTGACAGCCTTGTGATTTTTAAGGAATAGCCTATAATACTATGATTTCTTTTTTATTAACCTTAAATAAAACTCGGCTCGTACAAGATTTAATAAGCCTGGTGTCTTTAAGTAACAGTCTCTTTGATTGTCAAAAGTATAATCTGTATTCAAAATGCTATAAGTTCCAATACAAGCGTTTTTTTCATAAATCATTAGTTCATATTCTCCTTCACCTGTTTTTTCCTTGGGTATGAAGCCAATGCCAATAGATGATACTTTTCTTGCTTTTTCAATTTGTTCTACCAATAGGCAGGTCATGTAATAGTCCAAGTCATCAATAAATGTTATTTCACTGTTACAATTTCCTCTAGGTGTAAACCTAATTTTGAGTTCCTTGTTGGTTTCTGGTGGATTCTTGGTACAAGAGGAAAAGATGAATATTATTAGGAAAATTGATAAAATACAGAAATTTCTTTTCATTATTGTTACCTCACATTTTGTGTTTATACGCTTCTATCACCATCATACCTGTCTGCAAAATATTTATAGACTATTAACCCCAAAACCACTAGTACTATATAAAACAAGATATTATCAAAAAGATTGATATCAAAAACCTTTTCGATTATTAGTCCAAGAATAGAATAGATAACTACAAATATTCCTCCAGCAATTTTTGGATGCATACTTTTATTCTCCTGAAAAAATCATATCACAACTTTTCCACTTTGACAAATATTTTTATGGTATTTCTATAGGGATATCCATATTATTTATCATTATTTGCATATAAAAAATCGCTTGTACATAATATAAAATATCCTTACATTTTAAATAACAATCATTTTTGTTATCAAACAAATAATCTGTGTCACAAATTTCATAATCACCGGCACAAACATCATTTTCATACAATAATATCTGATATCGTCCTTCGGCTATGTCAGATTTAGGAACAGATAAAAGACCTGCTTTTCTTGCATGCTTTAGTTTGTTAATTAAATTTGATTTATCAAAAGGAAGAATCTTTTCCACACATCGAATTTCAGCATTGTAGTGTTCTGATGGAGTAAAATTTATTTTTAAATCACAATTACTGTAATCAGCTTCGCATGAACACAAAAATACTGCTAGCAAACAAAAAAATATTAATCCTTTTCTTTTAAACATTTTTGTTACCTCACGTTTTGTGTTTCACCTTTTGGATATATGATAAGGCAGGCGTTTTGCTTTGTCAATGATATTGGACTGGTATTTGATAAAGTATTATAAAAAAAGAAATAGGGCGAAGCGGGCTCGTTTTATGTGGACAAAAAATCCCTAATAGTATAAATTTGTTATTGATTAAGATTCTTGAGGCATGTCGTTCAGAACTTGGGATTTTGACAGGATGTGAGTATGAAGAAAAAAAGTATTGGAATTACTTTTGTAATAATTATTTTTTCAATTGTCGCTTTTGGAATCGGATTATATGTTCATGATCTTTACACATTAAATAAGATTTGCTTTTACGAATATGATTTTAAAGATTTTAATACTGTTGATAAAGTTTTTGAAAAATTTGGATTTAAACATAGGGCAGTTTTTTCTGAAGAGCGCGAAAAATACATCTTATCTGAAAACTGTAGTATCTTTTACTGTGAATCTCAAATCTATTCGAAGGACGAAAACAAAGAAAATATATGGTTCAGTTTTCCAACTGGAAGAATACGGAAACATTTAACAAATCTTTTGTCAAAATATCAAACAGATTTTTATGACCAAAAAGAGTTCCCTGGCCTTTTGATGCCCCTAAAAAACGTTTCCTGCTATAAATATTTGGATAGAACCTTTTATTTGGGTGACAATAACCATGGTAGTTATTTATACATAGAATTCGACTATAAAGACTCACAATAGAAGGCAAACCAAACAAGAGAATGAAATCTAAAAAGGAAGGGAAGATGTGAAAAGTAAATCAAGTTTAATAAAAAATAGTGGGGAAAAACTAATGAAAAGTAAATTGTATTGCATTCTATTAATTTCTCTATTATTTCTCGCGTTTGCCTGCAACAAAAATGAATCTACAACAAATCAATCAGATGGTTTGGTTCAAGCGGAATTGGAAAATCAAAATTCTGAATCAACTGTTAAAGTGGATGTTGGGCAAACAGGTTCAAGTGAACAGGAAATTGAACCAATAGACGAGGACTTTTATCCTGTAGAAGATAACCCAGATATAGATCGCGATTCTGAAATTGAAAGTTTGCTTGCAAGGGCTAAGACTCATAAAACGAAAGAATCATTGCAAAAAACTTTTACCGATGATGCAATAAAAGTTGATGATGATTTGAACAAAAGCTTAATTGAGTTCATAAAAGATTATCGAAAAACACGATCGGCTATCCAGTGTAAAGAATTGAAAGGTACTATAGATACAGATTTCTATTTTGATAACTCTTGTGAAGGTCTGCCAAGAAAATATACAAACGTCATATATATTACAAAAGATGAGGCAGATTTCACAGATTCTAAACAAGGAGAAAAAACTAGAGTTAAAGGTTTAAATAATGATAACTATTATAATTATTCATTCATATCATTTGAGACAGTCATAGGTTATATAAAAGATAATCAAGTGATTTATCTTGAAAACGAAGTCTATGAAAGAAATGTCTATTGGGTTATCTCAGATGGATCCAAGCATTATATTTACGGTGATTATAGTATTTCAGATCTATATATCCGTGAATCTGATGTGCCATTAATACTGGAAACGTTAAAAGCATCGGAGATGACAGAAGAGGGATATTTATTAAACTTCAATAATAACACTATAACCGCCATTTCCCGGTCACAAAAACAGGCGGAGTTTTCACTTGATCACTTTACATTAAAAAAGGAAAAAGGGCTCAAGCATGGCGTGTCCGCTAGATATTCGTTTGTTGGTGATCCTGATGCCGTCGGTGTTTCCAAATACCGCAAGTATGAAGGTGAGCTATATCTCTTTGCAGGGAATAAGGAAATCAAACCGGTTCTGAATATAGTCCATGAACTTGAAGAAAGTTACGGAGCCAGAATCAAGCTTTTGAACTGTACGGTCAATGCGGATACGATAGAAGTGGAATATGACGTTCAGCTGTATGACCAGAAGGCGGCAGGATTCGGCACGGTAAAAATCACCTACGGGTTAAGCGGCAATCCCTATAAAGGCTACGTATACAATGTAAAGGATTATAAGAGCGACATAACCGGCTGCTTCAAGCATACGGATGAAGATGACCCGGAGATGATGGTTCCCTCGATGGATGGAGATGTTACGGTTAGTGTTGATTTTCCTATAGAAAAGTTTACGAAGATTGCGGATCAAGTGCTGTCATTCCGGACTTGATCCGGAATCTCAATACTATATAAGCTGTAGATAAAATTTAAAAAGGGGAAAAGCCAAACGACCTTTCCCCATGTTGAATGAATTAGATTATGCCGAATGAACCGAGGAGGAGTACTGCAAGAAGTACTGGGGCTACGACTTTTACCATGATGATGTAAAGCCATTTTCTTGCAAATGTCTCACCGTTCTTTGTGGCTTCTTCGATTGCGGTCTTTGGTTTTACCACCCAACCGATGAGGATACATGTTCCGATTGCAACAACCGGCATGAGGATGTTGTTTGAAATGTAGTCAACAATATCCAGAATCTGTGCGGCTGCTCCGTTTGGCAGTGTAATCTCAAAATAGAAGTAATTGTAACCGAAGCAGATTATGATTCCGATTGCAAGTGCGATGACTGTCTCGATGACGGTGGCCTTCTTTCGGCTAACACCAAATTTATCCATGATGCCCGCGACTACCGCTTCCAGAACAGAGATAGAGCTTGTGAGAGCGGCAAACAGAACCATGATAAAGAAGATGGCTCCGAT
>DBWR01000062.1:57011-61492 GCA_002309305.1 Treponema sp. UBA1233 | reverse complement strand
GTCATTCCCTCTTTGCCCATAAATACATAGACGGCAGGAATGATCATTATGCCTGCAAGAATAGCGACGATTGTGTCAAAGAATTCGATTCTGTTGACGGACCTGATCATGTTTTCATTGTCCTTGCAGTATGAACCGTAAGTTACCATGATGCCCATTGCAACGCTGATGCTGTAGAAGAGCTGACCCATGGCATCCATCACGACCACAAGGAATTTCTTTGCGGTAAGGCCTTCAAACGAAGGAACAAAATAAAGCTTGAGTCCTTCAACTCCGCTGCGTCCTGTTTCCGGGCTGCTGATTGTAACGGAGAAAATTGCGATGCCAATAACAAGGATGAACAGAACCGGCATGAGGATTTTTGAAAGAGCCTCGATTCCCTTGTTTACTCCACGGAAAACTACAAATGCAGTGGCCGCAAGGAAAATCACGTCAAAAATGATGGGTGGAAGCTTGCTTGTGATGAAGGAACCGAAATAACCGTCACCCGCAGCCGCTATTCCCTGACCGCTGATGAATGCAACGGCATACTTCAAGACCCAACCGCCGATGATGCAGTAATAGGGAAGAATCAAAAACGGAACTATGACAGAAAAACCGCCCAGCCAGCCGAAGCCCTTGTTCAGCTTACCGTAGGCAGTAAGGGAACTCTGCTTTGTCTTGCGTCCGATTGCAATTTCAGAAAAAAGCAGGGTAAAGCCGAATGTCAGTGCAAGCACGATGTAGACGAGGAGGAACAGACCTCCGCCATCCTTTGCCGCCAGATACGGAAAGCGCCAGATATTGCCCAATCCGACCGCACTACCAGCCGCCGCCAGAATAAAACCGACAGAGCTGGAGAAAGAATTACGATTTGAACTCATAAAAATCTCCTATTTTATTAATATGATACTCGTAAAAATATTACAATGAAACATGGTTTATTTCAAGGGAGGAGGAAAAGTGTCACACGGAACTGCTACTCCCTGAGACATGCCAGTGGAATTACAAAAACTCCATCATCTCGCCGATAGCCGTACTCGGTTGCCGTAATTACAATTTTCAAGTCGGGGAGCCGGAGGGGAACCTGAGTTTCTTCCTCATTGTGTTTTTTTATGAGGCTCTCTATTTGCAGAAGATGTTTTGCTACCTCGTCGATTTCATGTGATCCCAGCTTGATTTCCATGATGGCATATTGGCCGTTCCCCAAATGCAGAACGGCATCAGCCTCTAGACCATATCTGTCGTGGTAATATGACATTCGACCATCTCTTGCGCTTGAATAGACTTTTAAGTCCCTAAAACAAAGCGATTCAAATAAAAAGCCCAAAGTCTTAAAATCGGTGTTGAAAAATTCAGGGGTAAGATACATGGCGGCTACTGCGATGGAAGGGTCAATCAGGTTTCTTTTTTTGGACGCACGAATTGCTGTTTTTGAGCGTATGGAAGGACACCATGCGTCAATATCCTCAATTATATATAGCTTTTCCAATGCGGAAACGTAATCAAAGAAAGTTGATTCCGAGATATCCGTTGATGCGCTGACATCCTTATAAATTGTTTTAACATCAGCGAGCGTACATATGTTCCGGGAATACGATTTCAAAATGTTTTCTGCCCATACCGGATTGCGTTTGGTATTGTCCACGTTCGAAATATCAACGTTTACAGTCTGTGTGTACAAATCACGTGCAACGTTTAGCTTTGCTTTATCCGATTTGATTTTTAGCGTGCTTGGCCATCCACCACGACATAGAGCATAAATTATGCCGTCAATATCAAGGTCAGACTTGCATCCGTCAAATTGCTCAGGATGCTCAAATAACATTCCGAGAGAAACAGTGCCGTTTGATTCCCCGCTTTCATAAAGACTCATGGGATACATTTTCATGGTGGAGATTCTGAGTGTTCCTGTATGAGGTGTCGTTACCGTCTGCGATGTGGAGCCTGTGAGAATATACAACCCGGTTTCCTGTCTGTCATCAACGGATTTTCTTATGGCTCCCCATATTTTGGGTGCGTCTTGCCATTCATCAAACAAACGAGGGGTTTTGCCTATCAAAAGTTTTGACGGCTGGGTATTTGCAACTGAAAGATATTCTTCTCTCATGTCTTCATCTTGGAATTCTATTATGCTTGAAGCTTTTTGCTTTGCGGTTGTTGTTTTTCCGCATCCCTTCGGACCTGTTATCAAAGTCGCACCGAACGATTCGAGTTTTTCGTCCAAAAGTGTATCTGCAAGCCGTTTTTTGTAAGACATATCAAATTCTCCTTTCTCCTTATTTTACGGGGTTTTCTCCTGAAATTCAAGCGATTTGTGGCATTTTGTTACAGTGATTTGTGGTAATTTGTTACAGTGATTTGCGGTGGAAAAAAGGAAAACTGAGAGTGTCAAAGCAGGTGATTGAAGAATAAGGCTTTTTCCTGTATGATTACATATTATGGAAGAACTTAAGATTTTGCTGGCTAAGGGCCGGATTTATGAGTCAGTTTATGAACTTTTGAGCGATGTGGGCATTTCAATTTATCTGCCCGACAGGACATATTTCCCGATTACAAATCAGGAGGACCTGGCGTTTCAGGTGGTAAAGCCTCAGATTGTCAGCAACCTGCTTGCTAACGGACGTGCAGACCTTGGTTTTTCAGGAAAGGACTGGGTTTACGAAAACGGCGTTCAGGATCAGGTGGAAGAAATCATGGATCTGGGCTTTGATCCGGTACGCATTGTTGCCGCCATTCCTGATACGGTTGATTACGATGCCCTGTTAAAAAAGCCCGTGACGATTGCTACCGAGTATCAGACTTTGAGCGCCAAGTGGGTTCAGGAAAAGAAAATCCAGGGAACACTTTTCCGCACATGGGGTACAAGCGAAGGATTCGTTCAGGACAACAAGGACAGCATTGCCCAGATTTTGATAGACAACACAAGCACAGGTTCATCATTGCGCGCCAACCACCTTAAGATTGTGGATACCCTGATGGAATCTTCCACAAGGATGTACGCAAGCAAGGAGGCAATGGCTAATCCTGCAAAAAAACAAAAGATAATGGAACTCAAGATGCTGTTCCAGACTGTACTGGATGCAAGAAACCGTGTGATGCTGGAGATGAATGTTGCCGAAGATAAATTCGAGTCACTGGTAAAGGGATTGCCTTCCATGCGCAGTCCTACAGTCAGTCCGCTGTTTGGTGGAAACGGTTATGCCATAAAGATAGCGGTAAAAAAGAGCGATGTTCCGACCCTGCTTCCCAAGCTCCAGTCTCTGGGTGCCACGGATATTGTTGAATATGAACTCCGCAAAGTGATGATTTGAAAAAATCGAGGAATGAATCATGGACAGGATAGCGACAGTTGAACGCAACACAAAGGAAACACAGATTACTCTTACGCTGAATCTTGACGGCAGCGGTAACTGTGATGTCAAGAATCCAATCGGTTTCTTTGACCACATGCTTCAGGCGTTCTGCAAGCACGGATTGTTCGACTTGAAGGGCGAGCTGAAGGGTGATCTTGAAGTGGATCAGCACCATTTAATAGAAGATACCGGAATCTCTTTGGGCATGTGTTTTGCCAAGGCATTGGGTGACTGTGCGGGCATTCGTCGTGCCGGATGTTTCATTTATCCGATGGACGAAAGCCTTTTGCAGGCCAGTGTTGATTTTGGTGGCCGCTCATTTCTGGTGTGCGATGCAAAGCTTACTGGTATCCCTCTTGTTTCAATCGGACAGGACGGGGAACAGGCAAGTTTCCAGACGGACTGCTTTGAGGATTTCTGGCAGGGATTCGTTTCCGGAGCAAAATGCAACCTTCACCTGGACACGATACGCGGAAGGTCAGACCACCACAAGATGGAAGGTTTGTTCAAGGCGGCATCGCGTGCAATCAGTTCTGCTGTGGAAATCGACCCACGCCGTAAGGGAACCATTCCTTCTACCAAGGGTGTAATCGTTTAAGTTAAATTGAGGTAATATATGGATAGCTCAGAGGAAATCTTGAATCTGTTGCGGGATAATGCCCGTCTTTCTGTGGAAGACATTTCTGCCATGACAAAAAAGTCTGTGGAAGAAGTTAATTCAATCATTCAGCAGCTGGAAAATGATGGGGTAATCATGAAGTATGCTGCCATCATCAATCCGGAAAAGGACATCAATACAAAGGCAAAGGTCCGTGCGGAAATAGAAATTCAAGTTGCCCCTGAGCGTGAACATGGCTTTGACGGAATCGCAGACCGCATCTATCGTTTCCCGCAGGTCAAGTCGCTGTATCTTATGAGCGGAGGCTATGACCTTAAGGTTGTAATCGAAGGAGAAACCCTGCAGGATGTGGCACTGTTTGTTGCACGCAAGCTTTCCACACTCGCCGGAGTACGTTCAACCAAGACACATTTCCTGTTAAAGACATACAAGGAAAACGACATCATCTATGTGGAAAAATCAACTGACCGCCGCCAAGGAGTAATTGCCTAATGAATACCCGTGAAGATAGATTCAGCCGTTCCATG
>DBWR01000062.1:0-56954 GCA_002309305.1 Treponema sp. UBA1233 | reverse complement strand
CTCTCTGTAGGTGAACCTGATTTCCCGACCCCATGGCTCATGCGTGAAGAAGCGTTCTATCATCTTGAACAGGGACACACAAGCTATACCAGCAACTGGGGACTTTTGGAGCTTCGTGAGGAAATTGCAAAATACATGGAAGGCCAGGGCATGTACTACAATCCCGCCAAGGAAATCCTCATTACCGTGGGGGCTTCCGAGGGTGTGGATGCCGTACTCCGTGCAATATTGAATCCGGGAGACGAGCTTATTGTCTGCGAGCCGTGCTACGTAAACTATGTTCCGCTTGCACATTTGACCGGAGCAAAAATCGTAAGGCTGGACACGAGCGTAAACGGATTTTATCCCACCGCCGAACAGTTCCAGTCCCTGATTACGCCCAAGACCAAGGCAATCATGTTCTGTTCCCCCTCCAACCCCACCGGAACCATGATACCAAAAAGCGAGCTGCAGAAAATCGCCGAGATTGCAAAGAAGAATCAGATCTGGTGCATTGCCGACGAAATCTACTGTGAGCTGGTTTACGACGACAACAAACACACTTCAATCGGTTCATTCCCCGACATGAAGGATTACACAATCATATTGAACGGTTTCAGCAAGAGTTTTGCCATGACCGGATGGAGAATCGGTTGGATTGCCGCCCCCGAAGACCTGATGGCTCAAATCGTAAAACTGCACCAGTACAATACAATCTGTGCCCCTATAATGAGCCAGTACGCAGCATTGGAGGGCCTCAAGAACGGCTGGAATGAAGTTGAAAAGATGAGGATTTCGTATCAGCAAAGGCGCAATCTCATGTACAAGGCATTCCTGGACATGGGACTTTCTGTTCCTGAGCCGACGGGAGCTTTCTACATGTTCCCTGACATCAGTTCCACAGGCCTTAGTGCGGAAGATTTTGCCACCGAATTGTTCAAGAAGCACAATGTCGCAGTTGTTCCGGGTACAGCCTTTGGAGATGCGGGTGCAGGCCATATCAGGTGCTGTTATGCAACTTCAATAGAAAAGATCAGAATCGCGCTGGACAGAATCGCTCAGTTTGTGGATGAGCACAGAAAATAATCTGTACCCTAAACTGTACCCTTAATTCGGTTCCCAGCCCTTATCAACCCTTATAATCTGGCCGTTTGATTCCTGAGACAAAAGGAGTCCGACGGCCTTGTTTGTTATTTCACTTTCTGGCATAAGATATTCCGGTGACGGTGCGTTTCTTGTAAATCCCGGGCATATCGCGTTGCATGTGATTCCGTATTCAGCGTAGTTTGCGGCGGTGGATTTTACGATTACGTCCAGTGCAGTTTTTGCGGCGGCATAGGCGGCATTTGTTTTATATGAACGGATCTGGTCGGTGCGTGTTCCACCAAAGAAAAGGATTCGGCCAAAGTTGCGTTCCATCATTCCGGGAAGTGCCAGACTCAATGCAAGTCCGGGAAGTGCCAGGTCGTGCAGGGCAAGTTTTTTCCAGTCAGCGCTTGAAGTCTGGTGCAACGCTTTTTGAACAAAGGGCCCATAGGTGACAGATAGGATGTCACATTCAGACAGAGCGGAAAGCAGGGGTTCCTTTTCAAGACATTCAATTCCGTCCTTTTCAAAATCAAGTTGAATGAAATTCAGTTCATCAGTCATTTTACGGGGCGGATTACGACCTGTCACGGTGACAGATGAACCAAGCTCATTCAGTTGAACGGCAAGCGAAAGGCCTATGCTTCCTGTACCCCCGATGATGAGGGCTTTTTTATCCACAAAATCAAAATCCTGCATGCGTACATTGTAGCCTAAAAACATAAAAAAAGGTATAGTTGAACCATGAATCTTGGACAAATTATGATAGTTTTGTGCCGTCCCGAAGAAAGCCGCAATATTGGAGCGGTGTGCAGGGCAATGGCAAACAATGATATTTCAACCCTCCGCATAGTGGGTCGCAGGGAAGATTTCGACGATGAAAGGGTTCGCATCCTTGCAATCCATTCTTTCCCCATCTGGGATAATGCACAGTTTTTTGATTCAATTACACAGGCAACCGCTGACTGTACGACCGTGGCAGGAACAACACGCCGACGCGGTAAAAAACGGGGCAAGCTTCTTTTGCCAGAGGAATATGCTCAGAGGGCAAGTGACGTGACGGATGCAGGCGGAAAAGTTGCCCTGGTATTTGGAAACGAGAGGACTGGCCTCACCGACCCTGAGATGGATGAATGCACCGACGGAATAACAATACCTTCCAGCGAGAATTTCGCAAGCCTTAACCTGAGCCACGCAGTTCAAATCCTCTGCTACCACATGTTCCGCGAAAAAAACAAGAGAAGTCCTGGAAACACACCAGTAACATTGTCCCGCCTTGACCAGACCGTCACAAAGATAGGAGATAACCTCAAGCGCATCGGTTTCTTCTCTGTAACCGGCCGCCCCGAGATGGAGAAATTCTGGCGCGATATCCTGTCCCGTTCCGCTCTGAGTGAAGGAGAAGCCCAGTACCTGGAAAAAATATTTGATAAGGCGGCGGGGTTGGCAGGGAAGGGGTCCAGGGATTAATTTGAGCATCCTCATATGAAATATACGCTCTGTCATAACGATATACCTGTCCTCAACTTTATTATTATCGGATTGGGATACCGCATGTAGATTATTCTATCGTAGAAAATGACGGCCCTTATTCTTCCTTCCACATCTCATAGTATTCATTCTTAAGTCCATCTTCCAGTTCCCAATACAGCGGGTGATGATACATTCTGCCACGATAAAGCCAGCGTTGTTTGCCGTTATGACTGGCTGCTCCGTTAAAGTAAACTTTTATTTCGGCCATCAGTTGTTCGGGAGTTTTTTCTGGATGTCTTTTGAAGAAATTTTCAGAAAGCTTTGAAAGCAAGATAGGATACTCATCTTTTAGGTTTTTTGATACCAGAAAATCATCGAGTTCTTTTTGTCGTTCTTCAACTGCAAGATTTTTCTGAAAGGCCCTATAATTGTAGACATAATGAAAATAGTCGGACATTGTTTTTGAATCTTCTTTAGTAACATTCGGGAGAAAGTAGATGCATTTGGAGTTATCGGTCTTACTGGGAATCTTTTCAAAATCATAATGACCGTGTCGGAGTTCATTTTCAAACTTGACCTGCTCTTTGATGTAAAAATCATCACTGCCAGGAACATAAATCTTCCAGGTATAAAGCATTGGAAGACAGCAATTTCTCCATAAAGATTCAAGGTAACTTATAATTATTCTTCTTGTATGTTCATTAACTACAGCTATTCCTTCTGAAATTGAATTGCAAATATCGTAGTACTCTCGACCTATATCTCGTTTTTTCTTATCAAAAGACTCCCTTCTATTCTGATATTCTGTTTGTGACAGATCGCCTGATTTATATTTCTGCTTTAGTTCATGAAGCTGATTGTTCACTTCCACAAGACGTCTTACCTGCTCTTTCCTTGTGAGTGTAAACTGCGTTTTTGTCGCTTCGAAAAACGCTTCCTGATTTATTATTATTTCTCCGGCTTCTTTAAAACTTGCGTACAGTCCCTCTTTTTCAAACTTATTCTTGAGCCATTCTTCACTGTACTTCATCGGACACATCGCCATTATGTGCCGGCCGTAGTTTAAGACAGCGTCTCCAACTTTATATTTTGCGCTGAAATCATGCATCCACCACCTTACTTCAAGTTTTACTCCATCTCTTTCTGTTATGAAAGTTTTCCAAGAAATGTTAATCATAGGGCACCTCCTAAAAAATAAACTGATTGTATCCTGCAATCAATTTTCACCATGCAAAACAATTTTAACAAATCACTGTCTCATAATATGAGATACATCTATGCTATTATATTTATACAGGAGGAAAGGAATATGAAATACTCAAACTGTTTGATAGAGGCGATAAAGGCAAAAATAAAGAACAGGAATGTTGAGATTCACAGGTTTCCTTTTGCGCTCAACAACAACCAGCTTCACTTCTACTGGATAGACAAGGCGGAAAACCAAATCTACCACTACTGTCTTCCCGGAAGTACAAAATTCTGTGTCCCCCTGTTTAAGGGTAAGTTAAAAGTCGGGAGTCGTGCTATTTTTGGACTAAAGATGGTAAGGGATATGAAGGAAAAAAAATGGTCCCAGAAAAAGATTGCCAGGACTTTAAAGAAAATGGGATTGGGGGACCTTCACCTTATTTTTTAGCTACCGTCATTTGTGGAATACCCTTCATATTGCAACAGGGGGGGCTCCATACCCTAGAGAGGGAGGGGAGAATTACTCTCCAAATAATTCATCCAACTTTTGCTGCAAGGTTCCATCTTTTGCATAGGGAAGAGCATCAAGCTGTCTGAAATTGTGTTTCAGGTCATCGGTGTTATCCGCAAATCCCAAAATGAAGCTTGTTGCAATTTTGTAGATAATTTCAGTAGGCGCAAGTCCGTATACCTGCTTCTCAAAGATATGCTTTAGCCGTTCTTTGTCATTTGGAAATTGCTTTTTCATCTTCTCACTCTGGTAAAGCCGTTTAACAATTTCAGTGATGTAAAGACCTGATTTCATATAAAGGTCAATAAAGGTTTTATCCTTATCGTCGAAGCAGCCCGGATTCTCTTTCTCAAGCATATCGACCATTCGTTTAACGACATCTTTGGGAGTGAATATTTGATTCGTTTTCTGCGGCGGAATGTAATCAAAAATGTCCTCGATGCTTTTTTCATCAAAATAATCGGCCAATCGCTTTTTTAGTGACAGGAATTCCTTGATTGAATCATCAAACACCACTTCATCAAACAGATGTCCGTCAAAGTGCTTTGTTTCTCCGGTTTCTTCTTCTGTATAGTCTCCTCCGTCGCGAAGAAATTTAAACTGATCCAATGTGATGCTCGTAACTTCCTCAAATACTTTTCCCGGAATGGTGGTGTCAAAAGTTGCGAGAGTTACTGTGTCATCTCCATAAGCCATCAGGAACGAAGGAATGGTTCTGGAAAATCCCCTTAGGTGATCTCTGACTCCTTCTTCTATTTCGTTTTTCATTCCGTTTTTTATACTGGTTTCGACCGTGCGGATTGTCGTCTCTGCCGATTCGTCCACAAAATCCTGAATGGCGTTCGTCAGATCCTCTTTAAAACCCGCAAGGACTTCCTGTTTTTTCAAGGCGAACTCCCTGTCGATTTCCTCACTTGTCTTTCCGCTTACATTTCTGTTTTGCTGGGCTTCCACCCGTTCCTTTTCTAGAATGTTTTCCTGAATTTTATAATTGCCGTGAAGCTTGTCAACCATGCGGTCAAGTTCATAATTGAGTTTTATTTCAATCTTCTTGCCGTCATTCTTTTTCATCTCGCTTCCATAAGCCGCCTCCGCGGATTCCACAAATCCTTTTACAGTTTTTTCTTTAAAGAAATCTTTGAGCTTGTAAATCACGTCGTCTGTCTTCGAAGGTTCCGTCTTGATTTTTGAGAAAGCATCCGCGACTTTTTCTTCCATTACCTCGTCATAAATTTTTTTGCCGAAGACATCCATTGTGCGTCCGATTATATAATCCTCTGAGGGGTCTACTTCTCCCTCTTCATTCAGGAACAACTCATCCTTGATTTCCTTCGTTAGATTTACCTTCGCCTTTGGCTCTTCTATCCTTTCGAACTTTTCAATGATATCAAGCACTTCTTTTGGAGCGGAGAAAACATTGCTGATGTTTTGGAAAAGGAAGTTGCTCATAAATCCACGGCGGACAACCTCAACGGAACGTATTTTCCGGGGGATTGAAAGGACTTCCCTTGCGTCAAGCTCGACAAGCTTTCCATTTTCATCTTCACCGATTACAGGGAAAAAGTTCAGAAGTTTTCGGATGTTTGCCTCCCTTTCATCTGATGTTCCGCCTCCTGTTGCCGTCTCAGGATTCAGATTGTTTGCGAACTGCTCGTAAATTGTAAGCGTGCGTGCGGGATCAAAATCAAAGACATAGGCATTTTCTTTTCGCCATCTTTCTTTTCCTATTGCGAACAAACATGGATTCTGAGCCCGGAAAGCAGCCTGCATATACAAAGCCGGGGACTTTACGTTGCTTAGCATGAGAACGGCGGTCCATTCCGGGATTGTGATTCCTGTCGTAAGTTGGCCTACTGACAAAGTGATTGTCCTTTCGTGTTCGGCGATTGCCTTTTTTACTTTATCGTAGGATTTCATCGTCTCGTCCGTATCATCCAACTTTCCATCTCCGGCAGCCAGAACGATTTCGTAATCCTTGAAAATAGGATGCTCCTTTAATTTCTTTGCCAAAAGCCTTGCACTCTCGACTCTGTTCAAAAGCCAGAATGTGTGCTTTAGTTCGTTCCTAAGTTCTGGAGTAGAGAACGGAAACTTTTCCTGCGTTGTGAGTGCATCCAAAAATTTGTCTACAGAAGAATTGTACTTGAATCTTCCGCCATCCACCGCAAAGAACTCATTCAAATCAAAAGCATACTCCTCTCTAACGCCCTGAATCTCAATTCCCTGCTTGAGATCATCCTTTATGATTTCCGACATCTGATATGTAAAGAGATTTAGCTTTGGAAGCACAGCGTATGGATTTTCTTCCTGCCTTGAAACGTCCCAATTCGCTTTCATTTCCTGCTCGTCAGCGTAAGTCCAGTTGAAGATAGCCCTGTCCTCAAACTTGCTGTTTGCCAGAGCCTTGAACGGAGTTCCTGAAAGATGGAGAGTAAAGGAACGCTTTATGTGGTCAAAGGCAATGTCCGTCTTGTATGTGTCTACTCCTTCGTGCGCTTCGTCAATTATCAGCACATCCCATACAATGTCTTTCAGTTCCTTTAGTTTGTCCGTTGAGTTTGCTTTGTCGCTGAAATAGATTGAGCCTTTTAAATCCTGCAATGAAACAAACTCAATCAACTTTGGATTTGCGTCCTTTATCTTTGTAAACTGCTCATAGTTTATGACAAGAGGCCTGTCTTTGATTCCGTCAACATTGCTTACAAAATAATAGCCCGATTGCCTTCCCAAAAACTGCTCGTAGTCTGAGTACCAAGAGTTTGCAATTGCAGGTCTGTTCGTGACGATGAGGACTTTTGAGACGTTCTTTTTCTGGATAAAATCATAAGAAGAAAGCGTCTTTCCAAAACGGGGCTTTGCGTTCCAAAGAAACTCTCCGTCTTTTCGCTCCTTTGAATATGCGAGGGTCTGATTAACGGCCTCTTCCTGTTCCTTTCGCAATTTATATACGGACACTTCGTTGATGTCACCGCCAACTCCGCGATTGGAACGGAAATCATAGAATTTGATTTTCGAATCATCCGGTGAAATGTGGAACCATTCGTTTTCATCGTCCTTGGCAAAGTATTCGTTTCCTTCGTCCTGAGGCTGCTTAATTCCGTTTCTCCGCAAGTAGGCATGAAACTGCTTGTCTGTAAAAGTGTCGCCGCTGCCGTCCTCAAAAAAAGCGTTGCCCTGCCATTCTTTCTGTGCCTTTATTCCCGCCGTGTGGGTCTGCTGCTTTATCCGCTCGTCCACGTCCTGTTCCGTGTAACCGATTTTGATGTAGCCGTTATGATATTCAACGCCCGGAGTTGTGTAGGCATAAATCATGGGTACGACTTTTTCTGAGCTCTTGATGTTTGTGTTGTTTTTTTCGTCTTTCATTTTATGCCATCTCCTTTACGTGGGTTTCGATAAAATTGATTTCTTCTTCCGAGAGCTTGTATTTTTTGTAAAGCTGCCTGTCGATTTCCGCTATGGATTTTGTCCAGTCGATGTCCGATTGTGGGGTGAAGTCTTGGAGGGGGACATACTTCCATTTATCAGGCGTAATGGCCTGTGTAGCCTTTAAGATTCCAAGCATAAAGCGTACAAATTTGGATTTGATATATGATGAAGCATTTTCTGCTTCTGATTTTGTTGAAAATTTACCTATGCTTAAAAAGGATTCTGTACTACCAACTCTTTTTTCTCCAATTGTAGGTATACCGCATATTCTGGCCGGAATAGGTTTCCCGATTGTTCCAGCAGCTCCATCGGCTCCTGCTATAAATAACTTATAATAATCAATATTATCTGGTGAGATTATGTATTCAGCTTTTATAAATTTTGTTGTCCGTTCATTACCCTGCCGTCCGTATATTAACAGCATATTTGATTCTGTTTTTTCATTTGAAAAAATACTAGGCATTTTTTCGAATACATTCGATTTCAAATCGAAATCATGTCCATCGCTTAAAACACCTTTTAATTCAGGATGCTGTTTGTATAGCTCTTCTGAAAAGTGATATGAATAAGCAGATTTTACTATTTCAGAAAACGAGGAAAATGTTTTATTCTCAACAACTTTCTTTCTTATTGTGTTTACTTCAGGAAAACTGGAATAAACTTCGATAGGAGTAAACTCCTTTTTATGATCGTGATATGATATAGCAATACCACCTGTAATCGATGTATTCGGGAAAAAAGTTCTTGCATCTGATTCATATTGCAGGATATGAAAATGTTTGTCATTTAGCATTTTGTTATTCCAAGATTTTGGAGTACTGCCAGCGTTAAACAAAAATCTCCCTGGGTGAATTAGTTCAACGGCATTTGCTATTTTATATGCCTCATCAATGAAAATATTGTAGATTTGCGGAGCATAATTATCATTATTTCCAATTGTTTCATCTTGATACGGCGGATTCCCAATTGCAAAATCAAATTTCATTTTTATCCCCTCTTTATGTTTTTGTATGTCAAAGATTTTTTTGCGGTCCAATCAAAAATCTTGCAGTCAATTTGCTCAGGTCCAGAATCCTTTGCTCCAAGATCAAAATCAAAAAGATCCAGTTGCATAGGTTTCGGCTTCATAAAAGGAATGGTTCCCGTAATGCCGTCCATCTGCCATAGATTCCAAACGATTACTTTTGTTACTTCTTTTACTTCTGTTTCTGTCGGGATTCGATTTAAATGTTCCTGCATATAATCTACAAATGTATTCAAGAGGTTTATTCTGGCAATGAGAAGGTTGTCGCCCTGAAACTCATATCCGTAGACGCTTTGATAAGCCCTGTAAGTCCATTTGAGCCATTCGTCACCGCTTTGCGTATTTTCACTTACAACCCGGAGCTTTCTGTCAAGTATTCCTATGCGACGGCCAGTTGGAATCAACTCCCCTGTCGTGGTGTCATATCTTGAAACAATGTACGGAGCTTCACCGCAGGTTATCTCAAGGCGCTTTGAGTCTACATATTTCTGCCAGTCATTTTGATTTTCAAATCTGATTTTTTCTGCCGTGGGAATCCAATCCTGTCCGCTTTCTGTGTTGAAAACATTTTTCCGTCCGAACCACTCTTCGTCGCAGTGGTTGTTCATCTTGTTGCAGACCCAGGATGGCGTGAAAACTTCTCCTCTTTTCTTTGTCCGCTCGTCTTGTTCCTGTGCGGATTTACTGACCCGAGGTTGTATCAGTTCCGAAAGTCCATTTTTCAGAAGAGTCCGTGTGATTTGGTCGCTTTCCTTTAGTTGAGTGCCATTAAGGCTATATGAATTTGTTGCGAAGATAATATTCTCGCCCGTGGTTTTATCTTTCAAAAGAAGACTCAAGACTTTGGAAACTGGATAGCTGTTGAAATCAATAAGTTTATCCATTAGGGGCACTCCAATTTGCCGTACGAAAGAACAATTGTCGAAAAATTGATAAAATAAACAGATGTCGCCTTTTGGATAATAATATAAATATCTGTCGATTTATTCAAGAACCTCGCGACATATATTTATACAATAAAAATTATGGGATTCTGGAAGAAAGCTGAATCAGAATTGGACTATTATGGTTTATCGCGCAAGGAATTATCTGCAAAGAGCGGTGTTCCAATGACTACCATCAACCGTGCGATGGAGAGGGACTCACAGCCGTTTGCTCTGGATGCTCTGAGGGTGGCAAAGGCATTGCATGTTTCCCTTGAGTACCTTTTGGACTTGCCGGAAACTAAGGCAAACGGAAAAAAGAATGAAAGCGATGAATCCCATCAGATAGAAATGTACAAAAAGTATCATGCTGTAATCGAAACCTTGGAGAAGCTGCCGCAATCAAAGCAAAAGGGAGTTGTGGAAATCGTGAAGTCCCTTGCGGGCTTGTGCGAATGAGGGCAGTCTCTTAATAAAAGAGCGATAGTACACATGTTAAAGCAAACACCCATAATATACATATTTTGTGGACTTTTACTTGACTAGCTCGGTTTTATGCATTATATTTAGAGTAGTAACCCACTTTATTTTTATTTTTTTGGTTTTTACTCTAGTGGAGGTTAGTATGCTTTATTCATATAAGCAGTGTATTGAAACATACAAAACAGATTATCTCCTGGAAAAAGCTCTCGGCGAAAAGAAATTGTTCAAGATAGAAAAAAGCGTATACTCTGACACCCCCACATGTTCAAAACTAGCCGTTATTGCTTTTAAAAGGTCGGATTCAGTTTTTACGATGAACAGCGCTTTTTTATTATCAGGATTTAACAGTTGAAATTCCCGACAGATTCTTTATTGCAACAGAGCGCAATTCAACAAAAATAAAGGATACAGAAATCAAGCAGTTCTTTTATCCAAAGGAAACACTTAATCTTGGTGTCGAAGAAAAAAATATTCTTGGAACATCTGTCAAAGTTTATACAAAAGAGAGAATGCTTATTGAACTGATTCGACATAAAAATAAACTTCCCTTTGATTATTACAAGGAGATAGTTTCTAACTATCGAAATAAAACTTATGAACTCGATATTCAGTGGCTGGAAGAGAATGTTTCAAAATTTCCTGGCGCAAAAAAAATCATGGATATTATTCAACTGGAGGTTCTCTAAAGAAAAACTGGCTGGATAGAAGCGATGATGAAGCATGTGATGGAATTATCGCTTTCTGAATAACTTATGATTTCTGGCACAAAAAGATAAACATTGGAGCCCACCATGTGCTGTTCGCCCACGTCATCGTTACATAAACCTGTTTATGAGGCGCGATTTTATTCTGATTTATATTTCTGCTCAGTATTTAATTAATCTGTCTATTGTGCTAGGAGTTCTTGAATTTCCCTTATGCGGACTTGAAGGATTGTGCAAAGCAAATTAGTTTTTTCACCAAGATGACGGTTTAATTTAAATAACGCAAAAGCAAAATCTGAAATGTCAGCAAGATTTTCAAATGGTAAATCCTTACAATATTTTGAGCATGGGAGTTTTTTAATTTGTTCCTGATGATTTTTAGCAAATGGTTTTGCAACTATCTTATATGGAATGGCGGCAATTCCATTTTTCAAGTCATAGATGGATGAATCATGAAACATAGAGGTGCCGGTATCATATACAGGTGCCAAGCCTTTCCATTCAAGGTTATCAGCCTTTCTTACAAATCCAAAGTTATTAAAATGCCTGTCTGAATTTGCAAGAATGCTGTCGACAACAAGCATCTGACAAATCTGCTTTTCAATCTGCTCAATATCATTCATTCCAAGAGCTTTGCAACATTTTAAAAGATGTTTGTATTCAGAATCGGTGTTTGCTTTTTTTTGAATGTTTTTTATATGCCAGGCACTAATAAGCTCTGTATCTGAATTTATAAAATCCTTGCAGGCTGAATAATAACGGCCGTCGTTTTCCACGATAGAATAATCTACATGCGGAATCCCAAGTCTTTTGCATATTTCGGAAGCAAGAACTTCATTAAATGGCTCCTGTTGACTTTCTCCACTCCCACCCTTCAGCAAGACGCGCTCACCATTATCAATTATCCACTTCTTCTTGAGCCATCCGTCACTGGTGTTGTCCGGTGAGATAAGGCTCAGACTGGAAATATCCTGCATATCAAGAGTTCCAAAAAGGGCTTTGCCGACATCTTCCGAAAAATCATTCTCAAAGAAATTTACATCGCTCCATTTTAGATTGCTATCGGCAGGTTTTGCCCAATACTGATCGGAAAGGCTTAATGCATAGGATCTTGTTACAAGCTGCTCAGTTGTTATGTTGCCCAAAAGTTCAAGTGCATCTCTAAGGTTCTGCCGGCTTGCAGGAATTGACCTGTCTCTCCACCATGCGCGAAACTGCTGCTTTGAAGAAAGCTCTTTGTTGCATTCATTGAACATGCCGACTGGAAGGTGCCTTTCGTTGATGACATCAAGGATTTCAGAAATTTCATCTCCGATAACAATAAAGTTGAGGACAGGTATATCTTTATGACAGAGCGTATATTTCATGTTAAGACAATTAATACTACCAAATTTATCTTTTTTTAACAATTACTTTTTTTAAAGGCATAACTCCCTTATTGAGCTATTATGCCGCAATGGAGATGGAGAATAAGGTATTTATAAATGCTCTTTCTCATAATATGAGATACAGCCATGCTATTATTTCTGTACAGGAGGATATACCAATGATAAGCAACTGTTTGATTGAGGCGATAAAGGCAAAGATTAAAGACCCTAAGAACACCCGCATCATCTATCTTTATCCGAAGATAAACACGGGTTTCTGGCATTTCCTCTGGGTTAAGGATGGTAAGGTCCGTCATTTTGAGGATTTAAAAGGAATGGAGGGGAGGGGATTGCTTTTCAAGGGTGAGTACAAGGAACAGGATTTTGAATCGTTTGAGGCATTTGTACTTAGAAGAAGGCTCAAGATATATACGTTTAAGGTAGACAGGATTGAGAAACTTGCAAGGAAATGCCGTTTTCCTTCGGTCAACAAAGAAGGTTTTTTAAAATGGAGCAGATACTGGCCGTCAGAGGAACTTTACGACAAGCCTGTTGAAAACAAGATAAGCAATCTGGTGATGATTAAGACAAAGAAAAGCAGGGACATAAAGGTAATCAAGGTGAAGGACTTTGATAAAAAAGGATACGACTACTGTGACTGGAAGTATGTAAGTCCCTACTGTCAGGAATGGATGCTTTACAGTATTACGGAAAGGTGAAAAAGTGTGGCGCGCTATGAAATGCTCAAACTGTCTGATTGAGGCGATAATCCTCCGCTAAAAGGCTTTTACCAGGTCACGGCAGAGCATTACAAGGTTGTATCTTATTCCCTGGCGTTTGTCCCATGATCTTGAGTCCCATTCATCTTGGGAAACGTCATCGCCTCCGTAGATTATGGCTCCGTAATCAAAGTTGCGGTACTGTGCGATAGCAATGCAGCCGGCCTGCTCCATCTCTACGATTTTGGCACCCTCAAGCTTGCGCTGTTCAACCAGGGCCTTTGTCTCCCGGAACATTGCGTCCGTCGTCCAGGTAATTCCCTTGATGTAGGGGATCTTGCGTTCATCAAGGCAGGAAGTGATTTTGTCCGTGATTTTCCTGTCGCTGTAGATGTAACGTGACGGCTTTATGTATTTGTAGGAAAAAACCTTCGACAAGGCAGCGGGGTTGGCATCGCATTAATTGATTTATTTGGAAGCATGAATTATACTGGCTGGAATTATGCGTAAAAAGATTATTCTTGAATGGATTAGAATCGTAATAGGTTTATTCATATTTGCGTTTGGGGTGCACCTTACAATTTTTGCAAACATAGGACTTGCACCATGGGATTGCCTTGGAATGGGCATTTCCTATCACACGCCGCTTAATTACGGTTTGTCCATGACGGTTATGGCGGTGGTGATTCTGGGAATAGACCTGCTTTTAAAGGAAAAAATCGGTTTTGGTACGATAATCGATGCGCTTTTAACAGGAAATTTTGTTCAGATGTACAATTCGCTCAATCCGTTTGACTTGAATACAAATCTTGCCCTGGGCATTGGCATAATGCTGATGGGTTTTGTCTTTATGGCATTTGGCATGGCAGTCTACATGAAAAGCGAACAGTGCTGTGGTCCAAGGGATTCCCTTTTGGTTGGCTTGGGAAAGCGTATGCCTCGTGTTCCGATTGGAATTGTTGAAGTCATCTTGTGGGCTGTTGTGCTCCTTGTCGGTTGGCTTTTGGGAGGTCCTGTCGGGATAGGGACTGTCATAAGCACTTTTGGCGCCGGTCTTGTCATGCAGCTGGTGTACTGGCTCATTCATTTTGATCCCAGAAAACTGAATCATCGCGGTGTAATGGAAGTATCAAGGCAACTTTTAAAAAAATAGAACTCCACTGTGATTGAAATCCCCTTGATGACGTGATAAAATCAAGGTGAATGGTCTTTTTTAACAAAAAAAAGCTTTATTGGATGTTTTCTCTTTTGGCTTTTCCCGCTCTAACTTGGGCTCAGGAAGGGAAGGGGGATGATTCTCTTGAAAATTTTGCCCATGGTGTGGGAGACTCCATTATTTCCATTCAGGACCTTTTTGCGGCTCAGGACGATGGCGGACAGAACCTGATGCGTCTGATTCGGCTTGTTCTTATAGTCATTGAGCTTGTGGTTTTGGCATTTATAGCGTATTCTGTCTTGCGGCGAATGGTTTATAACCGTTCATTTAAAAAATATTACATTCAAGTTGAAAAATATATCGATGAAGCCCATTTTATCTCTGATGAACCGGAATGGAATGCATTGCTGGACGATTGTGTCATTCTTGGGAAAACAATAGACAAGCATACCCACCGAAAACATAATTCTGTTGTAGTTGCCGCACTAACTTATAGGATTGCACGACAGCTGGAAGTACCAAAAGAGCAGGCCATCATCTATCTTTTGGCGGCTATGATTTACGATGTAGGCTTTTTGGATTTGGGTGCAGACCTCTTTAGGGCGGAAATCCTTAGCGCAAAGGAAAAAAAGGATTTGCAGCGTCACGTTTTGCAGTATTCAGACTATCTTCCTTTTGCTCCCAAGGAAATTCAGGCGGTGTTTGCCCAGGCATGCATGTTCCACCATGAAAATGAGGATGGATCGGGTTATCCGGAATCCCTTACAAGCAAAGACATTCCGCTTTTGGCAAAAATCATTCACGTTACCGAAAGTTATTCCTCTTTGATTTCCGAACGAACTTATCATCACAAGCTCAGCCCAAAAAAGGCCATAGAGGATTTACGCAAAAAAAAGAAATTTTACGATGCGGGGGTTATTGATATTCTTTCTACCATCGTGTAATTTATAGTAAATGTCATTCTGAACCTGTCTGCCGGAAGTCAGGCTTGATTCGGATTATTTATAAACAAGACAGATAATTGGGAGTCTTATATGTGTGGAATAGTTGGTTATGTTGGAGAAAAAAACGCCACTCCGATTTTGGTCAATGCGTTAAAAAAGCTTGAATATCGCGGATATGACAGCGCGGGAATTGCTGTTTTTGACGGCCAGGACATAGTTGTGGAAAAGGTTAAGGGTGCCCTGGAAGTTCTGGAGAAGAGGCTTGCAACTCAGATAATTCAGGGAAGCATGGGTATCGGACATACCAGATGGGCAACCCACGGTGAACCGAGCGACGTCAATGCCCATCCCCATACAAATGTAAGCGGAACAATAGCCATCGTTCATAACGGAATCATAGAGAATTACGCAAAATTAAAGGCTTGGCTTCAGGAACAGGGTGTTGTTTTCAGGAGCCAGACCGATACGGAAGTTGTTGCACACTTAATCAATTATTACTACGAGCAGGATGGAGACATTTTTGAGGCCGTGCTGAATGCCCTTCACCGCATAGAGGGAAGCTATGCACTTGGTGTCCTTTGCAAGGAATACCCGGACAGAATCATCGCCGCCAGAAAGGAAAGCCCGCTGATTATAGGTCTTGGACAGGGAGAAAACTTTATTGCAAGTGACGTTCCCGCTGTTCTTGAGCACACACGTGAGGTTTACTTCCTGGATCAAAAGCAGGTTGCGGTCATTTATGCAGACCATGTTGACTTGTTTGATGAGGATGGCAACAAGGTCATAAAGGAACCCTATCATGTTGAATGGGACATGTCCAGCGCAGAAAAAGGCGGATATGCACACTTTATGATAAAGGAAATCTACGAGCAGCCCAAGGCGCTTACCGATACATTCCGCCCGCACGTTATAGAAGCCAATGGGAAGCCGGTAGACGTCAATTTTGAGGAACTGAAGCTCACGGATGAAGACTGGAAAAATGCCAGAAGGATAGTAATAACTGCCTGTGGTACCGCATACTATGCCGGTGTTGTTGCCCGCTATGTGTTTGAAAAATATGCACGTATTCCGGTGGTTGTGGACATTGCATCCGAATTCCGCTACAGGAATCCGGTACTCAACAAGGACGACATCTTCATAATCATAAGCCAGTCAGGAGAAACCGCCGATACGCTGGAGGCATTGCGTCTTGCAAAAGCACAGGGTCTTCGTGTCATTGCCATTACGAACTCTGTCGGTTCAACTGCAAGCCGTGATGCTGATGACGTGATTTATACTGCTGCCGGTCCTGAGATTGCCGTTGCATCAACCAAGGCATATACGACTCAGCTGATGTGCCTGTTCATGCTGGCATTAAAGAGTGGGCACGCAAGGGGTCTTGTTGACGAAAAGGAATACAGCCGCCTTTTGGAAGAGCTTTCTACAATACCACAGAAGGTTCAGCAGATTCTGGACAATCAGGGTGAGATTCAGAAATTTGCATCATGCAATTTCAACAAGGAAAAGATATTCTACATTGGACGTCTTTCCGACAGTGCTACAAGTCTGGAATGTGCCCTTAAGCTCAAGGAAGTAAGCTACATGCACAGTGAGGCTTTTGCGGCAGGAGAGCTGAAGCATGGTCCAATCGCCCTTGTTGACGATACTACCCTTGTTGTGGGAATTGCCACGGAACCAGAACTTTACGACAAGGTGGCAAGCAATCTTGAAGAAGTGCTTACTCGCGGTTGTTCAACATTTGTGATTACCAGTACGCAGGGCAACGAGTTTGAGAAATGTGCCAAAGACATTTTCCGCATTCCTGCTACCGAAAGTTCCTTTGGTGCATTGTTGAGCATAATTCCGGCACAGCTTTTTGCATATTACTGTTCAGTTCAGCGAGGAATTAATCCGGACAAACCACGAAACCTTGCAAAGTCAGTTACAGTTGAATAAACTGCTCAGGAGAACAAAATGGAATATTCAAGTTCTGAAGTTTTACAATATGTTACGGAAAACGACGTTAAATTCATAAAGCTCTTTTTCGCCGATATTTTTGGAGAAATAAAGAGTGTTTCCGTGCAGCCTTCAATTTTAAAAAGGGCATTTAAAGAGGGGATTTCTTTTGATGCAAATGCCGTAAAGGGTTTCTTAAATGCAAGGGAAAGCGACCTGTTCATTTGTCCTGATCCTTCTACCTTGACAGTGCTTCCGTGGAGGCCTCAGAGGGGACGTGTTGCAAGAATGTACTGCTCAATCAAAAATCCTGACGGTACGATTTTTCAGGGAGATACAAGAGCCATTTTAATTGAACAGGCTAAAAAGCTGGCAGATTTGGGTTACGAAATCAAAGTTGGAACCGAATGTGAATTTTACTTGTTCAAGCTGGATGAAAACGGACTGCCGACAAAGATTCCACATGACATGGCCGGTTACTGTGGTCTTGCACCAATGGACAAGGGAGAAAACGTCCGCCGTGAAATCATACTTACACTAGAGCAGATGGGAATTACACCTGAGACCAGCCATCACGAAAGCGGCCCCGGCCAAAACGAAATAGACTTCCGTTATGATACAATCATTGCGGCGGCTGACAATGTCTGCACATTCAAGAATGTTGTAAGGTCAATTGCATCTCAGAGCGGACTTTTTGCAAGCTTTGCACCCAAGCCACTGGAAAAAGAAGCCGGCAGCGGTTTGCACATAAACGTTTCGCTTTACAAAAACGGAGTGAACCTTATGGGACAAAATGCCCCTGAAGCAGATCACTTTATTGCAGGAGTCCTGAAGCATATCCGCGAGATTACCGCATTCTTGAATTCCTATGAACAGTCCTACAGCCGTCTTGGTTCTTTTGAGGCTCCCGCTTATGTTTCCTGGTCAAAGCAGAACCGCAGTCAGTTGATTCGCATTCCTGCAGCCTCAGGAGACAACATTCGCTTTGAGCTCCGTTCCGCAGATCCAAGCTGTAATCCGTATTTGGCTCTTGCCCTGGTTTGTGCCGCTGGAATTGATGGAATAGAAAACCAACTGCCACTGCAAGAAGCCGTGGATCTTGACCTTTTTAATGCACCAAAGGAAGTTCTGGATAAAATGGAAAAACTACCTTCAAGTCTGGAAGAAGCCCTGGACTTGGCACAGAATTCTAAATTTGTTGCATCGGTCTTATCAAGGAACACAATAGATTCATTCATTCAAGCCAAGAGGGAGACAAAGGATCCGGAGTTTTGGGAGTTGTAAATGGACAACATATTGATTGTCAGCAATACAAGCTCCACAATGGGCATAATCTCCGACTTTATGCGCCTTGAGCATTACGGGCAGGTTTTTACTTCTCAAAACGGGTCACAGGCCCGCCGATACATCACGGACTTTGATTTTGACCTTATCATAATCGATGCACCGCTACCGGATGAGCAGGGGGATGACCTTGCAATAACAGCAGCCGATAAAACCACCGCCGGAATCATCCTGATTGTTGACAGCGCAATAGAAATGGAAACCAATTCCCGAGTTGAAGATTATGGCGTCTTTTCTCTGCCCAAACCCACTACCCCGGAATTTTTCTACAAAGCGGCAAAACTCATTACCGCCAGCCGACTTCGCATGCAGAAACTGGAAAACGAAAATCAGCGGCTTCAGAAAAAGATAGAGGAAATCCGAATTGTGGACAGGGCAAAACTGGTCTTGATTCAAGTCCTAAAGATGACGGAAAGCCAGGCCCAGCACTACATCGAAAAACAAAGCATGGACCTTAGGCAAACCCGCATCACCACTGCAGAAAACATTTTGCGCACATATGACTAATTGACATACACCAGTCTTTTGTGATATTCTACAAGAACTGACGAAGACGTCTTTCCTTAGGGATAGGCGTCTTTTTTTATTTTTTTGAACATGATAAGGGGTATGTTTTATGTGTGGATTTGTTGGAGCTTTTGATTTACAGAGTGGGTCTTCTCCAATTGGCGAGGGTCTAAAAGAGGAGCTTAGGGCTCAGGTTTTGGCGATGTCAAAGAAAATCCGGCACCGTGGTCCTGACTGGAGCGGTGTTTATACAGGCAATAATGCAATCTTGAGTCATGAGCGTCTTTCTATTGTTGACCCTTTAAGTGGTAAGCAGCCTCTTGTAAGTGATGATGAGAAAATCATTCTTGCGGCAAACGGCGAAATCTACAATCACAAGGAAATACGTTCACAGTTCCAGGGAAAGTATAATTTCCGTACAGGAAGTGACTGTGAGGTTATTATTCCCCTTTATAAAAAATTCCGTGAGTCCGGTGACTTTACCGCAATGATTGAGCAGCTTTCGGGAATCTTTGCATTTGCACTTTACGACAGTGAGAATGACGTATACCTTATTGCCCGCGATGAAATCGGTGTAATTCCTTTGTATCAGGGCTGGGATAAAAACGGCCGCTATTATGTTGCAAGCGAATTAAAGGCTCTGGAAGGTGACTGCCAGACTATAGAAGAATTCCCCAACGGACAGTATTTTTATTCAAAGGATGAAAAGCCGACCCGCTGGTACAAGAGGGAATGGGAAAGCTTTGATGCAGTAAAGAATGCTCCAAAGGCAACAGATGAAAAGGGAGAAATCATCAATCCTAGCGTGATTGAAAAAGTTCGCAATGGTCTTGAGTCAGCAGTAAGGGCTCAGCTCATGAGTGACGTTCCTTATGGTGTTCTTTTGAGCGGTGGTTTGGACAGTTCGATTATTGCAGCCGTCACACAGAAGTTTTCCAAAAAGAGAATTGAAACGGACAGCAAGGAAGCAGCCTGGTGGCCACGTTTGCACAGTTTTGCCGTAGGTCTTGAAGGTTCTCCGGATCTTATTGCGGCACAAAAAGCTGCGGATTATATAGGTACGGTTCACCATGAGGTTCATTTTACAATTCAGGAAGCATTGGATGCTCTGCCTGACGTGATTTACCATATTGAAACATACGACATTACGACGGTCAGGGCTTCTACCCCGATGTACCTTTTGGCCCGTGTTATTAAATCAATGGGAATCAAGATGGTCTTGAGTGGCGAAGGAAGTGATGAACTTTTTGGCGGTTACCTTTATTTCCACAAGGCACCAAACGCCCAGGAATTCCACGAGGAGCTTGTCCGCAAGATGAGTAAGCTTCACCTTTACGACTGTCTGCGTGCAAACAAATCCCTTATGGCATGGGGTGTTGAAGGCCGCGTTCCTTTCCTTGACAAGGACTTTATTGATGTTGCAATGGGATTGAACCCAAGCGACAAGATGAACATAAAGCTGCCCGATGGCAAACAGCGCATGGAAAAATGGATTTTGCGTAAGGCATTTGAAGACCTTCTTCCAGAGGACATCTGCTGGCGTCAAAAGGAACAGTTCAGCGACGGTGTTGGATACAGCTGGATAGACACCCTCAAGAAGATGACGGAGGAAAAAGTAAGCGATGCAGAATTTGCCCGTAGAGAAAACCGTTTCCCGGTAAATCCTCCAAAAACAAAAGAGGAATATTACTATCGCGAGATATACAGCAGTCTATTCCCAAGCGACAGTGCAGCTAAATGTGTGCCACACGAAGCCGGTGTTGCATGTTCAACCGCCAAGGCATTGGAGTGGGATGCCGCCTGGAAAAACATGGATGAACCAAGCGGAAGAGCCATAGCCGGTGTGCATGACAAGGCATATAAATAAGGTTAGACTTTAAATCCGTTGATGATTCCGGAAACCTGCTTTGAGGCATCCTGATTCTGTTCACAAGCTTTAACAGCGTCAAGGGCAACATTTTCCATGGAATGCATGTCTGATGATACTTCCGTGGACTTGTTCCTTGTGACGGCTGCAATGGATTCAAGTTCCTGAACGTTTGACAGAACCTTGGAGCTGGATGACTTGATGTGCGATGAAGTGTCTGTAATGTCGCTGGTTGTTACATCAAGTTTTTTCATTTCTGACAGAATGTTTTCCATACCCCTGTTCTGTTCTACCATACCCGCCTGTACGTCCTGAATCAAGTTTTCAAGCTGGTTGATTTTGTTTCCAAGCCGTTCAAATGAGTCTGCGGAAGATTTTGAGGAGTTTACGATTCCGTTGATGGCCGCAGTTATGCCTTCCAAAAGTTCCTTGATGGAGCCGGACTGGTTTGCGGAAGTTTCTGCAAGAGTTCTGATTTCGTCCGCGACGACACCAAAGCCTTTTCCAAGTTCTCCCGCATGTGCCGCTTCGATTGCAGCATTCATTGCAAGAAGGTTGGTCTGTTCTGCTATGGCGGAAATGGCAGCGTTTGCTTCGTTAAGGTTTTCTGACTGGCGCGCTATGCTTTCGATTTGATCTGCTACTTCCTCCTGCATCAAGCGTCCCTGATTTGCCTCTTTTACAAGATTGGAATACTCGGAAATGATTTGGGCAAGGCTCTTGTCCACAGTATGAATGTTGGAAGAAAGTTCCTGTATCGTTGAGGAAGATAATTGGATGGCCTGGGACTGTTCCACAATTCGGCCGTCAAGATTTGAGATTTCATTTTCCACGATTTGAACTTCCGATGTGATGGACTCAATCCTCTGAGTCTGGTCATTTATCCTGTCTGCAATTTCATGTACTCCGCCGGACACATTCTTGATGCTAGTGATGCTGTCGTTCATGCGGTTGCTCAAAAGGTCGCCGGTCTGTGACAATACGCCGGTGTGGCCCTGCAGGGATGCCATCATTTCGTTCATGCTAGCAATTACGCGGTTGCAGTTTTGTGCCAGGGATGTAAGCTCGTTGTTGCCTTTTTCCGGTATGCGTGCGGTAAGGTCTGCCGTACCCATGGAAATCTGTTCCATTGCCGAGGAGATGTTTTTTATCTTGCTGAACAGGCTGTTTGTAAACATAAAAATCGTGATGAGTCCAAGGGCAAGGCACAGCACTCCCAGTCCGATGGTGATGAAAAGGTGTTTGTGCAGGGTGTTCACAAGGCTTGTTGCATCAAAGTCACAGCCGATGAAGCCCACGATTTTACCGCTGGAAGTTACGATGGATTTGAAAACACTGATTTGATAACCCCAGTTTTCCACGTTCATTATGTTGGAATAGGTGATGCAGTTCTTTTCCTGTGTATCAAAGGGGTAATGACCGTAATCCGCTATGTCTTCCTCTGTTCCCAGGGGAGAAAAGTTTTCTTCATCGCTAGGGTCGCAGCTTCCGTCGATTATGTAACGGTAGACCGTTCCCTTTACCGGTATCATAGTGTAAAGGTACTGGCAGTTTGTGGAAGTTGCTATGTCCAAAAGCCGTATTCTTGTGGTTTCGTAATACGGATCGTCTTCGCTCGGATTTTGAATGAAAGCGGCAAATTCATCTCCGTCTATGATTTCCGAAGCCTTGTTGATTATCGTGCGTCCCTGATCATTTGCAAAAGTTGTGCCTATAGACATGATGTTCAAAGAGGCAACCAAAGACATGATGGTAACTGACAGAACAATGAAAAAACCAAAGATTATAATGAACCTGGTCTTAAGAGAAGACATAAAAAAGCTCCTTTCCCCTTAAACTAGATTATAACACAGGTTTGAGTAATTTTAAAGTTTTATATTTTTCAGATCAAAGTTGAATCTGCTTCAAAATCTTTGTCAGCATGGGCTTTTCAATCAAATCCAACGGACGGCCCTCGATGTACTTGTGGGCTTCTTCGGTAAAGATACCTGCTGTAATACAGAAACCGCGGTCTGCCTTTACATCGTGCATGTGGCCATGGAAATCCTGGACATAAAGCTCTCCTGTTGAACCGGAAGTACGGAAAAAGCGGAAGAGTTCGGACGCCTGCCATTTTGCAGAATCAATCTCGGCAAAAATATCTGTAAATGCTGGACCAACGTTGATGTCCTGAATCTTTATTGTAGCTCCCTTGTACATTCCTTCGATGAATTTGCGGCATAGGGCGACAAAATCAGATGCACCCGCAGACAGATAAACCTGAAGGTTGCGGTTCTGGCTCAATTCCTGATAGCGTGATACCAAAGAGTTGACGTCCTTGTAATTGGAACTCTGAGAACGTATCTTGTTGAGGATTTGCAGACCCTTGGAAAAATCTCCCTTGTTAAAGTAACACTGTGCTGATTTGTATTCCAGATCAAGCAACAGTTCCTGAGGGATATTCTGGTGTCTTGTTCCAATTTCAAAATCTTGAATGGCGGCATCGTAATCACCGGTTTTCATGTGGTATGAACCTGCTTCAAGACATGAACGTGCTCCGTAGACAGGATCCGGCCTCAAGTGCATGAATACCTTTATGGCTTTATCTCCATGACCTTCTGCCGACATGGAATCTGCCATATCAAACAGGGCCTCTTTGTTGTTGGGATCTTCTGCAAGTGCCTTTTTGAAACAGGGCAGACTGTCGCGGTAGTGGTGGCCGTAGTAGTAGCACTGTCCTAAAATCAAATAAACGCCTTCTGCCTCAGGATTTGCAACCAGGGCTTTTTTAAGGCACGGAATGGCCTTGTCGTACTGTTTGTCCTTGAACATAGCCAGACCGATATTGTAGTTTACGTCATAATCATGAGGATTCAGCTTGTATGCAGCGCTGAGGGAAGCAACGGCCTCCTGAAGGCGATCCATATTAAGGGAACAAATTCCACAGCGCAAAACGGCCTTAAATGGCTCTATACGGGGGTCCTTACCTGCAAGACGGAACAATTTGTCATAGATGGAAAAGGCCTTGTCCCACATTTTGTTAGAAAAGAACAGTTCACCCATTTCGGCAAGAGCTTCGGGATCATTTGGGTTGCGGTCAAGCTTGCGGTTGGCTTCCTTTATGATCTGAGCCTGAGATTTATTGCGTCCGGTGCGTGTTTTTCCTGTAGAGCTGCCTTTTTTTCCTGCAAAAAGGACCAAGACAACGATAAGCGCCAAAAAAATAACGGCTGCAATCAAAATTGAAAAAAGCATACGAATCATCCTTCAATTTATAAGATTTTTACATAACAAATATCGGCATTTTTGACCTGTGATATTAGTTTCTTGATAAAGTAGATATATTTAAAAAACTTGCAGAAATTTAGAGTTTTTAGGGATTTTGATTTGACTAAGTACTATTTTTATTGTAGAATTAAGATATATAATCGGAATTACCGATATAAAGTAGACGAAGTAAAAAAAACTGTTTACTGGGATTCCAGAAAAGCAGCCGGAGGAATATGAACAATAACGAGCTAGTTCCTGGTTTTGATGACGAGAAAGATGACAGCTTAAAGATTATTCTTGAAAACATACCTGAAGTAAATAGCTGTCTTATGGTCATTTTGAATGGTTATATAGACACATATAATTCCGTTTTTTTCCAAAAGCAGATAGGTAAAATTGTAAGTGCCGGATATTCAAACCTCATCTTCAATTGTTCCTCATTGAATTATGTTTCTTCGACAGGTATTGGTTCGTTTACAACCTTCCTCAAGTTGGTAAAGACCAAGGGTGGAGACATAGTTCTCCTGAACATACAGCCAAAGGTTTATGAAGTCTTCCAGCTTTTGGGATTCAGCCAGTTCTTTAACATCAAGGATTCGCTGGCAGAGGCAACTGACTTCTTTAAGCGCGGCACCCCGGTGGAGAATTCAATTTTCCCGCAGGTGTTCAACTGCCCTGTATGTTCACGCAGGCTCAAGGCAACCAAGAGCGGACGTTTCCGATGCAGTGACTGTAAGAGCATTCTTGCAATCGACCAGCAGGGACATGTATTCCTTGGTTAAGGTCAATTCAATTTGAATATTATCCGGGTTCAATTTGGGCCCGGTTTTTTTATGCCCAATCACTTTCTCTTCTTGAATAAAACAGAATCTATCGGTATATTAAAATATAGGCTGTCAAATTTCAGGAGGGAAAAATGCCACACATTACGATTCAAATGTACCCGGGAAGGGATGAGCAGACAAAAAAGAATCTTGCCGATGCAGTACTCGATGCCGCCTCAAAATCTCTTGCAAGGGGAAAAGAACATTTTTCTGTAAGCATAGTTGATGTTCCTCAGGACGAATGGAAGGAAAAGGTTTACGACAAAGTGCTGGCTGATTCAAATACAATCATAAAACCCGGCTACGACATGTAAGGGAGGAACAAGATGGAACATGTAACATTTAAACCCCAGGGCGTATGTTCAATTCAAATTGATTTTGACATAGAGGACGGAAAGCTCCACAACGTAAAATTTGTAAACGGCTGCAACGGAAACCTCAAGGCAATAGGCCGTCTTGTTGAAGGAAAGGACGCAAAGGAAATTGCTGATGTTCTCCGTGGAAATGACTGCAAGGGACGCGGAACATCCTGTGCAGACCAGTTTGCCAAAGCCATCGACCAGAAATTTGAGCAGGCTTAATGAGTATTGTTAAAGCGGCAAAAACCGATATTAGTATTATGGGCAGATATGGAAACTCAATGAAAGTTTTTGTCAGGCTTGTTTTTATTCTGATGATTGTCTTGAACTCAACCAACTGTTTTGCGGAAAAGAACAAAAGTGATTTTTACATCTCAGAACTTTCTGATGAAGTGTTCGAGAAGATGCAGGGTAAATCATACAAAGCCGACTGTCCGATTCCCCGCGAAGATTTGCGTTATGTTCATGTGCTGCACAAAACACTTGATGGCGGAATAAAAGAAGGGGAGCTTGTCTGCCACAACATTATTGCCCAGGACCTTCTGGAAATTTTCCTTGAGCTTTATCTCAGGAATTATCCCATAGAAAAAATCTGCCTTGTTGACGAATACAATGCCGATGATGAAAAATCCATGACCGACAACAATTCATCATGCTTCAATTACCGTACGATTTCAAATTCCACAAAGATTTCCAAACATGGACTTGGTGTTGCCATAGACATCAACCCGCTTTACAATCCATATACAAAAACGGTGGACGGGGAAAAAATAATCGAACCGCTGGCAGGAAAACCATATCTGAACCGTGATGCAGACTTCCCCTACAAGATAGACGAGAGCGATTTGTGTTACCGCCTTTTTACAGACCATGGATTTGAATGGGGCGGAGAATGGACCAGCTGCAAGGACTACCAGCACTTTGAACTCCCCGATTCCAAGGTAGAGCTCCTTCGTAAGATATACATGTAGAGAAATAAATTATTACCCAAATCAAAAAAATATGTTATAATATCACTATGAGTGATATACGGTGTAAGGCGATGAGCATGGAGCAGCGAAAAGAAAGCGTTGCAAAGTTGGCAGGCCTGTTTAGAAAAAATGAGAAATTCTACACGAGTAAAGATTTTGTCGAATCAGAAGTACGTTCAAAATTCATAGATCCATTTCTTGAAGCCTTAAAGTGGGATGTTAAAAATGAAAAGGGTGCAAGATATGACAAACAGGAAGTCATCACCGAAGATCGTGTTGTTATAAAAGGTCAGGTAAAACATCCGGATTATACTCTGTGTTATGGGGGAGAACGGAAAATCTACATAGAAGCCAAACAGCCAAGTGTTGATATAAAGACTAATCCTGAACCAGCTTTACAGGTTCGACGTTATGCATATACCAGTAAGATGCCGATTGCGATATTGACTGATTTTCAGGAACTTGCAATTTATGATACCCGTATAAAACCAAAACCAAACGATACTGCCTCAACTGCTCGCATTGAATATCTTAAATATGACCAATTTGAAGAAAAGTTTGAGGAATTATACGAAAGAATTTCTTGGGATGCTGTTGATACTGGAAGTTTTGATACCTATTGGGAATCAAGCCGCGATAAAAAAGGAACGACCACGGTTGATACCGACATCCTGAATATGATAGAGTCATGGCGCGTCATGCTTGCGGAAGATATGGCTTTGCACAATGAAAGTCTTAATGAATTTAATCTGACAAGTGCAGTTCAAAAGATTATTGACCGGATCCTGTTTCTTAGAATTTGTGAAGATAAGGAAATTGAAAAAAACAACACCCTTAAAGAGATTGCAGAAAGTAAAACAGATATTTACAAAAAACTAAAAATGCTTTTTTCTGCTGCCAATGACAAATTCAATGCAGGACTTTTTGCAACAGACAAATGGCTGAACAATCTTGAAGTGCAGGATAAAACTCTAATCACTATAATAAATGCATTGTATTTTCCTGAATGCCCCTATGAGTTTTCAGTATTGCCTGTAGAAATATTAGGTTCCATTTATGAACAGTTTTTGGGAAAAGTAATTCGCTTTACACGAAAGACAAAGAACGGTCATTCGGTTGAAGTAATTGAAAAACCTGAAGTTCAGAAAGCTGGGGGCGTTTATTATACACCTTCGTATATCGTCCGCTATATTGTAAAAGAAACGATTGGTAAAAAAGTGGATGGGAAAAATCCGCTTCAAGTTGCAAAACTTCGCTTTGTTGATCCTGCATGTGGAAGCGGAAGTTTTTTGGTTGGTGCGTATCAATATCTTTTGGATTGGCATCTGGATTATTATCTTGATAAGGCACATAAAACTAAGGCAGAGAAAGATGGAGTCATCTACAAAGATGCTCATACAAAAGAATACAAGCTTGCCATTGAAGAAAAGAAACGTATTCTTTTAAATAATATCTATGGTGTGGATATTGATGCCCAGGCAGTGGAAGTTACAAAACTGTCGCTATTTCTAAAATTGCTTGAACATGAAGGGAAAGCATTGTCTTCTGATGGACAGGCAAATTTGTTCAGATCCAGCGACTTGCAGTCAAAGATTTTGCCAAGCTTGATGAACAATATAAAATGCGGTAACTCCCTTATAGGAAGCGATTATTATACCGAAAGAAACATGCTTGATTTTGGTGATGAAGATTTGCGGAAGGTAAATGCATTTGATTGGGAAAAGGAATTCCCACAGGTGTTTGGAGATAAAGGTTTTGACTGTGTTATTGGGAATCCGCCGTATCTTCGTGTCCAAGGATTACGCGAAAATTATGAGGAAGAATCCAAATTTTACGAACAGAAATACAAAAGTGCAACTGGACGCTTTGATTTTTATATTCTGTTTATGGAAAGAGGCTTTTCTCTGCTCAATAAGAACGGTATGCTTTCTTTTATTCTTCCGCACAAATTTATAAATGCTGACTTTGGAACCGGAATTCGTAAATTTATTTATGACAATAAGGCTTTGAGCTATCTTGTTCACTTTGGGGCTGAACAGGTTTTTGCCCAGGCAAGCGTTTATACTTGTATAATAGGGCTTTCGCACGACAATAAAGAATTTGACTTTACACAGATTAAGCCAAAAGAAATTGAAGAAGAATTTAAGAAGGAAAAGATTCCGGCAGAAAAACTTTCGGATTTTTCAAAATGGAATTTTCAAACTGGTAGAAAAGGCGATGTTATAGAGCAATTGAGGCGGCAGCCTTTGAAACTAAAAGATATTGTTGAAATTTGTTGTGTTGGAACACAAGCAATGGGCGATGATTTGTATTTAATGCAAGGTCGTTTTGCAGGTAAACATTTTATTGGATATTCTGAACGTCTATGTGAAGAAGTAAAACTTGAAAAAGATATAATGAAGCCTATTCTCAAGGGTAAAGATATTAAGCGTTATGAGGAAATGAATAATACTTATTATGAGATTTATCCTCATTATCTTGCAGAGGACGGAACTACGGTTCCTTATGAAGAAAAAGAGCTAAAGGAAAAATTTCCGCTTACTTATGATTATTTAAAACCTTTCAAAAAAGAACTAATTGATAAGAAAATCAAGTACAAGACAAATCCTGATTATTGGTATGCCTTACATCGTGCAAGAGAAATAACAATGTTTGAACAGCCTAAGATTATTACTCCACAGATTTCTTTTGGGAGTAATATGACTTATGATGATAAAAAACTTTATCACAACACAAAAGGGTATACAATAATTTTGAAAGAAGAGTACAAAAAATATACTCTGGCATATCTTGCGATTTTTAATTCTCCCGTGATGTGGTTCTTTTTGACCCAAACTGGCGATGTCCTGCGTGGAGGTTTTTTTACATATACAACAAACTATATGTATCCTTTCCCCCTACCAGACCTGTCCGACTCTAAATTATCAAATTTCAGTTCTCAACTTTCTGACCTTGCAGACACCATGATTACCGCTAAGAAGCAGCTTTCCAAGTTCAAGGGCAGTGATTCCGATCGCGAAATCTTAGAGAAACGCATTCAGCTCATCGACAGTCAAATCAATTCCATTGTTTATAAATTGTATGGATTGACACAAGAAGAAATCGCAGTGGTAGAAGGGAAGTAATAATGGATGAGTTTGAGTTTCGAAATCCTGTTCAAGATTGGATTGTTGAACTTGCTAAAGAAGCTGGACTGGATATTTCTGGATATAAGCATAAGGTTACACAAGAATTCAAGAAACATACACTATCCCATCATGGAAATATTAGCGAAGAGGATAAACGCGGACAAATTGCAGTAACTGAAACAGATTTATTAAATATTGATGATATTCTACAAAACCCGACTTTTGCTGTAGCAGGAGTAAAACGCAGGGATAAATATGGTAAAATGGAAAATAGGATTATTCTTGTTAAAAATACGGATAATGGAGCGATTTTATTTGAAGAGGTTTTATCTGGACGGAGAAATAAAGCATTAAATGCAAAAACTCTGTTGATAAAAAAAGGGAAAATTACGGGAGAAAGTCTGTTTAATATTCTGGAAAGCAATGCAAGAAATGATGTTACAAACTTTAAAATAAAATATGCTGACGCGGTGGTAGCCAAACCCACGGATCACTCGACACAGACTGTCGACGGCGGTAGCAATCTCCGCCCACGCTCCAGCATTAATTAAATTATAGCACAACTAGTAATCTTGTCAAGTTTAAATGAAACTAAAACTATATCCATACTGACTAATTCGTAAGGTATTGCTTATTAATTTTCTTGCTTGCCTTCCAATACATCCCTTGTCAATTCCACTACAACTCGATATACTCAAGGCATGAGAAAAGGTAAGAAAATCTTTTTATCAATTATAGGCGTTTTTTTGGTGCTGTCGGTGGCCGGTTTGTGGATTGGTGCCGTAACAGTTTACAAACAGAATTTCTGCGTAAGGTGTGAAACCTACGAACCGTACAAATATTCCGTAGACGATTTTGAAGGCCTCTCAAGAACCAGATATGAGTTCAAGTCAAACAAGGGGCAGACTCTTGTTGGTTACATGTATTATTCTGATTCTGCTCCGGAAGACAAAAAGGCCATTGTCGTGATGGCGCATGGTTTTGGCGGTGGCGGTCACAACAGTTACATGGATCTTGCCAATTATTTTGCACAAAACAATTTTTATGTCTTTGCCTATGACGCAACCGGTAATGACGAAAGCGAAGGAAAATATGTCGGAAGCCTTCTGCAGGGTGTGGTTGATCTTGACCATGCCATTTCTTTTTTGGAGGGAAACGACGCCTTCCCGGAGCTCCCGATTGTTTTGTGGGGCCACAGCTGGGGAGCCTACAGCGTAAGCAACGTCATCACTTATCATCCTGAGGTTAAGGCAGTAATTGAATGTGCCGGATGGAACAAGGGTTCGGACATCTTCAGGACGCAGGGACAGGAAATTGCAGGAAATGCAATATGGTTCTTCATGCCGTTCATCCAGATTCATGAGTTTGTGCATTACGGGAAATATTCAACAAACAGCGCATTAAAGGGTCTCAAGAAATCCAATGCCGCATTTATGGCAGTACACAGCTCCGATGATGATACGGTTATCGAAGAAATCGGATATTCAATTTATTACGACAAGTTCAAGGATGACCCTCGTTTTGCCTTCATGCATTTTAACGACAGGGGCCACAATTACCTCTTTAACAAAAGGGATTACAATGATGAATTGAACGCACAGTTCGACCAGTGGCTAAAGACTTTGGACTATGATTATAAGAGCGAGGAAAACAAGTCGCGTTATGCCACCGACAGGTTCAACTATCTTACGGAGAACATCGACAGAAAAAGATGGGCAGACCGTCTTGATACTGAGGTTGCTTCCCAGTTTGTTGACTTCTATAACAGGAGCCTTGAGCGGTAAAAGAATTAAAGTGAATGGATTTTATTTTGTTGAGTTTTTGACTTTTGCCCTTTCACGCACAAAGTAATCGGTAAAGCCTTTTTTCTCCAACCTGTCCAGATAACCCTGCACGTCATCTGTTGCGATGTCACGGATTACAACACGGGTAAGGTTGCCGACTTTCTGATACGCAAGATATTTCTTGAATCCCGCATCCTGAAGCCTCTTTACCATGGCCTCCGCATTGCTACGTTTTGAGAATGCCCCCAGCTGAATGTCCCAGGTTTTTGTCTTGTCGGCGGTTTTCCATTTTTCCACCTGCTTTGTTGAACCTGAACTGTCTGAGGATATTATCGTGAGCTTTACTTTTGCGGTTCCGGATTTTATCATGTCCAGTTTGCTCGCCGCCGCTTTTGACAGGTCTATTTCACGTCCCTTTACAAACGGTCCGCGGTCATTTATCCTTACGATTACGGATTTACCGTTGCTCAGATTCGTGACCTTTACTTTTGTGTTGAACGGGAGGGTTTTGTGTGCGGCGGTAAGCGCGTACATGTTGAAAATTTCTCCGTTGCTGGTTTTGCGTCCGTGGAATTTATCCGCATAGTAAGATGCTACGGCACTGGACTTATACACATAGTCGGCAAAGGCCGGTGAGATGAGTGTAAGTACTAATGCCGCAATCAGGAATAGCTTTTTCATAATGGCTTATTTCTCTGCGGCTGCAGATGTTGTCGTTCTGGTGGTGGTCGTTATCGTTGTAGTGGTAGTTTCCTTTGTTGTACTGGCGTCAAGTTTCCTCTGGCGAACAAGATAATCAGAAAAACCATTTTGTTTTAGTGCCGCTACAGTAAAGTCCAAATCAGAAGCGCTAACATCACGGATAACTACACGGGTAATGTTGTTTTCCGTCTGGTATGCAATGTTTGAAAATCCTGCCTTGTAAAGACGGTTTGCCATAATCTGGGCATTTGCAAATTCGGTGTATGCTCCCAGTTGAACGTCATAATGCTTTTCTTCCAGATCAATTGGAGTTTCGGTTACTACAAACGGTGTCTCCGTTACTCCTGAGACATCGGTTGTTGGTCCATTGTTTGTTCCCCACTGGATGATTTCCAGATTAACACGTGCTGTACCTGTTCTTACCATGTCCAATGCTTCTGCGGCAGATAATGACAGGTCAATTTCACGGCCAAGAGAATATGGTCCGCGGTCGTTTATGCGTACTATGACAGTTTTTGAATTTGCAATATTCGTGACTTTGACCAATGTGTTGAAAGGCATCGAGTTGTGTGCTGCAGTATAGTCATACATGTTGAAGTTTTCACCGCTGGCAGTTTTTGCTCCCTGCAGTTCAGCGCCATAATACGAAGCGAGGACGTTTGTCTTATAATAATCCTGTGCAAATGCAACAGTTGTTGCCGCCATCAGGGCAGCCAATAAAAGTTTTCTCATTTTCATGTTTAAATTATCGGAATTGCAAAAAGAAATCTTAGGGATGGACTTTAGTTTTTGTTTTCCCAACCCATTAAATCATGGACGATTTCTCCGGGGTTTTTGTCATGATACAGGTATGAATAGATGGCGGTGCAGCCAATAACTTTTCTTCCGTAATCTCTGGTTTCTTCTATGGGCAGTGCTTCAAGGAAAATGTCGTTGGGAAGTTTTTCCCTTTCAAATTCGATTCGGGCATTTTTTACAAGAGTCCTTACCCTTCCGATGCCGGCATTATAGGAGAATACGGCAAGCATTGTGTCACCATCAAGGCGGTCAATCAATTCGGAAATGTAATAGGTGCCGAATTTGATGTTGGTTTCTTCATCAAGCAGGTCAAAGTCTTCTGTCTTGAATTTTTTTGAAATGTCGGTGGCGGTGGGTTTCATAAGCTGCATAAGGCCAACTGCACCAGCCCAAGAACTCACTTCAGGAGCAAAATAGCTTTCACACCGGATGATGGCATAGACAAGAGATTCATCAAGCTTGAATTCTTCAGTATATTTATCTACAAGAGAAGTAAAATCCCTGGGGAATGTAAGCTTTAATATTTCTTTATCCAGTGGACATTCACATTTGTTTGCCTTTTTTGCGGCAATGCGGAGGCTAAGAGTATAATATGAACTGTCACCTTTTTGTGCAAAATCCCTTAGGCATGTCGCAATATTCTTGCAGCATTCAAATCCAACTGAGTCGGCATATTTTTCCCACATCGGATAAATGTATTCAGGCAGTTCAAAATCCACATAGCCGTTCAATACTTTTTCTACATCTGGATTGACTGTAAAATCTGGGTTTGGACAGAATTCCGCCAGTTCTTTTTCTATTTCTTCAGTTGAAAGTTTCAGTTTGCTTGCGGCGGCGAATTTATGATATATGTTCGTGTCGCTGTGAAGAGCCCTTTCGTACAGAGCTTTGCTGGCCTGGCTGGTGGAAGATGTAGTCGGATTAAAGAAGTTGTTTTCGATTAATGAACCTGCAACGTAAGCGTATTTCGCAACGGTTTCATTTGTAGCATAACCGTCAATCAGTTTTGCAACGTCGTAGTATTCCTGCCAGAGATGCTTGGTCAAAAGCCGTAGAGAAAGAGTGTCCAGAAAGTCATCAAAGTATTCCGGGTCAGCCCATTGTGAACGATAAACGCTGAGTTCAAAAATTGCACGGGCTATTGAATCCTTGAGCGCACTGTTCAGATAATACCAGAGAGCATTGTCAAAGAGTTCTGCTGTGGGGGCAGCTTTCATGGCATTTAGGAATTTTTCCATTGCAAGGTTGTTGTCCTTTTCCTGCTTGTCGTAGAGCCGTCCCTGATAAAAATAATTGTAGAAGAGAATGTCGGGATCAAGACCGTCCTTTACGGAATCGAGCAGGACCGCATTTTCTCCGTAGTTTTTTGAACCGTTGACAAGAGCCTTACCAATGTCGCTCATCAGTGCGGGGCTAAGGTTCTGTTTTTGTTTGACCAGTTCCTTTGCCTTTACCTCCGCCGGGGACCAGTCCCTTTCATAAACGAGGGCACGGAAGATCTGAATCTCTGTAGGTTTTATCGTGCTTGTTTTTGTTGATTCAAGTATGTTCTGGTAGACAGCGTAATGCAATGCGCCAAACGGCCGTAAAAGACACCATTCCTGATATTCGTCCAAAAAACCTGAATCCTTTTTGTTTTGAAGGGCGGTAATGCGGCAGTAAAAGGTCGTATCGGATGCTGTTTCTTTATCGATTTCCTCGGTGAGTTTCAGGATTTCATCAAATTTGTCTTCCTTTAACAGTTCCTGGAGATATGTATCTTTTGAATCATCATCGGGGAATTTTTCGTATAAATCCTTAGCGGCTCCAAGAGAATCTTTGCTGACATCAACCAGAGTCTGGGAACAGAGTTTGGCTACAAAAGGGCTCGCAGTTTTTACGCCTTTTTTCAAGAGGCTAACGGCATCATTGTATTCATCCTTTTGAATCTTCTGGAGCGCCTGAAAATACAGCACGTCCGAACCGTATTCATGATTAGCCTTGACCGGGCGGGCACATGAATAAACCGGTATGGAGAGCAAAAGAACGAGGGCAATAAAAAACAGCGGTCCTTTGGATAGAAATCTGAACAATGTTACTCCGCAGGAATCAAAAGTATCTGGCCGGAGCGAATGAAGTCCGGATTTTTGATGCTGTTGTATTCAGCAATCCTAGGATAACGCCATGGGTTCTTGTAATATGCGTTTGAAATATCCCAGAGAGTGTCACCCCAGACGACCTGATACCGTATGTCTGCCGGTACATTGCCGCTTTTTTCGGGGCGTGTCGGAACTACAACAGAAGGTGTCGTGGCGATAACGATAGTGTCCTCTTTACCTGCTATTGATTCAGTCTGTGCGGGTTTCTTGCTCTGGCTTTCATCCTTGTTTGAGGTACTGCTGATTGTATTTTCGGTATTGTTGTTTGTTGTATCTTTTGTCGTGGTTGGAACAACAGTTTCTGTCTGTGTGGCAACCGATGAGCTGCTTGTTGTAGTACTGTCGGTAGAAGCAATCTCCGTGTCCGTTGTTGTGCTTACCTTGTCGGTAAATGTCGCAACCTGCTGGGTTTGTGTATTCTTCTTGAATAGATTGAGTTTTGTCGGGAATACGAAGAAGAGAAGTCCTACTATGATAAGGCAGATTATAGTACAGATAAGGCAGATAAGAGCATAGCGCCTGTTCTTGCCCTTGCCCTGTTCAACTTCTGCTTCATATTTTTCGCGGCCCTTTTCCTTTTTGTAGTTTGTATCGGCATCATCAAAGAAGTCGTCGCCAAATGCGCTGTCGTCTGCCGTAGTGGTAGAAATCTTGAATGAATCATCGTCATTTAAGGCGGGAGAATCATCAAAATCAGGCAGTTCAAAGTTGGGTAACGATGTAGATTTTGTTGTCGTTTCCGTTGTATCTTTCCATGGACTGTCAAAGTCAGGAAGTTCTTCTCTGATTGCATTTACTGTGCTTTGTGGTGGTTCCGGCAAATCATCAAAATCAGGGAGGTCTATGTCATCATCTGTGGACAAATCAACTTCGCCAAAATCGGGCAAATCATCCGTCAAATTTGTCTGATGAATGACAGGTACTATCGGTTCGCTGGGTGTATCCAAATCGAAGTTTGCGGCTTCTTCAGCTATGGTCTGTTCTGGTTCTTCCACAACGGTTTTTTCTACAGGCGGCTGTGAAAGTGTGATGTTGTCATTCAAATCAACTTTTGAAACGTCGGTTTTTATGTCGTCAAAGTCCGGCAGGTCGTAATTTGTTTCGTCCTGGTTTTCTTTTGTGGCATTACCAAAATCATTTTCCAAATCTTCCTCTGAGATTTCTTCAGAAGGCGGATTGCTGGGGTCATCGTACAAATCTGAGCTTATCAATTCCGGGGGAACTTCAAATCCGTTTTCGCCAGTGTGTTCGCTACCGTCGATTGTAAGGAAATTGTCCGCATCCAAATCGAATGCTCCCTCTGAGTCATCTACTTCCGGTTCATCATCTGTAATTGAATCAGGAGCAATGTCATTATCAGAAACAGTGTCTTCAGAAATGGGGTCCTGAGTCGTTGTATCCGGCGGAATAATGTCGTCTATGTCCTCAGGAAGTTCAAAACCGTTTTCTCCAGTGTTGCCTTCAATTGTTACAAAATTGTCTGCTGTAATTCCCGCAAAGGGCTCATCCTCAGCTTCATCAGTTTCATCGTTGAAAGAGAATTTTGTTCCGTCGTTATCCACGATTATGTCGTCAATGTCTTTGATTTCATTGGCAGAATTGTCTTTTAATTCTTCGTCTGCTTCTGGGAAAGTGGGGGAAATAAAGAGGTCGTCGTCGGTCATGGGTTCGTCTGACATCATGTTGTCTGGGGCGAAAACCTGGTCGTCGCTTACAAAATCATCGGAAATCTGAGCTTCCAGAGGGCTGGAGTCTTTTGTATCAGTCAAATCATCAAAATTGAAGTCTTCTTTATTGGTGCTGTCTGCCATTTGAGAAACGCTATCCTGGTCTCCGATGGAAAAATTGGCGGGATTGTTGCGTTCTGCTTCCGTGCGGGAAACAAGCGTAACTTTTGTAGTACTGGACAGTCCTGTTTCCGGGTCAATTACATTAGCCCGCAGCTTGTTGTCCTTGTCCAGGCTTACTTCCAGATGAAGATTTGGTTCTCCGTTGGGATGAGGGTTCAAATGTGTAATCTCAAGGCTGTCCACATACTGGGCGTCTGCCATACTGTTGGACTCTGAGCTGTATAAATCAATTTGTACGGTGGTCTGGTTGTCTTTTACTGTTGTTACATCCAGAGTTTTGGTTTCTTCACTGCCTTCCTTGATAATAGGATAAAAAGAACCGTCTGCTAGCTTAATTCCTATTGATTTCATATCTACCTCGATTTCTTATATCGGAGAAAAAAACTATAATCTAAATAGGGCACCCCTAAAAACTCGTCTTTAAGCAAATTTTTAGAGATGCCCCTGTTTCAAATACGTAAAAACGGGTGATTTTAGCGGTATGTGTATGAGAATCCTGATTGTGTCTGCAATTCTGATACTGTTCCGCCAAATTTTTCGGAAACTGCATAGGTACTGATTGTCGTCGGGTTTCCGTTGGCATCAACTTTGTAGATTTCCCTCTGGTACAAAACGTTGTTTGAGTTGTAAACCTGGATTTCTGACAAAAATCCCTTGGTATCGTAGCGGTAAACGCAGCGTGAATGTGCTTTGCCGTCGATTTCGATGTATTCGATTTGGGCAAGCTTGTTGTCCTGATATGTGTAAACCATCCTTTGATCCAGGTTTCCGTCGCCATAATAGCGGTCTGCCTCGGTGATTTTTCCCTGCTTGTCTTTGGTTGAAATTGTGCGGGCAAGGAGTTTTCCGTCCCCGTTGTAATAAGATTCGGTTACCTTGACGTCTTTTCCCTTGGCAACATCCTTGTCATTGTATTCATAGATGGTTTTTCCGGATAATTTGTCGTCTTCGTCAAATTCAGATTCCGAACTGATTCGTCCTGAAGCATCATATTCGACTGTTGTTCGCCAGATTTTCTTTCCTTCTGCATTGGTGAATACAGAGGCTTCCAGTTTTCCGTCTGACTTATAGCTGTATGTGATTTTGTCAATGAGGGTATCTTTGGAATTGTAGCCCAAACATTCGGTTTCACGACCGGCAGCATCAAAGTTATGTACGAATTTTACTGATGCAGAACGATATGTTGTGCCAAATTTGCTTACAATTGTGTAATCTGTGCGTGTATATTTTGAAAGGGATCCAGAAGGTGTGAATTCTTCTGTTTCAAAGGCAAAAGCAAGGCCGGCAAAAACGACCATGGCAGCGGCAATTAATAGTTTCTTCATAAAATCCTCCATATTTAATTATAGTGCAAATAATTGAAAAAATAAAGTTAAATTCAGACTTTCTTCCTTTTACTGTATCTCCAGGTTGCAATCATAATGATTATTCCGAGTACAATCATGCAGAAGCAGAAAATCTGACCGGTGCTTATGTTCAAAAGTGAAGTGTTGAGTGCAATTTGAGTATTGCTGCCACCTGCAATCCTAAAGCCCAGATCTTTATCTGGTTCGCGGAAGTATTCGATTACAAAACGGAACAGTCCGTAGCCTATGGTGTAACATGAAGCGATGAAGCCGTCAAAAGGTTTCTTTTTGCGCAGGTTCCAGAGGATGACCCATAAAACCACACCCTCAAACAGGGCCTCATAAAGCTGGCTTGGGTGGCGGGGAAGGTAAACCAGAGGATCCGCTCCGGAAACATCCATGCCGATTTTCATCATTATTTCCTGGACCCAATCAAGGCTGGAAGAATACATTTCTGAATTGGGGAAAATCATGCCCCACGGCATTGTCGTGATGCGTCCGTAGAGCTCACCGTTCATGAAGTTACCTATGCGCCCGAATGTGAATCCCAGAGGAATAGCCACACCCATGGCGTCTATCCATTTCCAGATGGGCTTCTTGTGAACGCGGCACCAGATGAGCATGGCAATAAGACCGCCGATAAAACCGCCGTGATAGCTCATGCCCGCAAGACCTGTAAACTGCTTTGTCTTTGGGTCAAAAGGCCAGAAAATCAGCCATGGTTTTTTCCAGTAAAGTCCGCTTGTATCATAGACAAGAGTGGAAAAGATTCTGGCTCCAAGTATCAGACCAACAATTCCCCATGCTATAAAGCTGAAAATGTCGTCTTCTGAGGTTTTTTGATCCGGTGTGTCCAATTCTCCGTTTTTGAACTGCTTTTTCAGGACTAAAAAGGCTGTGGCAAATGCAAAAATATACATGAGCCCATACCAGCGTATAAGCCCAAGAACGGGTACACCAGGAAACAGCTCCGGGTGAATCCATGAGGGATAGTTGATGTAAAGAAAGTTATTCATATTTTGTACCCCTGTCTGGCTGCATCGACAAGTTTTTTCTTAAGGAAAAGGTTTTCGGTTTTGAGCTGGGTAATCTCGTACTGCTGCTGCTTGATCGTTTCGGCCAATTCCCCTGCCGTAAAGGTACCGCTGCCCATAAGTTCCTGAACATATGCCATTTTCTGGCTGAAGTCTTCTCCGGCTTCTTCGGATGCGATTTGGAAGGAAGTGTCGCTTGCCTGGGTTATGTCATAGTCCTTGTCGAACGTAATTGTTTCTGAATGGAGGATTTTTTCCGCTATACGGTAAATTCCCTGTGATACAAGAGCCTGCGGTTTGTAGATGATGATGGGAAGTCTGGATGCAAGTGCCTTGTCCTGAAGGGTATCGCGGTACATAACGCCAAGATGTTCCAGATTCAAGCCCAGGAATTCCTGACATGAACGGCGGATTTTGTTTGCCCTGTCGGTATCTTTGGGATCGTCTATCATATTGAGTACCAGACGCGGATGGAATTCGGCCATGCGTGAACGGAAAAGAGCTGTGTTTTCTGGATCCACTTTTTCAAGGGCATCCACAAGTCTTGGGATATAGAGCCTTTGCAGGGAGGCGGAATCCTTTTTGAGGGTTTCCAGATAGCTGTGTGCCGGAGTTCCTTTTTTGAATGTGTTGTACATCATGCGGAATACAAGGTTCTTTAAAAAGAGGTATCCGTTGAGCGTAGCCGTTACGGTTGGAGCGCTTACGATGATTCCCTGAGGAGAGAGCAGGAACATGTCCAGAATGGTCAGGTGGGAACCGGCCCCAAGGTCAAGAATGAGGTAGTCGTAGTCCTGAGCCAGGAATTCACGTATAAGCTCGTTTTTCTTGCTTGCATGCAGGGAGGTTAAACCCGGGATTTCGGAATCACCCGCAATAAACCATACATTCTCGTAGTCTGTAGGCTGGATGGTGTCCTTAAATGGGGTCTGACCCGTCAAATACGTACCAATACCCGTTTTCGGGGCAGTCTGGCCGATGACCAGATGTAAATTAGAGGCACCTAAATCTAAATCTGCAAGAAGAACTCTCTTTCCTGCTTGTCCTAAAGCGATGGCAAGGTTAGCACTCAGAAGACTTTTTCCAACACCACCTTTTCCGCTTGCAACTGGTATAATCTGCATATTTTTTATTATACAACTAAAACCAACCCTTGCATAGAGATAAAAAACAACGTAAAATAAAAGAATGAAGAATATTTTTACAAAGTCACTAAAACATACAATCGTCTCTGAGATTTTGATTTTTCTTTTGACCATTGCGACATCACAGTGTTTTGCCCAATCATCGTCTGCAACAGCACGTCCCAATGCAGATAAGGAAAAGTTGTATTCGGATATAATCAATTCCCTGTTTTATTACATTCAGGACAATTACGTGGAAGAAGTCGATCCGGAAGTCTTATACCAGGGTGCAATAAAGGGAATGCTCCAGGCGCTGGATGATCCGTATTCAGTCTATATGCCCAAGGATGAATGGAGGAGCCTTCAGGATACAACTGTTGGTTCATTTGGAGGCGTTGGCCTTTCAATTACCAAACCGACGGAAAACACCCCGGAAAAACCGGCTTATGTGGAAGTTGCCCAGCCCATAGACAATTCGCCCGGTGCGATGGCGGGAATTCGTGCAGGAGACCTTATCATTGCGATTGACGGAGTTGATACGGCTCCTATCAGCATGAATGAAGTTTTGGACAGGCTCAGGGGTACGGTGGGAACCAAGGTAAAGGTTAAGATCCGCCGTGGAAAAACCATGGAATTTGAGGTCGAGCTTGTACGTGCGATAATCGAAAACCCGACGGTAAAGTATGGCATGATAGGAACAACCGGATACATAAGGGTAACGGAATTTTCAAGCACAACGGCTAAACGTTTCCAGGAAGCTATCGACAGCTTAACAAAGTCAGGATACAAGGCTCTTGTAATAGACCTGCGCAACAATGGCGGAGGCCTTTTGACAGCGGCTGTTGAAATTGCGGACAAGTTCATAGACAAGGGAGTCATCGTTTCCACAAAGAGCCGTATTTCATATGAGAATGCGGTTTACTTTGCAAAAAAGAGCAAGACCACGGTCAAGGATATACCGACCGTAGTTCTGATCAATGGTGCCACGGCATCTGCCTCTGAGATTTTAAGCGGTGCATTAAAGGACTCTAAGAAAGCGTACCTTGTGGGCGAAAAAACCTACGGAAAGGGAAGCGTTCAGATTCCAAGCAATTTGATCAGTGATGACGGATTCAAGATAACTGTTGCACGCTATTATTCACCAAGCGATACAAACATCGATAAAGTGGGTATTCTGCCCGACAAACAGGTTTCGTACGAAGTATTCACGGAAGATGAAGAAAAAGCCTATGCGGATCTTGTTGCCGCTGGAGTTATAGCCACTTATGTAGAGGAACATCCAGACCTTACGGAAAATGACATTGCAGCTTATGCCGAGGAACTCTACAAGACATATCCATTTGACAAGCGTGTTATCCGCAAACTCATACGCAATGAATTTGACCGGACACAACCTGCCCGACTTTATGATCTTGATTATGACATCCAGTTGAACGAAGCCCTCAGGATTTGTAAGGAAGAAAATTTTTCAAAACTGATGAAGAATACCAAGACCTTAAAGGAGCTTGAACAGGAAGCGGAAAAAGAGAAGGCTGAAAAGGAAAGCAACAAGTAGTCTATGAGGCAGTTTATTTCGGAGGTGGAACCAGATGGCGACGGATGCATTCTTGTGCAGGGGAAAAAGGCGCATCATCTGGCGGAAGTTCTTCGTGTAAAAGCGGGAGACATGGTTTATGCAAGGCTTCCTGAAACAGGGGTCCTGCAGCCGATGACAGTTGCGAAAGTTGACGGGTCAAAAAAAACTGTTCTTCTGCAGGTGGCGGGAGATTTTGCTGACGAAAAAAACGATGAACCAAAAAACACAGTTCAGCTTCCGGAGATTTGGCTTTTTCAATTTGTGGCTAAACCCCCGAAGATGGACTTGATAATCAGGCAGGCTACCGAATGCGGTGTGTTGAACATCGTTCCTGTGGAAGGAAAATTCTGTCAGGGTGGGGCAGTCGAGTCTGCGAAAAAAAAATCCAGCGGCCGTGATGACCGTTGGACAAGAATCATCAGTGAGGCTCGTGAACAGAGCGGATCTGCTTTACCAACCAAGGTGATGCCATGTGTTGACTTGGAAAGTGCAATGGATATAATGTCGGAAGAAAGAATGCCCGGCATTGTGCTCTACGAACAGACTGGTGGGACCAAAACTCTTGGCAAAGCGCTTGCCGATATGAATGAAATAAATAGGGTGGCACTGTTTGTCGGTGCGGAGGGAGGCATTTCACCCGAAGAAATTGAAAGCATGCAGAAGAAGGGGATAGTTCCCGTTCACTTTACAACAAATATATTGCGGTGCGAGACAGCGGCCCTGTATGGAATCGCAGTTTTACAAAACGCACTTGTGGAGAAAGAACTATGGCAATTCAAAGAATAAAAGTACTTGATGTTCCTGTAGACATTGTTGAGGTGCAGGATTTGGAAGAAGTAATCCTGGACTTGATTTCAAAACCAGGTACCAAGCAGATTGTGTTCCTGTCCATTTGGGACTTGCTCAGGGCAAGGCGAAAGAAGGATTATTACCAGTGCGTGCAAAATGCAGATTTGGTTTTACCCATTTCTAAAAGCATTTTAAAGGGCGCCAAATTCCTTAAGAAACAGATTCCAGTACGTTACAATCCTTTTACGGCAATCATAAATATACTCAGCATTCTGGAGTCTCACTTAAAGTCGCTTTATCTTTTGGGCGGCAGGAAAAAGACTCTGATGGCCGCAGAAAAGAATGTACGCAGTACGTATAAAACTTTGCAGATAGTCGGCCGCTATGTGGGTTATTATCCAAAGTCAGTTGAAGGAGACATAGTTCAGGCAATTTACAAGGCATCTCCTTCTCTTGTTCTTGTTAGCGAAGGCATAAGGGAAAAAGACTGCTGGGCATACAACAGGCGAAATTCATTTTCTTCCAGCATATTCCTGTATTCACGCGATGTAATCGGTATTTTTGGTGACCGAAAGACCCGTGTACCGGAAAAGAAGTTTGACAAGGGAAAAGAGATTTGGACAGAAATATCACATAATCCGTTAAAGGTTTTCCTAGTATTTCCGTATATTAAGTATAAGATTCTTTTGCTTTGGTACAGGCTGTTTAAAAAGGATTAAATCAAAAAGTCTTAAGTGGACAGAAAAAAAGTATTAACATTATTCTCATCCGTGGCCCTGGAGTCTTGGTGCCGGAAACAGTTGGGTTCTGAATTGGAATTGATGGAAGTGAGTGTCCATACCATTCAGACTGAACTTGAAAATCAAAATGTTGTTGCTGTTCTTGCTGGATTTGATGATTTTGATGAAATAACCCGTTTGGGTTTGTATTCTCTTGTACAGGAAAGATATAGGACAAGACTCGTCTTCTTGTATGCCGGAAAGAATCCGTCGTATGCAGTTAAGGCTCATTTTCCCAAGGCAAAATTCATTTCCGTATGTGGGGAACAAAACCAACTGGCCATTTTGCTGTCAGCTCATGTATCTCTTGATGTTGATTCCGATATGCGTAAAGCCGATGAAAAGTTCAGGGAAACGTGCGCGTTTTTGTCGGAAATCGCAAAGGCGGCATCCTGTGACGTACCAATCCTGCTGTTGGGTGAGTCCGGTGTGGGCAAGTCGTGGGCTGCAAATTACATCCATCAGATGTCGCAGAGAAAAAAGTCACACCTGATACATCTGAACATGGCGGAGATTCACAACGAATTCTTGGAAAGCACGCTTTTTGGAACTGTTAAAGGTGCGTTTACCGGTGCGTTGGACAAGGCTGGTGCATTTGAACAGGCGGACAAGGGAACACTCTTTTTGGACGAGATAGCCGATTTGAATGTGACGCTTCAGGCCAAACTGCTTCGTGTTCTGGAAACGGGATGCTGCATGAGGGTTGGTTCAGTTCAAGAACACAAGTTTGACACAAGGTTGATTTTTGCAACAAATGCAAATCTTTCTGAACAGGTACGAAATGGAAAATTCCGACAGGACCTTTTTTACCGGATTAACATGTTCACGATAGAAGTGCCTCCTCTAAGGGCACACAAACAGGATATTCCGGGGCTGGCAGTGCTGTTTGCTGGAACATGCAACAAAAAGATTTCTTCTCTTGCGGTGGACAAACTCTGCTCTTACAACTGGCCGGGCAACATACGTGAACTAAAGAATGTAATTACCAAGGCATCTCTGTTTGCGTCTGGTTCAACAATTACCGAGGATTTAATTCAATTCTGAGGTTTTGATATTTAAATCTGTCCGTGTGTTTACAATTGCGATTTGAAAGTCGTCCTCATAAATTACTTCACCGGGGAGCTCAGAGCATTCGCTTCGGAAAAGTTTCAAGCCGTATTTGGAACACATGGAACGGTAAAAATCCATTTGATTCCAGATGTCCTGACCCTGTGGCGTGTCCTTGAACCAGGTTGTAGCCCGCTCCTTGTTTCCACCCTCATAAAAGGGAGGGACAGGGAGTACGCGTTCAAAATACTCACGGTTTTTCCAATACTCGGCGATTTCTTCTTCCGTCATGGTTTTTGCATCAACAAGTTTTCCTACTGCGGTAAAGATTCCTCTTGGCTGTTGGGTAATGTATGCGATGTCTTTTGTGTGAACTCTAAAATACGTCATTCTTCATTTTATCCTTCATCAATCAATTGAGTTATGATTTTAAGAAGCTGTTTGTAACGATAGTACGAGAAGGCAAAGATTAATGCGGGAAAAATTGCAAAGGAAATAATCAAAACAATATGTAAAAAAAGACTGAAATCTGAATCAAATATGAAGATTGAAAAAATACCAATTACAAACAATGTGATACTGTAAGGAATGAAGCCCTTAATCTTGACGGCTCTGTTTTCTTCATCAATAATAATTGAACCATGTACGTTGTCAAAATCATTCCTGACAAAATTGAACAGTTTTTTGCGGAAGAAAAATGTGTTTTTGTTGAGTGTAACGCCTGTATAACTTCTGAATCCTGGTACATCATCAATATGCCTTATGAAATTGTTGATTCCTATGGAAACCTTTTCTGGATTTGAAAACGAAATGCTTTTCTTGAAAACTCGAATTCCAAAAGAATAATACCATCCATTCCATTTTACGGATAAAATTGTTTCAACAACAGATATTACAAGAATAGAAGCAATCGCTATTACAGGAAAATACATAGTTTTTCTCCCATGAACTTTTTATCTAATCATAATGGAAATACTTCAATTCATCAAGTGATTGACTTGTTTTTATTTTCTTTTGTAGAATGTAAAGTATGAAATATAAAATGCGAAAGAAAGTAATAAAAATCCTCGTTGCTGCAGGCAGTTTGTTTCTTTGTTTTTCCTGTGCCACAAATAAAATCATAAATGGCAAGGAAGGTTTGGATCCAACAAATGATAACGGACAAATTCAGGAAGACCAGCCTGCGTGGAAGAAAATAGAATCCCTGGAAGAAATGACGGGTCTTTGGCGGGCAGAAAACGGATGTGAATATGAGTGGCCATTTGTCCTAAATGGGGAAAAATATCTTCGTTTATCATTTACGGAAAAAGATGTAACTTCTGCTTTTGCAGATTATGCAAAAAAGCACAACATGGAATTTGATTACTTGTGGGCACATAAGTTTGCATATTTGGGGCACATACGTCTTCTGGAATTAGATGATGGAAGGAAAGTTCCCTCTCCATATTCCTATGACAATGGAGTGCAGATTGGATATAAGTTTCGGGAGGATTATACCAAAGCGTACAACAGCAATATTCGCTTTAGGGTTTTTATTCATGAGGAAATTCTCGTGCCAGAACGCATAGCCCGCAACAATGTTTCGTTTTTCATGATGATGGGAAATGATTCCCTTAAGGAAGACGGAAAGTTTGATTTCGAAGGTTTTTCTCGTGATTCAGCTGGACAAGTCTATAAGAAAACGGAGAATTACTGGACAAAATGAGGAATAGAAAACGCTTTTTAGCAGTGACAATTTCATGCTTTCTCTGTTTCTTTTCCAAGCTTGGTGCCCAGACATACGGCCTGGTTCTTTCAGGTGGAGGAGGTAAAGGCGGTTACGAGGTTGGTGTCTGGAAGGCGCTTGTTGAATATGGAATTGCCCAAAGGACTGTCGTAATTTCCGGTACTTCTGTTGGCGGCTTGAATGCAGCGTTGTTTTCGATTTGTCCCGAGAAAAAAATTGAAGACATATGGTTGAATGAAGTGCCAGTTGAGCTTAACAAGGATGGAGAAATCATTTCTCAGGAAGGGTTAAGCAGAATAATGAACCGTATTTCTTTTTGGGGATTGTATGAGGAAAATGGTTCGGCCCCGGATGTTTACGTCACTTGCACACGTTCATTGGGGAAAGGCTCAGGAATAATCGATGTAGTTGTTCAAATAGGAAAAACGCTGACAAAAAATATTTTCGATTACACATGCCGTTTCCGCTTGAATGAAGAAACCACGGAAACCGAAATAAAGCAGAAACTACTTGCAACGTCAGCCTACCCTGTTTTAACAAGTCCGGTAAAACTAAGTGATGGTAATCTGTATTCCGACGGTGGAGCTGCCGACAATACTCCGGTTGAACCAACGACCACTTATGATGTGGATGTAATTTTTGTTGTTCACCTGACCAACAAGCTTCCAAAAATTCAGGCAGGGAAATGGGGCGATAAAAAAATAATCGACATAGTTCCAACACGAGATATGAGGTCGTTTGGAGGAATGATAGATTTCTCGCGTTCATGGGCAGAAGACAACATCAACCTGGGTTACGCGGATACTGTGGCCATCCTCAAAAAAATGGGCTTGAATCCCGTAGACGAGTGGTGGTTTTTTTAGGGGATAAAAACTCTTATAAATACGGTGCGGCCTCATCTTTTGGGGCAAGAATAAAGTTCATGTCTTTGATGTCAAGGTTTATGATTGGATCCCTGTAGGAAACTATGCGGGAAAGTGTTTTGTCAAAAGGACAGTCAATTTGAAAAATCATAATTGTGTTGTCAGCTGTTGAGCGGAAAAGGTGACCAAATCCACGAGGAATTAAAATCTGCATTTTGTTTTGGGCGCTTAGTTCTGTAGAAAACCATTTTCTATATGTCGGGGACTCTGGACGCAAATCAATGGCATAATCGATTCCACAACCTGCAATGAGCCGAATCATTTTTTGCTGTGGTTTTGGTTCGTCCTGAAAATGTATTCCAAACAAAGTGTTTGCCAAAGGAATTTCGTATAGAATTTCTTCCTGAGGAACAAAATCGATTTTGCTTGCAGAAAATTCATCAGCAGAATAATAACGAATTTTTGAACCCCGGTTATCCGTCAGTCCGTCAAAGCGAAAAAGTTTTACTTCGTCAAAAGGAGTTTCTTCAAAAATAATCATAGCCTGTCTCTCCAGTTAATCCCAGATTGCATCTTCGCCAGTGACCCATTCGCCCCAGGCACTTGCCCAATGTTCCACAAAGCATTTTGTATACGGGATTTTCTTTTCCCTCCGCATCTTTACGAAATACGGAAGGCCCGCCCATGTACAGGAAATGATGCCGATAAAAAGATAAAGAGGTCCAAGAAAAAGAGACTGAATGCAGTGGCCGTATTCATGCACGCGAATTTTCTGCGAGTCAGAGAAATCCTTTTTGGGTGTAAAGATAAAGAGGCCCAGACTCAAACCTGAGCAAGTATCCCACATTGTGTCGATGCAGCCACGGTAAATGCGGTGGGGTTTGCGGATGAAAATCAAAAAGACGACGAAGCCACAGATTGTCTGTCCAAGGCCATAGGTACATTGAATCAAAACAAAGAAAAGCCGTTTAAAAAAACTGATTCGCATACAATCCATATCATAGCACAGAAAAGTGTTGCTCACAATACCATGGTACTAGAACTTTGATGGTTTTCAAACTATACTGATAATGGTTTCTAGCTTTAAGACTGTGGAGGTGAAAATGAAAACTCTTTTTGTTTCTGATTTGGACGGGACGTTGATGCGCAGTGACAAAACTCTGTCAGAAAAAACAATAAATACTTTAAATCGTCTGGTAGAAAAGGGGATCCTGTTTACTTATGCAACCGCTCGTTCAATTCAAAGTGCGATGGAAATCACAGGAAAGTTAAAACTGAAACTGCCGGTCATTACTAGAAACGGAACTGTTCTTGCCGACAATTCAACAGGGCGGATGATTCAAAAAGCCGTATTCACTGCAGAGGAAATTAAACTGTTAAAGACAGAGCTTCCTGAACTTAAAGAAAGGGGGTTTGTTTCCTCTTATTTCGGTGATGAGATGTACAAGTTCTATTGTGCAAAAAATCCTGTACCGGGTTTTCAAAAATATATTGATGACCACAAAAAAGATTCCCGCATGAAACAAGTGGATGATATGGAGACGATGTTTGATGGAGAGGTGGGTTATGTTACTTTGGTTGATGACGAATCAAAACTCAGGCCCGCTTATGAACGCATGAAAAAATTTGAGGGATGGGAGTGTGTTTTCCAAAAGGATGCTTACGACAAGGAATTCTGGCTTGAGATTTGTCTGGAAAACTGTACTAAGGCAAAGGCAATTTTGGCACTAAAGAAAAAGATTGGAGCCGACAAGCTTGTTGTCTTTGGAGATTCAGTCAACGATCTGCCCATGTTTGAAATAGCGGATGAAGCATGTGCCGTGGAAAATGCAATACCTGAAGCAAAGGCATGGGCAACAAAAATAATCGGGAAAAATGATGATGACAGTGTGGCCTGTTATTTCGAACAATGGATACAGGAACACGCATCTTGAAGGGGGAATAAATGCTGCGGTTAAGACCATATAAGGCAGAAGATGCAAAAACGATTATCTCATGGTGTAGGGACGAAGAAAGCTTCCGTAAGTGGACAGCAGACAGATACGACAAATTCCCAATCACTGCCGATGACATGAATCAAAAATATATTGATAACAATGGTGATTGCAGTGAACCGGATAATTTCTTTCCGTTTACGGCTTTTGATGAAGAAGGAATTGTCGGTCATCTAATCATGCGTTATATGAATCCAGAGAAGACACACATTCGCTTTGGATTTGTTATTGTTGATGAAGCACGACGAGGCAAGGGATACGGCAGACAAATGCTTCAGCTTTCACTTGAATATGCGTTCAACATATTTAAGGCGGAAAAAGTTGATCTTGGGGTGTTTGAAAACAATCCTCCTGCAATGGCTTGCTATAAGGCGGCCGGATTCAAACCGGTCAGTGAAAGGGAGATGGAATTCTTTGGTGAAAAATGGAAATGCATCGACATGGCGGTTACCAGGGAAGAATTCCATACAAGCCAACCAATTTGCGACATTCATCATGTTTCAATGAAATGTCAGGATCCGGAGGGTTTTGAAAAGGCTGTGAATTTTTACAAAGAGATTCTTGGTTTTGCAGAAGAACGTCGTTGGGATCAGGGAGTAATGCTGAAATCTGGAAATTCACTTCATCCTGCACGTATCGAGATTTTTTGCAATGGGGAAGGAATTCGCTCTTTAGGTGCGGTTCGTCATTTTGCACTTGCAACAAAACATGTTGATGAGCTTGCGGCAAAGGTAGAGGCAGCTGGATATGAAGTTTTCATAAAACCAAAAGATAATGTGATACCGAGCAAACCTGAATTTCATGCTAGGCTGGCATTTTTCTATGGACCGCTTGGAGAACAGGTGGAGTTATTCAACCCGGAGGATTAGAAATATGAATCTTGAGAATTTCTATTTTTTTAGCGGAACATCGTACGCGGGAAAATCTACGATGGTGCATCTTCTTGCGGAAAAATATGACGGCATTGAATGTAACGAAAACTACCACGACAATTATGAAGGCGAATTGGACCCAAAGGAATTTCCGGCCTTGTGTTATACGCGGGATCTTAAGGACTGGCATGACTTTATCCGTCGGACTCCTGAGGAATATGCCCAATGGATTGCTGATGCGAAAAAGGAGTGCGAGATAATTGAGCTTAGGATGCTGGAAACGATGGAAACCAATGGACGCAAGGTTTTTATAGACACCAACATCTGCCCTGAAACCCTGCATAAGATTACCGACAGAAAACACGTCATGATCATGCTTGCACCACGTGATATGGCAATACGGAGGTTTTTTGACCGTCCGGATAAGGAAAAGCAGTTTCTCTATCAGCTGATGATGGAAGAACCGGATCCTCAGGCTGCTTTGGATAATTACCGTAAGGGGCTGGAGTTAATTTGTTCGCAGGAAAGCTATGACGAGTATTTGAACTGCGGTTTTGAAGTGAACTTCCGTGATGACAGTCTTGGAGTAGAAGGTACCATGGCCTTAATAGAAAAGAAACTTGGCTTGAGTTTACCATGATGATTTCCTGAAAAAAAAATTTAAAAAAATTAAAAAAATCTCTTGACACGATTATTTTTTGCAGTTAAAGTCTAATTAGAAAATACAAAAAGTGAAGGTGACAAGATGAAAAAAGTATTTCTCGTAATCGGGATTGTTCTGATTACATTTACATCATGCAATTTTACCACAGAAGTTACAGAAAAAAAGACTGTAGTCAATTACAAGACCGCTGAAAACGAAATCATTCTATCGACAGACTCTCCGCTTACAGAGCAAATTACGCAGACAAGAAAGGTCTATGTAATCAGGGATGGTTTTGATTTAAAACAGGGTACCCTTGAACTTCCTGAAAATGTAACGCTAAAGTTTATAGGCGGATACATTTACAATGGAACCGTAAAATTCAACAACACGGATATTTCAGGATATGCCAGTTTTTCCAATTGTTCTTACCAGGGAACTTTGAGCAATAGCAGGGTCGAGCTCAGTTGGTTCAATGTGGAAGACGGTAAGACGTCAAATGTAAATCTTGGAAGGGGAAACGTAACGGTAAATACCCACGATGCTGCTAAAATCCAGCAGATAATTGACTGTTGTCCAAGCGGTTGTTCTGTTTATATTGACAAAGTTTACTTTACCAGGAAACCAATCACAATCAAAGGCAAAATTTCGTTTAAGGGAATTGATGCCAGCGAAGGTGTTTATGCCACCATGCTTAAGAATGTCGAGTATGGTTTTAATGGCATCATGAACAATACTGTGTTTGTGGTGGAAGCCGGTGGAGACATTTCCATGCAGGGTATCTCTGTAATAGGCAACCTAAATCTTTATATCGGTGGAAATCTGTGGGAAAAATGCTCATCAGGTGGATCCTCTCTTTCAAATCCATACACACTTTGCGGAATCGATTTGAAGCAGGGTGCTACAATTACCGAGATTCATGATTCAAGTTTTGTAGGCTTTACTTATGGAATCAGGTCTTCGGGTGGAATAATCCGACTGATTAAAAATTCTTATTTCAGTTCAAACAGATACGGTTTTTGGGCGGAGAACACGAACGTATGCGAGCTTAGGGGATGTCGCTTGAACTCCAACCTTTTGAATTTCCATTTTTATGAAAGAAATTTGCATTACATAAACAGCAGTGATAAGGATCCAACCCTTGAAACGGATGCTGCGGACATAGCGAAGCTTGGGGGTGGACTTTATCTTAAAAACTGTGCCAACGTCAACGTAATAAACTGCCGCTTTGAATTCAATTTCATTCATGTGATACTGGATCAGGCAAACAAAAACATAGACATCCACAATGCAATTTTTGATACCGGAACATTAAGTCAAGTGATGATAAACAATCAGGCCGTGAATAATCCGGAAAATTATTCGGCATCAAATCCAGCATTTTCAAATGTCAAAATTAATTCATGTACCTTTGCACGTGGAGCAAGATGTGACGTTCAGGGTCAGGACAGCAAGCCAGGCTTTGGAATATTCTACATCTGTGACAAGGGAAACCGTGGATCTGATGTTTCGATTACGAACAACATAATCTCTGACGATATGGAAGTGGATAAAACCATTACAGTTTTTTACGAAGATAATATTTTTGACATTTACAATACATCGACAAGCGGAACTGGATACACTGTAACTGGAAACTCCTTTTACAGTGCCGCCGCTACTAAAGTATATAATGTAATTGACGACAGTTCCGGAACATTTAATATCAACGCATCAGGTAATTCTTACGGAGGTCTAACCAAAAAATCAGGCAAAACTGATGTTTTACATATTACAGAAAGATAAAAAAGTGGGGTAAACAAAATGAAGAGTATAAAAAGTTGGATGAAAGTATTAAAAACTGCATTAATCATTTTAGCTGTAGTGTCAATTGTTTCCTGCAAAGCGAATATTGAAACAGTTGAAGTAATTGATTATGAGGACAGTGAGAACGTCGGCTACAATGACAGGGCTCCTATAGAAAAGTGTCTTGGATACAAAAACATACCGGAGAATCAAAGTTTTAAAAGTGCCGTTACCTCAGCAAAATACATTTATTACATTGACTATGAATTTGATTTGGGCGGACAGAGCGTAAAGATTCCAGAGGGTTCAATACTTTCTTTTGGAAAAGACGGTTCCATTAAAAATGGAAAAATCGAATTCAACAATACCTATTTGGATGGAAATGTCAGTTTTTCAAATGTTGGGTTCAGCGGAAACCTGTTGAATAAATATGTTACCCTTTCATGGTTTGGACCAAACAAAACTGCAGCTGAAGAAAAGTCAAACAAAAGAAAAAATGCGGACTTAATTAGTGAACTCTTTTCTGTTATGGGAGACACACTGATTGTTGATTTGTTCTGTCCGATGAGTTCTTATGTTTATGTCGAAACTAACATTAATATGCGTGCCATAGACTGGGATGAAACAAAATGTACAAAAGATTATAATTACACTTATGAACCACAATATGGATTTTATACAGTCGAAGATAATTCTCTGTTCATTCTGAATAATACTGATACAAAAAAGAGTGGAAGCATGAATCTTTTTGGAATCTACCTAAAGGGAAATCCAGATAAGTTCAAGAATGCTACGACTCTTCCATCTGGTGTAACCTGGGGAGTTTTCTTGCCTTGGGGCGGTTCACTTGCGGCAGTATATAACTGCAAATTTGAAGGCTTTACTCAGGGTGTACGTGCGTTGGGTGGATACCTTGAAAAATTCCAGAACACAACATTTACCAATTGTAAGGTCGGAGTTTATGCCCTGTATGCTTCCGATTTTGATGTCTTCGGCTGTAAGTTTACCAACTGTATGCCAAACCTGTCTGTTCCGGATCAGATGACAATTGATGAAACTGCAGTGGACAGTCTTAGATGTGCTGGAACAGGATTCATTTCTGAAGGCTGCGGCATGTTGAATTTTGCAAACAACCTTTTGGAAAACAATTTTGTAAACTTCATGATAAATGAGGCATCCATCATTGTGAACATCACTGACTGTACCTTTAAGAATCCTGGTTTCTGTGACATTTATGTCTATAATGATTATCAGGGTTATTCTACAGAAGGTTACCTGTCATTGGGATTAGGTGATTTGCAGAAATTTTGTATAGACAATGTTGTAATCCACAACAATACATTTACAAGGACAGCAAAAGCTAAAGGTGAAAGTGTAGTCTTCCTGAGGAATAGGGATAGGGCTTTGCAAAGTGGCAAAACTGTTACCACAGACAAAAGGGTTACGAATCTGGTTTTCTCCAACAACAAGGTTACGGACAACAGATCAGGAACTTCCAACAAAGAAGCAATTTTCATGATTTCAAATGTGAACGAAACAAAAAGCCAAATAGTTTGTACTGGAAATAACTTTACAAGTTCCAAGGCCAAGTATTTTGCATCTTTGGTTTCTAACAGTTCAGGACAATATGCCTTCAAAAACTCCTCTAATTCCATGCCTTCTGGGGTAAGCGAAACTTCAAAATATAATGATGATTCGTCTGTTATCGTTTTCTTACCATCAGACAAGGCAAATCCGGTAAAGAGATAGGGTAAAATTTTAATATAATCATTTTCAAGGTATTAAGAATCTTCCTGCATTTTTAGTGCCTTGAGAGCAGAGTTCAATTTTTCATCTTCCTTATAATTTCTAGTACCTGCTTTTCACGCTTTATCATTATTTCGTTAAAGTACACTTCGCTCTTGTATTCGGCATTGGTTTTGATGGCTTCGTCTAAAGATACAGTCCTAAGCGTAAACTCGGCTTCCTTTTCATAATCGTCAAGATTTTGTTCCTGGACTTGTTTCTGTACATCGCACAGATAGTAAAAATTTTCCTGTTCAAAAATTGTGTGTGGACTTCTGTCACTCTTTTGTCTTCTAAGTACGCTTCCAAATTCACGTATGCTTTCTGGAATTACCACCAGACCCACTTCTTCTTTTACTTCACGGATAAGGGCGACGGTTTTATCTTCGTCATCATGGATACCACCTCCAGGGAATTTGTAATATTTTTCCTTTTTACTGTAGACAAGGGAAATCTTTCCGTCCTTCAGGATGATAGCCCTAGCCGATGGCCGTCTGAAAACCGAGTCACCTTTATCGTAATCCTTCAAGTCTATGCAAAAGAGTTGCTTCATTAATGCCCCCAGTGTTACTATTATGTATTAAACGTAGTGTGAAAGGCAAGTGCAACGTGGAAGCATTGCGAACACTAATTTCCTGAACTCTTGTAATACTTGATGCTGAAATTCCAAAAGAGATAGGCAAGAATGTACATGACTAGTCCCACAAGAGGGGTGATGTACATAAAGAAAGACGGATAGCAAGACAAGTCATCTTTTCTTAACAGGAACTGTGCGGGAAAATAATTTACAAAGGCAAAGGGTACGATAAAAGTCATGCAGAATTGAATAGCTTTGTGGAAAATGCTTATCGGATATCCAGCAAATTTGCGCATGTTCCAGTAGAACACTTCCTTTAACGTGTTGGTTTCCAAAAGATAGATGTTCAGTGTTGCAAGAAAGAGGAATATTGCCCCCTGAATCAAAACACCGCCTGCAATCGTAAAGACATAATAGACAATCCGCAACGGTGTCCAAACGACTCCAATCTTTGCGGCAGAAAGAATGAAAAGCAGGATGCCCAAACCTCCGTGTCCCACAGCGGCAAACCAGTCCGCATTTGAAAAAATCAGCTGATACAAGACACCTCTGGGGCGCAAAAGATATCGGTCAAATCCACCCGTCCTGACTGTCTGACCAAAATCCCTTAGGCCCGTAAAAAATATAATCAGTATTCCGTAGGTGACATAGACAAGGCTGAACAAAAACAGCATCTCATAAATGTTCCATCCGTTAAGACTGTCGAATTTCAAAAGCGTAAAATAGATTACGATGATTGCAGTTGCCTCGCGCATAAAAACCGCAAATGAACGAAGAATGGCGTCAACCTTGTACTGAAACCATGAGCGAAAAATCATCTTTGTATAAAGTGCCGTAAGACTGAAAAAATCCGATTTCATAATCAACCTCCCTGAACAACAAGTTTCTTTTTGCCTTTGTTCCACAGCATGAATCCAAAAATAAGTAAGGCTGCAATCCAAATCAGCTGCTTTACAAATCCTAGTATAAGCTCTGAGCCGCTTATGTTTCCAAGGTAAATCTGTACTGGTGTAAAATAAATTGAATCAAATGGAGTAAAGCCGATTATTTTCCTTACTATTTCGGGCATGAACCACAGGGGAATCATTGAGCCGGACAGAACGTTGATGAAGACGTTTTTTAATGTCATGATGGCCCATACATTCAACAGCCAGAAAGAAAACATCTGGAATAAAAAGCTCATGCTCCACAAAACACCGTAACCAAGAATCGCACTGAGCAAAAAGAGGAAGAATGAACCGACGCTTGCAGGTGATTCTATTCCAAAAAATATAAGGGCCACAATCATTGCCGGAACAAAATGGAAAATCAATTTGAACAATGCGGTCCCGAGGTTGTCAGATAGCATTCTTCCATGGAAACTTACTGGCAAAAGCATTTCTGTTGCAATGCTTCCGTTGTAAAGCCTGCTTGAAAGGTAATAGTCATCTACAACAAAAAATGATTCAAGGCCAAGCGACAGGATGAAGTTTGTTATTACCATGCTCATGGTGATTCCGTCAACACTGGTCCTGCCCCCGTACAAGGCCCTGTAGATTTCAACATAAATGACAAGCCGTATGAGCGTGTTCAAAATACCGAGCCAATGGTCCAGACGATAAGCACTTTTCTGAAGAAAGCTTTTTTTTGCAAATGCAAGATAAGGTGACAGACTCATTTACACCTCCATGCCGTTGTACATTTTTTGAATGATGCTTTCGATTTCAGGTTCTGCCACGGTAATGTCGCGTACATTGTAATTGTCCAGAATCTCGTGCATCAGTTTGTTTACGTCAACGATATTATTGTCAAAGCTAAAGCTGATTTTCCTGTCCTTCATTTCGCTTATCTCAACATTTTCAATCGGAGACACATTAGTTTCTTCATTAAACTCCGCGATGAGCCTTCTTGCTGTTCCGTATTTGCTTCTGATGTCGTGGAGGGAACCGTCGTACATAAGAGAGCCTTTGTCAATGATGATGATTCTGTTGCAAGTCTGTTCGATGTCCTGCATGTCGTGGGTGGTAAAAATCATCGTAACCTTGTCTTCCTCGTTCAACTGCCTGATAAAGCTGCGGATTGTTTCCTTTCCGATTACGTCTACACCAATCGTCGGTTCATCAAAGAATACGATATCAGGTGAATGCAAAAGGGAAGCCACAATGTCTGACCTCATCCTTTGCCCTAAAGAAAGCTGCCTGACCGGTTGATTTATGAATCCCTTCATGTCGAGCATGTCAGTAAAGCGTTCAAGATTCCTTTTGTATTTGTCCTGCGGAATACGGTAGATTGCACGGAGAAGCTCAAAACTGTCTATGACCGGAAGATCCCATTGCAGCTGTGACTTTTGCCCGAATACAACACCTATGTTTCCGACATAAGCCTTTCTCTGCTTGTAGGGAATATAACCATTTACACTGATTGAACCCTTGTCTGGACAAAGGATCCCTGAAAGCATTTTGATTGTGGAAGATTTTCCCGCACCGTTTGGACCGATGAAACCCACCATCTCGCCTTTTTCGATGTTAAAGCTTAAGTTGTTCACTGCATGCTTGATTTCGTATTTTGGAACAAACATATTGGCAATCATTCC
>DBWR01000076.1:302-20646 GCA_002309305.1 Treponema sp. UBA1233 | reverse complement strand
GTAAGAATCCCAACGCCCAAATTCATTGTGTTCTACAACGGCAATGAGGATGAAGAGAGCCGGTGGAAAATGAGGCTGTCGGATGCATTCATGAATGAGGACAAGTCAGGGGATTTTGAATGGACGGCGGATGTAATAAACATCAACCCAAAATGCAATGAACCACTTCAAAAAAATTGCAAAGCGTTGTATGATTACATAAGGTACGTTTACAGGATAAAGGACAACAGGAAGTCCGGCATGGACAAAAAGGCGGCGGTCGAGGAAGCCATGGAATGGGCGATAAGGGAAAAGCTGCTGGGCGGATTTTTCAAGGAACAGAAGGAAGAGGTGACGGCAATGAGTTTGACGGAATATGATGAGGAAGAATTCAAGAGGGTGTGCCGTGAGGACGGCTACGAAGACGGTCTCTCTGCAGGTCTTGCCGAAGGTGCCTCCCAGAAAGCCATGGAAGACGCTGAAAACCTCCTGCGGGAAGGAGATTCAATTGAGAAGGTTTCCCGCTGCATTGGACTCCCCCTTGAGAAAGTGCAGGAAATTGCAGAGCAATTAAGATGAAAGTTGAAAACTGAATTATGAATTATGAATTATAAATGAGGTACTGTATGAACAAGGATTTTGAGACGCTGGACAGGGTAATTGGTAAGATTCCGGACTTTCCGAAGCCTGGGGTTTTGTTCTACGACATCACCGGCATTTTACGGCATCCGGAGGCATTCCGCTATTGTATTGAACGCATGGTGGAAATCTATTCGAATAAAAAGATTGATGCTGTAGCCGCCATAGAATCACGCGGTTTTATTTTTGCAGCACCCTTTGCCGAAAAGATGGGCATCCCCCTCATACTCATCCGTAAAAAGGGCAAGCTCCCGGGCAAAACCTATACCTGCGCCTATAACCTTGAGTACGGATCTGCGGAGGTAGAGGTTCACTGCGCTGACATTCAAAAGGGCCAGCACATTCTTCTTGTCGATGATCTGATTGCGACCGGAGGCACCCTTACCGCAAGCAAAAAGCTCGTGGAAATGGGTGGAGCGGCCGTCACCGATGTGTTCGGGGTCATTGGCCTACCCTTCCTGAACTACAAGAAGACTCTGGAAGGCCTTGACGTAACCACTTTAATCGAATACTCCACGGAAACGATGTAAGCTTCAGCGGCATGCCATCGCTATGCGTTTAGCCCTGACTTCCTCAAGATAGGACTTCATGTCTTCTGCGTTGGAGGTGGCAATGTCATTCTTCAGGACGGAAAGTGCCTTTTCAAAATTCTCTATGTGCTGGACAAGCTTTTCCCTGTTGCTGATAAAAAGCTCAGTCCACAGCGGTGCGTTTATCATCGCTATGCGGGTCAAGTCTTCAAAACTACCGCCGCCAAAAGCCGTAATGTCCGGTCCGTCGGCACTCTGAACCATGGCACTTGCGATAACGTGGCACAGCTGGCTCGTAAATCCAATCTTCCAGTCGTGAGTGTCGCAGTCGGTTTCCGTTATGCGTGTAAACCCCATCTCACCGATAAGGTTCTTGAACAGGGCAACGTTCTCTTCCCTGTTTTCCTTTCTGGGACAAAGAATATAATTGTGGTTGATGAAATACCTTGCATTTGACGCGGCATAACCTTCCTTTTCTCCGCCTGCCATGGGATGTCCGATTATAAAGTCAACATCATCACGAACCAGAGAATCTCCTTCCTGAATGAATATTCCCTTGACTCCGCTGATGTCTGTAACTATTGCCCCGGACTTGAAGTCATCCCTGTGTTCTTTCAGGAATTCAACGGTTGCATGAGGATAGAGGCACACAAACACAACGTCACATTCAGGGAGCATCTGGCCCACCTTGTCGGAAGTAAAGGTTTTATCGGCGACACCTTCCTGCATTGCAAGAGAAAGACATGCAGTACTTCGGTTGCACACGTAAATCTTTCCAGTAGAATTTGAACGGTTCAACACATTCTGCCTGATTGATTTGGCAAAAGAACCTCCCATGATTCCAAGCCCCACAATTCCGTATGTCAATTCATCAAGTCGCTTCATCTTTTTCTCCGCTTACATCGTCTTGTCATCAACGGCTGCAATCTTGTTAAGCTTTTGCATCAATTCATCGAACATGACAGGTGTAAGCTGCTGGGATGCATCACTCAATGCCTTTTCAGGATTACAGTGGACTTCGATTTCAAGACTGTCGGCTCCGATTGCAACAGCCGCCTTTGCAAGATCACCTACCATCCATCTTAGACCACAGGCATGACTAGGATCGATTACGACCGGAAGGTGGCTAACCTTGTGAAGGTATGGAACTGCGCTCAAGTCAAGGCAGTTGCGGGTGTAGTTGTCATAGTAACGGATTCCGCGCTCACAGAGGATGACATTTTCATTTCCGTTTGCCATGATGTATTCAGCAGACATCAAGAGTTCTGTCAATGTACCGGACAAGCCCCTCTTTAGAAGAATTGGTTTTCCGCATTTTCCAAGTTCCTTAAGGAGATCAAAGTTCTGGAAATTGCGTGCCCCAATTTGAATCAAGTCAACATCATTAAAAAAGCCAAGTTCAGAGATGGACATAAGCTCCGTGCAGATTGGAAGACCTGTTTCTTTTTTTGCCATGGAAAGGAGTTTAAGGCCTTTGACACCAAGCCCCTGGAAACTGTACGGGGAAGTACGGGGTTTGTATGCTCCACCGCGAAGTATGCGTGCACCCGCCTTTTTTACAGCATTAGCCGCATCCATTATCTGTTCCTCAGTTTCAACAGAACATGGACCTGCAATCACCGGAATTGTCTTTCCGTCTCCGATGGTACATGAAACGACACCGCTCTGACCTCCTCCAACAGTTACAACAGTATTCTGCGGATGGAATGAACGGCTTGCCATCTTGTAAGGTGCAGAAACACGTTCAGCTGACTCAACTATATCGTTTGCAAGGAAATCCTCAGGATCAAGCTTTGAAGTATCTCCCAAAAGCCCGATAAGCGTTTTGTTCACACCAGTAGAAAGGTGAACGCCCAGCCCCTTTTCCTTTACGCTCTCGATAAACTTGTCAACGGCACTTTTATCCGTTCCCTGCTTCAATACAATAATCATTTTCTTTTCTCCTTGTCAGATATATTTGCAAAAAAAAAGAACCCTCCTTTGCGGAAGGTTCCTGTATTTACCGGTATCACAACACACACCGTTATACGGCAAAACTTCCGCGCGCAGATGAGGAATAATAAAAGCCAAAATAAAAGTAGGCCAACAATGAGGAATAGATTTTCTGCGCCCAACGGGTTGTGTTTTTCATAGTGACTTAAAACTAGCATATTAAGGGAAAGATGTCAACATGGATTTTTAATGAAACAAAGCCTAGTCCGAAAAGATGAAGCCTATGCATGAAGGTGTCTTCCGGTATGTTGAATATGAAAGTCCGCTTTTATTCCCCAATCGCAATGCTGTTGTCGTACCGCCGTCAAGTTCAAGAGCATCCGTACATCCAAGCCTTTTGAAGATTCGGGCACACTGGGCATAAGAAAGTCCCCTGCTCTGTTCGGGGAACTCCCCTTCTACGGCAAGAACATAGAGGGTCTTTCCACCGTCTGCAATTCCCACCGCCATCCTGGAATCGTATGTATGACGTGAAAACTTCACTTCCACGCCATTTTCAAGCACGGAATAAAATCCTCCAAAAACATACTGACGCTTTTCAACTGACTTTGCATCCTGATCAGGCAAAACAAAGGCCTCATATCCACCATCGGTTTTGTCAAACGCAAGGGCAGCATGATTTTTTACCGGAGCAAAAACAACTTCACCCTGCACCTTATGTACCCCGACTATCTTTGTGCGTGAATCAATTACAGACTCAAACGGACTTGAGTTGAATGAAACGGCACATGAATTTTCTTTGGAGAAATCAGAAAGGTAAATGCGCAAAACCTTACCGTCCTTAACATCATCCGGCATCGGATAGCAGACAAGGCTCAAATCAGGAGCAGAAAGATCCACACGGACAAGGGTATACAAGATGGGAAAACGGCTGTTATGATATTCTGCATGGCTCAGTCCCGGACGCACTTGAATCCACTCGTATTCTTCAGGAATATAGAGGGCCTCTGACTCCAGAATCTGTTCATCCGTAAGCGAATATGAAAGGGAGAGGCATGAATAAAAAAATATGGAGGACAATAAAAAAAAGAACCCCACAACCGAATGCAAGGTTCTTTTCTTTAGTCCACAGACATTAGTATGCTTTTGAATCATGTGACCTGTGGTTTTTCTTCATCAGCTTGCGCTGCAATGTCTTGTTCTTGCGGTTCAAGATGGTGGAAGGCTTTTCGTAGTATTCACGCTTCTTGTATTCGCGGATAATACCTTCTTTTTCAATCATTCTCTTAAAACGCTTGATTGCCTTTTCAAGGTTCTCGTTGTCGTCAACAAAGATTGTTGCCATTGTTCTTTTCACCATCCTTACCCAGAAGTTTCTTGGGAGCCTTTATTATGCCAATTGTTCAGGCCTGTGTCAAGAGGGAATTCATTGCTTTTACAAAAGATGCAGGATCTGTTATTTCCTCTCCGCTAATCAGCAAAGACTGGTCAAGAAGAACCTCACATACATTGGACACGAACTCCTCGCTTACGTCCCCTTCAAGCTTCTTTACAAGGGCATGCTCGCCGTTGATTTCCAGAATCGGTTTTACAAGACCACCGGAACCATGTCCCATTGCACGCATCATACGCTCCATCTGGAGGGACGGATCATTTTCATCTATGACAACACATGCCGGGCTGTCCGAAAGCCTCTTTGAAAGAACGACATCCTTTACGCGATCACCAAGAGCCTTCTTGATTTTCTCCTGCACAGGTTTAAACGCATCTTCCTTTTTCTTTGCCTCGTCCTTGTCAACACCAAGTTCTTCATCGCTTCCTGCGCGGTTAACGGCCTTAAGTTCAAAATCCTTGTATTTTCCAAATCCCGGAATAACAATGTCGTCAATCTCATCTGCCATGATCAGGACTTCAAAGCCCTTGTTCTTGTATGCTTCCAGAAGAGGAGATGCACGGAGGTTCTTTTCGTCGGTTCCCGTGATGTAGTAGATTGCCTTTTGACCGTCCTTCATGCGGCCTACATAATCTGCAAAGCTAACCCAGTTTCCGTCGCCTGTTCCTGCCTCGTCGGTGCTCTTGAAGCGTAAGATTTCAGCAATCTCATCCCTGTTGGCATAGTCTGAATACAGGCCTTCCTTGAGGGGGCGGTTGTAGTTCTTTACAAAGTCATTCCATTTTTCAATTGTGGCTTTTTCTTCATCGGTAGGCTTTTCTGCCTTGCGAGCCTTGTCAGCATTTTCACCAAGCTTCTTGAATTCACCCAAAAGCTTCTTTACTGACTGTGTCTTGATTGTCTCCAGAATGCGGTTCTGCTGAAGGATTTCACGGCTTACGTTGAGCGGAAGATCCTCAGAGTCGATTATACCGCGTACAAAACGAAGATATGATGGCAAAAGCTCCTTGTCGTCGTCTGTGATGAAAACGCGCTTAACATACAGCTTTACGCCGCTTGCATAGTCCGCCTGATACATGTCAAACGGGGCCGTCTGGGGAACATAGAACAATGTCGTGTATTCCTGGGTTCCCTCCGCATGGGTGTGGGTGTACAAAAGCGGATCCGTACCGTCATGGCTTATGACCTTGTAGAACTCGTTGTAGTCCTCCGGTTTAAGCTCGCTCTTGCTCTTTTTCCACAATGCGCTGGCGGAATTGACCTGCTCCACCTTGCTTTCGGTTCCCTCCTGCTTTCCGTCCTTGTCGTACTTGTTCTGTGTATAATGCAGATAAATCGGGAATGCGATGTGGTTTGAATATTTCTTGATAAGGTCGTCAATCTTCCACCTTGAGGCATAATCCTTGCTGTCGTCGTTAAGGTGAATCTCTATGGCAGAACCAACAGTTTCCGCCTTGTCAAATCCGTAGAGTTTTGCAGCATCAGATGAAAGGTCAAGCTCCTCGATGTCGTATGAATTTGTACCGTCTGATGACCAGTGCCATGCCTTTCCGTCTCCACCGGCCTTGCGGGTATATACGTCGATTTTTCCGGCCGCCATGAATGCGCTGTAGAATCCCACACCGAACTGTCCGATGAGGTCTGAGTTTGGATTTCCGCTTGCAGAAAGCTTTTCGATGAATGCCTTTGTGCCGCTTCTTGCGATTGTACCCAGGTTGTCGCCCAAATCCTTGTCGTCCATACCGATACCGCAGTCCTGTACTGTCAGGACAGACTTGCCCTCGTCAAAGGTAATGTCGATGCGCGGGTTGAACGTAAGGTTCTTGTATGCGTCGTCGCTTACGGTAAGGTACTTGAGCTTGTCCAGTGCATCAGAGGCATTGGATACAATCTCCCTTAAAAAAATGTCCTTGTTTGAATACATCGAATGGATGATTAACTTTAAAAGCTGATTTACTTCCGTCTGAAACTGATACTTTGCCATGAATGACCTTCTTAAAGTGATTTTTAGATAATTTAACAAAAAAAAAGGCGAAAGGCAAATTTTTTTTACCTTCCGCCGTAAAGTGCTTAAAAACAGTTCATCAGACCTTGAACTGGTCTATCTGCTGCCCGATCTTCAGGATGGAACTTTCAACCTTTTCAGAGAGGACAGAAAGAGATGCACCGGTTTCGTTGATTTTCTTTGCGCCGACACCCATTTCTTCCATTCCCTGCTTCATGTTGATGGTTGTATCCTGCAGGAGCTTGATTTCCTGGAGGATTGCCTTGTTTCCTTCTGACATTTCCATTGAAGCCGTGCGGACTTCTGAAGTACTGTCGTTCATGTTGTTGAGGGCAAGAGATATCTGCTTTGATCCTTCACCCTGCTCTATCATGGCATTCTTGATTTCCTGAACAAGGGAGTTGGTGCCGTTGATTCCGAAAGAAACATCCTCAAACGCCTTTCCTGCCTGGAGAGAAGCCTGAACGATTCCCTGAATGGTTGAAGAAATCTTTTGCAGCTGTTCACCGATGGTCTTTGACTGCTGTGAAGAAGTCTCTGAAAGCTTACGGATTTCGTCGGCAACAACGGAGAAGCCTTTTCCTGCCTCACCCGCATGGGCAGCCTCAATAGCCGCATTCATGGCCAAAAGGTTGGTCTGTTCTGCAATGCTTGAGATAACCGCGTTTGCTTCCTGCAGAGTCTGGGATTCTGCTTCAACTGTCTTAATGAGCTGGTTAACGTCATCCTGCTTCTGAACACCAGTAATAGCCTTTTTCTCCAGGTCCTCGAACGCACCTGCCATCTTTGAAACTGAAGCATCAACAGAATTGATGTTTCCTATCATCTCCTCTACAGCCGCTGAAGCCTGGGTTACAGATGTAGCCTGAGCCGCAATCATGTGGTTGAGGGATTCTATGTTGGATGCAATTTCGTTTACCGCACCGGCCGTCTGACTTACAGACTGGGACTGGTTTCCGATATTGCCTGCCATTGTCTCGATTGTTGAGATAATCTGTGTGATTGAAGATTCGGTTTCTTCCGTACTTTCGTTCAGGGCACGTCCTGCATTTACAAGCTCAATCTTTGAATCCTTGAGGCTCTTGATTATCTGCTGGAGCTTGTCCGAGAACTGGTTGAATCCGTCCACAACATCTCCGATTTCGTTCTTGTTTGCATGGCGGAGCACGATGCGCTGTGTCAAGTCCGCGTCTCCGTGTGCGATGCCGCCGATTGTGTTCCTTACGATTTCAAGAGGCTTGAGGGATGCTGTTACCAGGAATCCGATTACAAAAAGCATGACGATGATATAGACGCTTGCGACAATGACCATAAGTTTGACCACAGTGTTTGAAGCCGCATAAACCTGATCTTCTTCGATTGAGAACATAAAGAGCCAGCTTGGTGTTCCCGCAATTGTCTTAAACGTCAGATAGCAGCGCTTGCCTTCAGAAGTGCGGTCCCAGACTCCTCCAATTTCACCTGTGGCGACTGCCTTCATTACAGCTTCCACCATGGTTCCACCTGCAATGGATTCATTTACCGCATCAGTAGTTTCCTGCTTGGCAGTTGAATCATCAGAAGTGGCTATGACGCTATGTTCACCTGACATGAGGGTTGCGTATCCTGATTTTCCAATCTTGATGCCCTTGATGATGTTTTCCAGTTTTTCCAGGGTAACGATACCAGTAAAGAATCCTATGGTGCGGCCGTTAACTTTTGCCGCCTTACAGATGTGGACGACGAATTTTCCAGAGACCTTTGATGCTACAGGATTATCCATCGTTTCATCCATGCCGTTTTTAATGATGTCAATATAATATGAACGATCCGGGACCGTGGTATGTGTCATGATGTCAGAGTCGAAATTTCCCTCAAGGTCTACAAAGGCAACATAGTCAAATTCATTGCTCCTGATTTCCGCATGGGACTGAAGCCAGTCAACTATAGCCTTGGGATCCCCCGTCTTTACGATGTCAGCATTGGTATACACCTGAAGCAGGTTCTTGTATTCCTGAATCTTGCTGGAAAGAAGGTCCACATAAACATTGGTCAATGCCTTGCACTCTTCCTCATAGCTCGTTCCGGTAGTTTTCCTTACACTCTGGATGATTACAAAGGACTGGACGAGAGTCATCACCACAATGATGGCCAGTACGACGACCAGCAGCTTTGTTACCAATCTGGATCTTTTTTGTGCCATATTTAAATACTCCTCAGGTTTTTTTTGATAATTTTTAAACCTTACAAAAAAAATTATCCCTAATATCTATTATACGGCTTGAATTCCAATTAGTAAAGGATTATTTTTTGTCATTAAATTGCCCTTTTTTTGTCATATTGTACTTTTTGGGGGACTTTTTCTCATGGATTCTTGATGAATACACAAAAGTTATAGTACAATATTAGCCAGAGGTGTAAAATGACGGATATTGAAATTGCTCAGAAAGCAGAACTGTTTGAGGTAACGGAAGTAGCTAAAAAAATCGGACTTGAAGGCAAGGACCTCGATTTATATGGAAAATACAAGGCAAAGGTCTCATTTGACAAATTGAATGAACTAGTCAAAAAGGCCTCCGACAAAAACGGACGCGGAAAGCTAATCCTCGTAACGGCCATGACACCCACAGCCGCAGGAGAAGGTAAATCCACCGTAACCATAGCGCTTGGCGACGGTCTTAACAAAATAGGCAAAAAAGCCGTAATCGCACTCAGGGAACCGTCACTGGGACCATGCTTTGGAGTAAAGGGAGGTGCCTGTGGAGGCGGATATGCCCAGGTTGTACCGATGGAAGACATAAACCTCCATTTTACCGGAGACATCCACGCAATTACAGCCGCCAACAACCTTATCGCAGCCCTGATCGACAACCACATCCAGCAGGGAAACGAACTTGGCATTGACCCACGCACAATCTCATGGAAACGCTGCGTAGACCTTAACGACCGCGCACTCAGGAACGTAATCGTAGGCCTTGGAAGCCGCATAGACGGAGTTCCACGCGAATCCCACTTTCAGATTTCAGTTGCCTCAGAAATCATGGCAATCGTATGCCTTTCAAAGACAATCTCAGAGCTCAAGGAACGCATTTCAAGAATCATAATCGGCCAGACATATTCAAAAACCGACGTCACCTTTGGACAGCTCAAATGCACGGGAGCAATAGCAGCCCTTCTAAAGGATGCAATCCGCCCCAACCTTGTGCAAACCCTGGAGCATACACCGGCATTCATCCACGGAGGTCCATTTGCAAACATAGCCCACGGATGCAATTCCATAAACGCAACCCTATGTGCCCTTGCAAGCGGAGAATACGTTGTTACCGAAGCAGGATTTGCCGCAGACCTTGGAGCAGAGAAATTCCTTGACATAAAGTGCAGGCTCAACGGAATCGCACCGGATGCAGCGGTAATAGTTGCAACAATCAGGGCACTCAAGATGCACGGTGGAGTGGCAAAGGCAGACCTTTCAAAAGAAAACCTTGCCGCCCTTGAGGAAGGATTCAGCAACCTTAAGGTTCACCTTGAAAACATGAAGAAATTTGGATTACCCGTCATAGTCGCAATCAACAAATTCATAAGCGATACGGACCAGGAAATAGCACTCCTTAAAAAGCTTACCGAAGCCGCAGGTGGAAAAGCCGTCCTGTGCGAAGGCTGGGGAAAAGGTGGAGAAGGAGCAAAGGATCTTGCACAGGCCGCAGTTGATGCATGTGAGCAAAAGTCAGAGTTCAAGCCGCTCTACCCCATTGAGGCTGGATTTGAAGAAAAGATCACAACTCTGGCAAAGAAAATCTACAGGGCAGGTTCAGTAGAAATCGAAGAAAAGGCAAAGAAGAAGATAAAACAGTACGAGGAAGCAGGATACAAGAATCTTCCGGTTTGCATGGCAAAAACCCAGAATTCCATAAGCCACGACAAGGGCATGCTAGGAGCACCCAAACCAGGATACACATTCCCGATTCGTGACGTTCAGCTCTACAGCGGAGCGGGATTCATGGTGGCATTTGCTGGAGACATAGTGGACATGCCGGGCCTTCCCAAAGCACCATCCGCACTGAACATAGACGTGGACGACAACGGCATCATCTCTGGCCTGTTCTGATGACATGACGAAGGGGAAAAGTGACATTGAATCACAAATCCCCTCCGTACAATAAAAAAAGTTTACAGGAGAAAAAGTTATGGAAAAAAGAGAAAAGACATTCATTTCCCTGATTTTTATGTTGCTCTCTGCAAGCGTCATATTCGCAGACAAAAAGGGAACCTTTACAATTTTACACGATGAAGCGGCAGACCTTCTATCGGATGACTCCATAATCTATAGCTATTCATATGCCAACACTGTCTATGAACTGACAAAAATAACAAGGGAAGACATGTACCGAAAACGCATCCCGACAATCCCAAAGGAACTTGAACGCTTTTATGGATATGGCATGAATTTGGTAAACGTTATGTCCGTAGATTCCAAAGACGGTCTTAGAATAAGGAGTGAACCATCGCTCAGAGCACGCCGTATTTGTGTCCTTCCAAATGATTGCAATGTAATCGTCTGCAGTCTTGGAGCAGAAGAAAAAATCGACGGCATTAAAAGTGCATGGGTGGAAATTCTACTGCCACAATACCTCTGGTCCGGTGACGACCCGGAATTTGGATGGGTTTTTGGAGGCTATCTTAAAGACATGAGTTCCCACCAATTTTTCTCTTTAGCTGACGATGATGATTATTACTATGATGAGTACGACGGGATTCCATTTGGTTCTCCTCATCTGCATGATGTAATCGACGGCACGAGTTATTTTGACCGTTGCTCTTACAGAATGTATGACCTCAGAAAAAGAGGTATCGACAAGTATTTTGGAAACCGAGAACAATATTATGAATATGAAATTGAGCTTGGATTGGAAAAATTAAAGCTGATTCAAGCGGGAGTCATTCCCAACAAGCCTTACAATTCCATTGGTTTTGACATTTTCTGGGACAAGGTTCAGGAAATGCGGCAAATACACCCAGCAAAAAGTTCTTCACATTTCGGCAGTGAATTAAATCAGTCTAACAGCGTTTATACGGATGATACAGTAAAATTGAACAAGAAAAAAACTTTACTAACCTACACAAGTCCTTTAAACGGCGAAACCTACAATGCAACAATTCCTTCGGATTATTCAAGTGACTTTCCTATGTACCCATACAGCAGTGAAAAGATAGAAATACAGTCTTATGAACCAGAAGGAGCCGATCTTCCAGGACCATTGATTCAAATGCTTAAAATAAGCTATGACAATAAAGCCATTTATCATTACGAAGTTTTCTATTACACCATAGTGGATGGATGTCTGGTAAAATTTTTGCAGATTATTACTGCCCCAGATTTCCTGGAGGAATACACATATGGCAGCTATTTTATGGATGATGATGAAAGATCAGAATTATATATCTGTGCTTATTACAATTCTATTATTTATGACATGATGCATGATGATATCATTTCAATTAAACGCTGCCCCGAATATCCATACATTCAAGTTTCAAAAGATGACTGTCATAATTACAACATGATTCAAGAGGGCTCAACCTATAAAGAATGGGAGGATTAAGCATTTCCCTGAGGATCCAGGAATAAAAAAACACTAAACCACCTTATTCACCGTCACCGCTTGAAGGAAGTGCACTGAAGTGGTGGCAGATGTTGATGTATTCAAGGAATTCCTTTTTGGGAAGCGGCTTGGAGAAATAGAATCCCTGAATGTAATCTGCGTTCATCTGAATCAGGCTGTCAAGAATCTCCTTTGTCTCAACACCCTCCACCACAAGCTCAAGGCCTATGTCCTGCATCATGCGGATGGTATTCTTTACGACAGACTTTCCCTTTCCGCTGTTCATGTAGTCAACCAGGCTCTTGTCAATTTTTATTATCCTCAGAGGAATCTTGAGCACCCTCTGCATGTTTGAATATCCGGTTCCGTAATCATCAAGCGAAATGGTATAGCCCGCAACAGAAAGCTGCCTCAGGTTTTCTGCCATCACGTCCTTGGAATTTTCATAAACTGTTTCGGTAATCTCAAAATTCACTTTATCAGGCTTGATCTTGAATTCTTCCTGCAGCTTAAAGATTGTTTCGGGAAGGTTGCGCTGAATGCACTGTGATACGGACAGGTTAATCTCAATGTAAGAAAGCCCCATCGAATCCAAATCTTCCGTCGCAATGAATTTGAACACTTCCCTGAGGACAAAATCTCCTATGGGTAAAATCATTCCGTTTTTTTCTGCGGCGGGAATGAAAATCGCAGGAGACACAAAACCGTATTCAGGGTCCTTGAGCCGGATCAATGCCTCGGCGGAAATAAAGCGTTTTTCCTTTACCGAATAAATTGGCTGGTAATACACTTCCAGGGCGTTGTTCTTTATTGCCCTGGAGAGTATGTTGTCCATGTCGTTCGCTATCTGGAAATTCTTTGTCTTTACAATGTCGGCGGCAGTTGAATAAATGTCATCCGGCATCATCAGGGTCTGGAATGTCCTTCCGAAATGAATCAGGCTCTTGAAGTCTTCTATATCCTTGGGATAGTTTATCGTGCATACCTTGGGAATAAAGCGGATCCCGTATTCCATCAAATCTTTTGCACGCATAAAGAAATCCTTTATTGCAGGAGGAACCGCTTCCACCTGGTTGAATTCCATGTTCGGGAAGATTAGGTATAAGCAACCGGACTGCTCATAGTAAAGGTCGTACTTCTGCCCCGTAGAACGGCATACAGAATTAATGTGGGCAATGATTTTTTTCAGGTAAGCAATGTACTGGTTCTCCCCCATCGAAGACCGCACCTCATAGCAGTTCATAAAACGCACTACGGCAATTTGAACCGGCTGTCTTGTGGCATGGATTTTCTTTATCTCCGTCTCATATGCATTCCAGTTCAAAACACCAAGCTGTGGATCAATCATTTCCTCCGGCCTGACAACCATGATGAAAAGCGCGAGGAGCATCATTGTTTCTCCGAACATTTCAACCAGATACTGGGGAAACATGAACTGAAGTATTGTCGTCACCCATCCAACCGGATACATGGCAAAAAGGCCGATCCATCTGGAACGTTCAATAAAGCGGCAGAAGAACAGATAAATCATTCCAGCCAGAGCATACAGAGCCGAAACAAAATACAAAACCGAAATCCAGTTGCCACGGAGGTAACCGTACTCTTTGGTAACGGTAAAGACTAAATGATGAATTGGATTTGTCAGAATAAAGGCTACAAGGAAAAGAAGCGGTGTGACAAGAAAAGCCTGTACCACAAATTTCCTCAACCTGAATTTCGTGCGTGTGAGTGAAAAAATCAACAGTATGTATGTGAAATTGATTGAACTGTGTATGACAAGATAACCGTAAGTCAAAAAATTTGTCCAGAACAAAACTGCCGGAGTCCTGTTCGTTTCGGCAGAAGCGATTTCCATTCCAAGATCAAAGGCTGTAGTCAGGAAAAGTATGAATGTAAGGAGCAAGAATGTCCTGCTGGAGCGTCCGCTTATCATGTGACGGTACAGCACAGCAAGGATGATGAACATCTGGAGGATAATGGCACAGTAATCAAAATAATATATCTTGGGCATCTTCTAAAACACGACCACGTATGGATTCTTCATAATATTTTATACCAATTCTTTGAAAAATCAACTTATTTATTCATCTCTTTTTTTCTCAAAACATGGGGCAAAGGCTTGACTAAAAAACTCTAAAACTGTAATATAGTCTTACTTTGTTCGCAAAGTGATGGGCCATTAGCTCAGGTGGTAGAGCACCGCCCTTTTAAGGCGGCTGTCTGCAGTTCGAGTCTGCAATGGCTCACTACTCCTTTTGGGGCTGTCCGGTAAACATAATGTCGTTTTCGGATGGCCTCTAATTTTTTCCAAAGCACATCCAAAAATACTTCCCTTGAATTTTTTGACGAATGGTATTATAATTTATTCTTAGGACATCTTTTGTCTCAATTGGAGGAATCTGTGAAATTACGTAAATTTGTTTCTATCATTTTGGCTGCATCAATTGCATGCTTTGCCTTTGCACAGGAAGATGACGTTACCGAAATCATCGACAACGACATGGTTGCTGTTGAAGGCGGATCTTTCCTGATGGGAAGCCGTGACAACGAAAACAATGAAACTCCGGTTCACGAAGTTACTCTTTATGATTTTTACATCCTTGCCACAGAAGTTACTCAGGCTGAATACAAGGCTGTAATCGGCAGCAACTTTGCCCACTTCAAGGGTGACGAACGCCCGATGGAAGAAGTAAGCTGGTACGATGCCATCATTTTCTGCAATAAACTCAGCATCATGTCAGGGCTCACTCCGGTATACACTCTTGATGGAGAAACAGACCCGGACAAATGGGGAGACATTCCACGCATCGATGCCGAAAAAGAAGACAAGGACCGCTGGAATGCAATTGAATGGGATCAGGCTGCAGACGGTTACCGCCTGCCTACAGAAGCAGAATGGGAATATGCAGCCCGTGGCGGAGCAAGCGCAAACGAGACACTTTACAGCGGAAGCAATGTAATCGCAGATGTCGCATGGAACGCTGACACAGCAGAAGGTGCAACACATGAGGTCGCATTAAAGACTCCAAATGCACTCGGTCTCTTTGACATGAGCGGAAACGTCTGGGAATGGTGCTGGGACTGGTACGGAAACTACCACATTTCAGACAACGAAAACCCGACTGGTGCCGATGCTGAATTGACTGGACGCAAGATGCGCCGTGGTGGATCAATCAACAGCGATGCAGTATTCTGCCGCAACGCAAACCGTGCAAGTTCTGTTCCGGAACTCCGTGGTGTTGATTTGGGATTCCGTGTCGTACGCTCAATTTTTGATGATGACACCTCAAGCAAGCCAACAGTATCAGCTTCAGTACTTCCTGTTTTGGAAGATGAGGATTTGGGTGAAGTTGAGGAAGACATCTTTTAATATCTGAACTTATTGTTCAAAAAACCTTTGAATGGCTGCCAGAATGTCGGCCAGCGGATTGTACATGCGTCTTGTCATGGGTACGCTGGTTGTAAAAAGGCGGCCATATTTTTTTTCAACAATGCGCCGGTCAAGAACAACTATGACACCGCGGTCATCACCCCTGCGTATAAGACGACCGAATCCCTGCCTGAATTTTATCACAGCCTGGGGAACACTCAACTCCATAAATGAAGAGCCACCCCTTTTTTCCACTGCTTCACTGCGCGCCTGGAACACGGGATCATTAGGAACCGCAAACGGAAGCTTTACCATAATCACTTGACTCAGGCTTTCTCCGGGAACATCAACTCCCTCCCAGAAACTGTCGGTTGCAAAAAGCACACTTTCCCTGTTCTTCTTGAATTTTTCCAGCAGACGGAAACGGTCATCATCTCCCTGCTTGTATACTTCAATTCCTTCCTGAAGCATTTTGGGATAAGTTGAATTATATGCATTTCGGAGTGAATCATAGCTTGTAAACAAAACCAGAGTCCTTCCACCCGCCGCAAGAATCAGCTGGGGAACAACATCCTCGACATAGGACTGAAACATCGGACTGTCGGGAAAAGGAGCGTCATTGGGAACTGCAAAAATGGCATTGGTCCTGTATGGAAACGGAGATTCAAAGGTTTCTTCCATGAGCCTTCCCTCTTCCACAAAGGAAAGCCCGGTCCTACCCATCCAGTAATTGAATGTGGAACCGGTCCTCAGAGTTGCGCTGGTGCACACGACGGAACTCATTGGTTCAAAGACTCCCATGTTCATCAGAGGTGAAACGTCCAGTGGAGTCTGTACAAATTGAACGTAGGTTACAAAATCATCTCCCGCCTTTTTCGGAGGAAGCCTTGTCTTCTGAATCCAAAAGACAGTGTCATCGTGCTCTTCCCATTCACAGAAATTCCTGCACAGGGCAACCATGTCTTCCAGCCTGCGCAAAACTGCCTTGGCCTCAAACACACATGGAATCATGCTGTCCTCGTCACTGATGCCGTCCAAAACATCACGCACCATTGAAACAAATTTTCCAATGCTTTCCCTGAGGGCGTCAATAGCCTTCAATACCGCACGGAAACGGGGGGCACTTGCATTGTGGACTCTGGCGGTAAAATCATTTTCCATAGCATCCAGTGCAAGAGAATCCAGGGCTGTAACACTATCCCTTATGTCGTTTACGCATTCATCTGCCTTTTGATAAAACGAATCCGAACTGGAGACTGCGGCAGACTGCACAAGAAATCCCGTCATCGTCCCATGGTAAGAACGGTACATCAGGTTGATTTGCTTCAAGAGTTTAAGGCGGCTTATAGATTCACTGAAAAATGAAGTTGCACTGTCTTCAATTCCATGGGCTTCATCAAAAACAATGCGGCGGTATGGAGGCAGGACTGCGGTATCATCATAGCCCACCCCATTCATGCGGCTTTCTATGTCTGCAAAAAGCAAGTGATGGTTTACGACAATTACATTTGCATCGGCGGCTTCTTTTCTTACACGCATCACAAAACAGCTGTCATGATACGGACATCTTGCACCCATGCATGCATCGCTTTCCGAATTAACCCTTGTCCACACAGAATCCGTCGGCATGAAAGAAAGGTCGGACCTGCTTCCCGTATTCGTTGTCTTGGACCATGCGGCAATGTTTTCCAGCACATCGGCATCATCGGTGAACAGATCCTTTTCATCCAGGGCATCGTTCATACGCCTGAGACACAGATAGTTTTGACGCCCCTTGAGCAAAATCGCCTTTACTTTTTTGCCGATTATTTTTTGTGCGGCCGGAATGTCCTTTTCCACAAGCTGCTGCTGAAGGTTTATAGTTCCTGTTGAGATTACAACCCTTTCCTTGTTGTTGATTGCCCACAGCATTGAGGGAATAAGATATGCATAGCTTTTACCGACACCTGTTCCCGCTTCAAAGGCCGCTATTTTCCCGGAGTTGAATGCAGAAGCCACATTTTTGACAAGTTCAATTTGCGAAGGACGTTCCTCATAATTCGAATCTTTTTTTGCAAGCGGACCGGATGAAGAAAGATAGAGCGCCATTTTTTCCTCATCAAGCACGCTCAGGATTTTGGGCTTTACTGGCTCCACGATGACATAGACATCGGAAACCGTATTGTTCACGATGTATGAACCCATGCCCATTTCCATGTAGGAAGAGGCAACGTTCAAATCCGCTTCGGAAGGTTTTAGCGTTCCAGACGGATGATTGTGGATTACGACATGAGATGCCCCGGAAGACTGGCCCGCATTTTCTTCTGCTTCACGGTTGGCAAGAGAGGAATTGACAAGCACCATACCGTCGTTTCCCCTGGCACCAACCTTTACGCTTATTACACGCCCATCCGCATTAATCGTTCCCACCCAAAAAACTTCGTTTCCCGAAGCTTCCTGAATGTCCCGTTTCATGGCGGTGATTATAGACTGTGTAAAATACTTGTGGATATCCATAACGGCTATTGTCTTCGGTTTTTAGCGCAAAAGTCCTTCATCGCCTTGACCTGCACTTCCGTACATTCGGGGGAAGGTCCTCCTGTCGTCTTTCTGCCTTCCATGCATGCCCTGGGTGTAATCTTCTGATATATGTCTTCTTCGATTAAGTCAGAGGCCTTCTTCAAGTCTTCAAGCTTAAGGTCTTCGATTTTGTCAAATCCCGCATCCAGTGCCATCCTGACTGTCTTTGCGGCAACCGAATGGGCGGTCCTGAACGGCATTCCCTTTCTTACAAGGTATTCGGCAACATCGGTGGCATTGGCAAAACCGCCCTCACAGCTTTTTTCAAGATTCTCTATGTTCCACTGTGCACTGGCTATCATTGCGGTAAAAACGGTTATGTTGTTCTGGACTGTATCCAGTGCGTCAAACAGTGGGGCCTTGTCTTCCTGAAGGTCACGGTCGTAAGCAAGGGGAAGTCCCTTTACCATGGTAAGCAGGTTGATCAAATCTCCGTAAACCTTTCCTGTACGTCCCCTGATGAGTTCGGCAAAATCCGGATTCTTTTTCTGCGGCATGATGGAGCTTCCGGTTGACCATTTTTCACTCAGGTTGATGAAGGCAAATTCCGTGGTTGACCAGAGCACAACTTCCTCACACATGCGGCTCAGGTGTGACTGCAGGATTGCAAAATCAGAGGTAAACTCTATGCAGTAATCCCTGTCGCTTGAAGTGTCAAGTGAATTTTCCGTAACTCCGGCAAAACCAAGTTCAGCGGCAACCATCTCGCGGTTAAGGGGCAAAGTGCTTCCCTGCAGGGCTCCCGCACCAAGAGGACTCAGATCCAGACGGTTCAGGGTGTCGTTTATCCTGTGCCAGTCCCGCCTTAACATTGTGGCCCATGCCAAAAGATGCTGTGCAAGAGTTCCGGGCTGTGCATGCTGCATGTGGGTATATCCCGTCAAAAGGGTGTTTTTGTGGTTTTCGGCTATTTTTACAAGGGTTTCGATCAATGTGATGATGTTGTCCTGGAGGAATGGAATCACGCGCCTAAGATACAGGCGTTCATCAAGGGCAATCTGGTCATTTCGGCTTCTTCCAGTGTGGAGTTTTTTTCCTGCCTCTCCAATACGGTCTGTAAGGGTTGCCTCTACAAATGAATGTATGTCCTCCGCGGAGTAGTCTATGGCAAGGCTTCCGTCCGCAAGATCCTTTTCTATCGACTTGAGGCCTTCTACAATCTGGGATGATTCTTCCCTGGAGATTATGCCCTGCTCACCAAGCATTTTTGCATGAGCCATTGAACCCTGGATGTCATCAAAAGCCATGCGCTCGTCAACATAAATTGAAGTTTCAAATTCAACTGCGGCGGCATCCGGTCCCTCTGCGAACCTTCCGCTCCACAGGGCCTTGTGATTGTCGTCCGTGAGCGCGCTGTGTCCCTCTTTTTGAATAGCCATAAATTACCCCCATGCAATTTGACATGAACCGATTATATAGTATTTTCAGCCTTAAATAAAGAGCCTCAAAACCAGTTAGCATATGCTAATCTTTTCTAAAATCTAAGAAAAAAACTAGCATATTTGCCTATATTATTCTATAATATTCCAACATCCTCTTTTATATTTTTGACCGTGTATTTCCACGGTTTATCGCATAAATTTTGTAAAAGGAAGTAGTTCAATGGAGAATACCAAACACTACGCTTATTTCCCAGGCTGTACGCTTAAGAACAAGGCGCTTGACCTTGATGTTTATGCACGCAAGTCTGCGGAAGCATTAGGATTCACACTTGAAGAAATTCCTGAATGGCAGTGCTGTGGCGGCGAATACCCCATGGCAAAAGACGAGATTGCATCAAAGCTTTCTTCTGTCCGTGCGCTGGCAAATGCCCGTGATTCAGGAAAGGATCTGGTTACCCTCTGTTCTGCATGCTACAACGTTCTTAAACAGGTTAACAACGATGTTGCTACAGACGAGTTTGTTGCATTCAAGGTGAATAATTACCTCAAGCAGGACGAGATTGANNATTGAATATCATGGTGAAGCAAAGGTTGTTCACTATCTCGAGATTCTGCGTGATGTCGTGGGCTGGGATAATGTAAAGGCCGCAGTCAAGAATCCTTTCAAGGGAAAGAAAATCGGTGCTTACTACGGATGCCTCCTGCTCCGTCCCGGAAAAGTCCTTCAGTTTGACGATCCTGAAAATCCACAGATCATCGAAGACTTTATCAAGGCCATCGGTGGTACTCCAGTCATATACGGCCAGAGGAACGAATGCTGCGGTGCCTATACAATGTTTGAGGATGAATCAATCCCCAAAAACAGGGCAAAAAAAATCCTTTCAAATGCAGAGGATATGGGTGCTGACTTCCTTGTTACATCATGCCCTCTCTGCCGCTATAATCTCTTAAAGAATAAGGGTGACTCAAAGCTCGA
>DBWR01000076.1:0-176 GCA_002309305.1 Treponema sp. UBA1233 | reverse complement strand
GCCACCTGCCCCAACTACGATGCCATGGAATATCATCCGCATCAGTTCGTACAGATGGTTGAAAACGGAGACCTGGAGCCTCTTTTGTCTTCCAAATCAATTTATGCATGTCTTTCATGTTTTGCATGCCTTGAGCGTTGTCCACGCCAGGTTGAACCCGCAAAACTGATTGACGG
>DBWR01000024.1:260-39526 GCA_002309305.1 Treponema sp. UBA1233 | reverse complement strand
TGGTGCTGCTCGTGGAAGGGGAAAATAAGGTTGTTCAAAAGCTCACAGCATGAAACCGTGGAATTGTCGCCCAAAACAGAGTTCAACAGCCTTGCCCCGTACTTTAGCTGACAGTTGCGTCCTATTACAAAGCGAACCGCCACCGCCTGATAGAACACATGGCTTCCGTATCCCATGATTCCGTTTACAAGCTCCACACCCTCGCCAATCTGGGAAGGCTCATCCGGAGAAGAAAGCATGTTTATGTTCTTTAGCTTGAACGCCCCCTTGATGTAGGCACACCGGCCTATCCTTAGCGTCCTTTAACAGGGTGCAGTTCTTGATTACGGCATCATCCTCGACTATGCCATAGGTGTTGTTGAGTCCGTCGTTGTCCTTTTCCGTGAGCTCGACAAAGCGGTTCAAAAGTTCCTTGTCCTCACGGTATCTTGACCAGAGGTATGCGTCTGCAGGAATCATCTCTGGGAAAGGCAGAACCCCACGCTCACCGTTTTCGTTTCCTACGCCAATCCAGATGCGGTGGGATTCAGGCTCACCCTGCTTTAGGATTCCGGAACCGAACTTTGAGTGGCTGGTGCAGCTCATCTCCTGAATGTTGAACAGCATGACGCGGTTTCCGATTCTGTAATTGCTGAGGTAGCTTACGTTGTGGATTACGCAGTCATCGCCGGTAAGGACATCCCTCAATACGGAACGGTAGATGCCGGTCTTAAGCTCAAGGTCGTGGAAGCGGAGCATTGCGGGACGAACAGCCCCCAGAACCACCCAGCCCGAAAATTCAGACTGAACTATCTGTTCCGCATTGAACTCTCCGGGGGCGGCACTTACATAGACATTCTGCCAGTCCGGGTCTGATGAAATGTTCCGGTTCTGGATAAGCACGTAGACTTCTTTTGCCGTAAGATGACGTTTTCCTTCCAGCAGCTCTTTGGGGACATCCCCTGCCATGCTTTTTCCATTCAAATACCTTACTTCAGGCATATCGTTCCTCTTGAAATTAAATAATCGAATTCTTTCCTGCTGACACATTATAGTATACTTTTTCTTTTAGTGCAATTTATGATATAATGGGAACATGAAAAAGACTGTTTTTTTGAAAGGCTTTCTGTGCCTCATTTTGGCCGCCACCCTTCATGCCCAGACAAACTACGTTCTGGAACAGGATGTCGGAAAAGTCCACATCATGACCATGCCCAACGGCTTTACCGTTTTTGTACGCGAAGACAGCTCCAGTGCACTGCTCCATGCGGAATTCCTATGCAGGGCCGGATATTCAAGCCAGATTCCTTCCAATGCAGGCTTTTTCCCACTCTATGCACAGCTTTTCCTGAGTTCATACCCTCTTGAAGAAATAGACGTATACCCGTCATGCAACAACGACAGCGCCACATATACGGCAGACATAAGGCCGGACATGCTTTCCGACTTCCTTAAGGCAATTAGTTACTGTGCCAGAAACCCCAACTTCAGCGACAGGGACATCCAGAAACAGTACTCGCTGATAAAGGCGGCATCTGAGTCACAGGCAAAGGATGCGTCTTCGTTCATCAACTGCGCAATAGACAGCCGCGTGTTTGAGGAAGCCCCGTGGAAGACAGAAAGCGGAGTCTACCCCGCACTATTTTCAGGATACAATCCGGCAGAAGTCAGGACAATCCTCACTGACATAGGAAAACGCTATTACACCCCGAACAACTGCGCCCTCTTCATTACGGGAAACATTGATGCAGCCAACGCATACGACATGGCCCTTTCATACTTCGGCTCATGGAACAGCACGAATACAAAGACTTCGGCTGGGAATTCAAACTCAGTCAAACTGGAACTTACATCCAGCGGAAGGAAATACGTCCTTGCCGACAGTGAGTTTTCAAAAGACATGACACAGATTGTAGTCCAGTACACATCCCTGTCTTCCGTTCAGGCGGACATTCTGGGAGCGGCTTTTTCTTCAACAGATTCTGATTTCGTAAAGCTGATGACAGGCGACCCGCTTTTGGGAATACGCTCAAAAGACTATATCTATGCCGAAAGCGTACAGAGGGGAAATTCATCAAGGCTTGTGGTACAGGCTCTTTTGGAACAGCCGTATTCATTTGCACAGGGACCGGTACTGAACCCAAAGGATGCAAACCCGGCCACACAGATTGAGGCCTTTACAGCACACATCAGGGAAGCGGCAAAGCTAAACACAAGGCAGTTTTCCATTGCAAGAAAGACAGTCGAGGCAAAGTACAGGGCAAAGATAGGCTCTCCTGTTTCCGGAATGCAGATTCTCGCCGACTATTGGGCTGCAAACCCGACTCTGGCAGATGACGGTTACTATCAGAAATACCTGAATCTGCCCAAGTTACCTTCAACCCAAGAAGCGGAAGAAACTGCAAGGGTACTGGAAGCCGAAGCCCCCTACGTGTTTGCCCTGGTCAACACCGATGTCTGGAACAAGAACAAAAAGGCATTTGAAGACCTGGGATACACACTGCTTACACGCGACAACGCATCATGGTACCACAACGAGATTGCCGTAAAGGAAGCCCTAGATGCAGAAAAAAAGGCTGAGGAAGAACACAAGGAAACGATAGTGCCCGGAAGCAACGTAAAGAACCTTTCCAGCCCGATGACTTTCTTTTATGAAAACGCAAGCAGGATGAACGACTTTGTGCTGGACAACGGAATACCGGTTTACGTAAAGGAAAACAAGCATTCCCAGACTGTGGCCATATCACTTGGCATAGCAGGTGGAGAAACGGTATCCCCTAAGGACGAGGGGCTTTTGAGGACGGTTTTGGTAAACACATACGCCCGGGTGCTGCAGGATGAGATTACAAGGCTGAGGCTGGACGGAAAGATTTTTGGAAGCGTGCAGATTCAGTCCAGAACAGATCTGACCATGTCCTATGTTGATGTTGAATGCGTAAAGACAGACATCACGCAGGTTTTAAGCGCCATGGTTCACGCCCTGATTTACAACGACATTTCTCCGGTTACCGCAGACCGTCTTGTAAACGAGCAGAAGGCACAGAGGACTTCCACACTCATAGTACTGGACAACCAGATGGAATACGACACGATGCAGACCCTCTACAGGGGAACGGCATTTGAACCATTCTACGACCAGAACGCGGGAATATTAAAGAAGACCGACATTCACAGCCTTGAGCAGTCATACACTGATTTTCTTGACGCATCACTTTATTCAATTGCGATATCGGGGGACGTAAGCTTTTCGTACATTTCGATTCTTGTATCCGAAACCTTTGGGGTACTGCGCGAACAGAGCCAGAGGAAAGACCAGGTAAAGGCTGAACCGAATTTTTCAGCCAAAACAAGAAGGATAAAGCTCCACCACTACTACACTTCAAACCTTACAAAAGAAGACGCCGGAGATGAAGTTCCCATCCTTGTACCGACATCAGAATACTATGATCCGGTGCAGTATTACTTCAACTCGCCGACAGATCCTCATGACATAAACATCTACAACTGCCTGCTTGCAGAATTGAGGGACCGCATCCAGCCGCTTTTGCCATCGGGAAGCACGTGCATGATAAGGGGAGCCACCATGCAGAACCACACGGGCTCACTCAGGGTAAACGGCATACTCCATACATCAGCGTTCCTTACCGCATACAAGAAAGCAAGGGCATCGCTTGTGCAGGATTTTGCAGCCGACCCGAACAAAGTTGTGGAAAAGCTAAAGACAAAGTGGATTAAGGAAACGATGATTCAGACTCAGACAAACCTGGGAACAGTAAAGCTGATGCAGCAGGGACTGAGGGAAAAACGCCCCAACCTGTATCTTGAAAACTACCTGTCCATGTACAATGCGATTCCAGTTGAATTTACTCTGGTGCTTGACAAATACATTAGCGAAACACCGGCACTTACCGTAACTTCCGTGGATTCCAAAAACTAGGCGGACATGACTTCATCGATTTTTACATCGTGTTCCTGAACAGGGATTTCTTCTTCAAGCTGGCATGAAAAGCATATGCCCAGGGTATAGAGTTTTATTCCGGAGATTTTTTTGATGCGTGAGATGTAGGCGTCGTAGTACCCAGCTCCGTGTCCAAGCCTGTCTCCATTCAAGCTGAAGGCTACACCCGGAACAATGAGAAGGACCTTTTTTCCAGAAAGCTTTTCCAATTCAACTGAGGGAAGGCCTATCTTGGGTTCCATGATTCCCCACATGCCTTTTTCAATCTGCGATTCAAGGGGAATGTCGTTTCTTATGCAATGGAATTCCATTTGATTTGAATTTGGAATGCACCTTGGAAGAGCAAGAATCTTACCTGACATTAGGGCCGTTTGGCTTACATGCATGGGATCAATTTCATTTTTCATCGCCATGTAGGATAAAACCACGTCGGCCACAAGGAATTCTTTTTTTTGAATAAGTTCAAGGGAGCATTTTTGTGATGCCGTTTCTTTTTCCAGATCGGAGAGGAGGCTTATTCGATTTTTTACAAGTTTACGCAGTTCGCTTTTGGTCATGGACTTTAACTTCAATCTGATTTATAATTAAAGCATGAAAGATTCTTTTGCACAAGTACGCATGGACGAAAAAAATCCAAAATGGATGCAGGCGATTAAACGCGAAAACTCACTCTACAACCGCGGAAACGGTATACGCAGCGAATTTGACAGGGACTATACCAGGATCCTGCACTGCGAGTCATACAGGAGGCTAAAGCACAAGACCCAGGTTTTCTACGCCCCGCAGAACGACCACATATGCACGCGCATGGAACACGTAGGCCACGTTGCAAGCGTAAGTTCCACAATTGCAAAACATCTTGGACTGAACCAGGAGCTTACACAGGCAATCGCACTCGGACACGACATAGGACACGCACCATTCGGCCACACGGGTGAAACCATACTCAACTCGCTGATGAGCCAAAAGGAAGGAGAAAACGCCCCAAAGAAATTCTGGCACGAAAGGAACTCCCTCTTTTTTGCCGACTACATCGACACGCTTCAGGACCCGGAGGGAAACGAAAAGAATCTTGATTTGACCTATGCCGTAAGGGACGGACTTATATGCCACTGCGGAGAAATTGACCAGCAGGGATTAAGCCCCAGAACGGAAGCGATGGACCTGTACAACATAAAGAGGCCGGGACTGATAGCCCCATACACTTGGGAAGGATGCATCGTAAAGGTAAGCGACAAGATTGCGTTTCTTGGACGTGACCTGGAGGATGCAAGAACATACCACATTCTTGACATGACAAGCTACAGGCAGATTCACGAAATTGTAGTGAGCACGCTTGGAGCAAGGGGAAAGAATCAGGACGACAAAAACGGCAACAGAAGCGGAAGGGCCGTAAACACAACGGTTTTAATCAACGACATGGTTGTTGACTTGTGTGAAAACAGCAGTGTGGAAAAAGGACTATGTTTCAGCGACCAGTATTTTAAGTTCATCACAGAGCTAAAGAAATTCAGTTTTGCGAACATCTACAACAACTGGAGGCTTTTGGAATTCCAGAAATATGCGGACACAATTTTGCGCTGCATCTACAACACCCTGATGAAGACCAGAATCTACGCGGAAAACCACAGGATAGAACAGTGCATGCGCTATGCCCCAAGGCTCTGCTCCACATTCAGCGACTGGCTTGTAAAATACACGAACTACGACCCCACAAAGAAAAAGGTCCTGCACTACCAGACCAAGGAAGTGTTCAACGTGTTTGACGAGGAAAGCTACGAAAAGTGCGTAATCGAATACATGAGCGGCATGACGGACCAGTTTGCAATTGCCGTCTTTGATGAAATCATCAGCTTCTGATGTTTTGTTTTTAAGTGCCATGAAGTGATGTCACACGGGTAAGATTGTCACGCGGATTCGAAATTGCTACGCAATTTCCTTAAAGAAGGGAAGATGGACAATATGGGTTTAGTACAATTTTTTAATATAAACGCTAGATGAAAAAACTATTTCTGAACAACATCCAATGTAGTAAATATGTTGTATTGTCAAGCTATTTCTTCTTCCGCATCTTATACATCTTATGCACTTTTTCAAGGGAGTTTTTACCACACAAATGCACTTTTTCAAGGGAGTTTTTACCACACAAATACACTTTTTCAAGGGAGTTTTCAACACATTTTTCAATATTTTGAGAGTTTTTTTGTCCCCCGTATTCGCATGTTGCTAAAGCAACAACGTCAAATATTATTCCTTACAGAAACGGCACGCAGTGACGTATTCGCATGTTGCTGCTGGAAACTTCGTTGCAAATAAAGCAATTTCCCTAATGATGATTGGCTAATAATTAAACCAATCGGTATAAGCAATGCTTATTCCAATTGAAAAGTAGTTTTCTCTTTTTGAAAATTTATTTATAATATTATTTTCTTCGTTTGAATGATATACAAACATTAGGGGATAATAGTTTAAACTAAGTCCGATGCTGAATCCGGACCTAAAAAAATACATGACATTAGTTCCTATACCCAAGTAAGCCTGTCCAATAGTGGTGTCCGTATTTTTTTCTTCATCCGATGATCCTCCAAGAATAAAACCTGCAGAAAGACCTGGAGAAATTATGAAACCGCTTTCATTTTCAAAAGGAAAAAGAAACGAAGGTCCTATCAAAGAAGATAATCCCATATAAAAAGCATTTTTATCGTGGCTCAAAATGATGTTTCCGTCTATATGAAATCCCGTTGTTTCATTTTCTTTGTAATGATTAACTCCAATAAAGATGCTGGGCTTTGGAAACATCAACCCCATTTTATCGATGACTTCTTCATCGCAATTAAACCCCAAATCAACAGTGAACCCCAGAGAAAGATAATCTCTTGCCGACAGAGGTGAAATAACAATCATCATTAAAAACAGATAAAGAAAAGATTTCTTTTTCATAATTTTCTCACCTCAAACGTTTTATAAAAGTATGACATTTTTAATTGCAAGCGTCAATAGATAATTCATAATTCATAATTCATAATTCATAATTCATAATTCATAATTCATAATTCATAATTCATAATTCATAATTCTGCATTCTTAATATCAGAATTCATCATAGCTGTCATAATCCCCTCGCTCATCCCTTTTGGCGCTCCACGATGATGTTTTTTCCTGAAGCATTTCCGCATCCTCACGGCCCTGAAAGCTCCTCCACTTTCCGTAATCTCGAATCGCCCTGTCACGATCCTTTTTGGAGTCCAGATTCTTTTCCTTAAGGTCTTCCATTCCGTCTGCCATGATTTACCTCTGGAATTTAGTGAATATGCAAGGTTAATGTGGCGTATTCGTCTTGCTCGATCATCCTGTTTTTGTTGAAGTCTGAAAAAAAGCTGATGTATATGTCGCCGTCGTACTTGCCGGACATGTCTGCTATTGTACGTACAGGAAGCATGAAGCCGTTTTCCGTGTCTATTTTCCTATCTCCAAAGATATAGCTGAATGACTCGCTATCGCTAACTGTCAGAACATAACCTTTGCTTGGGTCTAGCGGGTATTCTGCACGTCCACTGCCAAGTGGGAAAATTTCCGTATCGTCGCAGGCAATCGGTAATGTGTATTTGTGCTGATAAGTCGGGTTATAATGGGCAAAGAGGCATAATGCGTATTCATCGGCATCCCAGTCAAAGTACAAATCAAATTCCTCGGAGTCGAGTGTATATTCGTTTGCCTTGGAAATTCTCTGTACATTCCCCTCATACCCAAACGAAATCAGGGAAGACATTCCCGTCTCCTTTGTCTGTGTGGATTTGCAGCCGAAAAAAACGAAAATCAACGCGAAAAAAAACAAAGAATTCTTTTTCATAATACTCACCTCAAACGTTTTATAAAAGTATGACACTTTTGATTGCAAGCGTCAATAGATAATTCATAATTCTCAATTCCTATCCATAACTTTCTTCGTCTTGTTCTTTTGCCGAACAATTCACATAACAGAAATCGGAAGTTGAACTGTCTGAGAATCCAGTGGTACAGTTATTGGAGACAGGCAGATGACAGCAGCTTTGCCAATAGATTTATCCAGACTTGAAAGAACAGAAAAATTCTTTATTGCATCTTTTCCGGGATCTGAACTCTTCTTTATTTCTATGGGATAAAGTCTGTCATTTTCCTGAATAATCAGATCAATTTCCTTTCCATTATTATCACGATAGTATGAAAAACGACTTCTGACATCTATTCCATTATTTGTGTATGTCTTAATTATTTCTGACACCACATATGTTTCAAATAATTGACCCGACATAGCAGAAACTTCCAGGGCTCGGGGATTATTCCACATACCAAGATAACAAGCCAATCCTGTATCCATCATATAGAGCTTTGGCCGTTTTACAATGCGTTTTATTACATTTCCCGAATATGGCTGCAGAAGATAAACAATTCCCGTAGTTACCAAAAGTGACAACCAGCTGTCAGCAGTCTTTGAATCAATACCTATATCTTTTGCCATATCTGAAAGGTTTAACTCCTGTCCCGTACGAACCGCAACGCAGGAAAGAAATTGAATGAATTTACGTTCATTTCTGATTTCCCCCAATTCACGGATATCACGCTCAAGATAAGTCTGAACATATTCACCAAAAAAAGCTTCAGGATTCAGTTCTTTATCGACAATCATCAAAGGCATGGAGCCTCTGTAGATTTTATCAAACACAGTTGTAATTGTTTCTACAAGTTTCGGATTCAAATCCTCAGATGGTAAAAACGGCTTCTCATCCTTTCCAGAAACTTCAGCACGACTAAAACCATATAACTGAATGATTCCAACACGTCCGGCAAGAGATTCGCTCACATCCTTCATAAGACGAAACATCTGACTACCTGTAAGATAGTACATACCTTTTTTTCTGTTTTTATCGATCCTAATTTTAATGTATGGCAACAATTCCGGAGCATACTGAATTTCATCAATAATAACCGGCGGTTCATATTTTTGAAGAAAAAGTTCCGGATCTGTATCTATTTATACATTTTCGGAATACCATTCCTATTTTGTATAATACAATTGTTTTAATATGATGTCAAGGAATTTTCCCCTCCTCTTGAATGTTCATTACCTATTTTCCTGCCTTTCCGCCTTCTTCTTAACAAGAACAATAATAGCTATTACAATCTGCAGCACTCCTGCACAAATAAGAATTACAGGCAGTACGAGGGATGAGCTCTTTTTTCCAACAGGTTCATCATCTTGTTCTAACTGATTATTATCACTTATTTTTTCTTCTTTTTTTTTAAAATCAGTATTATCTACTGATTCTTCTGTTTCCAATTTTTCTACTTGTTGAAAAAACAAAGCTTCTTTTTTATTTTCCATATATCTTATCAATTCTATATTTTTCTTTTCAATTTCATTAAAAACAGATTCCGAAAAATTTAAATTAGTCTTATATTTTATACCTTGAACTTCACAGTTAGCATCAAAATATTTTTTTATTTCTATTTTTTCAAAATTACATCCATATTTAGCATAAAAAGAATTCCTCAAAATTGAAAGCTGCTTTTTAGACAAAGCAAACACATCACTTTTAGACAATAATTCTTTAGATAAATTTTTATTTTTAAATCGTAACACTATTGGTTCTTCCAAGTCTACAAAAGCTTCTTTATATATTAAGGCATAAGAGGAAAAATCACCTAACGGATAAAAATAATCCTGGCGGCAAATTATTTCATCTATATTATCAGGAACCTGTAAAAACCAGACAAAAGTTTTTTCATCATATTTTCTACAATAATCTGTAACACAATATCCAGTTTCATTTTTTATAAGAAAATCAAACAAAGCAAAACCTTCATATTCATTGAGATTTTTATCATCTGGAATATAAAATACTTTTTTTTCCATACTATTTAGATTAAAAAAATGTCTTTCAACCAATCTATTTCCTGTATCTAATTCGTATTTTAAAATTTCAGCATTATTATCATACTTAACTGTTACTTGTTTTTCTTCATTTTTATCAAAATTAAGTTGTATAACTATTGTACTTTTGCCTTCAGTTCTTTCTGATATTAACTCAAAATTATTATATTCAATGCCATTAAAAATTATAGAAAAAGAAATCTCTTTCCCATTCTCATATATTCTTAAATTATCAGGAACAAAAACGGGACCATATAACCATCTGCCACCATTTGTAGGATAGCAGTCTATTTTAAGACTTTTTGATGTTTTCTCATTTAAATTATTCCTTAATTCATAATCGACACTAATCTTTACTCCAGAAAAAGTCACGCTCTCTCTCATTATCGTAATTTCATCATCAGGTAAAAGCAATGGTTCAACTACAAAGGAATTAGGGGCATTCGCATAAACCACCTTTGCTAAAGATATGCAAATAATAATACCAAATATTTTTTTTATGTCCATATATATAACCTTACTATGTCATTTTTTCTTCTTTTTTTTCCGTCCTTTTTTACGGCCTGTTTTTCATCATTCTGCTTTGTTTCTTCAAGGTAGCCGCCATAACACCAGCCGACTGTTCCAGCTTTTATCGGTTTACCGTCGCGGTCTTTTGCGTCTGCAAGAACCTCAACTTTTACCCAGTTACTGTCTATGCCGTCGATGTTTTCGGCTTTGCCTAATTCTAGGATTTTTACTTTTGTTCCGGCAGCCATTACGGTAAGGGCTTTAGACGTTGTTGCTTCTGCTGAGCGGAGTTTGAGGTTTTCAGTTACGGACATGGTTTTGTTGACGGTAACGTTGGTGGATGGAGCTGTGGTGGTTGAACTAGTCGAAACAGGTGATTTTGTTGTTTTGTTGTTTTCATCGTAGTCGCATGTGCCATCTGCATGACGAGGCCAGGTTACTTTTGATAAGTCACATTTGTTTGTTGTTATTAATGATACGATTTGTTCAATTGTATTTTTATCAGCAAAAAAATATTCCTGATAAAAATTTCTCGATTTTACTGAAAAAGTCAAATAATCTCCATCTAATCTAATTTCTATTTTGTCAGATTCATCTAAATCTATTAAAGGGTCTATATCAATTATTGAAGGTATTGAATAATAAGCACCTTTAGAAAACTCTGTTTGTTTTCCCAAAAGAATATATTTTCCTTTTCTTTCTAAACATTTATCAATATTAATATACAAACCTCGGCCTAATTCAATTTCGTTTTCTTTTTTGGTTAAAAATAAATAACTAAATGTACCCGTATCGTACCAAGCAGTATTTCTTTCATAAGCAAAATCATATTCAGTATTTTTTATAATATCTGGATTAAAATTTAAAACCGTATTTCTATCTTCACTTTTAAGTATTTCAAGGAATTCTATTGGAAAAAAATCTTTACCTTCAATAAAAGACATTAAATCGTTTGCCATTACAATCTGTAAAACAAATATAGTTATAAGAAATGAACAAAAAACTTTCTTTTTCATTTTAACGCTCCCTTTTTTCTAAATTTTCTATATTAAGACTATAATCTTTTCTAAATTTTTGATTTGGATTATAAAAATATCTAAGCGGTTTCTTTGTATTAAAAGAATCCTTATCTTTTTCACGCATTTCCTTATTATCATTTCCAACATTAGCTATCTGGCAACCATGTATTTTATCATACTCATAACCCTTCTCTGTACTTCTAACAACTCAACAGCATGTATGTTACTGCTCAATGCCTTATCCATATGGTGCAGGAAAACCATCGGATTATAATAATAGTATTTAGATTTTAAGACTTTTATTGAATAATCTTCCCTTTTCTGCTTTACTTCTTTTTCCAGAATTTTTGATTTTTCAGCATATTTTTTAGTCAGCCCTTCATAATTCATAATTCATAATTCATAATTCATAATTCATAATTCTTAATTCTTAATTAAATATTTACCTCTGCAGGGATTCCCGGCAATCCTCTCATGCAGCAGCTTTATATGTCAAATACCTGATGACTTTCTCCTTCCGGGAAAGGAAATTGTCATTACTTATATTTTTCTATTGTTGTTTTGAGCTTAGAAAAAAAATTACAGAAAAAAAACAATGGCCAGCAAGATAACACTTTTTTTCATAATACTCACCTCAAACTTTTTATTCTATTAAATTATGACATCTTTGAGAGCGTGCGTCAATAGATAATTCATAATTCATAATTCTTAAAAATCACCCTATTCATAATTCATAATTCCGTATTTTGATGTTTGAAAAAGGCATAAATTATTTTCTATATAAATCATTGACAATATACGATAATATCGTATATAATTAAGTTATGACAAGGGAATTTGTTTTTACTGCAACCTTTAATTCTTGCTGGAAGGCAATGGGGTTGACAGATGAAAATTTAAGGGAACTTGAGCAGGAACTTTTGAAAAATCCCCAATTGGGAGATGTTATCGAAGGTACTGGTGGTGCAAGAAAAATTCGTATTAAACTTGGCAATCATGGGAAAAGCGGGGGTGGAAGAGTTATTTATCTTGATGTCCTGTTAAAAGAAAAACTGTATTTCTTATTCGCATATCCGAAAAGTGTCCAGGAAAACTTGACGGCAGAACAGAAAAAGGCTATAAAACACATCATCGAAGAGATTAAAAAGGAGGCATAGTTTATGAAAGAACTTAAATTTGAATCTTCCCTTACGGAAAAGGAAATTGCAGACAACTTCAAAAACATCTCATTCTTCGATGGATTGATGCAGGGACTGAATGAGGCATTGGCTTATGAAAAGGGAACTGCTAGAGCTGAAACATACGCCAGAAAGCAGAGTCTCCCGGATGTCAATGTCGCTAAGGAACGGGCCTCCCTCAATATGACACAAAAATCTTTCGCAGCCTTAATAGGAGTTTCAAAGCGAACCGTAGAGGCATGGGAATGCGGCAAGTGCACACCTTCCCCCACCGCCCGGAAACTTATTCACCTTTTAAGTATTGATCCTTCTTTAGCACAGAAATTGTAAGGATCTTATCTCCGCTAATTTAATTCTTGTCAAATTTAGAGGTTGAATAAAAATCACTATTTGTCAAGCTATTTCTTCTTCCTTACAATAAAGATGATTACCACACACAACAGCAGAAGTATCACTGCTGAGGCCACAATTATTACAAGCGGAAGAGAAAAAGAAGCCTTTACCTCTGGTTCATCTTCTAAAATTTTATGGCTCTTTACATATTCGCTTACCAGCTCTGGGATTTCTGATTCTTCCAGATAACAGTCATGCAAATAGGAACCATAAGTATATCCGTCTATAAATATATTGTTATATTCATTGTATAAAAAAATGTGTACCCATGTATCATTAGGGAAATCTTCAATCCATGGAAGATCTGGGGTGATTTCTTCATAATTTAGGAATAAAACAATATCATTCTTATCTAAATTTATACCTGTAAAATCATTTTCGCTATTAAACAAATCACAAGAATCTAATAATCGATAATATTTCCCACGTTCAAGCTTTCTTTCCTGCGGGTCTTTTATAATGTATTTGCTTCTTCCATCACTATATTTTGGATAAGATACTTTCGGTTTTTCAGAAACTTTTCCAATTGTAAAATTTTCCATAGATTTGATGTCTTTTTTGCTGGAAGCAGTTAATTCAAATAAAAAGTTTTCCTTATCTATTTCGTCTAAATAAAGTTTCAGATAATCGCCATCTTTTTTGATTAATAAATTAAATGGTGTCCGTTTTTCATATAATGGAAAATACTGTGAATTAACATATAATTCTTCATCTTCTTTTTTAATATTCAGAATATGATATTTTAAAATATTATCTTCTATAATTTCAAAAGTATCGGGTATTGCTATTAAATCAGTCCTTCCAAAACAATTTGAACCAAATTGAATTTTATTTTCATAAAAATGTATTACTATGAAATTGTAATATTTTTTCCAATAATGAGGTTCTGAAGGTTCCTGCTCAGTATAACCCCATTCACCATCTTTGTTTGAAGAATAATCTTCCGTTCCATATGATGCTTCATACTCTTTCCAATATTCTTCATAATCAAATTGAAATCTAAAATCGCCAGTTCTTACTTGCTCATAAAACCCCTGATAACAATAAGAAAAGATATAGTCCTTATTGAAAATATTTTCTTCAGAAAAACCAATTGCAGCCAAAAGAAATATTATTATTGCCAATAAAACTTTTTTCATAATTCTCACCTCAAACTTTTTATAAAATTATGACATTTTTAATTGCAAGCGTCAATAGATAATTCATAATTCCGTCTGCCATGATTACCTCCTTGTAAAAAAAATAATCGGCAATCACCAGATGGCAATTGCCGATTAATAATTCTTCATTATGAATTATGCATTATGAATTATCTAGAAAGAACTTTGGCGAAATCTGCGGCGGTAAAGTGGAAGAACTCCGCTACCTTTGCTGCAGGTCCTGACTCACCAAAGTTGTCAAGAGTGAAGAGGTCTTCCTTCTTTGCGTATCCTTCCCATCCATAGCGGCAACCGGCTTCTGCTACAACGATGCGTGGTGAACTTCCGATGATGCTTGAACGGAATGCCTCGTCCTGCTTTTCGAACAGTGTCTTGTCGATGATGGAGACTACGCGGACATTCTTTCCGGAAATCTTTGCGGCTTCAAGTGCCATGCCTACTTCTGAACCTGTTGCAAGAACCGTGATATCCGGCTTTGCTCCACCGTCCTGTACGACATAGGCTCCCTTGAGGGCTGTCTTCTTCCAGTCCTTGTCTGCCTTTGGATATACTGCAAGTCCCTGGCGGCTGAATGCCATACATACAGGATGATCCTTGCTTGCGGCTGCCATTTCCCATGCCAGCTGTGATTCTTCTGCATCACCCGGGCGGATGACCTGTACGTTTGGAATGCAGCGGAGTGCGGCCAGTGTTTCAATCGGCTGGTGTGTAGGTCCGTCTTCTCCAACGTAAATTGAATCGTGTGTAAACACATAGATGTTGGGGAGCTTGCTGAGTGCTGCAACGCGGAGTGACGGGCGCAGGTAGTCGCTGAATACGAGGAATGTTGCGCCAAATGCACGGAGGCCACCATGCAGGTTGATTCCTGACATGACCTGGCTCATTGCAAATTCGCGGATACCGTATTCGATTGTGCGTCCCATGCGGTTTTCTGCACTGTATGTTCCGTCGTCGTTCTTTACCTTTGTCTTGTTTGGTCCCTGGAGGTCTGCTGAACCACCAACGAGCCACTGGTAGCGGTCTGCGATATAGTTCAGGCTCTTTCCAGAAGCATCACGTGTTGCAAGGCTGTCACCAACATTGTATGTCGGAGCTGTTGCATCTCCTGTTGCCTCTCCTGCCCAGAAGGCATCCCACTTCTTGCGGAGGTCAGGGTTTTCCTTGCTCCATGCGTCAAATTCTGCCTGCCAGTCTGCCTGAGCCTTTGCACATTCCTTGCGGTATTCCTCAAAATATGAATATGCCTCAGGAACAACATAGAACTGCTTGTCTGCAGGAAGTCCCAATGCCTTCTTAGCCTCTACACAGCCTTCTTCACCAAGAGGAGCACCGTGTACATCGGCTGTGCCCTGCTTTGGAGCACCCTTACCGATGATTGACTTGAGGATGATGAGGGTCGGCTTGTCCTGATTCTTTGCAATGTTTACAAGGTCAGCGATTTCCTTCATGTTGTACATTGAGCCGCGGAGGACGAACCATCCGTATGATTCATAGCGCTTCTGAATGTCTTCTGCAAAAGTGATGTCGGTGTTACCGTCGATTGAAATCTTGTTCTCGTCATAGAAGACGATGAGCTTGTTCAGCTTCAACGTACCGGCCAGAGAACATGCCTCAGAAGAAACGCCTTCCTCAAGACAGCCTTCTCCAACCAGAGAATATGTGTAGTGGTCAACAATCTTGCGTGATGCAGTATTGAACCTTGCGGCAAGCATAGACTCTGCGATTGCCATACCAACTGCAAGTGCAACACCCTGTCCCAGAGGACCTGATGTATTTTCAACACCGTCGGTAATTCCCTTTTCCGGATGTCCAGGGCATTTTGAACCTACCTGGCGGAAAGTCTTTATGTCGTCCATGGAAACCTTGTAGCCGGCAATGTGCAGAATGGAATAAAGCAGCATTGAACCGTGGCCTGCGGAAAGGACAAAGCGGTCCCTGTCTACCCAAGAAGAATCGGCAGGATTGTGCTTCATGATTTCACCGTAAAGCACGGCTGCAAGTTCTGCGGCTCCCAGAGGAAGTCCCGGGTGGCCTGATTTTGCCTTTTGAATGGCATCCATTGAAAGACTGCGTACGGAAAGCGCGGTGGCTTCAAGACCATTGATATTCATATATTTACTCCTTAACTCAGACAACCATTGAATTGATTTTTTCTATGAGGCTGTCCATATTTGGTTTAGTATCCAAAAACTTTCTAAAATCTTCCTGGTGGATCAGTTTTGCCAGGTCGGAAAGTGTCTGCAGGTGAAACTGTGTTGACTTTGTAAGCAGGATGAACATTACGGTAACCTTGCGTTCATCTGGAGCAGACATGTCAAGCGGCTTCTTGAGGTAGCATACGATGAGGCGCTGGTCAGAGTCTTCCTGAACCATGGATTTTCTTGGGTGAGGGATTGCGATTCCGTTTCCTACGGCTGTGCTCAAAATCTTTTCACGCTCAACAAGCTCTGTAATCAGGGCTTCCTTGTCAAAACCTTCCGGGAATTCAAGTCCACTGCAAACCGCGGTGAATATTTCCTTTGGCGTCTTTCCGTCCACATCAGCAAAAACACCACCGTTCCTTATCAACCCTCCAAGGGTATTTTCCATCAACATTTATCACGCCTCCATAAACAAAAGCAACTATCTGACAACCTTGAATCTGTTTCGCCTCTGGGATTCGACTGCTCGCTCCAGTGGCCCCCTTATGTCCTCAAAATTCCAGTCCATTCCGTCCAGAGAAAGAAGCAGTGCATCCGCATCCCGTTCCAGACTTTCTATGTCGTTAAAGGATTGAAGTATCCTGTACAGATGACTGTAAAGCTGTGTAAGTATTACAAGTTCCTGCTGAGGAAACTGCTTTATCGATTCAGAAGAACAGTCCACCTCGTAAACCAGCGCGTTAACCTTGGTAAAAAGCTCCAGGGCTTCCCTTCGTACGGGACCCACACGCTGATCCGCAAACCAGTTGTACTTTTTGGCTATATAATCATCTATATCCTTTATCTGCCACAGTATATATGATTTTTCATCTTTATGGAATACATAATCACGGGGATACATCTTTTTCATCAATTTATTGTAGTCAACCGACCTGTTGAAGTGCATGTCCACGACATACTGCTCCATCACGTCCGCTGGAATTGAAAACGGCGTCAGGGTCTTGTCCGGGGTATAGCGCTTTTTTTCGATGAAGTCAAAATCCGTCGCATTCCATGGTCCCACGGCAGGAACGTCCTTACCCCTGTACCAAAGGCGCGTTTCAACACCAAAATGCTCCAGTCCCACCGCCTTTGCATAACGGTTAAGGTACTCCTCAAAGGAACCGCAAAGAGGCATGCAGAGGCTGTCCATGTTTTCAAAAAACACGTTGGCAAGCTGTTCCTCAAGGGAGCCGCATGGTCCCAGACGCTCAAAGCTTTCCAAAAGGGCTTCTTCCAGCAGCCTGTACCAGTTTAACCTTGCGCTGCCGTCAAAACCACGGTCAAAGGTGTTTTCCCCGTCGTGCAGGATGACTACGTTAATGTGGCCCAAATCCCAGTCGGAAACGGAGCACAAAAGCCTGTCCCCCTTCTGCAGGTTCTGTCTTTCGATGAGGGGCGAAATATCCACTCCGGTAAGATGAACCTTATTGGGAAGCTCAAAATCGCGGGAAACCATGTCAAGTGATTCGTTGGCGGGATCGGCTGCTATATACTGAGGAGCATATTCCTCCCCGTACATTATGAACATGTCTATTGCAAGGTCGCTGTCAAAAACTCCTGTCTTGGGCTTTAATTTCTTTCCATTGGCATAAAAGACGAGGGATGATGAAAGCATCTCACTGTCCACAAAGGGTATGCATCTGGAGCCAGGAATCAAAATACGCTGCTCATATTCCTCTGTCGTGGGCTTTATGCTGAACACTTCTCCGGTAAACGCTCCGGCCTTGGACATGTACATTCCGTCCTCAAGGGCAAACACCCAGGGGCAGTTTTCCAGATATTCGGCACTCTCCTTGTCGTTGAACGGAACCCCTATGCTGTGGAAAAATTTCGCCATATCGTGCGCAGTAAAACGGTTGCAGCATGATCTGAGGAATTTATCTACCAGAGCTTGTATTTTAACATTCATCCTTGATATATAAGATAATGCAAATTTGCGATTTTGCAAATGGGTTTTGGTGAATTTTTTTCAAAAGAACCCTCAATCTTTCTTTCCTGAATGCGGAAAAGCCTGGGCGTACACTTCCTTGAGCCTTGCGGTTGTAACATGGGTATAGCGCTGGGTCGTGCTTATTGATGAATGCCCAAGCATCTCCTGGACGCTCCTTATGTCGGCCCCACCCGAAAGCATGGCGGTTGCAAAGGTATGGCGGAATGCGTGTGGAGAAAGATGACGTCCGCTGCCTTCTGCCCCAGTATAACGGCTCACTATGTACCAGATTCCGTGCTCGGTAAGGGGAAGTCCCTTTTGGCTCAGGAAAACCTGCTCCACCGTGGCCCCACCCCTCATGGAAGCCTCCGGAAAGCGCTCGTCCCTGTCCTTGAGGTATGCGTCAAGGGCTTTTCTGGCATCTTCCTCAAAGAAAACCCGGCGTGATTTCTGACCTTTTCCCACAACTACTGCAGATGAATGGTCGGCGGTCAAATCCGTAATGCACAGGTTTGCAATCTCCCCCACACGGCAGCCTGAAGAATAGAGCATCTCGAACAGGGCTTTGTCACGCTTTTCCCACAACAGTTCCTTTTTCTCCGGCTCAAGGCACAGTTCGTCAACTTCTGCCTGGGTCATGAATTTGGGGAGGTGTTTTGGAGTTTTTAAAGTTTTTAATTCAAGACTGACGTTGCTTTCCAGATATCCGAATTTCTTGCAATAGGCGAAAAGTCCCCTGCAAGCGGCAATAAAGCGGTTTATCGATGTGACCGAGTATTTTTTTCGGCTCAGTTTTGCGATGCAGTTCCTGAGCATCATGACATCCACCTGATTTATGGGCGTGTCTTCCGGGACGACGGCAAAAAGGTGCTTGAAGTCTTCGCTGTAGCCTGTTACCGTGTTTGCTGAATATGACCTTACTGTCCGGATATAAAGAATGTATTCGCCAACAGCTTCCTTCAGTGACAGTGTCTGAGTCTCATCCCTTGACATTTTCGCCTCCAAACCTAATTATCGGCTCAAGGCGGCCCTTATTTCACTTGTCCTCGGTTTCCTGGTCGGCGGAATGCAGGTAGTCGCAGTCCGGGTTGATGCAGCTCTTGTAGGCTCCGTTCTTCTTGTCGAATTTTTCAACCATGAACCATCCGCATTTAGGACAGTATACGTCAATCGGCTTGAAGTGGGTTATGAACTCACACTCAGGGTAATTCGTGCATCCGTAGAATTCCTTTCCCCTGCCCTTGGTCTTTCTTGCTACAATCTCACCGTTGCATCCGGGGCGCGGACATTTTGCAAGAGGAATGCTCCTTGTATTGTGGCACTCCGGGAATCCTGAGCATGCAAGGAAGTAACCGAAGCGGCCGAGTTTCTTTACCATCGGCTTTCCGCACTTCTCGCACACCTTGTCGGTCTGTTCGTCAAGAGAGCCCTTGAGGCTTTCCTGGGTGTCCATAACCTTTCCGACCTGCTCTATGAACGGCTTGTAGAAGTCAGCTATCATGCTGTTCCACACAAGGCTGTTCTGCTCAACTTTATCAAGATTGTTCTCGACCTCGGAGGTAAACTGCTCGTTTATAACGTCCGGGAATGACTCCACAAGAATACGGCATATGATTTTTCCAAGCTGGGTGGGAACAAGCTGCCTGTTTACGCGGGTCACATAATACCTGTCCAGAAGCACGGAGATGATAGGTGCGTAAGTTGAAGGACGGCCGATTCCCTTTTCTTCCAGAGTCTTGACTATGGATGCGTCAGTATACCTTGCGGGGCCCTGGGTAAAGTGCTGCTCCGGATAAAAATCAGAGCTTTCAAGCTTTTCACCAACTTTTAGGGCAGGAAGGTTTCCGCTAACCTCTTCCTTTGAGGAAAGTGTCTTCATGACGCAGTAAAAGCCCTTTTCGGACAGTTTGGAGGCGGATACACGGAATACTGCATCTCCGGCCTGAATGTCAACTGAAGTGGTCTTTGTGCGGGCGTTGTTCATCTGGCTTGAGACAAAGCGTTCCCAGATGATTGAATAAAGGCGCAGCTGGTCACGGCTAAGGAATTCCTTTACGCTGTCGGGAGTGTATTTTACGTAGGTCGGACGAATCGCTTCGTGGGCATCCTGTGCCTGTTTTCCGACGGAATATTCGATTTTTTCAGGAGGAAGCTGGTCAGGGTAATTCTTTTCTATCCAGCCCCTTACGTCATCAATGGCGGTCTGTGAGATGCGGACTGAGTCTGTACGCATGTAGGTAATGAGACCCACGCGGGTTGAACCTATCTGAATGCCTTCGTAAAGCTGCTGGGCAATCTGCATGGTCTTCTTTGAGGTGAATCCCAGACGGTTGGCGGCTGCCTGCTGGAGCTTTGATGTGGTAAACGGAGCCTTTGGACGAACGGTCTTTTCGGTTTCCTTTTTGTCGATGACCACACATTCGCTTCCCTGGATTTCCCTGATTATGTCCTGAACAGACTTTTCGGTCTTTAAGTCGGGTTTTCCTTCCTTGTATTGAACCAGCTGGGCGGTAAACTTGGTCTTTCCCTTTACAAAATCGGCATCCAGAGTCCAGTATTCTTCCGGAATGAATTCTTCAACTTCCTTTTCCCTTTCGCAAATAAGGCGCAGTGCCACAGACTGAACTCGTCCCGCACTAAGGCCGTTCTTTACCTTCTTCCACAGAAGTGGGCTCAGGTTGTATCCAACAAGGCGGTCAAGAACACGTCGTGCCTTCTGGGCGTTGACCTTAGCCTCATCAATGTCGCGCGGATGCTTTACGGCTTCCTTGATGGCGCCCGGCGTAATTTCGTTGAATACGATGCGCTGGATGGGAACATCGTTTTTTTCGGTAAGGGCATTGTTCAGATGCCATGCTATTGCCTCACCCTCACGGTCGTTATCAGATGCCAGAAGGATCTGGGTTGAGTTTTTCGCATCTTTCTGGAGTTCCTTGAGGAGCTTAGCCCTTCCGCGTACTGTAATGTATTCCGGCTGAAAATTCCTGCCCACGTCTATCGCAAGGCGGCTTTTCGGCAAATCGATGAGGTGTCCCATAGATGCCCTTACTGTATAGCCTGTCCCCAAATAGTGTTCAATTGTCTTGGCCTTTGCAGGGGACTCCACTATCACCAGAATCCTCTTTGCTTTTGCCTTGGTTTTTGTTTTTGCAGCACTTTTCACAGCCATTTTCTTACCTCAATTCTCAACCTGGTCAAACAGCTCCATCTGAGACTGTTTTATTTGTATGTCCCGCCCGTTTTCCAGAGCAAGGACGAAATCTTTGTAATCCTTTATTACGGCAGCCCCTTCGCTGACATAATTGTCCGCCGAATGGGAGAGCTTGTTAAGGGCGGTTTTGGTATTTTGCGCCTTAAGACGTTCCGCCTGCCTTTTGGACAGTTCCACAGCCGTTCCGCAAAAACACGCCTCGTGAAAAAACAAGTCGCGGTTGTAATCCAGAGCCATGGAAGCCGTAATCAGCGCACCGCTGCCCGGAGGAGCCTGCATCACGACCGTAGCGGGAGAAAGGGAGGCAATCAGCCTGTTCCTCTGCACAAAACGCCATGGTTCCGCCCCAATTCCCGGAAGATACTCGCTAAGGAGCACACCACCGTCCCTGACTATCGCCTCGGCAATTTTTTTGTTGCCATAGGGAACCACCGAATCAATTCCGCATGGAAGGACAGCCGCAGTAACCTGTGAGGCTCCACCGCCACAAGCCAAAAGAGCTCCCTTGTGGGCCCATGAGTCCACGCCATAGGCAAGGCCGCTTACGACAAGCCTTCCATCCAGTGCCGCATCCCTGCAGAAATCACGGGTCTTTTCAGCCGCTTCGGGACAGACATGCCTTGTTCCCACCACGGAAACCGACTTTTTGTTCAGGCATTCAGGATTTCCCCGAAAAAAAAGCATGTAGGGCGGATCGTACATTTCCCTCAGCATCGGGGGAAAATCCGGATCCCGGTGGACAGAGGCGCTTATTCCAAAACCTGCCATTATCTTTCCGGCAGCTTCGGCCAACCTTACGCACTCCCTTCCATTCCAGACAGACGTCTTTACCGTACGTCCAACTATGGAAGAAATATCCTCTATAGAAAGTACAGCAAGAGCGTCCAAACTGTCAAGATTATTTTTTAAAAGATTTTTTTCCCTGAGAGACAAAAAGCTGACTGATGCAAGCGCTAAATCCAGGCTATCCCACATATAGAACCGCTAGTTTGAGTATAAGGCGTCGGTTACAATCTGTTTGTTTGCCTCGGCGTCCGCAACTTTCTGGGCGTTGGGTTTAAGCTCGATTATCCTGTCATACACCGATATGGCCTTTTCGTACTGCATTGTGTCGTAATATGCCCTGGCAAGGACAAACATTCCGTCCGTATCCTTTGTCTGAACCGCAAGGAAGTTTTCAAGATAGGGAATCGCCTTGTCGCTTTCTTCCAGCGCAAAGACATAAAGGACACCGATTCCGTACATCGCCCTGTAATACTTGGGGTCAATGCTCAATGCCTGCTTGTATGACTCCTCCGACACGTGCAGATAGCGCAGCTTGATTTCCTGAGTCGTTCCCTGGGCTTCCACATTCCAGTCGATGGTGCTGTTTGCAATGTATCCCGCACAGACTGCCAGATAGAAATACAGGTTTGCGTTGTCCGGATAAAAGTTTACGGCCTTTTGAAAACATTCATATGCCTGACCGTACATTTCCTCGTCCAGATAGCGGGTTCCCAAAATCTTCCACCAGATTCCTTCCTGAGCCTGTGTGGTAACAAGGTCTATGGCACGCCTGTCATATTTTTCTATCGCTTCCTTGAGTTCTTCCTTGGTCGTAGGAGAAGAAACGCCTTCTTCCATTTTCTGCATGCGCTTAATTGAATTATAGGACTGTCCGCATGAAAGCAGAGCGATTGACACGAGGCCAATCAAGGCAAAAGATGCGATTTTTATTTTCATTTTCCTTCTCCCGAATCGTTTTTTTGGAAACCTTTCTTTGACGAATCAGTTCCGCCTTTATTTAAATGTCCCGGAAAATATCCCCTGTGATATTCCCGAAGCTGCTCGTTGTCTATATGCGTGTAAATCTGCGTAGTCGACAAATCCGAATGCCCCAGAAGCTCCTGAACGGAACGAAGGTCTGCACCACCGGCCAAAAGATGGGTTGCAAACGAATGCCTGAGCGTGTGAACTTTTGCATGAACACCGCTCTTTTGCTCCAGCATCTGAAAATTCTTCCAAATGCCCTTTCTTGAAAGCATTTCTCCCCGGCAATTGACGAACACGTAGGAAATCTGCCTTGAACCGACAATGTTCGGCCTTACTTCCGACAGCCATTTCCTTAGCCAAAAGGATGCTTCCTCTCCAAAGGGAACTATGCGCTCCTTGTCGCCCTTTCCATGCACCATCAGAATCCTTTCGTCAAAATGCACGTTGGAAACCAAAAGCCCCGACGCCTCACTTATGCGAAGCCCGCAGCTGTATATCAGCTCGAACAAGGCCCTGTCCCTTATTCCCAGCGGTTTTGTAATGTCTATTACAGCCAGAAGCGAATCAACTTCTTCCACCGAAAGCACTGAAGGCAGAAGCCTGTTTGCCTTGGGACGGTCCAATTCCAGAGACAGGTTTTCCTTCCAGATTCCCTGCCGCTTAAGGTATGAGCCAAAAGCCCTTAGAGCCGAAATATCTTTGGCAAGAGTCAGAGAAGAAGAACCCTTTTCCTTCCTCCATGCCAGAAAATAAATCAGATTCTGCACCTGCACGTCGGCAAGCTCCACATCATTTTCTTCCAGCCATGACAAAAACTCCCTGCACGAAATGCAGTAAGTGTCGGCGGAAAGTTCGGCCCGTCGTTCAACCAGTACAAGGTCGTTGTAAAAACCCTGTATCAGGCCGGACGTTGAATGCAAGTCATCCATCCTAGTCGTCTAAAGTCAAGTCAATGTTCCGGTTAAGTCCGTCCAGCTTGCGCCTCCAGATGGCGGGCTGACTCAAATCATCCGGATTCCTGTTGAATGATGACGGCGGGTCATTCCTCATCTTATGCTGGCTTGACATTGCCTGCTTGAGCGATTCACCCAAAGAAGCCTCTTCTTCCGGTGTGGCCCCAATGTCGGACATGTCTGAATCCTGTTCTTCAGAAAAAAGTGATGCCGTATCAACCGGTATGTTGCTGAATTTTCCCTTGAGCTCTGCCTTTTCTTCCTTTGGTTCAGGAGGAGCACCATTTAAAAGGCTTGTAAACTCACCGTAAGAAATCACGTTGCTTCTAGCCTTTCTTTCCTGTTCTTCCCTGGCAAAACGTTCCCTGTCCGCATCGGTCGGTTCAAAACCGGTGGCAATGACGGTAACAGAAATCTTATCTCCCATCGTTGGATCAAGCACCTGTCCCCAGAACAGCTTGTGTCGGTCGTTTGCAGATGCCGTAATGTTCCTGATGATTTCCTCAACTTCAACCATTGCAAGATCTTCGGCGGAGGTAATGTTGACGAGGATGTTGCTGGCTCCGTCGATGTGGCGGTTTTCGAGCATTGGATTGGTTATTGCCTTTTGTGCGGCTTCTACGGCACGGTTTTCTCCCTCTGCAATGCCCACTCCCAGGATTGCCTCACCCTGGTTCAACATGACTGTCTTGATGTCGTTAAAGTCGCAGTTTATTTCTCCCGGCTTTGTAATTATCTCTGTGATTCCCTGAACACCCTGACAGAGTACGTCATCTGCCAGACGGAATGACTGCTTGTATGTGAGCTTTTTGTCTCCACCCACGATTTTCATTATCTGCTGATTTGGGATTATGATAAGGCTGTCCACATGCTCACGAAGCTTCTTGAGTCCGTTTTTAGCGTATTCCATCCTGACGGGACCTTCAAAATCAAATGGTGTCGTAACAACCGCTACAGTCAGTGCACCCTGTTCCTGGGCAAGCTGGGCGACAATCGGAGCAGAACCGGTTCCTGTTCCACCACCCATACCGGCAGTGATGATTACCATGTCCGCACCGTTAAGGAGTTCAGAAATCCTGTCCGAATCTTCCTTGGCGGCATTTTCACCAACCTCTGGGTTTCCTCCCGCTCCAAGACCACCTGTAAGCTGCTGTCCAATAGGCAGTCTGGTCTGTGCCTTGGAGATTTGAAGTGCCTGCATATCCGTGTTCAGTACGACAAAATCAACGTCGCTGACACCGGCTTCCACCATTCTGTTGACGGCAGAAGAACCACCTCCACCACAACCGATTATTTTTATTACGGTAGGACTTGGTGCATGCAAAGTCGCTCCCGCAGTGTTTTCCACAGACAATTCAATCATATTTCCTCCCAATCTTTATCCCAAAACCACCCGAATCCTACAACCCGGAATGTTTTCAAATACACATTAAAAGAATTTCTTAAAGAAACTCTTGATTTTTGTTCCGACTCCCTCTGCAATCGAATTCTCATCGTCTCGCTTTACCTTTACGCGGCGGGACTTTTCTTTTCCGGCATTCTTCTTGTTTGCCAGCATGAGTCCGGTAACCGTGGCAAAATCTGCACTGCGGTAAAATGTTCCGTTTGAATCAGGAAGACGGCCCATGTCAGGACATTCTCCAACCCTTACGGAACTTGTCCTCCACACGCTCTGTGCCAACTGTACGATACCATGCATCAGAGCTCCGCCACCGGTCAAAACTATGCTGCCGTTAAGCTGCTTCAATCCCGAATGCTGTACCACCGCCCTCTTTGCCATGGTCATGATTTCTTCCATGCGCGGCTGAATTATCTCGCACAGCTCATAGCGGGTAGTCTGTTCTGCAGGTCTGGCACCAATCTCACGGATGATTACCTCTTCGTCGGCTTCGTTGCCTTCTATCCAGCAGCAGCCCGAATTAACCTTTATTTCCTCGGCATCTGCAAACGGTATGCCCTTTACCTGAACAATGTCGTTGGTTACAAAATTACCGCCCACAGGAATGGAAGTGATGTATGTCGGTGAGCCCTTGTAGATGACCATTACGTCCGTTGAATCGGCACCAAGGTCTATGAGAATTGAACCAAGCTCCATCTCCTCTTCATGCAGTGTGGCTATCGTAGCGGCAAGAGTCTTGAGCATTATTCCTTCAAGATTCAGGCCCGTTCTTTTCAAACACAAATCCAGATTTGAACAGGCAGTGATGGAGGCTGTCACGATATAAACGGAAACGTCCAGACGCACGCCCAGACTGCCAACAGGCTCCTTGTAGCCCGGTATTTCGTCGATTTTGTATTCCTGTGGAATTATGTGGAGAATCTGTTTTCCAAGGGGAAGCACTATGGCCTTTGCGGAATCAATTGCCCTTGTCTTGGTATCTTCGGAGATTTCCATGCGGCGGTTGTGCTTTGTGGTGTCTACTGCCACACCGGAAGAAGAACTCCTTCCTTCCACCTGGGAACCGCCAATGGCCGTGAAAACGGTGGTAACAATAACCCCAGCCATAAGTTCTGCGGCTTCTAGAGTTTCTTTGATTGCGGAGACTGCTGCATCGATGTTGACAATAACCCCATTACGAAGTCCCTTGGAAGGCTTTTTTGCTGCCCCAATGACCTTCATATGGTTTTCTTCATCCAGCTGCCCGATTACACACCTGATGAAACTGGTGCCGATATCAAGCCCCACAACAATATTACTCAATTTATCCCCCGTATCAGCGCTTTCTGTATGAAACCGAACCGTAACGCAAGTCAATCTCGTAAACGTCAGGTTCAATTGAATTTACAACATCAAGCACAACCATCATATACTTTAATGCCTCTTCATTCAAGGTGTTGTCGACCAAAACACGTACATGAGTGTGGATTGGATAGACGACAAGCTCATAATTGCCGAATTCCTTGGGAACCACTTGAATTTCTGAAATTGCGGCAAAATATTTCTGGGGAAGCCGCCTGATTTCCGCAACATGCTCCATAAGCGAACGGTAGACAGATGGAAGCCTCATTCCCTCCTGAATATTGTCCAGTGGAAGCCCTGAAATAAGCGGTATGCTTGTATCGCGAACCACGGAAACGGTTTCCGAGGTAAATAATACTCCATTTTGGTCAATTTGAACAGTCACCGGGTGGCCTTCGCTGTATAAAATCGTTTTTGCAACAGCTTCCCTTTCCTTTATGTCAATGGTAACCTTATCCGGGAAATGCTTGTCAACGGTAACACGCTCAACTTCAGGCATGGAACCGATTACGGAAACGGCCTTTGCGGTGTCAAACTGAATCCAGGTGCTTCCACCAAATTCTCCAACCTTTGCCTCAAGCCTTTCCATTGGAATCTTGCTTATTCCCGTAAACTGGATGTGCACTGTTGTAAAGCCGGGAACAATGACGGTCATCACAAAAACTTCCGCCAAAAGCAGGAATCCGATGACAATCACAAAAACCTTAAGGACAGTCAGCTTCTTGTCTTTTTTTACCTTAGCCTTCTTTGGTTTGACTTCGCTTGTCCTCCTGGAATAATCGTCAAACGCTGAAAAAGGAATATCCGTGTACACCGCATCACTCATAGTTTTCTACCACCACTCCACCAATAGTCTCGAATTTTGAATTAGTCTTTGTATTTTCTTCATATTCTGAAGTAATCTCACCTTCATCCTCTGACGCATGAGAGCAGTTCAAGATGAAACCGCACATGGCCATGGTCACCATAAGTGAAGTACCTCCCGAGGAAAAGAACGGAAGGGGGATACCCGTTGTCGGCAGGAAACCGCATACGACTCCAATGTTGATGATTGACTGCAAGAGGATCATTGTCGTACATCCGAAAGAACCGTAGCAGCAGAATCTGTTTGGAGTAGAAAAAGCGATTGAATAACCGCGCCAGGAAAAGAACACGAGCAGGGCCAGATATGCGCCCACACCCAAAAGTCCCATGGCATTGCACCAGCCGGCAAAAATATAGTCGGTTTGAATCTCAGGAATATGAATTGAAGTCAGTCCGCTTCCCATACCGTTGCCCCACAAACCTCCGTTGACAATGGCACGTGCGGCGGCGTTTCTCTGATATCCGATGGTAAGCTCATATTCTTCTGGATGCAGATGGGAAATCAGGCGTTCAATTCGGTAGGGTTCCATTGCAATCAGGAGCAGCACACAGGGGATTGCAAGAATCACAAGCGGAACAAACCAGTTCATCTTTGCGCCGGAGACAAAAAACATGACTACACCGACAACAAAGATAAACAGTCCGGTAGAAAAGTCTTTTTGCAGGAAGACTACTATTACAAATGCGAACAATCCAAGCAGAGGATAAAGGAAATTCTTTTCCTCCTTATGGACTGCACCAAGATATTTTTCAAAAAGATTTGCAAGATAAAGGACAACTGCAAACTTTGCAAACTCAGACGGCTGGAATCCACCCACATGAGGAATTATAACCCAACGGGATGCACCGTGGCTTGTTGTACCGATTTTTGGAATAAGAGGGAAAAAGCACAAAATGAAAGTTCCCAAAACAAATACCGGAAGAATCTTCCTTATGAACTTTAACGGAACGATTGCAAAAAAGATAAGTCCTACAAAACTCACTGCAGAAAAAACAAGCTGTCTTGTGACGAAATAATACTTGTTGACAAAAAGACGTTCGGCAGTTGATGGCGTGCATACAAAAAGCGTAAAGATTCCAAGACCCCACAAAAGAAGTACTGAAATCAAAAACATCATGCTGTTCTTTTCGTGGCTTTCTCCTGGAATTCCGGGTTTGATTCTGAAGTTGGACATCAGCATTCCCCCTGCAGCAAAGGAGTAAGCCGTTCAAGCCTCATTCCGCGGGAACCCTTGACGAGCACGCAAGTTGAATCCGGCATTGTATTGCGTATGTCATCAGCAATCTGACGAATGGCATCATCACTTGATTCTGGATAGTATTTGGCATCGGAAGCAGGTTTTTCGGAAAGCAGCTGGTCATAGGCGGCCTTCATCTCCGAACCTACAAAATAAAATTTATCTGCATTGGAAGATGCACAAAGCGAACCTGTATTTTTATGGGCTTCAGAAGAAACGGAACCAAGCTCAAGCATGTCGCCCAAAACAAACACCTTTCTATCCTTTGACTCAAGTGACGAAATCAAACCTATGGCCTTTTCCATTGAATCGGGATTTGCATTGTAGCAGTCCTGAACGACAGTATATTTTCCATGGAGGACTTCACTCCTTCCGAAAGCGCCTTCCATTTTTTCAAGGCCGTCCCTGATTTGTGTGGCGCTCAATCCCAAAATACGCGCAACGGCAACAGCACCAAGGGCATTCTTATAGTTGTATGAACCGGGCAGCTTTATGCGGCAGCTTACACCGTCAACGGAAAATTCCGTACCGTCCAAACCGTCGTCTTTTACAAACCTGACATTTTCATCAAGACCTTCTCCGTAGAACACGACCTTGCCTTCAACTGAATCTGCAAGGAAGTCTGCAAAGTCATCATCCTTGGGAATGAAAGCCGTTCCAAAACTGTTGAAATGGTCAAACACATGAGCCTTTTCTTCGGCTATTGCCTGCCTGCTTCCAAGTATGCCGATGTGGGCCGTTCCAATATTCGTCACAAGGGCAAAACGAGGTTTTAAAACACCGGCAATTTCCGCCATTTCGTTTTTCCTGTTCATGCCCATCTCAAAGAGTCCAACCTTATGTTCATCGCGTATTGCAAAAACGGAAAGAGGAAGCCCGGTCTCACTGTTAAGGTTTCCTGGATTTGTCACGACATTGTATTTCTGTGCAAGGATAGAAGCGAGTATTTCTTTTGCGGTGGTTTTACCTGATGAACCTGTGACTCCGATTTTTATAAGATGAGGAAACTGTTCAACATATTTTGCCGCCGCCGCCTGAAGTGCATGCATTGTGTTTTCTACGGCAATAAAGAATACATCTGGATTTGACTTTGAAATTTCCGTAAAGAATTCCGGTCTTTTTTCCCAGGAAGCCATTGCAATAAAAACAGAGCCGGCCCCCTTTTCTATGGCCTGTGGAATATACTCATGTCCGTCCTGTTTTTCTCCAAGCAGGGGGACAAAGAGGGTTCCTTCCTTTACGTTACGGCTGTCAGTCTGAACGTCCGTAAAGCAAAAGTCCCCTTCTCCCAGGACATGAACTCCGCCGGTTGCCTCAAGAACCTGTTCAAGATTCAGCAACGACTTTCCACAGTTTTCGCCACTCATTTATCATTATCCTTCATTTCAACCCGAATTATCTCATCAGTCTCCGCTTTACGCATTCCCAATTCTTCCGATGCAAGACGTTCAATCCTGTCAGCGGAAGAAAGAAGACTTATGTCAGTTATCAGCTTTTTGTTTTCTTCTATTAGTTCAGACTGCTTTTCCTCAAGGTCAATCACCTGATTCCTCAAATCTGAATACTTTCTGGCTTGTACGGCATCGACCATCAGCATGGCCGGAATTGAAATGGCGGCAAGGCATACGCAAACTATTCTGATAATGAATCCAACTTTTGACATCAAATCCCCTCCACACCCAAAAGACGCATTTTATCTGCATCCCGTATCTTTTTAACCACACGCAATTTTGCACTGCGCGACGGTGAATTCTGCTTTACTTCTTCTTCTGTCGGCAGCACCGCTTTACGGGTTAAAATCTGTGCACAAGGCGTTCCCCCACATTTACATACAGGAGCTTCCGGGGGGCAGACACATTGTTTTCCAAGGTTGCGGAAATAGTTTTTTACGATTCTGTCCTCAAGCGAATGGAACGTAATCACGCCCATTTTTCCACCTTCGGCAAGCACGTTAAAGGCATTGTGCAGTGCATCAGGCAGTCTCTTCAGTTCCGAATTAACACGAATCCTGAGCGCCTGGAAAGTTCTGGTGGCGGGGTGTATCGGCCCGTACCTGTACTTTGACGGCACAGCATCGTAAATAATGTCTGCCAGCGCTTTTGTAGAACAGATTTTTCCCGTTCTGCGAGCTGAACAAATAGCCGACGCAATCCTGCGGGAGAATTTTTCATCCGAGTACAGGTAAATCATGTTCGAAAGTTCATCTTCCGGCATGCAATTTACTACGTCCTCAGCGCTTTCTCCCGCAGTCGGATTGAGCCGCATATCAAGTGCTTCATCATGTCGAAAAGAGAATCCCCTCCCACTTCGCTCATAGTGAAATACACTAATACCTAAATCAAACAAAATGAGGTCAGGACGGCGTTTATCCATCGGATATTCACGATAAAAATCATCGAACCATCCGCTGTAAAAATCCATCCGGCTCCCAAATTGTGCAAGCCGTTCACGGGCCCGTGCCTGAATGACGGTATCCGCATCGATACCCGTTATGTGCAGGCCAGAATATCTGGAAAGGAAATTGAAAGAATGCCCACCTTCACCGAGCGTTGAATCAACCATGAACGCATCTTCCTCGTACGGTTCCCCAACCGGAGAAAGATATTCCAGGCATTCACGAAGCAATACCGGTGTATGAACGATTTCCACTCACTTCTCCCACCACATAACACGGCACAAGATCCCGACGGCCGCAATTTTTTTTTTGCAGTGTATCCCTGCACTGCATCATTCTGTTCTCCCACCCAGACTCCTGGCAACAGAATTACAAAAGTATGTCCCGCATACTTTCAATTGCCTCCTGGACCGATGAAGCAGATTCTTCATCAAACTTCCTGAATACGGCGGCATCCCAGAGTTCCATATATTTGTTCATGCCAAATATAATGCACTCACCGCCACATGACAGGGAAGCATAATCCCGGAGAGTTTGAGGAATAGAAATTCGTCCTGACTTATCAAATTCAATTTTCTGAGCAGGTGCTATAAAGCGACGCATGACCAGACGTTTTTGATTATCAAAGATAGAAGCGGAACCCATTATCTTTTCGGTAAGGGCAGCCCATTCCTCGGTAGTAAAAAGCATGAGACAGTGATCAAGGCCCTGCGTGATGATGAGTTCATTCTGCTGCAAAACAGAACGCAACTTTGACGGGAAGGAACATCTGCCCTTGTCATCTAAAGTGTTGTTATACTCACCAATCAGCATATCCATGCCACTACTCACCACTTTTCCCCACTATTTCCCACTTACCTACCATTTTAGCCCTTTTTTGGATAAAGTCAATAAAAAAATTTACCGATAATAAAAAAATTTTTTAACTTATTGATTTTTTAACTCTAAAAGTGTATAGTTAAATTATGATCAATACCCTGAATGAAACACACCTTCACAAGAGCCTCAAAACCCTGTATTCAATTGAAAATGAAGGAAGCATTGTGGAGGCAAAGGCCGGGAAATACATAGCAGACGTACTGACAAAAGAAGGAAACGTAATTGAAATACAGACAGGAAGCCTTTCACATCTGCTTTCCAAATGCATGTCATATATATCAGAAAAAAGAAAGGTAACTGTGGTCTATCCTCTCGCAACCACAAAGACGATAAAGACTTTTGACGCGGACGGCACAAAGGTTTCCAGCCGTAAAAGCCCCAAGAAACTGAATGTCTACAGCATCTTCAGGGAACTGACATCACTATGCCCGATTCTTCTTGACAGGAATTTTACGCTTGAAGTACTGGAAGTAAGCGTGATTGAAGAAAGGATTAATAGCCCGGAGCCGGTTCAATCCAGAAACGGAAGGCGGCGGTTTCCCAAGAAATGGCAGAAAAAGGACAAGAGACTTGATGAGATAGTCCAAAAGCACGTTTTCCATGGAAAAAAGTCATACATGAAACTCTTCCCAAAAAATCTCCCCGAAGTATTTTTGTTTTCTGACTTTTACGAGGGTCTTTGTCGTGACGCAAAGGTAAAAAAAGACGATGCAAGACTCATGCTCTGGGTTTACACGCACATGGGACTGGTGGAATATCTTGGCAAGGACGGAAGGTTCAACACTTATTCAATTGCAGGGACAAAAAAAACTCCGCGGCAAAAACCACGGAGTTAATTCAAGGTTAATACATTAGTGGCTCATCACCATGAATCTTCCATATCATCCGGATCCCTGTTCTCTACGTCATAGAGGTCGGTAACCGCACGAATGTCATCAAAGTATACATAGTATGAACCGCGTGCTTCCATCGGGTTGCAGTCTACACGGAATCCCACGATGCGAAGACCAGGCTTGTTGCCATAGTATACGCTTGACTGAATGATACCGTGAACTCCATCCGGAGTCGGAGGAATTGCACAAGTCATCTTTTTCCAACCAGAGAACTCGAGGTCACCCATCCAGATCTCAAAGTTGTTTCCGTTATAGTCCTGGACCAAAAGCCACAGGTTGTGCTGCATGTTGCGTCCACAAACCCATACGGATACTGTCTTTGTAATTCCTTCAATCGGAATCGGGCGGGAAGCTGTGATGTAGAATGAGTTTACACCGCGGCGGAAGAATTCTGTCTTTACACCGAGTACCTGAGTATCTTCAGTTTCCTGGCTCTGTGGGTCATCCAACGGCTCTTTGGCAGCTGGGCTTCCTTCAAACAAGCGGGCAGAAATTACACCGTAGTCTGGAGAAATGTGAACAGTCCATGAACCTTCACGTTCAAAACGTTCTACACTTACTTCACGAAGTGCCTGGCGAGCACTGTCATTTCCGATTTTAGAAGCATCAGGATCTGAAATGCTCTGGGCAAATGCACCGGCAGCAACCATTGCCACTGCCATTATAGCTACATATAGTTTTTTCATATTGTACCGCCTCTCTTACTTAGTTTTTGTCACCGAAGTCAGCATCTTTCAAGTCATAACCATCATATACGTTTGAAAGGGTATTTGTGGTATACTTGAGCTGATCGAAATAAATTACATAATCATCAACTGCTTCGTTGGCATCAGTACGAATCCTGAATCCAACAAAAGTAAGGTTTGGACGTCCTGAACGCAAGCGTGAATGCTGGCGGATGTAGGTTGGAACATTGATTACGATGTTTCTCCATCCCTGGAACATAAGGTTTCCGGCTGGAAGAACATGAACACGGCCGTCTGCGTCGCGAATCAACACTTCAAGACGGTAGTTGTAGTTTGCACCCCATACCCAGAAATCAATCTGTGTTACGGTTCCAACAAACGGAATCTCCTGGACCTCTCCTTCTCCACCCTGTGGGAAGACTTCAAACCAGTTCTCGCCCTTGCGGTCAAAAGCAACCTTTGCACCAAGAACTTGAGCAGTCGGGTCGGTATCTTTGTGATAAGGACGGAGAGAATTAGGGATTCCCTCAAATGACTTGATAATAGGATATCCGTCAGCAACAAAGCGGCTGCCCTGGACTCCCCACGTCCAATCCATCTCATCTGGTGTATCGAAGTTATCGATAACAATTGTCTCTACAGCCTTTGCACTTGGCTGAGCAACTGCAGGCAAGCAGAATGCAAGTGCAAGAATAAGGCTTCCTAAAATGACTACGCCCTTTTTCATTCAATTCTCCTTGAATTGTAAATTTCCTAGTTTTATAGTACACGGAAACTATTTATTTGATTATCGGCAGAAAAACACCAAAACTTTAGTAGTAAAAAACGTACAGAAAGCAAGACATTTTTGCCTTAACATGTCCGGATGAACCACACATGCCATTCTTACATTATATTTCCATGAGGCTTGTTTGTCAAACTATTTAAAGCGCCGAATCGAATTTTTTTTTATCCGCGGGGTGCTTTTGCGGGGTCAATAGGACTGTTTTTCTGGTATACAATCAGGCATATCTGGCTTGAACCCGTTATTGAGTCAGTTCCGGCCGTACCTATGCTGTCTCCGAACTTGACCACGTCCCCTTTCTGGACCTTTATTGTTGCGAGTCCCGCATAGACATACATGTAGCCGGTCTTTGACACCACAAGCACCACCTGACCGTAACCGCGGTAAGTTCCGGTAAACATTACGGTTCCCTCGTGGATGACGGTAACCGATTCGTTGCGGCCGGCACTGAGCTGGACACCGCCGACTTTACCCGCCATATATGTGACCGTCGGTTTTTTGACCGGCCACTGGAGGGAGGAATCACCCTTTTTGTCGCTGTATGTGCGGGGATCCTCATAACTTATGGTCATGATTTCCGGAGTCTGGGAAACCTTTTCTTCCGGAGGGATTTTGAGCACCTGCCCCACCTTGAGGACAGAGCCTTCCTTGAGCTTGTTGTATGAAAGCAGTGCATCCACGCTTATTCCGTTGTCTTTGGCAATCCTGTAAAAAGTATCGCCCTTTTGAACCGTATATTCCTTTGGAGTGGTTGTTTTTGCCTGTCCAGCTGAACTTGAACCGCCTGATGAAGAGCTGCTTTTAGACGGAATGGTAAGCTTCTGCCCCACCTTGATCATGGATTCCTTTCCCATGCCGTTTGCAGCACTAATCTGGTCCACAGAAACACCATATTTTCTGCTGATTCCGTAAAGGGTCTCCCCTTTTTCCACAACATGGACTATGGAACCCGACTGAGCCGACACAGCCCACAAAGTTCCTCCCAAATTGGAAAAAGCCAATGTTAAAGCCAAAAGAGACATTGTGAAATATTTATTAATTCTTCCACCAAAAAAACAAGTTCCCATACTCTACATATTCGGAAAAAGAAAGGCAGGGCATTAGAATTCATAATTCATAATTCATAATTCATAATTCATAATTCTTAATTCTTAATTCGTAATTCGTAATTCGTAATTCGCAATGCGTAATTGGTGTTTTCTCATGCTGCTTGGCTTTGTATCTTGCGAATGGGTCATTGCATATGTGATGATTGTGTCATTCTGAGCCTGACCCGGAATCTCTCTCTGTCCTGTCATGCCAGCGGGGGATCCCGGATCACCTGTCTTCTGACGGCATAAGTCCGGGATGTCAAATGCCATTCCAAATTATGCATTATGAATTATGCATTCTTAATTATTTTAAGGACAAAGCGGGGCACACAACACGGAAGCCTAAGTAGCTGCCCCCGCCGTCCGGGAAGTCGTTGTCCCGGTAGGCGACGCGACAGAAGCTGTCGTCGTTGTAGCAACCGCCACGAAAGACACGGCAAGAGCCGGAAGAAGCGCCAGAGGGATTACTTGCAGGGCTCTTGCTGTAATAGCTGGAGTCATACCAGTCCCAGCACCATTCCCATACGTTTCCGCTCATGTCGTACAGGCCAAGCTCATTCGGGGCTTTTGTTGCCACGTTATGTGTCTCATAACCGCTGTTATCATCATACCAAGCAACTGTGCCCAGATTGTCGCTTCCTGAGTATTTGTAGCCCTTACGCTTGTTTCCTCCACAAGCCGCATATTCCCATTCTGCCTCGGTCGGAAGCCTATAGCCGCTTGCGTCTGCGTTCATTGTAACGGTTTCTCTTATGTAGCCCCATGTGTCAGGGTCTGTCTTACCGTTTACGCTGTATGCTGGAGTCCTTCCATCCATCATGCTCAGCTTGTTGCAGAAGACTATGGCGTCATACCATGATACATTCTCTACAGGACGATTGTCGCCCTTAAAAGCACTGGGATTGTTTCCCATTACGGCCTTCCACTGGGCCTGTGTTACCTCTGTCTTTCCTATGTAGAAACTGGATACCGTTACGTTGTGTACAGGCTTCTCATCACTTTCTCCGGAGGAACTTCCCATGGGGAATGTGCCGCCCTGTACAAAGACAAAGGAACCTGTATATTTTCCCTCAATCAGGCCATCCGCCAGAACTTCTCCTTTTTCATTCTTTGTAAGAAGGCAGCCTGTAAATAACAGAATTGGTATTAAACCTAGTAAAACTTTCTTCATAACAATTCCCCTTTTTTATTTTTTCCAACATTATCATAGATAAAAATACTCAAGTCAATATGTCACAGTCATTAGCCTCCACGAGAATAAAATTTTCACTTTTTTCAAAATTCTTCTCAAATTTTTGTTAAAAAACATGGGGGTCTGATACTAATTATATAGTAGTGGAAAGTTGTAAGTTGAAAACTGAAAGATGAAAGTTGTAAGCGCTTAATCCATGTTTCAGTTTACGGTTGCCACAAAAGAATTATTAAAAGGAGTTTTTATGGAAAAGTATGAGGATCTTCTGAAAAAGATTGATAGGCTGACATTCTCTGACGACGGAATGTTTCAGGCGGTATTGCGTGACCCTGAAATCTCTGCTGAGCTTGTTGAGCGCCTTCTGCACATCAAGGTTGATCATGTGGAATATCCTGAACTGGAAAAGACCATTGCACCATTCTATTCAACAAAAGGTGTAAGGCTGGACGTTTATCTCAGGGATGCGGACAAAGTCATAGACGTTGAGCTGCAATCCTACCCGCTGGAAGAACCTGGAAAACGTACCCGCTACTACAACAGCATGGTGGATATCGACAGCCTCATGAAAGGACAGGATTATTCAGAGCTCAAGGACTGCTACATCCTGTTCATCTGCAAACATGACCCATTTAAAGATGAAAACGACAATCCTTATGGGCTACCCTGTTACACATTCAGCAACATGTGTCATGAGGATTCTAGGGTAAATTTAAATGACAAAACCATAAAAGTGTTTTATAATGCAAGTGTATATGATAAGGTAAAAGACGAGCGTATACGGGCTCTTCTCCGTTTCATCTACACAAATGAATGTGGTAAGGACGATTTCGCTAACCGTCTTTCAGCAATTGTTGACAAACTAAAAGAGAATGAGAAATTCAGGAGTGATTACTTAGCCATGAATTTACATGACAGGGACATAACCAAAAGGGCAAGGCAGGAAGGTATCGAGTTGGGCATCTCACAGGGTACCCTACAAAAGGCTGTCGATGCAGCAGTGACTCTTGTGAAAAAGTATAATGTTAATCCTGAAGCTGCAGCCAAAGATATGAATGCTCCATTGGAATTAGTTCTTGAAGAACTCAGTAAGGTAACAATATAAAACTCAAGAAAACGAAATCTCTTTAAATTTGGGGTGTCTGGCTGGTTGGTCATTCCGGGCTTGACCCGGAATCTCTTTGTTGAATAAACGGATTATACTGTGAGAATATACTGAATAAGGCCCGGTCTAACCTGTATTTTCGGCCGCTTCCCTTTTTAAACGCTCCGTTTTATCGACCGCCTTTGCGGTCTCTTTAAACGGAGCGTATTATTCTTTTATTCAGACCTGGAACGCACAAGGCGGAAACCCAAGTCTTCGCAGCGGCCGTCCGGGTCGCCGTTGCCCCGGATGCAGACCGAGCAGCCTTCCGCTCCGCTGAGCCAGCTACCGCCGCGTAGGACGCGCGTGTAACCCGAAGAGGGCCCGGATGGGTCTGTTAGATTTCCGGTTCCGACTGAATCTGCGTACCTGTCATAGCACCATTCCCATACGTTTCCGCTCATGTCGTATATTCCCAGCAGGTTGTGTTCCTTCTTTCCAATTTCGTGTGTTCCATAGCCCTGGGTTTCGCTTGTAGGGGTAGAATCGCCTGTAACACCATTGTTTCCTGTGTTGTACCAGTACCAGCCCACGCTGTCCATGCCGGAATTCTTTGTATTGGAATAAGAAACGCCATCAGCAGTTGCGTGTCCGCTGAACAGGTAGTTCCAGTCCGGTTTTGAGGGGTCTCCTCCCCTTGCGGCAAACTCCCATTCAGCCTCTGTCGGAAGGCGGTAACGCTGCACGTATTTGGCCTGGGCACCCAGACCGGCCAGCAGGAACTCCGTACGCCATGCGCAGAATGCGTTTGCCTGCTCCCAACTTACACCTACTACCGGGTAGTCGTTATAGTTGGGATGGTTGAAGTAGAGACGCATATAGGTCTCGTTGTTTGCATTGGGGAAATCATTCACCCAGCATGTCGTGTCCGGGAAAATGTTGACTATGTAGGTATTTACAAAATCATAGAGGCTGCTCAACTCACGGTTGATGGTCTTGCGTACAATGTTTCCGTTATCATCAATGTATGCGGTATCCTTGGATATCATAACCTTCTCTACGGATGCCTCCTGATCAGTGTTGCGGAATCTGTCGTTGGGATCAAGCTGGTTCTTGCGCAGTGCGGCCTGTGTGTAGTCAAACAGTTCGTAACGGTAGTTGAGCTGCTTTACGTCCAGCATCTTCTCTCCCGTGATGGGATGACGGTAGAACAGGCTTTCAATGGCTCTCTGCTGGTCCTCATTAGGCTTTTTCCATGGAATGGGCTTGCTCCAGTTCAGATGCGG
>DBWR01000024.1:0-149 GCA_002309305.1 Treponema sp. UBA1233 | reverse complement strand
TCGCGTACCCACTCCACAAACTGGCGGTACTTGGCGTTTGATACCTCTTTCTCATCCATCCAGAATGACTCTACCGATATCTCTTTGGTGGGTGCGTTTGATCCCCACAGACTGTCGTTTCCTTCTTCACCTATCTTGAGAGAACCTCT
>DBWR01000005.1 GCA_002309305.1 Treponema sp. UBA1233 | reverse complement strand
AATCCGCCGCCTGTGATGTGTACCATTCCGTGAACAGAAGAGCGGTATTTCTTGAGCACTTCCATGACAGGCTTTACATAAATGCGTGTCGGAGTGAGCAGGACTTCACCAATTGATTTTGACGTCTTTTTTCCGTTTTCGATGAACGGGTCCTTGAAATTCTTTACGAGCTTACGGATAAGTGAAAAACCGTTTGAATGAACCCCTGTAGAAGAAAGGCCGATAAGAACGTCTCCTTCCTTGATTTTGCTTCCGTCGATGATGTCTGACTTATCTACGAATCCAACACCAAATCCTGCAAGGTCATATTTTCCCTCGTCATAGAATCCGGGCATTTCTGCAGTCTCTCCGCCAAGAAGGGCACAACCGCTTTCTACACAACCGTCAGTAACCCCCTTTACAAGTTCACCCGCAACCTTTGAATCCAGCTTTCCGCATGCTATGTAGTCAAGGAAAAATGCAGTCTGAACTCCGGAGCAGAGAATGTCGTTTACGCTCATGGCAACACAGTCGATTCCAACAGTATCATAGATGCCCAGCTTGAAAGCAATGTCCAGCTTTGTTCCGACACCATCCGTACCGCTAACAACTACCGGATTTTTCATTCCCTTGGGAACTGCAAACATTCCATTGAATGCACCAAGGTCTGTAAGCTGACCGGGGATTCTTGCACGCTGTGACTGCTTCTTGTATTTGTCCACAGCCTTGTATCCCTCGTTTACATCAACACCGGCTTTCTTGTAATCAATAGTCTTTGCCATTTTCTGCTCCTGATAAATTTTTACACAGCTTTTGCCGTGTTTTTATGTAGTCAATATATCACAAATATTTTTTTTATGGAAGTTCCCTGATTTTTATGCTATACTAAAAGCATGGAAATAATTCGCGCATCTGTCATGGGTTACTGCATGGGAGTAGAAAGAGCCGTAAACGCCGCGCTTGAAACAATAAAAGGCAAAAAGGACAGCGGTGTAAAACTCCACACCCTTGGGCCCCTGATTCACAATCCTCTTGTCCTTAAACAGCTTATGCAAAGCGGAATGACGGTTTTGAATGAAGACGAAATTCAGGATGTAAGCGAAGGGGATGCCGTAGTAATTAGGGCGCATGGAACAACTGCAGAAAACCTTGAGAGGCTCAGGAAGAAAAATGCATTTGTAGTGGACGCAACATGTCCCCGTGTAAAGCAGAGCCAGAAGCGTGTTCAAGAATGGTCAAAAAAAGGATATGACATAATCATCGCGGGAGACAGGGACCACGGTGAAGTAAAAAGCCTGGAGGGATTCTTTGATTCAAGCTGCGGTGGAAAACTCTTTGTCGTACAGAACAGCAAAGAAGTAGAAGCCATTCAGCTTTCACAAAAAACAGCACTCATATCACAGACCACTTTCAGTCCGCAAAAATACGATTCGATAATCCACATCATTCAGGAAATAAATCCTGATGCAGTGATATTCAATTCCATCTGCAGGGCCACGCTGGAAAGACAGGAGTCTCTGGAAAACCTTGCAAAAGAAGTTGACGCGGTTCTGGTTGTCGGGGGAAAACAGTCTGCAAACACAAGACAGCTAAAGGAACTCGCACTCAAGTTCTGTCCGCACGTGGAATTGATTGAAGACGAAAGCGAGATACCACAAGATTTTTATTCATATTCAAAAGTGGGAATCACCGCAGGAGCCAGCACCCCGTTGTTTTCCGTAGAGGCAGTTGAAGAAAAGCTAAGGAAATTCAGTCATTAAACGGAAAGTTCCACCACGAAACAACCCCTGAAGTAAAAAAAAATCCACCCCACATCAGCGGGATGGATGTAAAAATCATTCAGCTAGCATTAAGCCATTGAAAGTTTTGCTTTCTTTTCCGGATGCGGACGGGTATGCTTTGCCCATTCTCCACCCTGCCACTTGCGTCTTGTCCAATTGATGAATCCGCAGCTGATAAAGATTGAAGAATAACAACCTGAAATCAAACCGATGGTCAAAACGATGGCGAAAGTTTCGATTGAACCCGTTGTAAACACCCACAGAGAAATGGATGCAAACAGGGTCGTAACCGTAGTGATGATTGAACGTGAAAGAGTTCCAGACAGTGATGTATTGATTATGTCGGTAAAGTTCTTTGCCTGCAAGGTCCTGATGTTCTCGCGCATACGGTCCAGGATAACAACAGTAGCGTTGATTGAGTAACCGAAGATTGTAAGTACTGCCGCCAGTGTCGTGGTTGAGAATTCAATCTGGAACCATGAGATGAACGTAAACATGATCAGGAAGTCATGAATCAAGGCGATAACTGCACCAAGAGCGAAATCCCAGTGGAATCGGATTGTAGCATAGCCCCAGATCAGGAGAAGCGTCAGAACAGAAAGAAGGATTGATGTTCCCAAGAGTTTTGATGACCATGAAGAACCTACAAAATCCTGCTTTACGACCGGAACATTGCTTGAACCGAACTTTGATTGAAGTGCGCTGATAATCTTTGTCTGAAGTTCCTGACTGCTTGTTGTGTCGTCCTTTTGGATTTTTGTACGAATCTGGAAGCTGCGGTCAGAGACACCACCCAATTCCTTTACGGAAACATCGAGGTTTGCCAAGGCGTCGCGGACTTCTTCGATTGAAACCGGATTTACTGATGGTACATACATCTTGTACGGAACATCTGAAGAAAGGCGTGCTGTAGCCACACTGTTTGCAAAGAGGTCGTATGAATCACGGTCTCCCTGCTCTATTACTTTTGCAGTAACACCGTCTACGCCACTCAAGGCAGATGCCATCTTGGAAACAGTATTGTTTTCTCCGAATGTAAATGAACGTGTTTCGTTATCCGCACCGGCACCGCTTATGACAAGGCTCAGGCTCGTGTTGTCCATCTCGACAGCAACCGATGCCGAACCGTTATAAGTGATTTCCATGGCACAGGGAGCCACACGGACTTCCTCAACCAAACCAGGAACAAAGTCAATGCTGAAATTGATTCCCCTTACAAACATGCCGACAACACCGGCTATGATGATACAGATTGACAAAATGGCACAGGGGAGAAATGCCTTGTTGAATTTTATGATCTTTTTCATTGTTTAATCCCCCATCCGATACTGAGTCTCTTTTTGTGCATTGCTTCAGTTCCAACGTCAAAGATAAGGCGTGAAACAAAGAGGGATGTAAATACAGTAGAAACAACACCGATTGTAAGGCTGTATGCAAATCCCTGAATTGCACCGGAACCAAGGTTTGACATGAATACGGCCGCGATAAGGGTCGTAATGTTGGAGTCCAAGATAGCCCAGAATGCGTTTGCAAATCCGGTTGAAACTGCGGAAGCCCTGTCCTTTCCAAGCCTGAGCTCTTCCTTTATGCGCTCGAATATGATTACGTTTGCGTCAACTGCCATACCGATGGTAAGGATCATACCTGCGATTGAAGCAAGTGTAATTGTAAAGTTGAATGCAGAAAGAACGCTGAACATGATGTAAAGGTTAAGGACCTGTACGACACATGCGTTAATACCGGCACCCTTATACCAGATGAGCATGAAGAGCATGATTGCCGCAAGACCGATTGCAATGGCCATAAGACCCTGGCGAATAGCCTTCTGTCCGAGGGTTGCTCCCAAAACCTGCTGGCTTTCTACTTCAAGAGGAACATCCAGCCATGCGGTCTGAAGAACTTTTTCAAGATTGTTGGCTTCCTGCAGACCGAAACCTGTAATGGCGATTTGACCACCACGGATTGCCTCACGGATTGTTGCGTTTGACTTGACGCGGTTGTCGCTTACGATTGCAAGATTCTTGTTTACGTTTGCAGCGGTAAAGTCACCAAAGATTAAGGTTCCCTCAGGATCGAGTGTAAAGCTTACCTGCGGACGGCCTGTGATTCCTTCTGAACCAACTTCAGCAGACTTGATGTGCTTTCCGTCAAGAACGATTTCCTTCTTTACGACAAGGTAACCCTTCCTCTGGTCCAAACCATAATCATCAGTTTCATAGTATCCCAGAACCTCACAGTCTTCCGGAATGAGGGAAGAATTGATGAGGCGTCCCTGACTGTCAAAGGTGCTTGCACGGTTAGATTCATAATATGACTGGAATGCAGAATTGGCATCATCATCAACAAGACGGAAATTCAAGATTCCGCGTCCCTGAATGATTGAGTTGATCTGATCTGCCTCGGCACTTCCTGGAATTTCTATATAAATGCGGTCATCACCCTGCTGCCTGATTGTCGGTGAGCTTAGACCAAAGCGGTCTATGCGTCCTGAAAGGGTTTCGATGGCCTGAGCCATTGCGTTTTCCCTGAGGGTTACATCATCAATCTTGTTGTTTTCGTCCTTTGCGGCAACAACAGAATCCAAATCAGCCTTTACGATGACGTTCATACCACCGCTCAAGTCAAGACCCAACTTAACTGAGTTCTTGTATGTGTTCTTGTCGGCAAGAATCCTTTCCCTGTAGTGGGTTTCCACTGCAGAACGAAGTTCATCCTCGCTGGAGAAAGAACGCATGGCATCCAAAAGCCCGATGGTTTCAGGAGCCTTAGTGCCCATTGTCTTATAGTTCTTCTTGACAATCTTTAAAAGCCAGTCTTGATCCGCTTCGAGTGGAGCGTTTGCATCAGCCTTAACCTTTGCCTTGTATGCTTCCACTTCATCAGCTGCCTTTACACTTGAATAATCCTTGATGTTTTCAAGCGAGCTCAGTGCAAGCGCCTGGTTTTCCTTTGGCGTAAGTGCATACCACTTTAATGACGGCCACAGGAAGACAAAACACAATGCAAGAACCGCAAGAATCAAAATGAAACGGGTGCGTTTATTCATCTTTGTCTGCCTCTGAGTCCGAAGTCTTTTCTTCGTCCTTATCTTTTATTTCTGCAACAATTGAATCTTCCTTTGACTTTCTGCCGAACAGACCCTTCTTTTCCTTTTCCGGAGCTTCTACAGCAACGGCGGGCTTGTCCACAACAACAGTTGCGATTGCAGTACGGTTGAATTCGATGCGTGTGTTGTCATCAACCTTGATGATTACAGTGTGTTCCTTGGTGGAAGCAACAGTACCATGAATACCGCCGATTGTAACAACTTTGTCACCCTTCTTAAGGGCCTCAATCATCTTCTGGGTTTCTTTTTGCTTTTTATTCTGAGGACGAATCATGAGAAAGTACATGATGCCCAAAATCAAAAGCAGCGGTGCAAATGTTAGCAAACTGCCCATTCCGCCACCGACTTGACCTGGTGCAGCATCTTGTGCTTGTAGAAACATTGGAACAAAAGATATCATAATGGTTTCCTTCCTTTTTTTTAAAAAATTATAGTAGTGACATAGAATATCATTATTTTTGAACCATGACAAGGGGGAATTCATAATTCATAAATCGGAATTCGCATTAAACCGCATTTAATTGAAAGAAATGCTTGTTTTTTGGCCGATATTATTGTATAGTTATTATAGTCTATAGTAACTTTTTCTTGTGCTTTCTTGTTGAATTTATGAACGTCAGGAGGCCATCATGAGGTTTAAAAACGACTATACATTCATAAAGTCACGATTTGGACACAGGCTGTCCTTAATCCTTTCCCTGACAGCAGTACTTGCGGGCCTTTTCCTTTCTTCCTGCGACATGATGCATGTACCGGTCCGTGGATATCTGGAAAAATATACAAATGAGATTGCGATAGAAAAGCTTGTGGTTGAAGGAGAATCATACTACGACAAATACGGAAACCTCTGCATCCCCAGCGGTCAGGACGTACAAATCACCCTCATATTGAGAAATCCCTATCACTTTTACCTTGGTTCGACTGATTCTACGGAAGGTAATTTTGCAGGTCTGGACTATAATGTAGAAAAATGCATTGAGGCTGGCAAACTGCCATCCACACTGCCAGAGGCTTACGATTTTAGTTCTACATTTATTGAACAGGATGCTGATGACAAAACCCTGCTCCACTTTACATATGACGGAAATATGCTTTCTGACAGGGACAAGGAAGGATACAGGGAGATTGGAGGAATTGTAACCGTTACACAACCTTTCAACAAGGATAGCCATCCCTTTACCTTTAACATCCAGAGCAACTCAAAGCCACCGGAAATAACCAATGCAGCAGTCATGACGCTCAACAATGGTTCCAGTGACATATATTACCTTTGTTTCAGCGTTCCAATAGCAGAACAAAACATAGCCGGAAAGCATGACGACCTGGACAAAATCATCATAAACAACGGAAACAGTTCCATAACCGCAGACTGTGAGGTGGGAGCTCTTTTGGACATTACTTTCATTCCGGTAGAAGGACTTGGAACTACAGAACCCGGCAATTTACGGCCGATATCCGGTAGCGCAGCATTTTCTGCGGCAAGCCAGAACAACTTCTATTACAACAGCGGAATAGTGGCAGTAGACGACAAAGAGCAGTCTTTTACAATCACCCTTGTTGATGAAGCGGGACTTTCACGTTCAACTGTCATTTCAACATCCTCAAAGCATGTAAAGGCTCCGGTACTAAAGGATGAGACAAGCGGACTGTCCCTGAGCACATCCAGCCAAAATACATTGAGCCTGAACACAGATTACAACGCACAGATAACGATTATTCCTCCAACAGAAGCAATCAACGAAGAAAGCATATCAGGAGCAACCGTCAGCTATGAATTAAAGAAAGGAGGCTTTGATTGGTTCCCGATTATCGATGATTCAGCTCCAAATACACTGATCCTAGAAGAGACAGGAACTTACACGCTTACAGTATGGAGTGACGCTACCGGATACCTTTCAAGCGCAAGGACAACATACACCATAAAAGTGCCGCCATTAACAGTTACGTTCAACAAAAACGGAGGAGATTCCATTTCAACAACTACCCAGACAGTAAACAAATTTGAGGCCACAACTCTGAAAACCGCATCAGAATTGGGCTTACGGAAAACAGGTCATCATCTTGCAGGCTGGGCTACAACCCCAAGCGGAGAATTAGAATATCAAGCCGAATGTAATAACTTCAGCACAGCTCGCGACATAACACTCTTCGCAAAATGGGAGCCAAACACATATACGCTTACCCTGGACCCAACCAGCGGTTCGGTCACTCCATCAAGCATAAGCGTCACATACGGAAGTACATACGGAACACTTCCAACACCAGAGAGGTATGGTTACAACTTTGCAGACTGGTACACCAGTTCATCAGGAGGAACTAAAGTAACAGCCAACACGACATATAATACCGAAGGCGACAGTACCATCTATGCACACTGGACTGCAAAAACTCCCAAAGTCACATACAATCTGAATGGTGCAAGCGGCACCCCACCCGCTGCAAAAACTGTAACATATAACAAGACCTACTATTCAGCCTCTGCCTTGACCAGTCCGTCTGCTACAAAGTTAGGATACCAGTTTAAGTGCTGGTGTCTGGATGCGGCCGGAACTCAGGAAATAACCTCAACTACAAAGGTTTCTGATGAAGACAACCATGTACTCTGGGCCAAGTGGACCCCCAAACAGTATACAATGCGACTCAATCTAGACAGCAGTTCCGCATATTTCCAGTCAGGGGACAGTAACTCGATTATATTCACCATAGAGGACAATACAAAAACCCTGCCAAAGCCAAAGCGGGCCGGAGTTTCCTTTGACAAGTGGGTAAACGAATCTCCAACAACCCTTTCAATAAGCGTTCTTTCAACATCAAACATGTCATATACATTAAACATAACGGCTACAACCCCAGAGACCATTTATGTGAAGGCTATATGGGACATAGAGGATACCATATCAACAGGTGCTGATGAATTATCAAGCATCAAAAATGACACGGGACTCTGGAGTACCCTGGCAAACGACCCAAAATATGCTATACTTAATATTTCCAACATGTCTGACTCCTACCTGGATATTTTGAGACAAATTATTGGTGCCCATCCAGACATAACCTTCCACATTTATATTGCTTCAGGCAGCAATATAACGATACCAGAATATTTCTTTAAAGATTATACAAACATAAGGACACTTGACTTGAAAGGAGTTAAGGAAATTGGAAATCATGCATTCGATGGTTGCACAGGCCTTAGGTATCTGACTCTAAGAGATGGACTTGAAAAAATCGATTACGGTGCATTTGAAGGATGCTCAGCCTTAAGTTTGTATTCTTCAACAATAACCATCCCAAGCAGCGTCACCTACATAGGGGCATTTGCCTTCAGACTGACAGGCTATAATGGAGCAGCATTCTCGTTGACCCTGAATTATACCGACAGCACCTCTCAATGGGGAAGATACGATTACAACGACGATTGGCTGGCGGATCTAAATCCAAAGCAGCCTACGGTAGCTCAGATCAATCAAATGTATAACAGTCAAATGCATTACAAGAAAAAGCCGTAGCATGAAACTATGGGAGTCATCATTTATTTCTCAATTGAATAAACTTCTATCGATTCGTCCTGGAAGTTGCTGAAGCACAAAAAGCTTTCGTCGGGGCTTACATCAAGGCCTGTGGGCTGGTTTCCGCCGTTCAGGATTTTTACCACACTCATGTCGCGTGTGTCGATGACATAAATCTTTCCGTTCTGGGGTGACCTTTTGGTGTAATCCTGTGGGTTGTTGGGGCCACGGCAGGAGACAAAGAGGTAGCGGTTATCGTAAAGGTCAATCGTATTTGGATTGTTGAATACCTTGAGCGTCGAGGTAATCTTGAACGATGCAATGTCAAACTTGATGACATTCCTGTGGTACATGTCGCTGATGTAGGCTGTGGTGTGCTCGTCATTTACCACGATGTGCCTCATTGCCGCATCCTGAACCTTTATGCTCTTTTCCCTTGTGCCGGTGGAAGTGCTGAACTGCTGTATGTCCCCGCTGTCAAACGAAAGGCTGATGATGGATTCGCCATTGTTGATGAAGAACAAACCGCGTGGAGATTTTCCGGTCTTAAGCTTCCTCAAGACCTTTCCGCTGTCATAGTCAATCAGGGAAACGTCGTTACTGAGCCAGTTGGAGACTGCAAGCATGTTCTTTTCGCTTGAATATGCGATGAACTTGGACCATTCACCGTCCGTGCTGATGGCCCTCTTGTATTCAAAGCCCGGGTATGAGTATTCGTAAATCTTGCCTGTAGTCATCTGGGAAACAAAAAAGCTCTTTTTCTCGGGGATGAAAAGGCATTCCGCAAATCCAACCTTGGAGGCTTCCGGTGGATTAATCCTCCTTATGACCTTCTTTAGCTCAACAGAAAAAATGTCAAATCCGTTGTCGTCCAAAAGCGGCAGAATCACATACTTGTTGTCCGGAGAAAACACGACCTGCTTGGGCTGCCGTCCGCACTTGTATTCCCCGATCTTAGTAAGAACCGGCTGAGAAAAAGCCACGGCAAAAGAAAAAAACATGGCCACAGCCAAAAAGCATTTGCGAATCTTATAATTAAACATGATAGTCTCCTGATTTTTACATAATAGGACATAGAGATTCTTTTGTCTAGAGAAATGGGTTAATTAAGAATTAAGAATGCATAATTAAGAATTATGAATTGGGATTGTCATGCTGATTTGCTTTGTGTCTTGCTGGATGGTAATTGTAGAAGGGGGGGTGTCACGCGGATTCAGGATAATTAAGAATTCATAATGCATAATTAAGAATTATGAAAATCAACTATGCATTATGAATTATGCATTCTTAATTATTTCAAGCACAAAGCGGGACACACACCGGCAGGGTGATACATATTGTGAACAAAAGTGGTGTTGTAGACATGGCCGTCTGGGCGAACAAAGCGTGCGGCATCACTATTGCTATAATCAGGTGATCGAAGCCACCATCTAATGCCATAACCTACAGTTGTCCACTGACATGTACCACTTGCCTTTGCAAAGTCCGTCGACATGCGAATTCGTGTGCTTTCAATTGTTCCATTTGAATCAATCGCGGATTCATAGTCAGCAAATCCATATTCGCTCTTTGTCACCTCCTGCACACTAAGTAGAAAAATCTTGTCCGTCGTATCTGCACAGGCTTGGGAGTTCGTCCCATTATTGAGTTCGCTTGGATTTGTGTCCGGATTCGTGCTTCTGGCACTGTTATCCACATTTGTATCAGCAATTCTGTCCTGCTCCGTACTTGAAAACGCCGTATTAAAAAAACTATTGTTCAGCCAGGACCTTATTTCTGAATTCTTGTAGTTGTTTGAACTTGCTGCATAGCGATGTGCTATAAGATCTTTTTCGGAATGAAGGAGTTTTTTTCCGCTATAGTTATCGGAAAGAACAATCCACTTGATAGGCTCGACCTTAAAGTATTTGTAGCTATTTTCACTGGATTGTGCCACATCCGTTCCGTCGGAATACTTGTATCCACTCTCATAAGGGGTTTCCTTCTGCTTTACATACCAAGCTCCGTCGTTTCCCTTGTAGTAGGTAAACATACCGACAATTTTGGAATTCGACTCGTCCACGATAACATCAGTCGCTTTTATTGTTTGTGGCCACATTCCCAATTCTACAATCTCTGGTCCCGATGTTCCTTCCGAATTCTCGTCCTCATGCTTGCACCCCATAAATACAAATGCCATGGTAATCAGCATGACAAATCCCAGTTTTAATACTCTTTTCATAATAATCCTCCAAAAGTTTTAAAATATAAAAACCCGCAAGTTCTCGTAAATGAGAAATTCCGGTCTTTGTTACGAAAATAGTTCGGTATACAGTCTACACCGAAAGTTGAAAGTTGAAAGTTGAAAGTTGAAAGTTGAAAGTTGAAAGTTGAAAGATTTTACTGGGTGCGGGGGTCATGTCAAGAGGATAATTCAAACTTTTTTCCACAAACTTTTTCTGCATGCTTTTATTCTATGGGGGATTTCTGTTAATGTCAAGTTGAAAACTGAAAACTGAAAACTGAAAGATAAATTCCGAATTCCGAATTCCTAATTCTGAATTATGCATTATGCATTATGAATTAATTTTCCCCTGACAGCATAAAAATTTTCAAAATTCTTTTCAAATTTTTGTTCAAAACTATGGGGGGCTGATACTAATTATATATTAGTGGAAAACTGAAAGATGAGAACTGAGAGTTGAAAACTGAAAGTGACAGATTTTCAATCCATGTTTCAGTTTACGACTACCGCAAAAGAAGTATTAATAAGGAGAAATCTATAATGTACAAAACAATAAAACCATTTGAGGAACTGACCTATCACGATGATTTCATGTTCGGTGTTGTTATGCAGGACAAGGATATCTGCAGGGAAGTATTGGAATGCCTTCTTGGGATAAAAATCAAACGGATAAAGTATCCTCAGCCCCAGAAGAGCTTCGACCCGCTGTATGCATCTCATGGGATAAGGCTCGACGTGTATGTGGAGGACGGAAACCGGATCTATGATGTTGAAATTCAAAACAGGGATGAGCATGACATCGGAAAGAGGTCTCGCTACTACCAGAGCATGATGGATATGGATTCACTTTTAAAAGGCCAAAACTACGAGGATCTAAAGGAAAGCATTGTCATCTTTTTATGTCGTTTTGACCCTTTCAAAAAACGAATTCCGTGCTATAATGTAAGGCGGATATGTGAGGAGGATACCGGTGTAAACCTTGATGATGCGGCTTTGCTTAAGGTTTTCAACTGTACTGCTTACGAAAAGGTGGAAAACGAGGGATTGAGGGCATTCCTCAAGTTCATACAGACGGATGAGGCTGAATCGGACTTTACAAGGAGGCTGGACGATATGGTGGAAAGAAAGAAGAAGATTGAAGAACTCAAGCAAACCTACCTTTCCTGGGGCCTGCACGACCATGATGTTCGCAGAGAGGGAATTAGGGAAGGAATGGAAAAGGGAATTGAAAAAGGTGCCGAGGAAAAAGCCGTTGATACAGTCCGGAAATTTCTTGCTATGAACGTTTTGTCGCATGAACAAATTGCACAGGGAGTCGGTCTACCTCTGGAAAAAGTACAGGAAATTGCTGATCAATTAAGAATTCAGAATGCATAATTCATTAAGTTTTGTCTATTGAAAAATGGGGCAAAATGTTATATTTTTAAACCATGACTGAACTGGACTTTCTCTGCGGGGAAATCACGAGACGATACGGCAACATTACACGAGCCATGGGGGCTTTTCTTTATACCGAGAAAAACGTGCGCCTGACGGATCTTTATCAGGAAAACGGAAAGGCAATTCTGGGCTGGGGCGGGAACTCTGCTTTTACGATGTTCAAGAACACCCTGAACCGTGGAATTACCGGAAGCTATGACACTGCATACAAAAACAGGATTCAAAAGGCGGTTTCGGATTTACTCGGCGACCAGAGGACTGTCTATCTGTTCAGCGACAAAAAATCTGCACTGGATGCGGCCATTTCAATCTGTCCGGACAACACTTCAATTTACAGGCCATGGACTCAGGCGGCACCAAACTGGAGCGACATCGACTGTGTAATGATTTGTCCTCCCCTTCCATGGAGTTTGGACTGCCATATCGTTGCATTCAAAGCCGGAATGAAAAACGAGGACATGCTTTTAAAGGCACAGGAATCATTCCACACCTCAAGATTTCCCGCACCACTAAGCGCCGCAATTTCACGTTCAATTTACAATCTGATAAAGGCACTTCAGGAACGATCGGAAAAGGACTGGTTCATCTACGACAAGGCCCTCACACCATACTGGGAAAGAAAGGGGCCTTACTTATACACAAAAAAAGAAATAATACCGGAAGAAAAATACAAGGATTTCATATGCCATTGTCTGGACAACTCTGTGGTAATAAATCCATACTACGATCAGGCTTCAATTGTTCCATTTGGAGCGGACAGGGGCGTGTTTTCTTCCCTTGTAAAAAATCCATTTGTCGGAGAAAAAAAATGACACAAACTCAATTAACGCTTTATATAATCAGACTGGTACTCGGCGGGCTTGCAACTTTTTTTGCAATTCTTGTATGGGGGAAAACCAGGGATGCAGCATGGATGTGCCTTATTGCAGGCATAGTCCTTGAATACTGCGGCACCGTCTACAACATGTTCCTTGACTTTGGCGTAGTATTCAGCAGTGACATATCGGTAGCTGGCATTCCGCTTACAACAATTCTGTTTACTGTTGTTCCCCCTCTGTTCTTTATCATCGCGTTCGTAATGATACTGATAAGAAAGAGGTAGGATTCTAAACTCACCTGAAAGTCACACGGATTCTGGAAAGCGAACCCAGCCTTGCGGCAAGAAAGGTTTTCCATGATTAAATCCGTATGACTGATTAAAGTTCCTTACCTCATCTTTTTCATGCCGCCGTTCCTGCCTTCATTTTCTTCCCTAATGCCAGGTTCAGGCCTTTCACCCTTCATGCCTTTTCCTTCAAATCCTTCCGGCATCATGTCGGGGTTAAATCCATCCGGGGGAAAGTTTCCGTCGCCAACCCTTGCTCCACCCATTCCAAAGCGTCCGAATCCGCCTTCCGCCGCTCCTGAACTGTAGACGAAGCTATCTTCCTCAGTACTAATGCTTGTGTCTCCGCTTCCTCCGCTTACAGATGGCATTGAAGTGTAAAGGCCGTAATAGTTTTCTCCGCCGCTTACTGTGACTCCGCTCTTTACGCTGTATGTCTTTCCCGTCTCAAGATTAGGCGAGCTGATTGTGACAAGCCCGTAGGATATTCCGCTGGGTATGGTAAAGGCAAATACCGCTTTTCCGGAAGAGTCTTCCACAGCCATTGTAGTGCCAGCCTTTCCCGCAAGAGAAGAGCCGAGTACGAAGACATTCTGGCTGTTGTTTTTGTTGGAGCTTGAAGCGTATGACTTTGAAGCCCCGCTTATTCCAGCCGCAACTCCACCGGTAAAGGTCAAGTCTCCGTCGCAGTCGAATCCGTCCTCGCTACCCAGAGTTGAAAGGGCCACTAAGGTTCCACCGCTAATGTTTATGTCTCCGTTTGAGTCAATGCAGTCTCCCCTTGAGCTTGAGGCGTAGATCTTGCCACCGCTGATGTTTACGAATGCCCCACCGTCACGGCTTGCGTTTATGCTGTCGTCCGTAGTCCTGATGACGAAATTACCGTCCTCAATTACCACGCCCAGTTTTCCTTCGATTCCTTCCGGGCTGGAGCTTTCCTTTTCCGTCACTTCAATTCCATCGGAATCATAATATGTAACGTTGCCGCTCCATTCATCATCAATCACCTGTCCGCTTGTGGTGATGTCAAAGTTTCCTCCTGTGATTACGACGACCGGCTTTGGATCATCATCCGTAGATTCAGTTTCCGCGTCTTCCTCGATGTCCCATTTTGTGCTGATTGCCTTCCCCACCGTATTGATTGTTACGTCTCCGCCTGAAATGTAGATGAACCCTTCTCCCGGATTTTCCTCATCCCCTTCCACGATTATTCCGCGGCTCTGGTCATTGGTGTGGCTGCCTGTACCGGTCAAGTTGACTGTACCGCCCTCCATCACAAAACCGTTCTGGCTCCTTATGCAGTTTCTTCCTGTTGTCATCACGTTAACGGTACCAGAGATTAAGTGAATGTAATCCTTTGAATAGATTCCGTGCTTGTATCCTTCATTTACATCAAGGCTTCCATTACCGGAAATTATCAGGCTACCCTTGGTATAGAGGGAACCCTTGGTGTCACTTCCTTCTTCCCAGATCTTTGTAACTTCCGCTCCTTCCTCAATTTCACCGCTGTAATCCGAGCTGTAGTAGTCAACTCCCTGCACCTCGCTGTAACCCCTTCCGTATTGTCTTCCGTCATTCAAGACGTTTTTTCCGGTCAAAACAAGATAGGTTTGTGATGCCTTTGATACGTTTATCGGAGCATAGTTCAGGCTGGAAATTGAAGCCCCGTCAAGTTCAAGTAAAAGGGTTGAATTTTTCTTTGGCTCGATTTCAACATTGCCATCCTTTAAGGTTCCGCTTAAAACCACCCTTACCGTGGAATCTGATGTAGAAACCTTAATGTAGCTTCCTGCGCTTTGACTTTGGCTTACTTTGATTGAAATTCCATCGCTGACCTTTACCTCCTTACCGTATGCCAGCGCCTCATAGCTTGAGCCGTCTTTCGAATATGACAAATCGCTCAAGTTCAAATATAGGGAAGAATCCGCCTTAATGTCGGAAACTTTTTTTTCATCTCCTGTAAGCAGAGACAAGTCCACAGCGTTTTCCGAGGTGATTTTCATCGTCTCCGCAGAATTACCTGAGCCGGACATTCCTCCCCTGCCCCCCATCTTTCCAGAAGCGGCAAAAGTTCGGTTTTCATCTCTGACAGGCTGGGCTGAAACTTTTTGACTGCATGAAGCAAATGATGTTACCGCAGCCATACAAGCAAGAAAGGAAATAATTTTAATACATTTCATGGTGACCTCCTATAAAAATCGCAGGGATAAATTCCGTAACGTTCCAGAACTCATCTTCTGACAAAAAATATATCAGAGCATTTTGAAAAAAGAAATATCAATAACAAAAAGTTAATTCTTATAACATTTATTTTAGATCCGGCAATCTATATTGCAGCAATAGAGAAAAGAAGAAGGAATAATAACAGAAAATTTATAGAATATTTTCGCTTAATTGATTATAATAGCCTTTAAACAGAATGTGAACGAGACTGACTAATCCGTCTTGCCCATAAATTGGAGAAATAAAATGATTGAACTCGAACATGTATCCAGGAAATTCGGGACTTTCCGTGCGGTGGATGACATAAGTTTTTCCATTCAAACCGGAGAAATCGTCGGGCTTCTTGGACCAAACGGTGCCGGTAAAACCACTACCATGAGGATGATAACCGGCTATCTTGAACCTTCAGAAGGAAGCATCCGCATTGACGGCATGGATGTTACCCAAGCCCAGGTGGAGACAAAAAGCAAGATCGGCTACATGCCCGAATCAGCGCCGCTGTACGGTGACATGATTGTGGCGGACTACCTTGAGTACGTCGCAAAAATGCAGGGACAGGATCCCAAGGTAAAGCTCCCGGAACTCTGCGAGACATGCGGCCTTAAGGAAGTGATGCACAAAAACATCTCCGACCTTTCACGGGGAAACAGGCAGCGTGTCGGACTTGCCCATGCCCTTATGAGCGATCCGGAAATACTTATCCTTGACGAACCCACGGGAGGTCTTGACCCCAACCAGGTAAGCGAAGTCCGTGCACTTATAAAGAAAATCGGTGAGACAAAAACCGTAATCATTTCTACCCACATCCTGAGTGAAGTTGAAATGCTCTGCAACCGTGTCATCATCATTTCAGACGGCAAAAAGGTTGCTGACTCTACCACACAAAACCTTATGGACAGTTACGGCCATTCATTGCGCATAAAGATGGAAGTTTCTGACTGCCAGATGGATGAGTTGAAGAAAAAAGTCCTTCAGCTCGACGGTGTTGCATCATGCAGCATAATGCCTGGAGAAGAAAACAAATACTCCGTAAACATCGGCATGAGCAAAAACACAGACATTCGTCCGACACTTGCTTCCCTTGTTGTTTCTTCCGGATGGAAGCTTTACGGACTTGAAATGCAGAAAGACAGCCTTGAAGACGTATTCAGGAACCTTACTGCGGGAGGAGAAGAAAAATGAAGCAGAATAAAAAACCTTGGGCAATCATCATAAAGCGCGAACTTGCCTCTTATTTTACAAGTCCAATGGCATACATCGTTTGCGCACTGTTCCTCCTGTACACGGGAATTACTTTTGTGTCCACCTTCTTCCTGATGGAAAGGGCCGAACTCAGAAACTTTTTTGAAACCCTTCCTCGCGTCATGAGCTTTTTCATTCCGGCTATGACAATGCGCATTTTTGCAGAGGAAAAGAAAAGCGGTTCAATAGAAACACTCATTACACTTCCGGTTACCACACTCGATGTTGTAATCGGAAAATACATGGCTTCGTTCATTTCATGTCTTGTACTGCTGCTGCCCACATTATTCTATGTAATCATGTGCTGCATGTTTGGCAAACCGGATATGGGTCCAATCATCGGCGGATACCTTGGCTCCCTGTTTTTAGTCGCATCCTTCTGTGCAATCGGATTGTTCTGTTCTGCAATCACAAAGAATCAGCTGATAGCATTTTTCGTATCGGTTGCGATCTGTCTTGGATTTTCGATGATCAACTATTTCATGCCTCTTGTTCCGGGACCACTTGTTTCGCTGTTTACCTTTGTTTCTGCAACAAGTCATTTTCAGTCTATATCCCGCGGAGTGATCGACACACGAGACATACTCTACTTTATTTCTCTTACGGCACTGTTCTTTGTATTTACCCTTCAGTCCGTAAACAATTCAAGGAGGGGATAAAAAATGGAACGAAATAATAAAAGTCAAAACAAACTTACTTCATGGTTGAACAGCCGTTCCGGAACCGTACTTCTTTTCGTCATCGTACTTGTTCTTGTAAACCTTGTTTCAACCCGCGCATTCAAACGATTTGACATTACATCTCCAAAGTCATATTCACTTTCTGATTCCAGCCGCCAGCTCGTCAACACTCTGCAGGAACCTGTCTTTGTTCAGGTTTTCTTTAATGACAAGCTTCCGTCTCCGTATTCAAACGTAAGGCAGTATGTTTCAGACATTCTTTCTGAATACCGTACTTCCGGCAATGGAAAATTCGATTATGAATTCTTTGACATGACAAAGGATGAAAATCTGAATCTTGCCGCAAGCTATGGAATTCAGCAGATGCAGATCCGTGAAATCAAGAATAATGAAGTTGGCTTTACAAACGCCTTTATGGGCCTGGTAATTTCCTATCAGGATCAGATTGAAGTTCTGGATGGAATTACTTCTAGCGACGGTCTTGAATACAGGATTACAAATGCAATAAGCAAAGTCATTTCTTCCGCCAATGCACTCGCTTCAATTAATGGAGGAATAAAAGTCACCCTCTTTAATTCTTCAGTGCTTTCCAAACTCCAGATAAACGGATACCGTGATATTGAAACCGTTGTCATGGCGGCTGTCAATTCACTCAACAAAAAATATGAAAACGTCCTCAGCTACGAAACAGTAGATCCACCGGCAGATGACGTTCTTTCGCTCAACGAACGCTATGGTGTTCCGGTATTCCCTCTGCAGGATAACGAAGGAGCAACAGAAAACGCAACTATGGCAGTCGTAATGGAAGGCGGCAACCAAAGCAAATGCATTGGACTGCAGATTGGTCAGACAATCAACCTGAGTGCAGGACAAATCGAATACACAATGATCGGTCTTGACTCTCTGCAGGATGACATTGAGAAAAACCTTTTGTCCATGACATCAAACGTTTCTTCAATTGCATATATCGTTGGACATGAGGAACTTGATACATTCAGTACCGAAGATGGAGCCGCTGCATTTGAACAGTTGATTCAGGATTCATACAACTTTGTTACGGTTGAGCTTGCCAACGAAGACCTTCCTGTTGGCATAAAGTCCCTTGTCATAAACGGACCACGCGGCCACTTTACCGATGAAGAGCTTTACAAAATCGACCAGTTCCTTATGAGGGGCGGAAACATAATCATGCTGCTTGATCCATTCATCCAGTTGCAAAGCCAGGACATGTATTCAATGCCGGAATATCAGCCGATTGACACAGGCCTTGAAAAGCTTCTTGACAAATACGGAATCAAGATGAACAACGATTACATCATGGATGAAAAATGCGCCACAAACCAAGACCAGATGACGGGAAGACAGCAGGACATTTATTTTGCACCAATGCTTGAATCAAGTTCCCTTAACCAGAAGAATCCTGTTACAAAAAATCTTGGCTATGTGCTTACATTCATGGCTGGTTCCATAGACGTCAGTGGAGCAGCAGACAAAAAGGATCAGACCACAACCATTCTTGCAACTTCATCAGACAAGGCTTGGACGGTAACCGACAACTTCATACTCTATCCGGATTACATAATTCCGCCAGATGAAAGTGAAATGTCCAAGAAAAACATTGCAGTCCTTGTTGAAGGAAAATTTGATTCTGCATTCACATCCAAACCGGTTTCAACATCAAGCGAAACAGGCTCAGAACAGTCCAGGGCGTTTGAACAGTCGGAACATTTGAACCACAGCTCACAAAACGGCAAAGTCATGGTAATTTCCACCTCTGCCATTTCCGGATCATTTTTACAGCAGCAGGTTTTCCAGAACACGGGCATCTTCCTGTTGAACGCAGTCGACTACATGAACGGAAATGAAGATTCCTGCATCATGAGGACAAAGGGACTCAGCCTGAACACCCTTACAAAGACCAAGGGCAAATTCGTAAACTTTGTAAAATACTTCAACCAGTTTGGACTAGCCGCAATCGTTGCAATCATTTTTGGAATCGTATTCCTTGTACGTCAAAAGCACAGAAACAAAATCCGTCTTGAATACGACCCGGACGATAGCCGTGAAGAAACAAAGAAAAAAGCGGAGGCAGACAAATGAGCAGGAACGCAACACGTAAAATAGTTTTACTTTCTCTGGCAGCAGTATTGCTGTGTGTTTACATCTTCCAGCTATATGCGGGAAACAAAAGCAAAACACAGACACTTACAATCAAGGACGAAATCACATCTCTGGTAATCTATGCCGGAAGCAGTCAGGACAATGCACTTATTGTAAACAGGGACCAGGACAATTACACGGTTTCAACCTCACAGGGCACAGAACAATATGCCGCAAACAACACTACAGCATCATCACTTTTTGACAGCATAAGTGAAATGCACATATTGGGAAATGCCGCAAAACTTTCTTCCTCAAACGAAGAACGCTTTGGACTTGACGCTAACTCAAGCATTACGGTTCAGGTTAAAAACGGAGACAAGACAATACGCACGGTGCACATTGGCAAAAACTCAAGCACAGGAAGCCAGAGTTATGTGACCATTGATGAATCAAACCAGATTTTAATCTGTTCCAAATCCATGCACTCACTTTATTCAGCGACAATCGATGACCTTCGCTCAAAGGAAGTATACTCCGTACCAAGCGAGACAATTACCCAGATAAACGTAAATTCAGGCGAATCAAACTTTAGCCTTGCAAAAAGCACAGTACCTGCATCCACTGTTGAAGACGATGGCGACGGACAGGAACTCAGCATTCCGGAAAGCTATTGGTCAATTTCAAATGCAGGCGAAGAATCAGCTTCAATTGCACTCGATCAGGATATTGTCAAGGATTGGGTTTCCTACATTTCCAGCCTCAATGCAAGTTCATGGGTTGATGAAAAAAGCTTTGACAAGATGCTGACACAAAGCGGAAACATTACTTTCATTTCCAACGGAACAAGCTACAACGTTCAGTTCTTTGAAATTGAAGGCGATGAAAACCTGATGCTCTGTTCTACAAATGTCAGCCCATACCGCTTCTACGTGTCAAAATACGTTTATCCTAAGTTTGCACGTTCCCTGTCTGAACTTAATTCAGGAGGAGAGAATGATTGATATTGACGAACAGAAAAAGATTGCCGTCCTGATTGATGCAGACAATACTCCGGGAAAAAAGCTGCGGCCGATACTTCAGGAAATTGCGGTTCACGGACACATCATCACAAAGAGGGCTTACGGTGACTTTTCTCTGGACACGCTCAAGAACTGGAAGAAGGAACTGAACGACAACGCCATAATTCCTGTACAGCAGTTTGCATACACTCAGGGAAAGAATTCAAGTGACTCTGCAATGATAATCGATGCCATGGATCTGCTCTATACCGACAAGTATGATGCCATTGCGCTTGTAACGAGCGATTCTGACTTTACCAAACTTGCGACAAGACTCAAGGAAAGCCAGGTATTTGTCTTTGGTGTAGGCCAGAAAAAAACTCCGGTGTCTTTTGTAAACGCATGCGACAACTTCATCTACATAGAAAACCTAAAGGAAGAAGAAGATGAAGAAAAGGAAGACAAGCTTGAAGAGATAAAGCACAAGCCACACAAGAGCTCCACAAAGGCAAAAACTTCACCGGGATTCTTCCACCATGCTCCGGACCAGACGATGACCGACAGGCAGTTCAGGAAGATTTACAAGCTCCTCATGACCGCTTACGACAGATATGCTGACGACAACGGTTGGGCAGATGTAAGTGCGGCAGGTTCGTTCTTCAAGAGGCAGGACCCTGGCTTTGACACTGTGGACTACGGATTTAAAAAGCTTTCCGACCTGATTGAATATCTTGACGATGATTTTGAGATTCAGCGCGTGCCTTCAACCAACGGAAGACGCGGTGCAACACTCTATTACAAGCCGGTGGCAAAATGAACAAAACGACCTCAACTGTGATGAAAGTCTTGCGGTGCATTCCTGCAATTTTCATAGGATGCTGCAGCTGGTACCTTTCTTCACAGCCCCATGTTCCACTTCCTGATTTTAACATGTCGGACAAAGTGGTTCATCTGGCATGTTTTGCGGGATTCTCTTTCTTTACTGCAATGGCTTTTTTCGGACTCAAACCTCTGGATGGCAGGAAAAGTACAATTGCAAAAAGGATACTCTTTCCGGCTGTCGTGATTTCTCTTTATGGAATTATTGATGAGATTCACCAGAGTTTTGTTCCCGGAAGAAGCTGTTCTTTTCTGGACTGGTGTGCGGACACTGTCGGAGCCCTCATCGGAAGCACCCTTTTCTTTTTCCTTGTAAAATTCCTGTCACGCAAGAAATGATTTTTTTCTTTCCGATTGCCCGATTTTTTAGTATATTATAAATATGAACAATGAACTTATTATCAAGAAGGTAGCGGAAGACAACAGGGAACTCCTTGCAAACCCTCAGGACATACTGAACAGGGCGATGGAGCTCCAGCAGCTTCTGATGCTTTATGAAAGCGGAATAAAACAGATTACGACCAAGTTTGAGATACTTGAGGATGAATTTGAAAGCCGTCACATGCGTAATCCAATAGAAACAATCACAAGCCGCATAAAGGACCCGATGAGCATTGTGGAAAAACTCCAGCGAAAGGGACTTCCACTGACCATAGACAATATGGTGAACAAGCTCTACGACATTGCGGGAATACGCGTTACCTGCCCGTTCATAAGCGACGTATACCACGTGACCCAGATGCTCTTGCAGCAGGACGACATAGACTTGATAGAGATGAAGGATTACATCAAGAATCCTAAGCCCAGCGGTTACAGGAGCCTTCACGTCATAGTAAAGGTTGGGGTTTACTTTAGCGACCAGAAGCGTGAGATACCGGTTGAAATTCAAATCCGCACTATTGCCATGGACTTTTGGGCAAGCCTTGAGCATCAGCTCCATTACAAGAAGGACTACAAGATGCCGGAAGACATAAGCCAGGAATTAAAGGCCATAGCAGACACAATCACGGAAAACGACAGGCGCATGCAGGAACTTGCAAAAAACATCCCGGGATTCGTTGATTACAGCGAGGGAATAGTTTAAAAAAACATACTGTTGCAGACAATTGGCAAAAGTGATACTATCTAGGCCAATTCTCAAATTCAATTAGAGGCTAACCATGGAAACGGTAGACATTGTCAGGCAGCTTGCCATCATCATAATTTTTGCCAAGGTATTCGGACTTGTGGCGAGAAAGCTTAAGGCTCCTCAGGTTGCAGGTGAAATCGTTGCGGGCCTCCTGATTGGTCCAAGCGTCCTGGGTTGGGTTCAGGCATCTGACTTTATGGCCGGCATGGCGGAAATCGGCGTAATAATGCTCATGTTCAACGCTGGCCTTAACACGAACATTCAGGACCTCAAGAAGTCGGGTCTAAAGGCTACCCTCATCGCATGTGCGGGAGTTGCAATTCCCATGGCGGCGGGTGTGGTCCTCTTCATGAGCTTCTACGGCTTTGACAGGGTTGGTTCACCACAGTTTTACAAGGCCCTTTTCATCGGTACAATCCTTACTGCCACATCGGTAAGCATAACGGTTCAAACCCTCAAGGAATTGGGAAAGCTTTCTACGTTTATCGGAACAACCATAGTCAGCGCCGCAATCATCGACGACGTAATCGGCATCATAGTCCTGACTTTTGTAATCGGCTTGAACCCCAGCAACGCCTCTGCCAACTCTGGAAGCGGAATCGCCCAAATCATAATAAAGACGGTCCTCTTCTTTGCCCTGGCAGTCATTTTGGGCTACATCTTCTACAAGGTATTCAAGCACTACGAAAAAAAACATTCGCACGAAAGGCGCATTCCAATCGTGGGACTTGCACTGGCCTTTTCAATGGCATACGTGGCCCAGCACTTTTTCGGTGTCGCAGACATCACGGGAGCCTACATCGCGGGCGTAATCCTCTGCTCAACAAAAGACTCCCCCTACATCGCCAGAAAGATGGACGTGAATTCCTACATGCTTTTCGGACCGGTTTTCTTCTGTTCAATCGGACTCCAGACAAACATCAAGACGATGGACATGTCTATCATGCTCTTTGCGGTGGCATTTGTGATTGTTGGAATGGCTTCAAAAATCATCGGTTGCGGCTCAGTCTCAAAGCTTGCAGGCTTCAGCTGGAAGGACAGCTTTAAAATCGGCGTAGGCATGATGACACGTGGAGAAGTCGCCCTTATCGTAACCCAAAGGGGACTTGCGGCGGGAATACTTGACACATCCTTTTTTACGGCCGTAATCCTCCTCATTATCGTTTCGTCAATCGTTACGCCGATAGCATTAAAGGCACTGTACAAAAAGGAGTCCCCGGATTCAACAGCTAATTAACCTCCCCCTCTTGTCTTTTCCGTGTTTTTTTACTATAGTTTGGTATCTTTCAGTTTATTGAAAGAAAACTTGATTTTATGGAAGGTTTTTATGAAAAAAGTAAGTACTTTACTATTTTTGGCCATTCTATTTTTGGTTCCAGCCTGTAAAAAGGACAACGCACAATCAAACCAGGCAGCTCAAGTCCAGGATGATGGCTGGGTTTCTTCAGAGGCAGAGGAAGCGGGACCTGTATTGCCAGTACCAACAATGAAGGGAGTCATGATTTCCGGCTGGTATTATGACCCTATATACAACGATGACGGTTCCCTCAAGACAATGGCAGCCAATTTTGAAGCTATAGTCGGAACTCAGGTTGAAGTTTTTGGACTATACGATCCGGATGATGATAATCTTGGAGCAGAAGTCATAAAGGATGTCTTGATTGACGGAGCAAAAAAAGATTTCATTCACGTTCTCTATGACCATGAGGAATACTATGTACGCGATTATGCCCTTGCTGTAAATGCAGCACCTGCAGTCGTAACAAATTCTTCAGCTTACATCTACACCAAACCGAATCTTGCAAACCTGGGCAAAACAATTGTACCTACAAATACAATAGTCGCTGTTTTCTCTGGTGACATTCCGGAAGACGAGGACGGACTCTTTGAAAAAATCCGCTATTATGTTCCCGATGGAAAAACATACACCGTTAACGGATACCTTATGAACAGTTCACTGAGTTTTAATGCAAATGAAATTGCAGTCGTACAGGTAGCAGACAAACTCAACAAACTGAAGGCAGAAGGCAAGGCGGACAAAACCGTTCTTGAAGAACTTGAGATAACTCTTGAAGACCTGTCATACTAAAGGTAGGAGAATAACATGAAAAAAATAGCATCTTTATTCATACTTTCACTGATTGCATTGTGTGCCGCATTTGCACAGGAAACTGCACAGGCTGTCGCACTTCAAAAGGATACCGCCCTCTGGAACGAAAAGGAACCGGGCATGATGGAATGGGCAAAGAAAGACCTTGAACCGGGCACCGTTCTTGACGTATATCTCGGAAGCCGCTGGGATTCACAGGGAAGAAAACTTCCTGATTTGATCACTTCATCATGGACAACAGCAAAACAGGCGGGTCAGACTCTGGATTTTGCAAAGGTAAACTATCAGGGAAAAGACTATTACGTAATCGCTAACAGGGTTGCACTTTATCTGAATCCTGGTGTAACTACAAGGAATGCCGCAACATATCTTACACCGAATCTTGCAGACGTAAGGAAGACAGCCCTTTCTTACGGAACAATCGTTGCTGTGGGAAAGGACGTAAAGGTCAACGGAATTGATCTTTGCGAAATGACATACTACGACGAAAACCTTTATAGAATCAGGATTGGTTACATCAAGAAGTCAAATGTAAGCACAAGCAAGGACGACATCACCGCCATGAAGCTCATTAAGCAGGCCGCAAACCTCAAGGACGAAAAGCGCAAGGCCGCCATGCTCGACAGCATCAACCAGCTGAACATTTCTTCTGCCGTAAAGTATCGTCTTGAAGAAGCCCAGAAAGAACCGGAGCCGGAAGTATCGGTTGAGACCGTAACTCTTGACATTGGAGATTCAGATAGGGTTATTTCATCCGATGATGGCTCAAACGTCAACGTAAGGACCGCCCCTGTAACAGGTTCTGTCGTAAACCAGCTTTCCGACGGAACAAACGTCACGGCAACAAAAAGGACGTCAGATACCTACGATATCGATGGAACGAGCAACTACTGGTACTACATTGACGATGGAAATGGAACTGTAGGCTGGGTTTTCGGATCCTATTGTCCGCTAAGGGCAGAATGGTAAAACCGTCATTCCGGGATGATAATCCTGTCATTCCGGGCTGACAATACCGTCATTCCGGGCTTGACCCGGAATCGTCATGACATATTGGGATCCCGAATCAAGTTCGGGATGACCTATTCTTACTTACAGATGCGCTCTTGACACTCGTGGTAAAGGGCGCTTGTTTTTTCTACGATTTCAGCAGGGATTTCCTTGATTGTAGGATCTCCGGCCAGGTTGTTTTTCTTGAGCCAGTCGCGTACAAACTGCTTGTCGTAGCTTGCGGGACTTGTTCCAACCTTGTATTCCGCCAGGTTCCAGAAGCGGCTTGAGTCTGGTGTCAGAACTTCATCACCGAGAACCAGTTCTCCGTTTTCATCCAGACCGAATTCAAACTTTGTATCTGCAATTATAATTCCATTTTTGTAAGCATGCTCATAGCACTTCTTGTATATTGCAAGGGCAGCCTTTTCGATTTTATCAGTAAGTTCCTTTCCGATGTCGTTCCTCATGTAATCAAGGGATACGTTGATGTCGTGTCCTTCTGCGGCTTTTGTTGACGGGGTTACAATCGGCTCATCCAGTTTTTCTGCAAGCTGGTAGTCACGGTCAAAATGAACACCCTCAGGGAGCTTTCCTGACTTGAGTGCGTCAAACATGCTTCCGAACATGTAACCGCGTACGATTATCTCGTATGGAATCATCTTGAGTTTTTTTACAAGAATAGTACGGCCTTCAAATTCAGGCTTTTGGAATTCTGCGGGCATATCCTTTATGTCGCTTGAAATCATGTGGTTCTTTACGATGTCTCCAGTGTACTTGAACCAGAAGTTGGACAGGGCGTTCAAAACCTTGCCCTTGTCTGTAATCATCGTGGGCAAAATCACGTCAAATGCAGAGATGCGGTCGGTTGTTACAATAACCATCCTGCCGTCTTCCAAATCATAAACTTCGCGGACTTTACCGCTGATAATCTTTTTCATGGTGAAACTCCTTGTCCCCTCATAATAGCGATTTGGGAGCGTTGTTTCAAGTCTGCTTTTCTATCGACAGCATGATTTTATTGTGCTATACTTGCTTCATGTCAATGTGGAATTTTGTTTTTGCAGGTGAATCTATACTCGTAAAAAAGGGTTGTGAAGAAAACTTCCAGTTTGTGCCGGAATCCTTTGTTTCGGAAAATGATTTTATTGATTTTTCCAAAAGCGAATCATGCCTTGAATCCTTTACTGAATCATTCCTTAATTACAGTGCCCTTGAATTACCCGCAGATTTTACTCCATCCGAAGATTATGTACCCTACCCCGTGCGCCAGATGATTGCAACCCTTTCGGGAACTGACTTTAACTTTTCTCCAAAGGCCGGACTTATTTGCCGTGCGCGTTCACTTTTAAAGCAAAGGGAGATTTTCAAATTCTGCCCGACATGCGCTTCACCACTGACTGACGACACTCATTTTTCCGCAAGAAAATGCCTCAAATGCGGCAAACTGTTTTTCCCCAGAATTGAACCTGCCATAATCGTGCTTGTTACAAAAGGGGATTCGATTCTGCTTGTAAAGACCAAAAATTCAAAGAAGAATTTCTACTCCTGTGTGGCGGGCTTTGTTGAACAGGGCGAAACTCTGGAACAGGCCGTTGAACGGGAAGTAATGGAAGAAACAGGCTTAAAGATTCAAAACATAAAATATGTGGCAAACCAGCCGTGGCCATTTCCTGACCAATTGATGCTTGCCTTTACCGCACAATACAAGTCCGGGGAAATAAAGCTTCAGGAAGAGGAAATCGCTGACGGAGGATGGTACACAAGGGAGAACATGCCTTTAATCCCAAGTCCGGGCTCCGTTTCATATTCCCTTCTAAAACATTGGAAGGACGGAGACTTGTCCACCTGTTGAAACTATCACGCCAAAATAGTAAAATGCAACATTATGGAAAAGACTTTAGACAAAGTGCTTCATTGCATTGACCATAAACTCACTCAGAACGACGGTTCCACAGAAATTTCTGATTCAGGAATTACCCAAAACGTAAAAATCACTTCGCTTGTATTCGACAGCCGTGATGTAAAGGAAGGCTCCCTCTTTTTCGCACTTCCCGGAACACATACCACAGGCAACAGGTTCATAAGCCAGGCAATCTTGAACGGAGCGGCCGCAGTCATATTTCAGGACGATTTTTCTGCTGAAGAAAAGGATTCAATTCAAAAGGCCATGGAACAGAAAAACGCAAAGACTGTTTTCATCAGGGTGGAATCTTCTCGCAGGGCAATGTCTCCAGTATCATCTGCATTCTACGACAATCCTTCAAGCAAGCTCGTCATCTATGGCGTAACCGGTACCGAAGGAAAATCATCAACAGTTTCATTCATCTGGCAGCTTTTAACACTTTCCGGATACAAGGCGGGATTCATCTCCACAGTGCAGTATTCTCTTGGAGGACCAGCCATCAACAACCCGGAGCACCAGACAACACCGGAGGCTCCAATCGTCCAGAGGGAACTTTACGAAATGGTTCAAAACGGATGCACCCATGCTGTAGTAGAATCTTCTTCACACGGACTTTCAGACAAGCTCAACCGTTTGGGAGACGTGCTTTTTGACTGTGCGGTATTCATGAACGTAACTCTTGAACATCTTGAATTCCACGGCACCTTTGAACAGTACAGGAACGACAAGGCAAACCTTTTCCGTGCATTGGACAGGCACAATCACATAAAGACAATCCAGGGCAAAGAAGTTGAAGTTCCCTCATTTGGCATCGTAAATCTTGAAGACGAATCATTTCCGTTTTTTGTCTCGGCAACAAACAAAAAGGTCATCGGCTATACAACAGAAGGCAAGGCAGGAAAACAGGCAGGCGAAGAAGAACAGCAGGTCTCCCCTCTTCCATCAATTCCGGAAGACATGGCATATCTTTCTGCAAGGAACATCGCTTCAGCAAGATTCGGGCTTTCATTCAGCATACACAGATTCCAGGACCACGACTCAATCAAAAACGAAAACCGCGTGATTCATGTAAAGGCACCGCTTCCAGGGGCATTCAACGCATACAACATCATGGCGGCCCTTCTTGCAGTAAACGGAACCACAGGCATTTCGTTGGAAGACCTTTCTGCAAAAGCCACAGAGCTTGTTCCGGTAAAAGGACGAATGACTGTCATCGATCAGGGACAGCCGTTTGAAGTTATCGTTGACTATGCGCATACACCTTCATCATTTGAAACGATTTTCCCGCCGCTTAGAAAAAGATGTACAGGCAGAATGATTGCACTCTTTGGATCCGGTGGAGAACGTGACATAAAGAAAAGGCCGCTTCAGGGACAGGTTGCCGCAAGGTTCTGTGACATACTTGTTTTAACCGACGAAGACCCAAGGCAGGAAGACAGCATGTCAATCCTTAACATGATAGCCGATGGTGCGGAAAAAGAAGGCAAGATCAAGGACAAGGACATGTTCCTGATTTCCGACAGAATGGAAGCAATCAAAAAGGCTTTTGCCATTGCACAAAAGGATGACATCGTTCTACTGTTGGGAAAGTCGCATGAAAATTCAATCATCTTCAAGGACCGCGTAATGCCCTATGACGAAATCAGTCAGGCGAAAAAGACTCTTGAAGAAATGGGATATAAGGAAAACAAAAAATGAATGTAGTTTTATTGTACGGCGGACGCTCCGGTGAGCACGAGATTTCAATCATCAGCTGCACTTCTGTGGCACGAAACATTTCTGACAAACACAACGTACATTTGATTTCAATTGACAAAGACGGAAAATGGTATCTGGAGGATGACTCCCTTTTTGAAGAAATAAAAAAGAACAAGGATGCAAAGCTTTCGATTCATCCTGATGAGGCAAAAAGGGTTTCGATAATTCCAGGTGGAGGAAAAGACGGTGCCTTGGTTTGCGGAGGAAAGGCAATTCCATGTGATGTTGCATTCCCCGTACTGCATGGAACTTATGGCGAAGACGGAACGATTCAGGGGCTGTTTGAAATGGCGGACATTCCCTTTGTCGGATGTGGAGTACTTTCTTCTTCTTCAACAATGGACAAGGACACAACAAAGATACTATGGAAAAACGCAGGACTTCCGGTTGTTCCCTCAATCTGCATTACACGTGCCGATGTAAACGACAGCAAAAGATATGATGAAAAAATCAAAAAGGCAATCGATACCCTGCATTTCCCGCTGTTCGTAAAACCCTGTGCGGCAGGTTCAAGCGATGGTGCAAGCAAGGCCGAAAACGAAAAGGAGCTTTCCTATGCCCTGATGGAAGCATTTGAATGGGACAACAAGGTTTTAATTGAAAAGGCAATTCCCGCACGCGAAGTTGAATGCTCTGTCATGGGAAATTCAATCACGTTCGATTCTGCAAACGAAGACACTTTGATAAAGTCTTATGGTCCCGGAGAAATTGTTCCACGCCATACATTCTACGATTACGATGCAAAATACAATGACCCGGATGGAGCAGATCTTGTCATTCCGGCAAAACTTGATCAAGACAAACTGTCATATATAAAGGAAACTGCAAAAAAGGCATATATGGCTGTTGGAGCCTCAGGCCTTTCCAGAGTTGACTTTTTCATTGACCGTGAAACAGGTGACATTTACCTTAACGAAATCAACACGATGCCTGGATTTACGAGCATAAGCATGTTCCCGAAATTATGCGGAAGCGAAGGAATAGATTTTACCAGCTTGACGGAAATTCTTTTTAACGAAGCTACCGCACAATATCAGGCTTCCCAGAAGCTTAGGACAAGCAGGACAAATTGATTCTATAGTTTAATTAATTTCAAAACTGTTCAGGAGGAAAAAAATGGATGTTCATGTTTATCCGGAAGGATGTGTATTCAACACTATTGATGATATCGCCGGCAAAAAGATTACGGTCATGGGACTTGGCCTTAACGGTGGTGGAGAAGCATGCGTAAAGTTTTTCCTTCAGCACGGAGCTTATGTCACAGTTACCGACATGAAGACTCCAGAGCAGCTTGCCCCCACACTTAAAAGCATTGCACAGGATGAAAGGCTGGACAAATCACGACTCACCTACGTTTTAGGCCAGCACAGAATAGAAGACTTTGAGAAGGCCGACTGTGTAATAAAAAATCCCGGAGTAAAGATTCAGGGAAACCAATATCTTGCAAAGGCAAAGGCAATCGAAACAGACTTGAGCATCTTTTTGCATTTTACAAAAGCTCCTATAATTGCGGTAACAGGAAGCAAGGGGAAAAGCTCTACCGTAAGTGCAATATACAACGGTCTGATTGGAGCAGGATTTCAGGCATATCTCGGCGGAAACATCACGGTAAGCCCTCTTACATTCCTTGACAAAACAGACGGAACCACTCCCGTAGTACTTGAACTTTCCAGCTGGCAGCTTGCAGACCTACGAGGAAGAAAGGCACTCAAGCCAAAAATCGCAATCATCACAAAGATAGTTCCAGACCACCAGAACTGGTACGACGGAATGGACAGTTACATCGATGACAAGACTTTAATCTTTGCGGATCAGGATGAAAACGACTGGGCAATTCTTGATGCGGATGAAGACGGATATCTTATGGAAACCTCATGGCCAAAAGACATGTGCACTTGCTGGGGTGATTATTTTGCTACCCAGACAAAGGCCAGGGTTTTGCGTTACAGCACCAACGTCCTTGAGCGTGATGACTACGGCGCTTTTTTGATGCGTGATGGAAATGATGTTTTTGGTTTTGCAAGGCTTCCACAGGAATTAATGAGCAAAACTAGTGTTGCTTCCAATAAAGAAGAAGAAAAAATCATGGGAAATCTTGCAGTTCCCGGCAAACATAACAAAATCAATGCGCTTAATGCGGCACTTGTACTCAGGCTTATGAACGTTGCTCCAGAACTTTGCATTTCAATCCTCTCTGAATGGAAGGGAGTTCCACACCGCCTTGAACATTTTTATGATGCGGTTATTCCTTTCAACAAAATAGAGCTTGCTTTTTACAACGATACATGCGCAACAGTTCCAGAAGCATGTGCGGCTGCGGTTCAGGCATTTGACAACAATGTCGTCTTGATTTGCGGTGGTACGGACAAGAACCTTGACTTTGAGCCGCTGATTCAAACCCTGTCAGGAAAAAAGGGGAGCCAATACAAGCCGCGGAAAATCTTTTTGCTTGAAGGCACTGCAACGGACAAATTAATCCTACGCCTGAATCAGGAAAACATTCCGTACAAGGGACCCTACAATTCTCTGGGAGCATTGCTCGGCATACTAAAGACGGAATTGATTCAGGAAGATGCAGAAAAGGCTTATGGATATTCAAAATCAGAAGGGGCAATTCCTGTAGTATTCTCTCCGGGTGCAACTTCATTCGGACTTTTCTCCAATGAATTTGACAGGGGAAATCAATTCAAAAAAGAAGTGCTTTCGCTTTTTGAAAAAAATCGTTAATCGTTAATAGAAAAGGAGTGCAAAAATGGCAGAAGATCAGGAATTATATCAGGCGCTTGTTGCTTTACGACAGCATATCAAGGATACGGCGGAATCAGAAAGGACTCCATCCGTGTGTAATGACGAAGTTTTGCACGAAATGGCAAGACTGGTTCCTGTAAAGCTTTCTGACTTGGAAAGCATTCCGGGGGTGGGAAAGGCATTCATCGACAACTACGGCGAACAGTTTTTGCGCGTAATCAACCGCCATGAAAGAAACGTTCAGGGCGGAGGATTCCTCAAGGTTTCAATCAACAAATCCGTTTTGGAAACCCTCAAGGAACTTGAAAAGAAACTCGTAAACATCAACAAAAGAAACCATCTTCTTTACATGCCAAAAATCCAGAGCAAATATGCTGTTGACCTGTTCAATTCTGAATCAGATCCGCGCGACATAATTCTTGGCCCCGGCAAAAAGGTGGAGATTTGCAATTCAAAAGATGAATCAACAATGAAAAAGGTTATTTCTCTTTTGCGTGCAAATTCCAGAATGCTGCGTGAAAAAGGACAGAACAACCTCTTCATCGCTTATCCATTTGTAAAGGGAAAACTTGCAGGCGAAGGTGGTTTTGAAATAAGGGCACCCTTGGCTCTCTTTCCTGTTAACGAAGAAAGGTCTCCGGCAAGCATCAAGCTTTCACTTGACCGTTCAAGGGACATCCTTTACAACACCACACTCATACTCGCATATTACAAGACCGCAAACATAAACAAAGCCCTACCGCCCGAAGCACTGGAAGACAACGCACGGGATTCTTTCTTTGACAACATCAGCGTTTTCTTTAAGAACTGCGATTTGGAAATTGAAATTCCTGAGACAGAAAATGAGCTTCATGCATTCAAGGATTACACTGCAGATACTTTCCCATCATACAAACCTGGAGAAATGCATCTTGACAACACCATCGTGCTCGGAAATTTCCCGATCTGTTCATCTTCAATTCAAAAGGATTTCCAGCAGATTGCAGAAGGCGGAATAATCAACACTCTGCTCAATGACCTTCTTTCTGACCAGACGGATGAAGAGACTGAAGTAAAAAAAGAAATTCCCATTCAGGAAAACAACATTTCTTACATCAACGACTTGAACAGCTCCCAGGAAAAAGTTCTGAACCAAATCAACATAAGCGACGAGCTTGTAATGGAAGGCCCTCCTGGAACCGGAAAATCACAGACAATCACCAGCTTGATTTCTCAGGCGGCACTTTCCGGAAAAACCGTTCTCATGGTTTCAGAAAAGAAAACTGCCCTTGATGTCGTATATTCACGTCTTGGAGAACTTTCAAAATATGCGCTCATAATTGATGACGTAAACAACAAGAACTTGTTCTACCAGCAGATGACGGACATTGTCCACATGCAGGCTGGCAAAAACACACCCGAAAAATCATCCGCAACAATTTCCGCTGACATTGAAACACAGCTTGATGCTCTGGAAAAAGTATCACGCGAATTGTACACACCTGATTCATTTGAAATTGAACCTTACAAGCTTTACTTGAAATGTCCAAAAATAAACCTTACCGAAACGGCCAATTTTGAACGCCAGCAGTTCTTCCTGCAAAATGCGGGCGAAGATGTACTTCATTACACCTACCCCACCCTCTTAAAATGCTCAACAACTTTTTCTGATGAAGACATAATCGAACAGACCGATACCTTTACTTCACTGAACAAGGCTTTTCCGCTTCTTTCCAAGATGAAGAACAACCTTACCGACTTTGACATCCAGCAGCTGATGTTACAGTGGCAGGGATTAAAACCTCAAGTTGACGAATACAACAAAAAGAATGCGATTGCAAAACTATTTACCGGCGGAAAAACCAAAAAGGCTGTCAGGGAATTTGCTGCCAATTACTTTGACGCACAGATTCCGCAGAACGCAAAGGCAATCATTCAAAAACCTGAAGAATTCATTGCGGGTGTAGAACAATATTCAAAATACTATGAGCTCAAACCGCTTTACGATTCACATTCTCCGGAAGAAAAGTCCTATTTCACTTTCATGCTGGCGGTACAAAGACAGTGCGACAATTCACTTATGAATGCAAACAAGGAAGTCATGCAGTACCTCCTTTACAAGCACCTGATGGAATTTGAAACAACCCACCGCGACTCGATGATGACAATCAACAACTTCCCCAACATCATACGCAACGTGAGCCAGGACATCCAGAACAAGACAAAGATTACACGCGACAACCTTAAGCGCACGTTATACCAGAGCATTGGAATGCTGACGGAATCCAAACGCAAGAACGAAATCCTTCGTGCAATAGAATCAAAACGAAAGATGAGCGTAAACAAATTCATCAGCAAATTTGACTTTGAGCTTTTTAAGGGAATAAAGATCTGGCTTTTGACTCCGGAAGTTGTATCTGAAATCATCCCATTACAGATTGGTGTATTTGACCTCCTTGTATTTGACGAGGCATCCCAGATGTATGTCGAAAAAGGCTTGCCTTCAATTTTACGCGCAAAGAAAGTCATTGTTGCCGGAGACCAGAAACAGCTTAGGCCTTCCAGTCTTGGAACAGGACGCATCACATTCGACGAAGACGATCTTGACGAAGACGAGGAAATCTCTGCCGCACTGGAAGAAGAAAGCCTCTTGGATCTTGCAAAATACAGATACGACAATACCCTTCTCAACTTCCATTACCGCTCACAGTTTGAAGAACTCATCGCTTTTTCAAACTACGCATTCTACAATGCACAGCTTTATGTTTCCCCAAACATCTGTGAAAGCGAAGAAAGGCCTATCCAAGTTCACCGCATTGAAAACGCTGTATGGGACAAGCGAAGGAACATGGCGGAAGCAGAATTCATCGTTGGACTTTTGAAGGACATTTTTGTAAACAGGAAGAACAACGAGACAATAGGCATCATAACATTCAACACAAGCCAGCGTGATTTAATCGAAGACCTTATCGACAAGGAATGCGCCCAGGATTTTGAGTTTGCAGACAAGGTACGAACAGAAATGCAGAGGACAAAGGACGGAGAGGACATCGGACTCTTTGTAAAGAACATAGAAAACGTACAGGGAGACGAACGCGACATCATCATCTTCTCCATCGGTTATGCAAAAAACAAGGAAGGAAAATTCATCCAGAACTTCGGATGGCTTAATCAGGCTGGTGGAGAAAACCGCCTTAATGTTGCAATCAGTCGTGCAAAAAGACAGGTTCATGTCGTTACAAGTTTTGATCCGTCAGAACTTAATGTTCAGAACACAAAGAACCCTGGACCAGCTGTACTCAAGAAATATCTTGAATATACTCAAGCAGTCAGCATGAACAAAAAGGAAGAGGCAAGGCACATTTTGCTTTCACTTTCTCCTGATGACAGCGATAATACAGTTAGCGAAGACGAAACACAGACACAGAAGGAATATCTTGATTCAATTGCAGACGCACTTTCTCAGGAAGGAATTGAATTCCAGCGCGATGTAGGAATTGGAGGTTACAGCATTGATTTTGCCCTGAAAAAGGAAGGACGTTTTGTTCTTGGACTTGAATGCGACTCCCATCTTTATACGCGACCGGACACTTCAAGAAACCGCGATTACCACAGGCAGAAGTATCTTGAGTCAAGGGGATGGAAGCTGTTCAGAGTGTGGTCAAGCTCATGGTGGAAAAACCGCGACCAGGAAATGCAGAAGATTTCCGACCTCTATGACAGCCTCTAGTTGAAAATTCTAGCTTTTTATGCTAGACTGTGGGCATGAAGGTTGCAATATTTTTTGGATCTAAATCCGACAGTCAGACTATGAAAAAGGCCGCCGAAGTACTCACCGAATTTGGTGTTGAATACAAGGCATTCATCATTTCAGCTCATCGCGCAGGAGCACTCCTCGTAAAAACCATTCATCAAATCGAAGACGAAGGTTTTGAATGCATCATTGCAGGTGCAGGTTTAAGTGCCGCACTTCCAGGTGTAATCGCAGGAAACACGGTACTTCCAGTTGTGGGAGTACCTCTTGAGTGTGTAACTCCGGGTGTCTCAAACGGTCTTGGGGGAATGGACGCACTCCTTTCTGTCGTACAGATGCCGCCTCAGATTCCTGTTGCCAGTGTCGGAATCAACAATGCAAAAAATGCCGCATATCTTGCAATCGAAATCCTTGCAGTAAAATATCCGGAACTAAAGCAAAAACTCTTGGAATTCCGCAAAAACCTTTCTGCTCAGGCTGAACAAAACGGCGGAACAGGATATACATTTTAATCCAACTGAACAGTGAGGGGAGCCATGAACGAAGACAAATTGCATGATGAATGTGGAGTCGTAGGTATTTATCTGAATGAAAAAACAGATGAGACAAAAGCCGCAAGCATGGCCTATTTCTCACTGTATTCCTTGCAGCACAGGGGACAGGACAGTGCAGGAATCGCAGTTAGCGATGGAAATGAAATCAAAATGCACAAAGAACTTGGAACTTGTGCGGAAGTCTTTAACAAGGAAAACCTTACATCACTTAAAGGCCATATAGCATGTGGTCATGTTCGCTACGCAACTCAAGGCAGCATGTCACTGGAAAATGCACAGCCCATGCTTCAAAAATCAAAGCTTGGAGCAATTGCACTTGCACACAACGGCCAGCTTGTCAATTCAGAACAGCTTCGTGAAATGCTTGAGGATTCAGGATGCACTTTTCTTTCTTCCAGCGACACGGAGATAATCGTCAAACTGATTGCACGCAGTTACAAAAAGGGACTTGAACGTTCCTTGACAGATACGATTCAGGTTATCAAGGGAAGTTTTGCCCTTGTTGTCATGACGGAAAAATCTCTTATTGGAGCAAGGGATCCAAACGGAATACGTCCACTTTGTCTTGGTCAGGTAGAAAACGGATGGATACTTGCAAGCGAAAGTTGTGCCATCGATGCAGTAAACGGAACTTATATCCGTGACATTCACCCGGGCGAAATTGTAATCATTAACGAAGACGGTGTCCTTTCATTTGAATTTGGAGAACATACCTCAAAACAAACTTGTGTTTTTGAATACATTTATTTTGCACGTCCCGACAGCGTGATTGATTCAATTTCCGTAACAGAAGCACGAGAGAAAATGGGTGAAATACTTGCGGCGGAAAATCCAGTGGCAGCTGATGTTGTAATCGGAGTTCCTGACAGCGGTGTTGGAGCAGCTTTGGGATATTCAAAAAAGACAGGCATCCCTTATGCAAGCGGAATAATCAAGAACAAATATATCGGCCGCACATTTATTGCGCCTACCCAAAAAGAAAGGGAGAACATGGTTTTTGTAAAGCTTAATGCTGTTCGGTCTGTTGTAAACGGCAAGCGTGTCATTGTAATTGATGATTCAATCGTACGCGGCACTACAAGCAAACGCCTTGTCCAGATTTTACGCAGGGCTGGTGCAAAGGAAGTTCACTTCAGGATTTCATCACCACCGGTTAAATATCCATGTTATTTTGGAATCAACACTCCAACCAGAGCAGAATTGATTTCCAGCAACCACAATGAAGAAGAGATTTGCAAGGAAATCGGAGCAGATTCCCTAAGCTTTATTTCCCCGGAAGGTTTAATGGAAGCATGCCGTCAATGCAATCCTGAGGAATGCGGTTTTTGCAGGGGATGTTTTACTGGAGAATACCCGATTAGCGTACCCGGAGAGTTAAACGGAAAACGTCTTTAGGGCATTAAAAATGGAAGAATCATATATCTTTTTTGACATAGAAAGTTCCAACAGCGTAGGTGGCGACGGACACATCTGTTCATTCGGTTATGTCATCTGCGATCAGAATTTTACCATACTCGAAAAAGAAGATATCGTGATGAATCCACAATCTGAATTTGAACCTGTTTTGTTTGATCCAAAATCCAAATGTTGTCTTGCATATCCAAAAGAGTATTTTTTGTCACAACCTGATTTTTCATTTTATTATGACAGAATAAAAAACCTTCTCACTGCACTACACAGAAAGTCAATCGGATTTGCTGTTGAAAACGACATTGACTTTTTGGTTTGTGCATTCAACCATTTTAATTTACCTCAATTTGACTTTAGGGCATACGACTCAAGAATAATTGCAGACCGCATGAACAATGCCCACAATGGACTTAGCGCATGGCTCAAATTCTACAACATCAAAACTGACATGTTAACCGCACATAAAAGTTCAGATGATGCGGAAATGACGATGCTTCTTGTAAAAAAGATGTGCGAGGCAAAAAAAATGCACATTTCAGAATTTCTTGCATTCAATTTCTTTGCTCTCCGTTCAGTTGCACAGGACATAGAAAGAAGGAACATCAACGCATACAAGAAATCAATTGAATCACAGATTCGAGAACTGTTCTACAAAAAGAATCCCGCCCCTCAAACCACAAAATTAAAGGGCAGATACAAACTGGTCGTATCCAGCAAAAGGGATTACAACCAAAAGATTGATTTGTTCAAATTGATTTACAACAATGGTGGTGTTATAATTGAAAAGCTGGATCCCAACTGCACGTACATCATGGAAGACTCAAGAAAAAAATCTCCATGGATGGATCAGCCAAAATTCAAAAGCGTGAATTTCATTTGCTTAAAGGATTTGTTCAGACAGCTTGAAATAGAACCCTGGCCGTTTAAAAGGATGTCTTGGGAAGGATTAAAGAAAAATGGAATTTGACGATGAAAACGAATACGGAGTTTCTGCAATTCAGGAAACCACAGTTGAGCCACCCTCAGAATACAAGGTTATTTTGATGAACGATGATTACACTACAAAAGAATTTGTTGTTCATGTTCTTGAAACCGTATTTCACAAATCAAGTGCAGAAGCCGTAGTCATAATGGAAATTGTACACAAAGCCGGAATGGGAACTGCGGGAATATATCCGTATGACATTGCAATTACAAGGGCAAAAATGACGATGAACCTTGCACGCAAAGAAGGATTTCCCCTTCAATGCCTGGTAAACAAGGCGTAATTTTTTATGGGAATGAAAAATGGAAATTGACAAAAAACTAAGAAAATGCATAGACTCAGCTTACAACACGGCTCTAAAGAACCATCATGAATTTGTAACACCTGAGCACCTTCTTGCCGCCCTACTTTTTGATCAGGATGTAACAGAAGTTATCCGACTGTGTGATTCTAATCCCGACAAGATTAAAAAAGATGCGGAAAAATATATAAGCGAAAAAATACTTGTCATGAACAGAGACAAAGACTATGAGCCCGAAATAACAGAAGGCTTCAACGAAGTAATAGACCAGGCCGCCATACACTGTTCAAACGCAGACAAAAAATCAATTGGCACATTGGACATTCTTGTTGCAATGTTTTACGAACAAAACCTCTACTGCTCATATTTCCTTAGAAAAAACGGAATAAATGAACTCCAACTTTTGGAAAAAGTTTCCATTTACCGGACAGGTAATATTCATGAGTCCAGTACACAGGAAGATGATGTTGAATTTGTTTCCGGTTCCTCAGAAGATGAACAGGAAGAAAAATCCTATTTGAAAAAATATGCGACTGATTTGACCCAGCTTGCCCGTGAAGGAAAATTCGACAAATTGGTTGGACGTGAAAAGGAAATAGACAGGACAATACAGATTTTATGCCGCAGGACAAAGAACAATCCTCTTCATGTGGGTGATGCAGGTGTCGGAAAAACAGCAGTAACACAGGGACTTGCCTCGATGATTGTCCAGTGTAATGTTCCAGATTTGTTAAAGGACTTTTCCATCTATTCAATTGAAATGGGTGCAATAGTTGCGGGAACCAAATACCGCGGAGAATTTGAAGACAGGCTCAAGCGTATTGTTTCAGAAATTCAAAAAAAGAAAAAGGCGATTTTATTCATCGACGAAATACACACTCTTGTTGGTTCTGGTACGGCAGACCGAAGCACACTTGACGGAGCCAACATCTTAAAGCCACTTTTAGCCGACGATACTGTACGCTGCATTGGAAGCACTACATTTGAAGAATATTCAAAAACATTTGAAAAAGACCGTGCCCTGTCCAGACGTTTTCAAAAGGTTGACATAATAGAACCCACACGTGACGAAACCATAAAGATACTCAAGGGAATTGCACCACGCTATGAGTCCTACCACAAAGTCAAGTACACCAAAGACGCACTTGAAACTGCAGTAGATTTATCAATTCAATTCATCACGGACAGAAGGCTTCCCGACAAGGCAATTGATTTGATTGATGAAGCTGGCTCATACCTAAAGCTCCATTCAACTGACGAAAAAAAGACCGTAAATCCCGACGTAATAAAAAAGGTCACGTCTGCACTTACAAACATTCCTCTTGAAAACCTTACCAGCGATGAAAAGAAGAATCTTTTTGATTTAAAAGAGACTTTGAGCGCCCAAGTTTTGGGACAGGAACAGGCAATAGAAAAAACATGCACAGCCGTAAAAAAAGCCCGTTCAGGTTTGGGAAATCCGGAAAAACCCGAATGTTCATTTTTGTTTGTGGGTCCAACTGGTGTAGGCAAAACAGAGCTTGCCAAAGTACTTGCAAAAACTTTAAATGAACCTCTAATCCGTTTTGACATGAGCGAGTACCAGGAAAAGCATACAGTAAGCCGTCTGATAGGCTCCCCTCCAGGATACGTTGGATTTGATGACAGTGGATTGCTTACAAAAGCCGTCCGCAAGGAAAATCATTCTGTAATCCTGTTTGACGAAATAGAAAAGGCTCACCCGGACATATTCAATGTTCTTTTGCAGATATTTGATTACGGAACACTCACCGACAATCATGGAATGAAATCAGATTTCAGGAACTGCATCATCATCATGACAAGCAATGCCGGTGCACGTGACATGGAAAAAGGGTCAGTTGGATTTGCAAACATGTCACAAAGCAATGACGACGAAGCAACATTAAAACATGCCGTTGAAGAACAGTTTTCTCCTGAATTCAGAAACAGGCTGGATGCGATAATTCCATTCAAGCATCTTCCTCCAAAAATCGTAGAAGGAATTGCAAAAAAAGCAGTCTCCAAAATCGCAGAAAGGCTTGCTCCTAAAAAGATAAAACTTAGTGCAGACAAATCAGCCCTTCTTCTTATTGCAGAAAAAGGCTACAGCCGTGAGTATGGAGCCAGAAATGTTGAGCGTGTTGTGGAAGATGAAATTGCAAGTCCACTTGTAGACGAAATACTTTTTGGAAAACTAAATTCCGGTGGCAAAGTTATTGCAAAGGCTCAGGATGGAAAAATCATTTTTGACATTTCAATTAAAGGCGGAGAATAAAAGTTTTGGAGAACAATGCCGATGTATTCAAATTGTACAGCAACCTCCCTCTAGACTTTCTTAATCCCGAAGTCATACTTCCCTTTCCTCGTCCCGGAGTTTTTTTACCGGAATACCCCGACATTACCCTTATTATTGAAACTCTTCCTCTTCAGCTTTTGTATTCGGCTTACATGCAGGGGTCTTTCCCATGGTACAACGAAGACGAGGGCGAGCCTGTGATTTTCTACAATCCGCACATAAGGTTTTGCCTCCAGATGGAAAAGCTCCACATACCCAAAAGCATAGACCGCTTTTTAAAGCACTGTCCGTATACCTTTACAATGGACAAAGCATTTACCCGCGTTATGGAAGAATGCCGTAATGTTGAAAGAAAGGGACAGAACGGTTCATGGATTGGACAGCAGATGATTCATGCATATACAGACTTTCACAAAAAGGGATATGCTCACAGTATTGAGGCATGGCAGGATGGGGAACTTGCCGGAGGACTTTACGGTGTATTGATTGGCTCGGTATTCTTTGGCGAAAGCATGTTTACAAAAAAGGATAATTCATCTAAGGCAGCATTTGCAGTTTTTGCACGAAGTTTTTTGGAGTGTGGTGGAAAACTTATTGACAGTCAGGTATACACGGACAACATCGCACGTTACGGAGCATCCAACATAAGCCGCACCGCATTTCTGCATCTGGAAAAGGAGCTTCTTTACAAGCCGCTGGAAAAGGATTTGTTAACTCAGTTCAATGAAAATTCAAAAAAAATCACCAACCCCGCCGCACGAATAACCGGACCCACAAGCGCGAATCCGGTTATATAAGCAGAGGGGAATTATTACTCGCCCTTCTTGATTGTCATGATGCCACCGATAATAAGACCGTTCTTAGCAAGAGCCAAAAGCCAGTGGAAAATGCCTCCAGTTGATTTGAAATCACCATCTTTGGCATAATTTACCAGTGCAACAACAGTTACAACAATCCAGATAATCAGTGTCACGAACTTGAATACATCATCAAATTTTCCAAGATCTTTTCCCAATGCCTTGATAAGGAAACAGGCACCACAGATAATCAGTATTATTCCAAGAATGATGCTGAAGATTTGCTTTACAGATCCCGGGAATACAGAAAGAAGCTGTCCAACTTCAGTTGAAGAAATTGATACGCCTAACTTTGATGTAACCAAGAAAAGTCCTGTTACGACCAGATAAATTGCAAGGGAAAGCTGAATGATAAAGATTCCCCATGTCCTCTGCTGTTTAGCCATTAAACCTCCTTGACCGATTTTGCTCGGTACTCTTTTTTCATTATACCACAGTTTTATGAATAAGCAAGCATTTTGTTTTGTCAAGCCTGTTCCATAAATTAGCAAAATTCACTATAATAATTGTATAATTTGTTTCTGAGGATAATAACATGAAATTGACTTGTGGTATTGTAGGACTCCCTAATGTTGGGAAATCGACTATTTTCAGTGCTTTGACCAAGGCACCGGCTTCTGCTGAAAACTACCCGTTCTGTACGATAGACCCTAACATCGGTGTCGTAGACCTTCCTGACGAAAGGCTCGATTTTATGGCATCCGTATTCAATCCTAAGAAGAAAATCCCAGCCAGTGTTGACTTTGTTGACATTGCAGGTTTGATAAAGGGAGCAAGCAAGGGTGAAGGTCTTGGAAACCAGTTTCTTGCAAACATCCGCGAGACAACAGTAATTGCACACGTAGTACGATGTTTTGACAATCCCGACATCCAGCATGTAAGGGACGATGCAAAGACGGACGCTCCAATTGACCCTGAAAGCGACATCCTTACAATCGACTTTGAGCTTGCACAGGCAGACCTGGATACAATCAACAAGAGGCAGGAAAAAATCACAAAGCAGATCCGTGCATTGGGAAAGGAAGAGGAAAAAAGGCTTGCCCCATACAACAGTGCAATTGCAAAAATCAAACCGCTCCTGACCGACGGAAAATGTGCCCGCATGGCAGACCTTAGCGACGAAGAGCGTGAGGCCATCTATGACCTGCACCTTCTGACGATTAAACCACAGGTTTATGTATGCAACATTGATGAAGACACGATTCAGGCTGGAACAAACAAATATGTGGAAACCGTAAGGAAAATTGCTGAGGAGCAAAAATCTGAAGTAATCGTAATCTGTGGAAAATTTGAATCAGACCTTTCTGATGTTACTGATGAAAACGACAGGCGCGATTTTATGGACAGCGTTGGCCTAAAGGAAAGCGGACTCACAGTTTTGTCACGTACAGTATATCACCTTATGGGATTGAGGACATTCTTTACTGGCGGTCCTGATGAATGCCGTGCATGGACAATTCATGCGGGAGACAAGGCACCACAGGCTGCGGGCGTAATCCACACCGATTTTGAAAAGGGCTTCATCAAGGCGGAGGCATACACTGTTGATGACCTGAGGCAGTACGGCACCGAAGCAAAAATCAAGGAAGCCGGAAAATACCGTCAGGAAGGCAAGGAATATGTCGTTCAGGATGGAGACGTTCTCTTCTTTAAGTTCAACGTAACGAAATAGGATTATATTCCTGATTTTAACGAAAGCATCTGTACAAGGACTCCCATGTATTCAATGAAGTTGGGATAATTGAACAGGTGCAGGAAATAGAACACCATACACATCAGGATTCCGGACACAACTATCTTGCTGAACAAGTGCACCCAATCCATGTCCAGACCAATTTGAATCAGGATATAGATGATGAGGCAGAGAATCAGGAACAGCGGGAAGTGATTTGGAATCAGCAGTGTAAGCGGTATTGTCGCAACAAGAAGGATAATCGGAAATGCCTTTTCTCCGGGTTTGCATGAAATCAAAATCACGGACAGCCTTATCAAAATGTACAGAATGAAAAGCAGTGCAAAAAGTGAATTCCGCCTGTACAAGATGGATTCAACAATCGAATGCTGAAGCTCTATATCTCCAAGTTTTATGCTTGAAGTTGTGTCAAAGCAGAACAGCATTGAACCGATTTTATAAAAGAAATCCGAAATGATGTTGTGAGCCTTGAATGTATTTTGAAAAAGCAGAATCGGCTTTACGGATATTGTCAGTCCGACAAAGAAAAGTATGTCTGCAATAATGTCACCGACATAACGCATTATGTTTTTAAAGACACTGGCTGGAGTTATCTGGCGCCTTACCCTGGCAGAGAAATATGATTTTACGTCAGAAACCGCATGACTCCTGCCAACGGAAATCATCTGAGGCTTGTCTTCATCTTCCGGCTTGTCTTCCTTTTCAACCTTTTCCTTTTTGTACCCGCTGAATGTTGCCTGGAAGAAATCAACAAGACCGTTTGCCGTCATTGCAAGGGATTCTAGAGGAGACTGCTTCAAGTTGTCGTAGGGAAATTTCCCCCTGGCCGCGTATTCAATAAAAATCCTGCGCAAAATGGAAGCGTCATCGGTGGTAATTGGAGCGAGCTTAATTTGAACACGCCCCATGTCCGTAGAAAACTGAAGGTATTCAACCGAGTGATTGGTATGGCTCAGATTTTCCTTATGGAGTATGGCAACCTTTAGCCTTCCGCTGTTTTCCGTGAGAATGTTGGAAGGAACCTGAACCTCCTGCCTTCCCGATGAATTTATGATTGAAGTCGGAAGATTCCAGTAAAAGCCCTTGTCGGTAAAGACAAAGCCTCTTCGCCTTACGTGAATCCATATACCACAAATTATATTTTCTTCCGCAGAAATAGCGTACTGTTTCTTAAGCAGATATTGAGTTTGTCCAGAAAACCGTGTCTGTATCAGCATGGTCCATCACCGTCCTTATTAAACAAAACAAAAAATAAAAAGTCCCTTATCTTTTATCGGCATTTTCATTCAATTTGTAAAGGACAATTGAAAATCACCCCAAAAGACTCATTTTCCTACTCTTGCACAATACCCTGTTTAGTGATACAGTAGAGATTTAAGAGGTAATGAATATGGGAACACAAAATCTTGATTGGGGCAACTTGCCTTTTGGTTACATGGAGACGCACAAAAGCTTTGTGTCTTGTTTCAAAAACGGTGCATGGGATGAAGGAACTCTTACTTCCGACCATACCGTCACTATCAGCGAATGTGCGGGAGTATTGCAGTATGCTCAGACATGCTTTGAGGGCCTCAAGGCATATACAACGGCAGACGGCAAGATTGTATGCTTCCGCCCGGATCTTAACGCAGACAGAATGAAGGATTCCTGCGAAAGGCTGGAGATGCCTGTATTCCCCAAGGATCGCTTTATCAAGGCTGTAGTCGATACAGTCAAGGCGAACATTGATTTTGTTCCACCGTATGGCTCAGGGGCAACCCTCTACATCCGCCCGTATATGTTCGGTTCAAATGCCGTTATCGGTGTTAAACCTGCCGATGAATATCAGTTCAGGATTCTGGTTACTCCAGTAGGTCCTTATTTCAAGGGTGGCGTAAAGCCGATTACCGTACGCATCTCTGACCTTGACCGTGCCGCTCCACATGGAACCGGAGACATCAAGGCCGGATTGAACTATGCGATGAGCCTCCACAACATCGTTGACGCACACAAAAACGGATATGCAGAAAACATCTACACGGATCCTGCTACCCACACATATCTTGAAGAAACAGGTGGCGCAAACATCCTTCTTGTTACAAAAGACGGAAAGCTTGTTACACCAAAGTCAAACAGCATCCTTCCTTCAATTACAAGAAGATCCCTTCTGGTTGTTGCAAAAGAGTACCTTCACATGGAAGTTGAGGAAAGACAGGTAAACAAGGCTGAACTTGCTGATTTTGCTGAGATTGGTCTTTGTGGAACTGCCGCTGTCATCTCTCCAATCGGAAAGATTTCTGATCACGGAAAGGACATACTGGTTCCATCCGGAATGGATGACATCGGTCCTGTGCTCGGAAAGCTGCGTGAAACACTCACAGGCATCCAGATGGGAACCGAAAAGGCCCCCGAAGGCTGGATCTGCGAAATAGCTTAAACTTATGGCCGTGGTTCGTCCCAGTTCTTGCTGCGTTCCACGGCTTTTTTCCATAATTTATAAATCGATTTTCTTTTTTCCGGTGTCATAACTGGAGTAAATATTTTTTCTGTTGCGGCAACTTCCAGTATTTCGTTCTTGTCCTTCCACATTCCAATTGCAAGGCCTGCACAAAATGCGGCTCCCAGGGCTGTGGTTTCGACATTCTTTGGCCTGAATACAGGGCGGTTCAGGATATCGGACTGGAACTGCATCATCACGTTGCTGACACAGGCTCCTCCGTCTACCTTTACTTCCTTGATCTTGATTTTGGCATCAGCCGCCATGCATTCAATCAAATCCTTTACCTGAAACGAAATGGCCTCCAATGTGGCACGGCAGATGTGGGCCTTGTTTACTCCACGAGTAAGACCGATCAGGATTCCACGGGCATAAGGGTCCCAGTATGGAGTGCCAAGGCCTGTAAATGCAGGAACAAGATATACTCCGTTTGCATCAGGAACTGATTCGGCAAGAAGGTCACATTCATGGGCACTGTGGATTATTCCAAGCTGGTCACGTAGCCATTTGATTGTAGCCCCACCCATAAAGACTGAACCTTCCAGAGCGTACTGAACCTTTCCGTCCATGCCTATTGCGATTGTAGTAAGGAGTCCGTTTTTTGATTCAATTGGATTTGAACCTGTATTCATCAGCATGAAGCAGCCGGTACCGTAGGTTGTCTTTACGTCGCCCTTCTTAAAGCATCCCTGTCCGAACAAAGCGGCCTGCTGGTCTCCTATGCATGATGCAATTGGAATCTCAAAACCGCATGTATTCTTGTCCGTAACACCATAGACGCATGAAGAATCCCTTACCTCAGGAAGAATGGATTTTGGAATGTTCATCAGCTTCAAAAGTTCGTCATCCCACTGCAGGGTATGTATGTTGAAGAGCATCGTCCGGCTTGCGTTGGTATAGTCGGTTACGTGAACCTTGCCGCCGGTCAGCTTCCACACAAGCCATGTGTCGATTGTCCCCGCAAGAAGGTTTCCTTTTTCAGCCTTTTTCCTTGCTCCGGGAACATTGTCCAAAAGCCACTGTATTTTTGTGGCGCTGAAATATGCGTCGGGAATCAGCCCCGTCTTTTTTTGAATCATGGCAGAGTGTTTCTGCTTTAGCTTTAAGGCCTTGTCCGCTGTACGCCTGCACTGCCATACTATTGCGTGTGCAACCGGCTCTCCTGTCTTTTTGTCCCACAGAACGACGGTTTCCCTCTGGTTGGTTATTCCTATTGCCGCTATTTGTTCCGGCCTGATTTTTGCCTTTTTGATTGCATCCTGGGCAACAGTGAGCTGACAGAGGAAAAGTTCATTTGCATCATGCTCCACCCAACCCGGCTTTGGAAAATACTGTGTGAATTCCTGCTGTACGCTGGCAATTTTCTTTGCCTTTGAATTGAACAGTATTGCTCTTGAAGATGTGGTTCCCTGGTCCAGTGCAAGTATGTATTTTTTTTCTGAGGGCATTTCATCTCTCCCATGTGCAGAGTTTTTTCATTATCTGTTTTACTTCATTTTCCCTGTCACGGCAAACGGCAGTTGCAAAAGGACGTCCCAAGCCTACGGTAGATGCACCGTAAAAGGCGGCGGTCTGAACCTGTTCGGCAGTACGTATTCCTCCGTCCACCCACAGGTCTCCGCTGTATGACTTCAGTTCCTTTGAATGGCGGGCAAGGAATTCTGCTGTGCTACCCCTTCTTGTTTCCACCCTGCCACCGTGGTTAGAAACGTATGCTATGTCTGGATGAACTTCACTGAGCATCTCTATGTCGGCATCGCAGAAAATCCCCTTGATTGCAAACGGTATTCCCCTTGAATTCAGGAATTTCTTTATCTCCTTTAGCTGGGACGGAGTTTTTTGCTCAAGGTTTACGAGGTTGCGCATGGTCACGATGTTGTAGCTGTCTATGTCGATTCCGATGCATTCTGCAACAGGGAAAGCCCATTCACAGCGTTCAAGTATCCTCTGGTCGGGATAGGGCTTGATTATTACGGCAGCCTTCAAATCCTGGTGAACCTTGCGGCGGTTTTGGACGGCTTCGATTCCAAACAAAAGCTTTTCATCCGGACATCCGTCACCAATTGAAAGTTCAACTCCCGCTTCATCACAGGCATCAATCAAGTCAAAGTAAAACTGCCTCTCATCATCATAACCGACGTTCTGTTCTCCACCGGTCATTGGAGCAAGCCTTATGCGTACGGGAAGAGGTTCTTCCGGTATTTTCCTGTATTCCTGCCATCCGTCAAAATTCAAGATGAAATTTGCACTTTCGTTGGGGCCACCCATGCCGGGCATCTCTCCTATGCATCCCCTTCCGTTGCACTCATCGCAAAAATGGCATTTAAAATCACTCATATGTCCCACCCTTTGTCAGATTTCAACTATAATTCAATTGTACCGATGACAACTTCGTCATCATCAGATGATTTGGCCTTCTTTTTCTTAGGCTTTTTTTCCGGTTCAGCCACAACAGTTTCTTCAACCTGATTTTTCCAGCTGTAAGACGAATCTGACGCATTTTCTTCAACTTCAAGAGGCTTTTTCTTTGGTGCGGCCCTCTTTTTTGGAGCAGCAAGAAAACCGAAGAGGCTTCCGCAGAGACCACCCGCCATACTGATGAAAGTCACCACATTCCTCTGCATGAAGAAGATGAAAGAATTGACTCCCTCCACCCTTTCCACAGCCGGATTCTGGAAACCAGAATAAAGCGAATATGCCGTGAACATGACAAGACCTGCCGTCCACGAGGCAAGAAGGCTGTTTTTGCTCAAAGTCGTAAGTGAGGCAAGGAAAATCATCAGGAATACAAGGCACATGGTTCCCATTACAGGCTGAATTCCCAGACATGCGGTAAGGACTCCGGTTACTAAAACAGCAATTCCGCACATGAGGCCAAGCATAAGGGAGCCGTAACGTTCCTCAAGCTGAGGTCCCATTGCAAGAAGCAAAAGCGTATTCACAAAAAACGCCGGAGCACCCGAAGAGCCGAATACATGCAGCAGAAGATTCAGGTAATTGAGCGGATTGGAAAACTTGAACACATTTTCTCCGTGGGCCATGGGGCATGAAAAGAGCACTTGAACCGCCTTTCCCTTAAAGACAAAGGTGTCAAAGATGAACACTAGGGTACTTACGGCACAAATTGTAAGCACAACCGGAGAATCAAACAAAAACTTGAATTTTTTCTTTGCCATACCTATATTTTCGTCTGATTTTGGGCTTTTGTAAACAGTAAACTTGAGCCCGCCTTGAATGATTGGACCATTTTTGCTATAATATATACATTATTATAGAACATTTTTAAAGGCCATAAGGCTAGAGGGGTAAAAAATGTTATATTATCTTGGCGACTTGCTCAACTGGGGACCTGCCAGACTTCTTCAGTCATATTCTGTACTTATAGTCATCGCTCTTTATGTTGGCTTTTTTTGCGTATGGAAATTCCTTCCAAAATTCTATAGATTCCTTCCGTCAGACAGGGGACGGGAATTTACACTCACTGCCGAAGCGGCAAAAGGAAAACCGACCGGCTCTGGAGTCGTCTTCATATCAATGTTCGTGGTACTCTGCTTCCTGCTTGTTCCGCTGACCCTGCCACAGTACCTCATCCTCTTCCTTACCTGGATAATGATGCTCACAGGCTTTTTGGACGACAGGAGCTCAAAGGGTTGGGGCGAATACCTTAAGGCCTTCCTTGACCTTGTTGTCACTGTAGCGGCCGCAACTGTCCTTGCCTTCATCATCAAGGGATATTCACCGGCGGGAAAGATTTATTTCTGGCTTCCCTTCGTCACCAATCCGGTTCCCATTCCGACATGGCTTTACATCATCGTGGGCACTGTGGTCCTCTGGGCTTCGGTAAACACGACAAACTGCACGGACGGTGTGGACGGCCTTTCTTCCACTCTGGTCCTATTTGCCCTCATTATAATGGGCCTGATTTTCTATCTTGTTCTGGGTCACTCAGAAATAGCAAGCTACCTGCTTTTCCCCGGACACGAAAACCTTGACGAGGCAAAATCACTCATAATCTATTACTTCCCGCATTTTACCGAGGGAGCTTCCTGGGCCGTAATCACATTTTCACTTGCGGGAGTCCTTTTGGGCTACCTCTGGCACAACGCATACCCCAGCAAGGTTCTGATGGGAGATGCAGGTTCCCGCGCCCTGGGCTTTTACATCGGCATCTGCGTCATGCTGAGCGGAAACCCCTTCCTGATTCTGGTTACGTCCACCATGATTTTTGTTGACGGAGGACTGGGACTTTTAAAGGTTGCCTTAAAGAGGTTCTTCCACATAAACATTTTCAGCAACGTACGATTCCCGCTCCATGATCATGTAAAGAAAAACCACGGTTGGTCTCCCGCTCAAGTGCTCATCAAATTCCTTACGCTTCAGCTTTTGATTTCAATCGCACTGCTGGGCATATTCCTGAAGATACGCTAAGTCCTGAGTTTTCAGTGGCTTGCCATGTATGCCATGGTCATTGCATCCAGAGCGATGTTTTTGACTATGGCATATTCGTTTGGCTGATGACATGTCTCGTCCATCGTGCTCCACACAACCGCGTAATATCCTTTGTTCCTGAGTCCTGCGGCAACAGTTCCGCCACCGATTCCAATGATTTTTGCCTTTATTCCATGAACCCTTTCTATCGCATCCTTAAGCTCAAGCACTACCGGTGCATCAGATGGAGTTGGAAGTGACTGTTCGGCCTGAAGCTCTGACACTTCTACCGTAACCCCATATTTTTCCTCAATTTCCTTCATGCGTTTTTTGACTTCGGCACGGACCTCATCAAGCGTGTAATCTGGATTTATCCTGCAGTCGGCACAGAACACGTCGTCTCCAGGGATTATGTTTACGCCCTCAACATTCTTCAACTGCATTGTGGGCTGGAAAGTTGAATATGGAGGATCAAACAAGTCATTCTTTTTGTTGAAGAAATTCTCCAGGTCATTTATCCTTAGCGCAAGGTCAGCGGCGGCAAGTTTTGCATTGCGTCCAAGATCAGGCCTTGAACCGTGGGATTGTTTTCCAATCGTGTGGAAGCGGAACCATGCTATGTTTTTTTCGGCAACCTCGATAGTCTCCCCCTTTGGATCCCCGCCGTCGGGAATTAATATGCGGTCGTTTTTGCCGAATATGTC
>DBWR01000029.1 GCA_002309305.1 Treponema sp. UBA1233 | reverse complement strand
CTCAAGAAGGACATCGCAAAGAATCCAAACCTCGCTAAGGTTGTGGTTCGTCCGTAAAAAACAGTCCTCCCGAAAGTCTGACATAATACGGCTTCAACATATTAAGGGAGACTTTTAAGGAGGATAACCGTGATTTCAAAAGAACTGCTTGATTTGGCTTTTGCCTACAGAAAGGCCGCTCTCTGGGAAAAAATTGGAGACAGGGATATTTTTGCCTTCCGACTTGAAACTGGAGAGCCGGTTCTGATTGCCGTCATGGGGAAAATAGGTGAGCACTGTGCCATCGCCGCCTATCCCGGAAACAGGGGACTAAAAGCCTACATCAGCGCACTTACGCCTCCTCCACCCAACCAGAACAGCCTTAAGCGCTTTGAGTCTTTTATTTCGCAGGACTGCATTCAACTTGAACTTACCCAAAAAGACAAAGTGCTGGAAGATGAACTTGAGGAAATAGAGGTCTACGCAAAGAAAAAGGGCATAAGCTTGGATGGGAACAAGGCATATCCTTCCTTTGTCCGCTACTTTCCATACCACGAGGCCGGAAGCCTTACCCAAGAAGACGACCAGAACATTCTAGCCACCGCACTCAAGATGGCAATCAGCCTTTCACTAAGTCTTGAATTCATTACGGCACCATCACTTGGAATCCTAGGCTTAAAAAGAAGATCGGATCCAATACCGATATTCAGGCTTGAGGACGGACAACTCTACCCCGACGGAGAATGTTATTTCCCCAAAGCCGCAGTTTTTGAGAGTGACTACCTGAAGGCTGACAACCCCATGCTTTCGGCAGAAACAAAAAAACTTCCGCGCAGCAAAAACTACTTTTTTGCGGATCTGGGCCATGTTCCAAGAATTACCAGGGACAGCGATGATTCCACCCCCTATTTCCCGGGCGTTCTGTTCATGATAGACAAAAACTCTCCGATGGGTGACGGCATTACTTTCAAGGCAGATCCTGAGACTCAAGGCCAAAAAGCCATCCTGGAATTTGACTCTTACTGGCTAAGCCACGGTTATATTCCCGAGGGAATTGTCTGCGTTTCGGAAAAAACCTACGCATTTCTCAAGGATTACTGCGAAAAAACCGGAATAGAAGTGAACCTGGACCCAAGCATGATGGAGCATCTGAATGACATAGAGGAGTCATTCTACCAGCGCTTTGAAGGCGATGTGAGTCTTGACGATGATATAGCTAATTTAATTCAGATGATTCTAAAAATGAACAAAGATGAAATAAGAAATCTTCCTGAGGATCTTGTATCCAGCTTGAAGGACATGATAGCTTACGGTGCCTTCACTCCGGAAATAAGGCAGCAGCTGAAGGAAAAACTGAATTAAACCCACGGTCAGACATTTCCGCTCCTATAGAGGTGACGGTTATCTCTGGGCCTGGCCGCAGGTTTTAGGGCTTAATAACCCATGTATTCTTCAGTGTATGGCTCAAGACCTCTGGGGAATGCAGGAATAGAGGACTGGTATTTTATCGGGTCGCCCGTCATGTCACCTTCCCACTCGTTGTGCATCGTGTAAGTCAGAGTCTTTGCGCTCTTGTTGTAAGTGTAGAAGACAACAGGTGCCTCTTCGGATTTTTCCTCTCCATCAAAGACATATTCCACAAGCTTGGTTCCGCTCTTTGTCCAGAAACTGGCTTCCGTCGGTCTCCATCCGTCTTCATTGGGATAGTAAGTCGGTGCAACTCCAGACTCGTACTTATTGTAGTCAATGTGATATGCGGAATAATGAGTGAGTGTGTTGCCCTTGAGTTCCCAGTATTCGGTTACCTTGGACGTAGAAGCATCATAGTAATATCCATCCGGAATTTCGCTGGAGGAAGCAGAGCCTGAAGGACTTGCAAAGGAGCGGACTACCAGAACATAGTTTGCCTTATCCTTCTGGATGTCCTCTGTATTCCCGCTCTTAAAGTTTTTGCTAAGGGCGTTGATGTTTGTCCACCTGCTGTTGGACGAAGATGACCAGTAAGAGGAAGCCGTCTTGATTGATGCCGCACCGCTTATCTTTGCAATCGACGCATTTACCGTAGAAACATTTGCACGGAGGGTGTTAAGTTCCTTAACGGCAGGAAGATACCAGCCCTTTGCAAAACCTCCGGCTGTATATGTGTTTGCAAAATTGAACGCAGGATAATTCACAGAGGCATTTTTAGAGCCATCAGGGTCTTCCTTTTGAATGACAGTCCAGTTGTCGGCTCCAGAAATCTTACTTGTGGCAAAGGGAGTCCTGAATGCAGTCCCGTTCTCTTTTGTAGACCAGGTAAGGGTAGACGGGCTTTGCTTAAGGCCAACACCGAGCTTGTTTTCTGCGTCAAAAATAACCGCAACGGCAGTTTTGGCTGAGTTGTAGTTTGCGGCGCTTGATGCGGTTCCGTCAGAGTAAACTATATCTCCGACAGTGCATTCGGCTATGCTCTTTGTTCCGGCAGCAGAGGCTGTTGTGCCAGTTGAGATTGAAGGTCCTGTGCCTGAGCCAGCTGATGTCTGTGCTGGTTTTGCAGGTGCAAGAGACCTTACAGGAAGAACAAGATGCTTGTCTCCCTTATAGCAGCCTGATGCAATTCCGCTGTTTGCAAAGAAAACTCCAAGAGCAAATTCTTCGTAGCCTTCAAGTACCTTTACGGAAGAAGACCAGTATGTCGCACTTGTATCAAGAAGCGGCTTCTCCATAGCTGCCAGGGACTCGTTGATTTTTGAGCTGTTTCTGTAAATGCTCTTAAGTTCATCCGCGGAAGGAAGATACCATCCAGAACTGTAGTTTCCGGCACTGTAAGTGCTTGCGTAATTGAATGCAGGATAATTCACAGAGGCGTTTGCTGAACCGTTGGGGTCCGCCGACTTAACGATATTCCAGTTTCCGCTTCCGTCCGTGTCGCTCAAAGTGAACACCTTTTTGTATGATGAAGAAGTCTTTGGAGTCCAGACAAGATCCTTTGCCCCGTCAATTGCGACGACAAGTTTTTTTTCTGCGTCAAACACTATTGCCACAGCAGTCTTTGAACTCTTAAAGTGTCCCGGCTTGGTCATGGTTCCGTCAGAATAAAGGATGTTGCCGGGTGCATACACCGTAGTTGAATAATCGTTTACGGCATCGTCATGCTGCTTGCGGAGTTTTTCCAGCGTAAGACCTTTTCCCGCATCTGTCGCATAAACTATAAAAGTAAACTTGTAAGCGCCGCAGGATGCCTGTACATGAGCCCAGCCGCTCTTTTTCATGTTCACCGTAAAAAGCGAAGTATCGTAGACGCTCTGTGTCACGCTCACCATGCCTAGGTCCGACACGGCAACCTGCACAGGATATCCGTTGTCCACAGGATCTGACGTCGCATTGAATGTAAAACTATTTTCTCCCGCAGCAAAATCCAGCGGAACCTCCACATAGCTTCCGCGGTAAATCTGGCCGTTTGAGGAAACCAAAATGCCGTTCAGATTCCAGATTTGCTTAAAACCTGCACATGAGGCCATAAAAAAAATCACAGCCACACTAAAAAAAGCCGTGACAATTCCAAGGAACTTTTTCATATTCCCTCCTAAAATTATTTTGATTGACACGGACCGCCCTTAAACTCAAAAGAACAGGACGGCCCCCAATTGTTTATCAAATTACGGGAAAGGACAGCACTCAGGCTTTTCAGTTCCGCAGTAAACGTACATGTCGTAGGAAGAAACGGTGCCTGTCTGGCGGTAATCAGCCGGAAGAATCTGGAAGTAGTCTCCGTTCTTGTCTTTTTCAAACTTAAGGTAAACAGTATCTGTCTTTCCCTTGCAGACCAGAGTAGGACCGTTCAAGGTCTTTGGTTCAGCATCATCCATCCACGGATCCACCCATTTTACCGGATCAGAATTGATGTATGAGCATGTTCCACTGGACTTTTCCTCCCACCATGCGTTTTCCCAGGCTTCATCTGTTGCGGCAGTGTAGATTGTCCATTTTCCAGACTTTACGTACAGAAGTCCCTGGTCAATTCCGGTGAGCATAAAGCGGTAATATCCGTCCTTTATCGCAACACTCGGCTTTGTATCAGTTCCTCCCGCAGAACTTGAAGCTGTAGTTGTAGAACTGGAAGCAAGGTCAGGTGCCGCTTCATTTTTAGCAGAATACCAGACATAGGGATTGTATGAAGAATCCGCCCTTGGATTTGAGCTAAAGCGCGTCACAGGAATGATGAAGCCAATGGTTCCCGCGTTTTCATCATAGACAAACTGTCCCCTGGCCTCTTCTTTTCCTGTCTTGAGCCATGAATTCCAGTTGATGATAAGGCGACCGTCTGATTCAAGAGGATTAAGGTATATCTCTTTTCCGTAAAGCCTGTATTCGCATGCAGAGACAAGGATTCCGTTCTTGTACTGATACCACTTGTCGCCGTTTATGACTATCATTACGAGGTCCTTTTTCTTTGGATCCGTCTGGCCTTTGGGAAGATAAGTTCCCTCCTTGATTTTGGCATACTTGGCCTTGTCGCTTTCTATTGCGCGGCGTGTAGAATCGATAAAGTGGCTTTCCTCCATGCTTTTCTTTGTGACACCGGAAGCCCTGTCAGTTACATACAGAACAAATGTAAAATTGTAGGCGGCGCAGTTTACGATAATATCCGAGTAACCTGTTTTGAGTCCCTTAATAGTAAAGTGCGAAAGATCAAATTCATCCTGAACAACCTGAGCGACATCCTCATTGATGACTGTGATTTTAATCGGATAACCGTTTTCAACAGGTTTGGAAGTCGCCGTAAAATTGAATGTCCTGTCAGCGGAAGAAACATCCATCTCCAAATCTGCCGTGGAATCGGTGTAAGTTACTCCGTCATGCGAAACTATAACACCGTTTACACCGAAATATTGCATTGTAGAAGAACATGAAGCAAGACCGGTCAGAAAAAGCGCGCATAAAATAACTTCAACACAACCAAATACCTTTTTCATACTTTCCTCCTTAATCTGAAAAAAATATTTTTATAAAGGCATCAATAAATGCCGACTATTACAGGATCGTTCCACAGGGAGCTGTAGCTGGCGGTTGCGTTGCTGGCTTCCTCCCAGATGGACTGAAGGGCATAGGTGCGGGGTCTGTATACCGTGCGGCTGTTCAATAGCGATGGCTTAAGGCTGTTTACCTTTCTGCTGAATGCAATGTGCTGTCCCTCAAGATTTCCAAAGTAGTATTCCACAGGATTTTCTATCACCGTAAAAGAACTGTAAGTCAAACCGGCTGCAAGTGAAACATCAACAGGGAACCAACCGTATTTTTCAAAATAAATCTCTGACCACCAGTGGGCCCTGCAGTTTGAATTTGAATCGACAAGGATACCACCCATTGAGGCACATGGAATTTCAACACTCCGGCACAGGGCTGCAAAAAGCATTGCAAAATCATAGGCATCTCCGGAACCGGACTCAAGCATGTCTGTAACTTCCACTGTACCAGTCCTAAGTTCATCAGAAACCTTGTAATTCGTAATCATGTATTCGTAAATCGCCTTGGCCTGGGCATAGGGATTCTTTTCTTTTCCTATTATCTCCTGAGCAAGAGCCTTTACCTTTTCATTATCACTTGGAACACAAGAATCAGGAGCCGTGTACACCGAATACAAAAGCCGTGACTTTGCCGAGAAAGCCTTGATTTTTGAAGGATCTATTCCGGAAGAAACTGAATAAGCATTTATGACATAGTTCTGGTTGAACCGTATCTGGTCTGTTGCAGAAGGGGTCAACGTCACCTGATGAATCATGTCGTAGGGGTCATCCTGAATGAGCGGAATCGGATTAACTTCGTCCACTGACACCCTTGGCTGTGCATAATACATGGATGGCCGCGGCATGAACAGCGTAATCCTGTTTTCCTGTTCTATATCCCTGTTTTGAACGTCTGCAGAAACCTTGAGCACATAAGTCCTCATGGAAGAAAGGGTCTTTTTTCCGGCTGGAGCGGTTAAAGTCAATTGCTGCCGCAGAGAGTTTCCCTTGTCCGTGCTGACATAAACCGGTCCTGTTGTGGCTCCGTCTGGAACCCGAACTTTTATTTCATTGTCCGACCATGACTCATAATCATAATCCAGATCATTTGCCGCTATAAACTCACGGTCATTGTTAAGGTTTACACCAACTTCCTGTCCCATATCCGCCGTAAAGAATACCTGGGAACCAGCCCTTACCGCCCCGAAATTTGAACCTATCAAGGTAATTGAATCTCCCACCGAAGCGGAAGTCACGCTGATTGAATCCAAAACCGGAAGCGAAATCCTTGGGTCAGACCGAACAGTTACCGGAATGCCTGCTGAATTGGCAAAGAAATTCGGATCAGAACGTCCTGCCGATGTCTGCACACAGAGCAAACCGTCCTGAACATTGTATGGAACGACAAATTCGATTCTTGTATCCGACCATGACTTTATGCCGCTGGTCGTAATCTTTGAACCGGAAATTTCTACAAATGAGTTTTCCTTGGTATCCCCAAAACCACTTCCCTGTATAACGACAAGATCCCCCGGCGAACCTGTGGGGGGAACAACAGAGGTAATTTCGGGCTTTTTCTTGCTTGTCTTGCCTGCAACGGGAATGCAGAACAGAATCACTATTATTAAAAAAATCCAGATCCCCACCCTAAAGAGAGGGGACCTGCGCCATAACTCCCTGATAGAATTGAAGATCACTTTGGTCCACCCTGGGCCTTAAAGTGGAACTGACCGAATGATAATTCAACAGAGAAAGTCTCGTCTTCTTCAACTTTATCTTCACCAAGTATACCCTGAACAGGCTGAAGCATTACAGCATCCTGCCCGTTGATTTTAACTACCATAACGTTTTGAGCCTGTCCCGTCGTCATACCGACCGTTGAAATTCCTGGGTTTACATATCCCATAGTTCCAATCTGGGTATTGAGCATTCCTGTTCCGACATCGGTGTCCACAACTTCTCCATCGGCAAAGAGTTCTTCCAAAGTTTCCGGGCTGAGTTCTCCGTCGATGTGAATCGGTACATTTGCCGGATATGAGACCTTACTGGCAAGGGCAACCTGAGGAACTTGAGCTGTCATTTCTGCCGCGGGTTCAGATTTCTTCATGAACTGGGATGGAAGGACAAAAACAGCCAATGCAGCGGCGGCTCCGGCAAGGGCATATACGGCCTTTTTAGGGGTAAACGTAAGCACACGTTCATCCTTTGTATGTCTTGAATAGGAAAGGCGTGCCTGAAGGCGTGCAAAACTGTCTTCCAAATCACGCTCAGAAAGCTCCATGTTCTTTGAGTCCGCATTAAAAACCTTGTGCATCATGCGCAATTGTTCCAGCTTTTTCCTGCACTCCGGACATTCTGCAATGTGAGCCTCGTATTCTGCGACATAGGTAGCCGGCAGTTCATTATCGAGATATATTGAATGAATATCTTTTTCAGGACATGTAGACATCGTCTTCTCCTATCAGTTTTATTAACTGTTCCCGCGCACGGAATACCCGGACCTTTACGTTTCCTTCGGTAATTCCAAGCATCTGGCCAATTTCCTTATAATTCATATCCCCGTATTCACGAAGGACAAGCACTTCACGAAGCTTTTCCGGCAGCAGTTCCAGAGCCGCCTTGACCTTATCCACTGTTTCCGACTTCAGGAGATCAACTTCCCCACCGTCCATCTGCTGACGTCCCTCATAGAGGGCCTTATGATATGCCTTTGCCTCCCTTGTTTTTCTTTTTGCATAATTCAGGGAAGCATTCTTTACCACGCGTATAAGCCAGAACTTTGCATCATCAAGACTTGGAAAAACCAGTTTCTTTTCGTTAGCCTTGATGTACGAGTCATGCACCAGATCTTCGGCCGCTTCCTCATCATTTACAACGCGGAAGGCAACCTTAAAAAGAAGCTGCATCGTGGCATCATATAATTTTCTAAAGTCATCAGGATCATCACAGTGAATTTCCCCGGTCTCTTTCTTATCTATAAACACTTCATTTCCTCTTGCGTTACATACAATTATAATAAAATTGTCCTATTTTTTCCGCTCCCAGACAGGACCATTTGGCGTATCAGTGACCACAATCCCGCGGGAGGTCAGTTCATCACGAATCTGGTCTGCACGGGCAAAATCCCTGTTTTTCTTTGCATTTGTCCTTTCCATAACCAGGGCATCGATTTCTGCAGCCTCAGGATCCCCCTCATGGATGGAAGAAGAACCGGCACCGGAAGCAGATACGTTTATAGCTGACTGCTTGTCCAGAGCGTCAAAACCACCCTTTATCACATCCAGGCTCAAAACCGCATCCATTTTCAAAATCGAAGCCAATGCGGAACCGGCCTTTATGTCACCTTTTGCACCTGCGGCCTTTTGCATTGCGGCCATGGCAACCGGAGTGGCAAGATCGTTTTCAAGTCCTTCGCGGAATTTTGCAAGGGATTCGGCATCACATTCAATTCCGCTCAAAACGTCCTTATAATTCTCTTTTGTAAGCCCAAGTCCTTCATCACCATTGGCACGGGCAATCAGTTTTGCAACGCGTCCATGCAGGGCTGCACGGCTGTTTTTTGCACTGTCCAGGGCATCAAAGCTGAAAAGAAGAGGCTTACGGTAATGTCCGCCCAAAAGGAAAAAGCGGTAATCCAAAGGCTCGTATCCGTTGTCCTTAAGCGAAAATCCTGTTTCTTCAGGGAGGCTTGTCTGCAGTGTTATGAAATGACCGCTGGACTTGCTCATCTTGCCGCCTTCCAGAATCAGGAATTCGTTGTGGAGCCAGTAGTTTACCCACGGACCTTTTGCCCTTTCTTCCTCAGAAAAGCTTCCCTCGCTCTGGGCAATTTCGTTTGTATGATGCACGGGAATGTGGTCTATGCCGCCTGTGTGAATGTCAAAATGCTTTCCAAGGTATTTCATACTCATGGCAGAACATTCAATATGCCAGCCAGGATAACCGCGACCCCACGGACTGTCCCATGTCATGGCCTGATCCTTGAACTTTGAATTGGTGAACCAGAGTACAAAATCACCGGGATTGCGCTTGTTTTCATCTACAACAACAACCTTTCGTTTTCCAGCCCCAGCCTTAAGCTCATCCAGATTCAGGTTTGCAAGCTTTCCGTAGTCGGGATATGTCGAAATGTCGTAATAAAGGTTTCCGCCAGCCATATAAGTGTGGCCGTTTGCCTCTATCTGCCTGATAAGATCTATCATGTCGGGAATATGCTCAGTTGCCTTGCAGATTACATCAGGATGACGGATGTTCAGGGCGTCGATGTCCTTCATGTAGGCTTCAGTATAGAACTGTGCCACTTCCAGAACGCTCTGGTGCCGCTCGGCCGCAGATTTTGCCATTTTATCCTCACCGTCGTCACCGTCATCGGTAAGGTGTCCCACATCGGTAATGTTCATGACGTGCTTGATGTCATATCCCAAAAAGGTGAGTGTCTTGTCCAGAATGTCAAGAAAAACATAGGCGCGGAGATTTCCGATATGAGCATAGTTATATACAGTGGGTCCACAACCATAAAAACCGGCGAATCCCGGCGTAATGGGTGTAAAATCCTGCAAAGTACGGCCCATAGTGTTAAACAAACGTAATCCCATAATTCCTCCGCAAACTTCCAATTGCTACTCGATTTTTTTACATAATTGTGCCATAATATATGGTATGTCTTATAGCATACGTGAAATAGGAGAAAATATCAAGAACTCTCCCCTTTTCAGCGGTTCTATTGAATATTCAGTTCCTCTAAGTGATTTGACTACGATGAGGGTCGGAGGTCCGGCCCAGATATTCATACGGCCGCAGAACGAAGTATCGGCAGCGGTGGCGGTATCCATCTGCAGGCAGAGCGGAATAAAAGTGTTTATACTCGGCGGTGGAAGCAATGTTGTCGTAAATGATGAAGGTTTCTCTGGCGCGGTCATTGCAAGCCGTTCAATGTCAGGGATTTCTCTTTTCCCCAAAACCCTTGACCAGTTTTCAGTTGAAGATTACCCGAATGCAAAGGAAGCGGTAAGAGTCGAAGTTGAAGTCCAGTCTGGAACCCAGATTCAGGAACTCAGCCAGTGGTGCGAAAGGTATGGAATTACCGGTCTTGAAACATTTGCGGGTCTGCCGGGGACTGTCGGTGGTGCAACTTACATGAACGCCCGCTGTTACGAAACGGATTTTTCTTCTACAATAAAATCAGTCAGGTACATAGACCTTGATGCCATACCGGTGGGAATTGAATCCATGTCTCCATACGACATCAAATACGATTCATTCATCAAAACCTACACAATGACGGAAGACAAAGCCGACTGGGACTACAAAAAATCCCCCTTCCAAAAGAAAAGGCGGCTGATTACAATGGTTACAATGGAACTTCTGGCTCTTGACCCCTACATTTGCGGCGGTCAGACGGCAAATCCGGCCATTCAGGACTACATAAAGCAGAAAAACATGATGCGGATCCAGGACAGGCAGGACAAGGGACAGTTCAAGGCACCCAGTTCGGGCAGCGTTTTCAAGAACAACCATGCATACGGGAAGCCCAGCGGAGCGATTATAGATGAAGTCGGCCTCAAGGGAACCAAAATCGGAGGCGCACAGGTGGCTCCATGGCATGGCAACTTCATAATCAACAATGGAACGGCAAGCGCGGCGGACATAAGGAAACTCGTGTCATTTGTCCGGGAAAAAGTGCACGAAAATACAGGTTTCAACCTTGAACCTGAAATAATATTTGTGTAAATCACTTTTTTATCCGATAATGAATTGACAGATTGTACTCTGGAAATTATACTTATATTATTGAAACATTTGATGCAACTTTCTGTGGCAGAGGATGTTTCATAGTTATAGAGGGACAGTAAAAGTGCTACAGTTAGCGTTTGTAAATTTTAAACCGAATTCTTACATCCTCGTTGAAGGTACCCCCGGTATCGACCGTTTTTTCATCATTCAGAGCGGCAAAGTAAGCTGTTACCATGAAACTCAGATTCCTGGTGCCCAGCCGTCAATGCTTGGTCCAGGTGACTTTGTGGGAGTTATTCCGTGCATGTCGGGACACAGCCAGTCAGAAAACGTAATGGCCCTGACAGATGTCGTTGCAATCATGGTACGCCGGGATCAGTATCCTGAATTGATCATGCGCAATACACCCGTTGCCATGAAGATTGTACGTGCGTTTACAAAGGAAATGCGTGACTTGAACGACAACCTTACAAAACTTACCCTCAAGAAAACCGTAGCAGAAAGCCCCGAACAGCTCTTTTCCGTGGCACAATACTACGACCGTGGTGGTTTTTCTGACATAGCGATTTATGCATACTATCAATATATAAAGGCATGTCCTCAGGGAGTCCACATCGAAGACGCCAAAAAGAAGTTCGTTCAGCTCAAGGGAAGGACCCATGCCGTTTATTTTGAAAGCAACGGTGATCTTACCCGCGACTACCCCAAGAACACGATGATTTTCTCTGAAAACCAGTACGGCGGTGACATGTTCATCATTCAGGAAGGATCCGTAAAGATTACAAAGGTTGTAGACGGAGAGGAAGTTACCCTTGCCATGCTTAAGAAAGGCGACATGTTCGGTGAGATGGCACTTTTGGAAAACAAGCCCCGTTCAGCATCAGCAATTGCACATGACGCATGCCGTCTTATGGTCGTAAACCGCGAGAACTTTGACCAGATGGTAGCAACCCAGCCCCAGATGATTTCAAGACTCACAACCATGCTTGCAGACCGACTCTGGTCCATGTACAGGCAGCTTGCAAATACATCACTCCAGCAGCCAAGGGAAAAGATGATAGACATGCTTGCCCTTCAAATCGAAAAGCAGAAGATTTCGGTTGCAAAGGGATCCGCATACCAGACGGACCTTACACCGGAAGACATCGTAAACCTGTGTGGAATTACACAGCACGACAAGGCTCAGGCAATTTCCGAGCTGTACAATGATCCCAACGTAAAGCTGGTTGGCGGAAAAGTTAGAATTCCGGACATTCAGGAACTCATAAAGCAGGCGGCATTCTACCGCAAGCAGAACACAAAGCGAGAAAAATGAAAAGATTAGTTACAGCACTTTTGGCATTTTTAATTCCACTCGGCTTTCTTACCGCACAAAGTTCGCTTCCCGACGGATATGCAGGCATTCATCTTGGAATGAGCGTTGATGAAGTAAAGGAAGCACTCAAGAAGGACGGTCAATTCGGATACCGTGGCGACAGGGACGTTTCACTTTTACCAGGAGAAAACCGTTCCATCATAGAGACGGACACATCCCGCACCGCCCCATACTCATTTTTGGACAGATGCTGGTTTCAGTTCTACGAAGACAAGCTCTACATAATTACAATCAACATCAAAACCGAAAAAATGGACCACTATTCCGTATTCAGTACGCTGTGCAACAAATATGGCCTGCCCAGTTCCTTGAATCCATCCAAATCGGAATGGGTAAATGATTCGGTAATGATTTCGCTTGAACGCCCGCTTTCCATCAAGTATACCGACAAAAAAGTCTTTGACAGTCTTATGGAACAGTCCCGTGTGGACAATGCGGTCATCGAAAACAACCAGCAGCATTTCCTGGAAGGCCTCTGATAAATGAAAAAATCCTCATCCCTACCGTTTTTCCTCATGTTAACCGTCATTTCGGTTTTTTCATGCAGCGGAAAGAAATTTGACCTGCCCGTACGTGAACTGGTCATATCCAGCCAGCAGGATTCCGGCAGCGAAACCACCCTATCTGTGAGTGCGGAACTTGCCATAAAGGAAGAAGAAAGGAACTACGGCTTCATGAACCGCAAGGACATCCCCGACGGAACAGGAATGCTCTTTATTTTTGAAAAGGATCAGGTACTCCACTTTTGGATGAAGAACACACCACACCCACTTTCCATCGCATACATAGACTCCAACGGCATCATTGCCGACATACTCGACATGACACCATTCAGTGAGGCAACAGTATCGAGCACACGTTCAGTACGCTATGCACTTGAGGTTCCACAGGGCTGGTTCAAGAAAAACGGGATAAAGGAAGGCGACAAGGTTGAATGGATTGGCCCGGACAAGCAAGTCCTTCCACTTCGCGGAATAAAATAGCTTAAATTTTCAGAAAAAAATCACACTTCGGCGGATAGTTCCTTTAACTCGGCCTTGGCAATGGGGTCTTCGGGATCTATCTCCAGTACGGTCATAAAGAATTTTCGGGCTTCTGCTTCGTTTCCACACTTTAGGCTTAAAAATCCCAGGTTGCTGATGATTTTCGTGCTATCAGGATCCATTTCAAGCGCTTCCACCAGGGTATTTCTGGCTTCATCAAGTTCACCGGTTTCCATCTGGCAGATTGCAAGCTCATTCAGCGTATCGGCGTTTTCGTCACCACCCTCGCATTCACGGGCTTTTTCAAATGCCTTTTTTGCATCACCAAAACGACCCAGACGGCGCAGTCCCCATCCCAGCATAAACCATGCATTCCACACGGCGGGATTTTCCTGCAGGAATCGGCGGATTTCGTCAATTCCCTTTTCTTCTTCCCCACGGGTAATCAAATCATATGCTTTGTGGAAATGTTCGTTTTCAAGATTACGGTTTTTAATCTTGGTAATCTGCTCCTGGGCGGCATGTTTCTTTTCTATACCGTTTTCACCCATTTCTTCATCAGGCGTATCGGCGCAAAGGGCAAGGAAACTTTCAAAGGCACCACGGGCATCGGCAAAATTACGTTTCTTGAGGTAATAATATCCTGCGTTAAAAAATGCATCCGGAATTTCTGGATCCGCATCCATAGCTTCCTTGTAGTATTGAATGGCCATGTCGTCAAATGCATCGGCATCCTCAATCAAATTGTTGCGGCGGTAACTGTCTGCCTTCTGGTCGTAGAAAAGGGCCATGTTCAGGATGATTGCCTTGTTTTCGGGGTCCAGTCCATGCAAAGCCCACCATATTTCCTCCGCAAATTCCCAGTCCTCATCGCGGGTCTTTAATATTGCAGCTTCCTGAAGCTCCTTTTTGATTGCGGGACGAACCTTGTTCAGTATGCTGCGGTAATAGTCCAGGTTTGGATTGTTGCGGTCGTGGGCAAGAACTGTCAGAATGCCGGAAAGTATCTGTTCTTCCGTCAGTTCAGCCGGATTAAAGCCATCTTCTTTCTGACCGTCCTTTTTTTGTACGGGAAGAGGAATCGACGGGTCAATCTGAAACGCATCCTTGCTTAGGGAAAACTGTTCCGGCAGGTTTACAAAATATACTGAATCCAATGGATTTGAAGAACTCATAGCATTTAACCCTTAGAGCTCCGGCAAGTCATAGGTATTCTGCGGGACCTGAGGGTTAACAGCCTGAGCCTGCTGCACTTGAGCTGCCTGCGCCGCCTGAATCTGCTGAGCCTGGGCTTGAGCCTTCTGTTCCGCCGCCAGACGTGCCGCCTCCTCCGCCTTGGAGTTTTGAACCGCCTGTGCACGCTGTTCCTTGATCCTCTGGGCCTCTGCCTCCGCCTGCTGTGCCAGTTCTATCTGTTTAGCCTGATTTTCAAGCTCGTTCTTCCTCAAAGAAGACAAATAGTTGTTTATGTGCACCTTGTATGAAAGGGGAAGGGATGCTTCGTCAAACTTGATGCTTGTGGCAAAGATGTCCTTGCGTCCTTCAACCGGAACCGCCTTGATTATGGTACCTGTCAGGGGAATCGTTTCGTACGGGTTGTCAAATTCAAGACTTAGCAGAATCTGTTTTCCAACAAGGAATTGTGCAAGCCCCAGAACAATGACCTTGGCTCCACCAAAAGACAAATCGCGCAAAATACAGCGTCTTGGGACATTTTGAATGGAAATCACGCATTCTTCGCGCGGGATGCCCAGTTTGCGGCATGAATCGGCATTGATTATGATGCGGTCTTCCCTTCGTCTTACGGCATTTTCGTTTGCGTCTATAAGGTGGCCTATCATTTCGATGAAATCATCCGGCGGCCTTTGGGTATACTGAATCAATACTACAGCCAAATCCTTGCTGTTCATGTACGAACTGATGGACACGACTTTTCCAGCCACATAAAAGCTTACGAGCTGTCCGTCTGCCTTATGGAATGAAAACCTTACGCTTGCGGCAGGATTGTCCTTTTGTGCAAGTTCCTGAAAAGCCCCACCCCTGGTACCGACAATGATTTTTGCATACTGGAAAGAAGTCGAATTGACGATGCAGGGCCACTGGTTTCCGCTGCACTTTACATAAATCTGCCTGGGATCCATGGACAGGGTCTTGATGATGTCCCTTGTAAAGATGATCTCAGTAGTGCGGTAATAATCATAATAATGTTGCAGCTGTTGAGCGGTTATAATAGCCATAGCAGTATTTTAGAATATAAAAGCAGAATTGTAAAGTCCATCAGGTATAATTGTCTATAATTGAAATTTAACAAAATGAAGTGACTTTTTTCCATATTATGCCCGGAACCTTGAAAAAATAATAAAAAACTGCCATAATATAACCGATTTTATTTATATTGGGGTTTTTATAAAATGGATTCAAATAATCAGGATTTTAGCAGTACTGTACTCACAGCCGTAGCAAAAAAGCGGGAATGGTTTGATACCGTTCTTCTTCCAAAAGTTCAGGACAATTACCGCCTTCACTTGACTTGTGTTAATACAATCATCGACGTTCTTGTCAAAAAATCCCTGATCAACCCCGACCCATACAAAAAGGACAAGAAGATATCTTCAATCGTCCTGCCCGACGACCATGGCTTTAACGAAAATGAGCGTGCCACTCAGTTGGGCATCCGTTTGAGCGACTACCAGAGCATGCTCGACTACATCTGCAACTACATGAAATTCACGGTAGAACAGCTGAACACTGAAAAAATCCGCAAGCTGCTGGAGTTGAATGCCGTATTCAACTGGAACAACCTTTCACCCAATTCCCCAAAGATAAATTCAAGAAGCCTTTTCATCTGCATTTCAGAGGCAAAAAACAATTCTCCTGCACTGCAGACAGCAATGATAAACGACAGCCTTTCCAAAACCAAGGAAGCCCTGGACATAATCACTGCAGGCCTTCAGGAATTGAACGACTTCATCAGGGAACTGTACAAATGCGACATCCGCCGTACAATCCTTCAGAACAAGGACTTTGACAAGACCAAGGCAAATTCAGCCCAGATGCTGGAAGAAATCAAGAGGCTCTTCCCGTCATGCATGCCAAAACGTCCATTTGCAACCGACCTTGTAAACGAAGTTGTAGCTGAGGAAACATCCCCAAACAAGGCTGAGCTTCAGGCCAAACTCCTTGGCAAATTCAAAATCGAAGACAGCGGCAAAACCGAACAGAAAAAGAACACGGTAACTTCCCACGACATACTTATGGATGCCCTCAGGATTCTGGGATCAAGCAGCGAACAGTATTCCGTCATCCTTGACAAGATTACCACAAACCACAACATCATACAGAGCGGACGCAAGTCATTCGGTGACAAAGTGGCCCGCCTCTTGCGCAAGGTTTTTGGTCTGCCGGAAAAGCCGGAAGAATACCAAGTCCTTTTGATTGACCCCACAACCAAAGAAAGCAAAAAGGAAAAGCTTAACTACACGGAGTTCCACGACAATCTTGCAAAGCGCATAAAATACTATTCTGCCATAACTTCCAAACAGAGCCTGGTTTTCCAGAGGCTGGACGCACAGGAAGATACCAAGAGCCTTGAGTTCCTGAACAAGCAGATGACGGACAACAACCAGATGCAGATCGTTCTGTCGGCACTGGATGAATTCTTCAAGTCCAACGCACCTGTATCGGACCGCAGCAAGATAAAGGGTCTGAAGATGGATCTTTCCATGGTAAAGAACATCCTCATCAAAGTTAACCAGTACCGCGCGGAATACGTGGCCCTGCTTGAAGAAAAAGAGCAGATGATGAAATTGGGAATCACTGAATGAGATTAAACCTACGACTGAAACTTTCTTTTTTTACTCTGATTTTTTTCCTTTGCTCAACTGCAGCATTCTCAGAAGACGTTTACAGCAAGCCAGATTTTTTCCCGGAAGACCAGAGGAACCTCGTTATCCTGGATTACCCCCACGACTACGACCTTAATCCCCTGACAGCAAACTACACTTCAGAAGCTCAGATTCTGACAGGACTTTACGAAGGACTTTTTTCATACAACCCAAACACACTTGAACCGGAATATGCCCTGTGTTCATCATATAAAATTTCACGCGACAAAAAACGGTGGACTTTTACACTCCGCTCCGATGCAAAATTCAGTGACGGTGAACCAATTACAGCCTATTCAATCCGTGACTCATGGCTCAAGCTTCTTGCAACCGAGGAAGCTCCATTTGCCTCCCTCCTTGACTGCATTTCAGGAGCCGAAGAATACCGTACAGGAAAGGGCACAGCAGATCAGGTAAGGATCAGCGCAAGGGACAACACAACGCTTGTCGTTCACCTTAAGGAACCTACCGAACACCTGCCAGCAATACTCTGCCACCACTCATTTTCCGCAGTCAGCCCGAACCCGGATGTATACAGCGGCCCATTCAAGCTAAAGTATTTTAGGAACGGAGTCCTCAAAATGGTCAGGAACCCGTACTATCACGATGCCACCACGGTTGTCATTCCTGGAATCACGATTGTACAGACTGACAGCGAGGAAGAAAACACACACCTATACAACATCGGTGTCGTTGACTGGATTACCGGCGACGTGGATGCAAACAAGATACTGAACAGCGATTCTGTGCACGTAAACGCAGACTTTGGAACCACATACCTTTTCTTTAAGAAACGGGGGGGAATCTGGGACAATCCTGAATTCCGCCATGCACTTCTTGAAGCCATACCGTACGACAAGCTCAGATCCATGTTCTCGATTCAGGCAAGCACCTTGGTCTATCCGCTTTCCGGCTACCCCACTGTAGCAGGATTAAAGGACTATGACGAGGAAGATGCAAGGCTTATGATGCAGGACGCCCGTGAAAATGCGGGAATTCCTCAGAACAAGACACTGGAAATCATCTTTGCAATCAGCGACACCCCCTTGATGCAGTTCTGGGCCCAAACACTAAAGGAAGCGTGGAAGCCCCTTGGAGTCAACCTGATTACCCAGACAACATCAGTAGAAGACTACAATCCGTCCATACCTTATTGGAATGCGGACCTGTTCATATACTCATGGATTGGAGACTATGCCGATCCCCTTGCATTCCTGGAGCTTTTTAGGGGAAAATCAACCCTGAATGTCGCAAACTACCAGAACCAGGAATACGATTCCATGCTTTCAGAAGCGGCACAAACCACAAGCAGCGACCGCTACAAGATTCTGTCCAGGGCAGAACAGCTTTTGCTTGATGATTCAATGATAATTCCAATTTCCCATTCTGTAAGCCTCAACATCATCAACCTTAACAATATCGGTGGCTGGCAGACAAATCCGCTGGACATCCATCCATACAGGTACATGTACATCAAGCGCAACCGAAGACGCATACCCAACTCAATCTGATTCAAGCTGAATATTCAAGAGACAATAAAAAAAAAGCCTGCCGATTCAACACCGACAGGCTCTTGTTTTATATGGCACCATTTATTTGCCAAGAACTTTCTTGAGGCGGGACATTGCCTTTTCATCGGCATCCTGTGAGGCCTCACGAAGCTTTTCCGTAACCGTATTGATGTTGTTCACCATAAAGACCGGCTGAAGGGTTGCATCAAGACAATCGCGCCAGAGTGAGCTTTCCGGATCCACGATATTACGCTTTAATGTAGCCATAGAAATCGGAATGTGAACATATTTGTCATGAACAAGACCGACAACAATCTTTGTCTTTCCTGCCATTGCCGCATGTACCGCATTGTTTCCAAGCCTCTCGCAGTAGATTGAATCATTTGCGATTGTTACCGCAGCCCTGACTTCATAGCTCGGGTCGATGTACTTGAGGTTAATCGGTATTTTCTTTCCCTTAAAGTATTCATTAATCCTGTCCTTAAGGAAAATGCCTATGTCTGCAAGCTTTTTGTTGCCTGATGCATCCGTCTGATTTGTAGAAGCCAAAAGATCCTGTCCGGCACCTTCTGCAACAACGATTACTGCATGACCCCTGCGTTCAAGGCGGGATTCAAGATGTGCAAGGAAACCGTTGGGACCGTCCATTTCAAACGGCACTTCCGGAATAAGGCAGAAGTTTGTCTCGTGGCTTGCTATGGCGGCTGCTGTAGCGATGAAACCGGATTCACGTCCCATAAGCTTAAGGAGTCCGATTCCGTTTATCTGTGACTTTGCCTCCATATGGCATGAATTGACTGCATGTGTTGCCTTTTGTACGGCTGTCTCAAATCCAAAGGAGCGGTCCATGAACTGAAGGTCGTTGTCTACGGTCTTTGGAATTCCGACAACTGCAATCTTGAGTCCGCGGCGTTCAATTTCGTTTGCGATGTCCAGGGCACCACGCTGGGTTCCGTCACCGCCGATAATGAACATGACGTTGATTCCCATGCGTTCGATTGAGTCAACGATTTCGCCTACCCTGTCTCCGCCACCGCGTGAAGTTCCAAGATAAGAACCTCCGATTTTATGAATTGTGTCTACGATATCCGGGTTAAGGTCAAGGACTTCAAATCCTTCATCCTGGAAGAAGCCGTTGTATCCAAACTGAATGCCCTTTATTCTGCGTACTCCATAACGATTCCACAGGCAGCGTACAACGGCACGAATTACATCGTTCAAGCCAGGGCACAAGCCTCCACAAGTACAGATTCCGGCTGTAACATGTTCCGGGTTAAAGTAAATCTTTTCGCGGGGACCGGCCTTTTCCATCAAGTTAGTGCGGTCATTTGCATCAGCCTTGTTGTCTGCAAAAACATTGACATGATAGCGTACAAAAGAAGTATCCTTTACATACAGCGCCCTGAAATGTCCATGCTCGCGGGAAAGTTCGATTGGAGAAGGAACCGTGCATTCTCCCAAATTATCAACTGTGAAATCATATGTAATTTGAGCCATAAAAACCCTCAAAAAAAATATATTTAAGTGAAAAAATTTAATTTTCATTGTAGAATACCCTAGAATGGCAAAATATTCAATAGATTATAGAAAAAAATTGTTGGAAAACATTGACTATTACGCTTTTTTATTAGTATCTTTTCACTATAAGCACATTGCGACCGTCATAGCGAACCGGCCGATTGAAGGTGGACATGAAACAAAAGAAACTATTAAAAAAACTGGCATTCACTGAACAGGATTTTGAGGATATCAAGGATGCAGTTTGCGAACAGGAAAAAAACACTTCCGGTGAAATAGCCCTTGCCATAGCACCAGAAAGCTCCTCCTATGCATTTTGGGAACTTCTTACGGCCCTTTTTGCCTCCCTTGTTGTCATCGGCTGCCTTATTCCCTTTACTAACCAAATCTCTTCTTTCATCGACCTGATTTCATGGCCTGAACGTACATGGGTACTTCCGACCTTCTACGTTTCAACCGGAGTTGCTGCCGCCGCCATACTTTATCTTTTGTACAACATATCAGCCGTAAAAAGACGTTTCATCCCCTCTGCCGCAAAGAGAACAGCCGTAAACAACCGTGCCCTCCGCTATTTTGTACAGAGTGGAGTATACAAAACCCGTGGTCAGACCGGCATACTTATTTTTGTCTCATATTTTGAACGTGAAATCCGCATTCTGGCCGATGTGGGCATCAATTCGAAGGTGTCTCAGGATTTGTGGAACATTGTTGCAGACGAAATGACAGATGAACTTACCAGAGGAAATGTAAAGGAAGCACTTCTGGGTGCCATTAACCGCTGCGGAACCCTCCTTGCCCAAAATTTCCCGGTAGAATCCCCAAACGAAAACCAGCTGCCCGACGGACTTGTAATTCTGGACAGGGAAGCGTGGGTATAGATTGTTTCATAATCGGCAATTTATAATTGAGATTTTGGAAATAATGTGATATACTTTTTTTTGTGAAATATATCCTTTATTTTGACATCAGTGCTTTATTCATCTCTTTTACCACTCTGTTCATTTTCCTTTACAAGAAGGACAGGCGCAAGAGGCAGAACAGGACCTTCCTTTTTCTTATAATTACACAACTTGTCACGACGATATCCGATCTGGTGGGTGCTTATACAATCAACTACAACCTCACAAACCTGCATGTAATTTCCAACATCTTCAATCTGCTTTATTTTATTTCCCATACTTTTTTACCCGTTCTTTTTACGATTTACATACTGGATTTGACGGGCGTCATCAAGAGACGAAGCAAAATCATTCCGCTGCTTTTCATTCCCTATTTGATTCTTTTGATCCTGCAGCTTACAAACCCATTTACTCACCTTGTCTTTACCATCGACCAGAACCTCAACTACACCAAAGGACCCCTCATCATTCCGATGTACCTTCTGGCATTCATTCATCTGGTAACCTGTCTGGTATTGATTTTACGATATCGGTTTACCCTTACATTAAGCCGTCTGATTGTTCTGATTGCCTTTACCCTGATAATCCTCCTTTCAACGGTAATTCAATTCCTGTTCCCCTACCTTTTAATTGAATGTTTCATTCAGATTACAATGACCCTTTGCATATTGATTACCGTAGACAACCCAAGCGAAATATACAGCCCCACAACCGGCGTATACAACCGAAGCATGTTTTTGCTGGACAACATCAGCTTTCTTAAAAACAAGATCTCCTACAAACTCATCATCATCAAGATTCTGAATGAAGAATACTACATGTCAACTCTTGGCTACTCATACATGCAGGAAATACTCCGCTCCATCGCCCAATGGCTGACACTCATCACAAGCGAAGACTGCGTTTATGACTGCAACAACGGTAACTTTGCCATCATACTGTACGCTTCAAAGCTCAGAAAAGTTGACCAGGTCATCACATATCTTACCAACCGCTTTTCTACCGACTGGCTGCACAAGGACATAATCCTTAGCCTTGAAACACAAATATGCGACATTGATGTTCCCGCCGACGTAAACTCCCTGGAAAACATCATTACCATAGTTGATGCAACCGGCATAAAGCAAAACACAAGGGTTTCCATCATCAAGCGCGAGCAGCTTTCTTTCATGCAGAGGGTAAAGGCTATTCAAAACTCGATTTCCTACGCCCTGAACAACAACCTCTTTCAAGTTTATTACCAGCCGATCTGGGACGCCCACACAAACAAAATCCACAGTGCAGAAGCCCTTATACGACTTCATGACGAAGAAATGGGATTTATTTCTCCTGACGAATTCATCCCCATTGCGGAAAAAAGCGGCTCAATCATTGCAATTGGACAGTTTGTATTTGAAGAGGCATGCAAAATGTTCTCAATTGAACAGCTTGGCGGCATAGGAATCGACTTCCTCGAAGTAAACCTTTCCACAGTGCAGTGCAACAACAAGAAACTGCCGCAGATTTTCATGAATACGCTGAACCACTACAACCTGTCTCCAAAATCAATCAATCTGGAGATTACAGAAAGCGCCGCCATCAACAGCCACGAAACTTTCCTTCAGACTATACGTGACCTGCACAATTCAGGATTCGTATTTTCTCTTGATGATTATGGTACCGGTTATTCCAACGCATCCTACATCTTCAACATGGACTTTGACATAATCAAGATTGACAAATCAATTCTGTGGGAAGCCGAAAAATCTGAATCTGCCCTCATCATCCTGCAAAACACCGTGCGGATGATCAAGGAACTGAATAAAAAGATTTTAGTCGAAGGGGTCGAAACAAAAGCACAAAAGGACCTCATGACTCAAATGGGAGCGGACTATCTTCAGGGATTCTATTTCTCAAAGCCGCTTCCAAAGCATGACTTCATCCAGTTCTGCAAAATCTACAACAGATCCCACTGAGACTCGGGTAACAGCGAACTACAAGACTTCAAAAATTTAAAATAAAAAAGGACTGCCTTTCCGTTATGGATTGACAGTCCCTCTTTATCAGAAGAATGATTCTACCATCTGTAATGTGCAAATGCCTTGTTGGCTTCTGCCATCTTGTGTGTGTCTTCCTTCTTCTTATATGCGGTACCGGTATTGTTATAGGCATCCAGCAATTCAGCAGCCAAAGTTTCTGCCATACCATGTCCAGAACGATTGCGTGCGGCAGCGATCATCCATCTCATGGCAAGGGCTTCACGGCGGCTCTCGCGGATTTCAATAGGTACCTGATAGGTAGCACCACCAACGCGGCGGCTCTTTACTTCTACCATAGGTTTTACGTTGTCCAAAGCCTTAAGGAATACTTCCAGAGGATCCTTTTCGGTCTTTCCTTTGAGTTTGTCCAAAGCTTCATAAATAATCTTTGTGCAAACCTGCTTTTTTCCGTCCAGCATCATGCGTGTAATGAACTTGCTGATGACAGGGCTGTTGTACTTTTCGTCCGGCATAACTGGGCGATTAACTGATTTCTTGTGTCTTCCCATCGTCTCGCCTCCTTATTATGCCTTAGGTCTCTTGGCACCGTACTTTGAGCGGGCACGTTTGCGTCCGTCTACGCCAAGAGTATCTTTTGTACCGCGGATAATGTGGTAACGTACACCAGGAAGATCCTTTACACGTCCACCGCGTACTAAAACAACTGAGTGTTCCTGCAGGTTATGTCCAATTCCAGGGATATATGCAGTAACCTCAATTCCATTACTTAAACGAACACGAGCAATCTTACGAAGAGCTGAGTTCGGCTTTTTCGGCGTCATTGTCATAACACGGGTACAAACACCACGTTTCTGCGGGCAAGACTGAAGCGCGGGAGCTTTAGTTCTGTTAGCCGCTGACTGACGACCCTTACGAATCAATTGGTTTATTGTAGGCATCGGCCTATTCTCCTTTATTTTTGCCGAGCAGCACCTCGGACAATATTGACAAAATAATAGGTGTAAATACTATACCGAATTTCACATGTTTCAGTCAAGTGAAATTCGGCTAGAATTATGAAAAATTAATCTTCATCTCCAAGATCGGCGGCACCCATGGACATTTCCTCTGCCTGCTGCTCAAGGAGTTTTTCCTGTCTGCGCAGTTCAAGGATTTCTTCCATCTTGGCGTCAAGGTCGGAAGCAGAAGAGTCAGAAAGCTTGACGTTATGATACTGCCTCATACCGGTTCCAGCCGGAATCATATGGCCGATGATGACGTTTTCCTTAAGACCGTGCAGGCGATCCTCAGCTCCGGCAATGGCGGCGTTTGTAAGAACCTTTGTAGTCTCCTGGAAAGAAGAGGCTGAGATAAAGGAATCTGTAGCCAAAGCTGCCTTTGTAATACCCTGGAACATAGGACGTGCTATGGCTGGTTCACCACCCTGTGCAATCACTCGGTTATTTTCCTCGTGGAATGCATACTTGTCCACCTGCTGACCATAGATGAAGCGTGTATCGCCTACCTTTGTTACTTCAACTTTCTTAAGCATCTGACGGATGATTGTACCGATGTGCTTGTCGTTGATTGTAACGCCCTGTGAGCGGTAAACTGACTGAATTTCGTTGAGCAGGAAGTTCTGCAATTCGTTTTCACCAAGAACGGCAAGAACGTCATGTGGATCCTTTGCTCCGTCGCACAGTGGTTCACCGGCTTCCACCTGGTCTCCGTCACGAACAAGAAGGCGCTTGTTTATCGGAACTGCATGGCTGAATTCTTTTCCATAGTCACTTGTTACGATAATTGTCCTCTTGCCCTTTATTACTTTTCCGAACTTTACAAGACCGGAAATCTTTGAAATTACTGCCGGGTTCTTAGACTTGCGTCCTTCAAAAAGCTCGGATACGCGTGGAAGACCCAAAGTAATGTCGTTTGCCTTTGTTCCTTCTTTTGGAAGTGTACCGAGAGTTACACCAGCATCAACCCACTGCTTGTCATCAACCTTGAGGGTAGTACCAACAGGAAGGTGATATGAACCAACTTCGTCTCCTGCCTCTTCATCGCGGATAACAAGGCGAGGCTGCTTAACATCAAGGTGCAGGTCTGTAATCTTGCGCTCAACAATCTTTTTGCCTGTGTTCTTATCTAATGTCTCACGCTCTTCTACTGTTGAACCAGGAATTACATCCTCAAAGTGAACATAACCTGAAACCTCAGCGATAATCGGTTCGTTGAACGGATCAAATTCACCAACAGGAACATTCTTATCCACCACAGTTCCACTCTTTGTGAATGCGGCATATACGATTGAACCGTTGGATATTTCAACCTTCTGGTCGTTACTTACCAGGTAGATTACATTATCCTTTATGATGATGCGTCCATTGTCAGATGCAACGGTTTCCTTTGAGCCCTGCTTGAGTATTACATTTCCCTTGCGGACACGTGAACCGTCCTGAACCAGAACTTCATCAGACTTCTTGAACGGATAGTTGCCGAACATCTTTGCAACAACCATGGTACCACGACGTGTAAACAGCCAGTCACCGTTTGCCTTAGGAACATGTGTTCCCGTAACACTCAGGATATAAACCGGATACTTCATCTTGATGTGGTTGTCAGATGCAGAAGTTTCAGCAGCACCACCAGTGTGGAATGTACGCAGAGTAAGCTGTGTACCCGGCTGACCGATTGACTGGGCGGCAATTGTACCGACAGCCTCACCGATTTCTACAATCTTGTTGCGGGCCAAGTCTTTTCCGTAGCACTTTACACAGATTCCGTACTTGCTTTCGCAGGTAAGAACCGTTCTGAGCTTAACCTTTTCTACACCGGCCTTGTCGATTTTGTCTGCAAGAGCCTCATCGATATACTGGTTTACGTCGCACAAAAGCTCACCGTTTACAGGATCAAGAACACGTTCAATAGAGAAGTGTCCTGCAATGCGGGAAGCCAGACTTTCGATAACGGTTTCTCCGTCCTTGATTGCGGCATAGTCGATACCGTTGATTGTACCACAGTCTTCTTCGTTTACCACAACATTCTGGGCAACATCAACAAGACGACGTGTCATGTAACCGGCATCAGCTGTCTTAAGGGCTGTATCAGAAAGACCCTTACGAGCACCGTTTGAAGAAATGAAGTATTCGATAACCGAAAGACCTTCCTTGAAGTTTGCCTTGATTGGAAGTTCGATGATTTCTCCGTTAGGTTTCTGCATCAAACCACGCATAGCAGCAAGCTGTGAAATCTGTTTTTTAGAACCACGGGCACCGGAGTTTGCCATCATGTAGATGGTGTTGAATCCATCCTTGTCGTTGGCAAGCTTTTTGTACATCGTGTCAGTCAGCTCATCACCGGCCTTTGACCATTCAGCGATTGACTTTTCACGTCTTTCCTTTTCGCTTATGGCACCCTTTCCGTGATCCTGAATAATCTTGTTTACGATTTCGGTTGTTCTTTCTACAATGTCCTTCTTTTCATCTGGAATCAAAATGTCATCCATAGAGAGGGTTGCACCGTAGAATGTAGCATTCTTGTAACCTGTTGCCTTGATGTCGTCCAGCATCTGGATTGTAAGCCATGAACGGTCTGAGTTGTACAAATCGTTTACGAGCTTGCGTCCCTGTTCTTCGGTCATCGGTTCCATGCGGTTGTAAACATCATTGACCTTTGACATGAGCTTTTTGTCAGCAACAATTGCAGACAGGGTTTCTTCATCCAGCTTTACAAAGTTGAATTTCTCTTCAACAATGGCCTTAACCTTTTTGTCGCTGGTCTGATCGGTGTGGTAAACACGCTCAATCATCTTGCGGAGTTCTTTATCGCCCAGCTGCTCGTTGTAGTAATCAACTTCTGGTGGCATTGCTTCGTTGAATGCAAGACGTCCGGCTGATGTTGCAATGTATTTTGCATTTGGCTCCGAATCATTGTGAACGCATTTGTTCAAAATCTTTTTCGGCACGCGGATAAGAGCCTGCCATTCGATTGCACCACTTGATGCTGCAAGCCTTACTTCATCGGCAGAACTGAAAATCTTTGCCTTTGAAACATCACCATCTTCGGGAGCACCCTTGGAATGAGGCTTGATTGCGGTCATATAGTAGATTCCCAAAACCATGTCCTGGGATGGATAAACGATTGTGTTTCCGTTTGCAGGGTCAAGAAGGTTGCGTGCAGAAAGCATCAGGTTCCAGCATTCCATCTGAGCAGCCTGTGTCAGAGGAACGTGAATGGCCATCTGGTCGCCGTCAAAGTCAGCGTTGAAAGCCTTACATGCAAGCGGGTGGAGCATCAGTGCTTTTCCAGGAACAAGAACAGGTTCAAATGCCTGGATACCCAGACGGTGAAGTGTAGGAGCACGGTTCAGCATGACCGGATGTTCACGTACTACTTCATCAAGGATTGCATATACTTCTGAAGATTCTGTATCTACATAAGTCTTTGCCTTTTTGATGTTGCCGGCAATTCCCTTGTCTACAAGCTTCTTCATGATGAACGGCTTGAACAGTTCCAATGCCATCTTTTCCGGAAGACCGCACTGCCACAGCTTGAGTTCCGGTCCTACAACGATAACGGAACGTCCAGAGTAGTCAACGCGCTTACCAAGAAGGTTCTGGCGGAAACGTCCCTGTTTACCCTTGAGCATGTCGGAAATTGATTTGAGAGGGCGGTTTGAGGCACCCTTTACAACACGCTGCTTGCGCTTGCCGTTGTCAAAGAGGGCATCCACTGCTTCCTGGAGCATGCGCTTTTCGTTGCGGATGATGATGTCCGGAGCAAAAAGTCCCTGAAGCCTCTTAAGGCGGTTGTTGCGGTTGATTACACGGCGGTACAGGTCGTTAAGGTCAGATGTGGCAAAGCGTCCACCTTCAAGCTGAACCATCGGCCTCAATTCCGGCGGAATAACCGGGATTACGTCAAGAATCATCCAGCTGGCCTTGTTTCCAGATGAACGGAAATTCTCTACGATTTCGATTCTCTTGAGTGTGCGCTTGTCTACCTTTGAACCACCCTCACGCATCTGCTGCCTGAGTTCCTGTGCAAGAGAGTCGAGGTCAAGGTTTTCAAGAAGAGTCTTGATTGCCTCGGCACCCATTCCTGCTGTAAATGATTCACCATAGCGCTCGCGTGCATCATTGTATTCGTCCTCAGTAAGGAGCTGTTTTTCCTTGAGGTCGGTGTTTGCACCCGGGTTGATGACGATATATTTTTCGTAATACAAAACTGAACGCAGTGCTGCAAGCGGCAGATCCAGCAAAAGACCCATTCTTGACGGAACTGAGTGATAGTACCAGATGTGGCTTACAGGGGCAGCAAGTTCAATGTGTCCTGTGCGTTCGCGTCGTACCTTGAAATGGGTTACTTCAACACCACAGCGGTCACAGATGACACCCTTGTAACGGATGCTCTTGAATTTACCGCAGTAGCATTCCCATTCCTTTGTCGTACCGAATATCTTTTCGCAGAACAATCCGTCGCGCTCCGGCCTGAGGGTGCGGTAATTGATTGTCTCTGGTTTCTTTACTTCACCATATGACCATGCACGGATGGTTTCCGGTGAAGCCAATTTTATCTTAAGACTTGCAAAATCCTGAATATCACGCATTTTCATTCTCCTTATCGAAACCGGCACCTGCTTTGTCAATGAGTTCCTGGTCTCTTTCGGTTAGTGCGATCTGCTTGTTCTTTTCGTCATAGATTGTGAAATCCAACGCAAGACCACGCAATTCCTGAACAAGAACGTTGAATGATTCCGGAACACCAATCGGGGCACTCGGATCACCCTTTACGATTGACTCGTAAACCTTTGAACGTCCGTTCATATCGTCAGACTTGATTGTCATCATTTCCTGCAGGGTATTGGCGGCACCGTATGCTTCCAATGCCCATACTTCCATTTCTCCAAGACGCTGGCCACCGAATTGGGCCTTACCACCCAACGGCTGCTGGGTAACCAGAGAATACGGACCTGTTGAACGTGCGTGCATTTTGTCGTCAACAAGGTGATGCAGCTTCATGAAGTAGATGACACCGACAAAAATCGGATTCAGGAATGGTTCTCCAGTAAATCCGTCGTGTACAATCTGCTTACAGTCTTTGCTCAAGCCTGCTTCTTTAAGTTTTTCGGCAATCTGTTCCTGGCTGGGTGTCTGGAATGCAGGTGAATTGTAGAATTCATTCAAAACCATACCTGCCCTACCAAGTTCTGATTCCATTATCTGACCGATGTTCATACGGGAAGGAACACCAAGCGGGTTCAGACAAACATCAAGCGGCGTACCGTCATCAAGATACGGCATGTCTTCCACAGGAAGGATTCGGGCTACAACACCCTTGTTTCCGTGGCGTCCTGCCATCTTGTCACCAACAACAAGCTTACGCTTATCGGCAACAAGAATCTTAATCTTTTCGCTTACACCTGGAGGAAGTTCGTCACCTTCTGACCTCTTGAGGCGTTCTACTCCAATAACAACACCCTGAACACCATGCTGCAGTTTGAGTGAAGAATCGCGTACGTCCTTTGACTTTTCACCGAAGATTGCGTTCAAAAGCTTGAATTCCGGAGTTGTATCGGTTTCGCTCTTTGGAGTTACCTTACCGACAAGAATGTCACCTGAGTGAACCTTTGCACCGATGCGGATGATACCTTCGGCATCGAGGTTTTCAAGAATTTTTTCCGGAGTATTTGGAACTTCACGGGTAATCTTTTCCGGACCGAGTTTTGTCTCACGGATGTCAGTCTCAAACTCATGGATGTGGACTGAGGTATACATGTCTTCTTTTACAACACGCTGGCTGATGAGAACGGCGTCCTCATAGTTGTATCCATTCCACGGAACGAATCCAACAAGAATGTTGCGTCCAAGGGCAAGCTCACCGTTGAATGTTGCAGGACCGTCTGCAATTACGGCACCCTTCTTTACCTTTTCTCCAACCTGAACAGTCGGCCTCTGATGATTACATGTATCGCTGTTGGTCTTCTGGTATTTGAGGAGTGGATATTCATCAAGAACATCTCCCTTTACTCCGGTCGGCTTAATCTTGATAAGGTCACTTTCCACCCATACGACTTCACCATCGCGCTTTGCCTTAACAAGAACGCCTGAATCGTAAGCGGTTTTCTGCTCCATACCTGTACCGACATGTGGTGGCTCCGGGAACAAAAGCGGAACTGCCTGCCTCTGCATGTTACAGCCCATCAATGCACGGTTGGCGTCATCGTGTTCAAGGAACGGAACAAGGGAAGCTGAAACTGAAATAACCTGGCGCGGAGAAACATCCATGTACTGGATGTCTTTTGGAGAACGAGTTGAATAGTCTCCACGGTGGCGGCATGAAACGAAATCTGTCGGGAAAGAACCGTCTTTTTTCATTCCTTCCGTAACCTGACCGATGTAATACTTGTCTTCGTCGGTGGCATCAAGATAATCAACTTCTGCTGTTGCCTTTCCGTTTACAACCTTGCGGTATGGTTCTTCCAGGAATCCGTATTCGTTGATGCGTGTGAAAATTGAAAGTGAAACGATAAGACCGATGTTCGGACCTTCAGGAGTTTCAATCGGGCACATGCGTCCATAGTGTGTATAGTGAACGTCGCGGACTTCAAAACCTGCCCTGTCGCGTGAAAGACCACCCGGTCCCAAAGCGTTAAGGCGGCGTTTGTGTGTAAGCTCGGCAAGCGGGTTACACTGATCCATGAACTGAGAAAGCTGTGATGAGCCGAAGAATTCTTTTACTGCAGAAACAATCGGCTTGATTGAGATAAGGTCAACCTGCTTGAGGGTCTCAACTTCCTTGAGGTTCATGCGGTCTTTTGCGATGCGTTCCATGCGTGAGAAAGCAGTCTTGTACTGGTTGGTAAGAAGTTCACCTACAGAACGGATGCGGCGGTTTCCAAGGTGATCCTGGTCGTCCACAAGCTCCGGCTGAAGGTATACTTCAATAAGATGCTTCATCGTATTGATAATGTCCTGATTTGTAAGGGTCAGGTCTTCCAGCGGCGGATCATAGTTAAAGCGCTTGTTCAACTTGTAGCGTCCGACACGGCTCAACTCATAGCGTCTTTCACTGAAGAACATGCTCAACAGGTCTTTTTCGGCCTGCTCAAATGTGCTTGGTTCTCCAGGATTCAGGACGTCATGCACTTTCTGGATGCAGTCTTCCTTTGTCGGCTCGTCGCTTATTTCCTGTCCGTCCTTTGCAAAGATGATTTCCTCACGTTCAAAACAGTTGACAATCATCTCGCTGTCCAATGACGGATTGAATTCTTCTTTCTTGTTGGGATTCTGCCTTGCGTTGAACTGAATGACGTTCAATGTCTTTACCTTATTGGCAACAAGGTCGTCGATGTCATGCGGATGAAGTTTTGTACCGGCACGGAAGAGCTTTCTTTCTTCTCCGGTTTCGGAATCCTGAATGACAACTGCACGTGACAGTACCCTGCCCACGATCTTTTCACGTTTGGCGGCATCTGTCGGAATCTTGATTTCTTCGCTTGTATAGAAACAGTCTATGATTTCTTCGCGTGTTGAATACCCCAGCGCACGGAGGAAGATTGTGGCAAGGATTTTCTTCTTGCGGTCAATCTTTGCATAGATAAGGTCTTTCTTCTGGTCAATTTCAAATTC
>DBWR01000039.1 GCA_002309305.1 Treponema sp. UBA1233 | reverse complement strand
GCCGAAGACACAACAATCTACACCGTAACCGTAGACGAGCGCGGCAAGATTGAGCTGGGGGAATAAGGGAGAATAGACCGGTGCATAACCTCACCACCACTTGACACAAGACAATTCTGTCGATCATACTCGACAATATAGGGTATTTTTGTCGACTGTACTCGACAAGTTTTCTATATTTTGTCGATTATATTCGACAGGTTTTCATGATTTTGTCGAACATGGCGGACGGAGGCGGCCACATAAACACTCATTTTATTGACCCGTAACACAACACATGTTACAATCTTTACAATAAATTAAACAGGAAAAGACAAATGAAAAAAGTATTGTTTATGACTGACGAAAAGGATGAATTAAACGGCATCAAAATCATATTGCTTGCACTTAGCGTTTTATGCTGCTTTGTATCTTATTTTGGCGGACGCATTCTCCCAATGGGAATCGTACTTTTATTTCCTATATTCCTGGTTGCTTTGGTTGTCTCTATCTTTTACATCGTTAAATCCACAAGCATCCATGCCTTTGACCTTTTTGCCCTTTATTTCCTTCCATTCCTGATTTGCGCAATCATCGGTTGGAATGTGGATCAGGCAGACTCAAGGCGCTGCAGGAAAAAACTTCTTGAGGCAAAAAACTATGTGGAAAAGCATTACGAAAAAAACGGCGTTATCCCCGAACAGAACGATGAATATCTGATAGAAAATGGGATATATATTCAAAGCTGGGAAGATGGAGGCTACAAGCTCTGGACTCACGATGCATACATATACAACTACGATGACGATGTGAGGTTTCATCCGAGGCCTTGATTTTGCAATTTAATAAATGAAAAGGAATAGCACATGAATAAAAAAATTATAAACATTACCAGTTTGATTCTGGTTGCGGCAATTGGTTTTATTTCGTACTACATCGAAGTTCTGGCAAACGGTTGGGGAGGACTTCAGTGGATCAGACTCTCTTATTGGACGTTCATACTCCTGCCTTTGGTGTTTTGCATCTGGCTCAAGCTTGTTGCGGTAAAAACTCTTTCTGTAAAACAGGCTGTACTGTTTTTGATTTCCTACGCCGTTTCCTTTATCCTGATTTTCATTCACCTTTATCTGATTTACAACAAGAGGCTGTCGTTTGGCCTTTCGCTTTTGCCTTTCATCATAATACCTTACAGCGGCGAATCCATACCCGTATTTATGGCTATTGTATACGGAATACTTTTGGCAGAAAACATACTTGTAATTTTTGGAGTTTTCTTTGGCGAGAACATGATTCTGGCAAAACTGTTCAACTTGAAATTCCCCAAGCGCTTCAAAGTTTTGATTTTCTTCCTCCCCGCATTTTTCTTTCTGGCGGCATGGGCACTTTTAACCGTACTTTATTTCCTCAGGATTTTTCCATTAATGAATTTAGTCGACCTTAAGGATTCCATTTTCATATTCAAAACCGGCACGATAATTTTTTCCACAGTCCTGGGCGAAGGACTTCTGATATTATATGGAAGAAAAGACGCTTCTTTTATTGACCAAAATCACTGACAGTTGGTAGAATGAATTGTACATGAATGCTCCCGAATATTATATGGAGGAAAATATGAAAAAAAGATTTTTATTTATTTCTCTACTTGCCCTGATTGCATTTAATATCCAAGCATTTGACAAACAGAATCAGGTAGTCGAAGGGCTGCAAAAAGGAAGGTATGAAGCCGTCAAAGTTCTTCTGGAAGAATGGGAAAAGGAAAGCCCCAGCGACCCGGACTTGATGACAGGATGGTTCAACTACTATCTGTTCAGGAATGCGGAAGAAAAGAACATTGTCGGATACATGAAGAACGGCCAGTATGGTTCCTACTCAAAAACATTTTACAACGACACAGACCTGAAGAAGGCCATCTCCTATTTGGACAAGGCACTTAAAAAGAATCCAAACAGAATGGACATATACTTTGGGAAAATCAACGCCCTGCTGAATGCGGAAAAATATTCGGAGGGAGCCAATGCCATACTGGAATTCCTGAAGGTTTATGACAAAAACAAAACGGACTGGTATTGGACAAACAACCAAAAGTTCAGCACCAACAGATGGAATGTTGAAGAAGTTGTCGTCAGCGCGCTTCATGATTACTGCACGCTGTTTGACTATTATACCGACCGCAATTCCGCAAAGAAGGCACTCGACGGAATATTAAAGCGTTTTCCCAAGAACGTAATATTCATGAATTACCTTTCATATTATTATTCATCCGCAAAAGAATACGACAAGTCAATAGAAGTTTTGCTTTCCGCCTACAAAATAGCTCCAGATGATTATGTCATCATTGGGAACCTTGCATCCGATTATGAGAAATCCGGGAAGTACAGGGAAGCGGAAAAATATTATACAATCATGTACCAGCTTGATTCAGACGAGGCCAAACAATACGCCGCCTCTGGATTGGAACGGGTAAGGAACAAATAAGGAGCTGACTATGGTAAAGAAAATTCTTTTTGCATTATTAACTTTCACACTCATTGCTGGCATGATTATAGCTTGTGCGACCACTCAAACTGTTTCACAGACACAGGAACCACAGGCTCAAGAAAAGACCGTACCAAAACAAGAACAACCACGGGCAGCGGTAGAAACGGAAAAGAAGAGCGAAGTTTCCTCCACACCAAAAGCCGAAACTCCAAAGACAAGTTCAACTACGACAAAAACTGAATCCACAAAGACTACCACCACAAAATCCGGCTCCACTACAGTTCAGACGACAGAAGAAACAAAAGTAACTGTAACCGTGACAAATGTGGAAGAAAAGAAAACCCAAACCACCGTCACAGGAAATGATAAGACAAAATCAGGCAGCACTTCAAAGCCGACCAGTCAAACTTATGATGACGAAGACCTTGATGACTTTATAGCATGGCTTATGGGATTGGACGGCAACTATTCTGAGCTCGACACCGGAACCGATTCCTATGACGATTCAGATGACTATGGCAATTACGGTTGGGACAACTTCTTCTTTGGCACTACAACTTCCAACGTCAAGATAAACGAAAAGGGCATGACTGTAGAAACAAGATTCGATGTTCCGGAGGGATATGAGCGTGTTTCTGTGGCAGCCGGATCTTACGAGGATTTCTACAGAAAGCTCCCGCTCAAACCCGCAGGCACTCCAATCTACTATTATGACGGACAAAAAAAGAACAGCAATTATCATGCTGCCGTATTGGATTTTCCCCAGCTCAAGGAAGACTTGCTCCAGTGTGCTGATTCCTGCATGAAGATGAGGGCGGAGTATTTGTATTCAAAAGGCTATTACAATAAAATTGCATTCACTGCAGAAAGCGGAGTCTTGATTCCGTTCAGCAAATATGTTGACGGCTACAGGCTTACCGGCAGCGGATGGAAAAGCGGATACAAGAAAGGCACTTCTCGGGAAATATTTGACGAATACCTAAAGATTGTATACAGCTATGCAAGCACCCGTTCCATGGCAAAAGAAATCGTCCCCATCAAATTAAGCGACTTGCGCATCGGTGACGTTTTTGTAAAGAGCGGTTCCCCGGGACACGCGGTTTTCGTCGTTGACATGGCGGTGAACAAAAAGACAGGCAAGAAAATCATGCTCATCGGACAGGGATATCTGCCGGCACAGGATCTTCACATCGTAAAGAGCATGGAATCAATTTCACCGTGGTTCTATGTTGAGGACGATTCCTGGGGCGGAATGGATTTCTCTTTCCCCAAAGGATCTCAGGGAAGATGGCCTGAAAGATGAGAAAGAGGATTTTTTATGTATTTCAGATTGGGCGGAAAAGACCTGCTACATTATTTCCGGTTTGTTAAAGCCTTTCCATTCACGATCGTCAAGATAGATGATGTGGTCCGGTTCGGCGGTTATGACACGACTGTCTGCCTTTAGGAGTGCAATCAGGTTGTAGATTTCCTTTTCCGAAAGCGAAACCTTTGATGATAGTGCGCAGGTTTTACCAAAACTATAAATGTATTTCACTTCAAGATTGAATTCTTTTGCAAGGGTGCGGATGTCGTCGTCGGTGCAATCATCCCTGAGCGTGACTAAAACGGTTTTATCTGAAATTGAAGGCCTTCCTTTTTGAGTGCCGGGATTTTTTATGGCTATTGGGTCGGGGCTTTCAACTGGTAATTCTACTGAAATATCCCCGTCTACGTTTTTAGAATTCTTATCGTTACTTGCACAACAGGTTCCTGTCATTGCCATTGCCAGACAAAAGTACATCGCGGCCCTGCTTGAATGTTTAATCCTCATAGAAAAATCTCCTAAATGAGTAAACAAACGAATCTGGAAAAAGTAACAGAATATCTAATGGCAGAAAACATATAAAAATATTCAAAATCCTATAAAAAAAGAATTCAAAATAAGGGAAAAATGTGGTATAATGAATTTTGGAAGATAATTATTGGAGGAAAGCTTATGCCGTATGAACTCTTAGAAAAGCAAATCAAGTCCTTGCCAGAAGCATTGCAGCTAGAAGTGGTTCATTATGTTGGATATCTGTTTTCTCAATATAATAAAAAAGCCTCTTTGGATTCCATCACCGAACGTGCCAACGCGTTCTTGCAGGAGAATCCAGGTGCATTTGATGAATTTTCACAATTACGTGAATGTGGACTTGAGGCAATTCGGGAGCTGACAAAAAATGATACGTGGTGAAATATGGTGGGTTGATTTTGGCACTCCTTTGGGAAGTGAACCCGGATTTCGCCGTCCATCAATTATTGTTCAAAGTGATGCCTTCAACCAAACATCAATGCATACCACAATAGTTATTCCTCTTTCAACCAATATACGCCTTGCAGAATTCCCGGGGAACATGAAGCTTTCCAAGGTGGAGACAAAATTACCTAAAGATTCCGTTGCTGTCACTCCTCAAATTACGGTCATAGACAACATCCGTCTTATAGAATATGTCTCAACTCTACCGGAACAAATAATGCAGGAATGTGCGGAAAACATAAAACTTTTACTGGCTCTAGACTGACATGATTTAACAGAGATTGGACATTTCGGAATCACACGGAGGATGGTATGAACAGATTCAGGTTGCCGGACAGGCTTTTGGTGGAAGAAGGAATTGCGTCAAGGATAACAGAGTCTTTGGCACAGCAGATGCCCGGTGTCGAAAAGAAAAGCACGCTTCTTGTTACGGACGAAACCTTAAACAAGATTTACACGGACAAGATAAAAAACATTTGCGCCAGTTTTGACAAATGCGAGACCTACATCGTAAGCGACGGAACCTTTGACCAGGCCGTTTCCCTTGCAAAATACATCGTCATGAACGAAATCAGCACCGTGATCGGTTTTGGTGGAGGAAGCGTTCTGGACATGGCAAAGTATGCGGCTTTTGTAAGCAAATCGCTTTACATCTGTCTTCCCACGACCCTAAGCAACGACAGCCTTGTTTCTCCTGTTTCGGTTTTGGGCACCGAGGGGAAAAAGAGAAAGACATTCCGCTGCACGATCCCCGATGCAATTCTGGTTGACGTTTCCATAGTCACAAGCGC
>DBWR01000011.1:41774-87726 GCA_002309305.1 Treponema sp. UBA1233 | reverse complement strand
TCCTCTTTAAAGAACACCATGGATCCCAGATTCATGTGGATGTATTTGTCTACGGTAAATCCTTTGTCGTGGTTCATGTTAACTTCATCCCATTCTCCCAGCATTGTTGCCTCGGAGCGTTCTGGTGCGGTTATTGGGAATGACAGGACAATCGGTTGATTCAAAGCCATCGTGTACTTTGTTTTTTTCGCTGAATAATCATAGAGGGGATCAAAATATCCCATGTAACCTTCGTCGGAAAGAAGGATGCTCTTGATGTAAAGATACATTGTATTGTTGCTGATGTAGATTTTCCCATCATAACTCCTGTAATGGCTTCCTCCACCGTTATGGTTTGGGATTAATGAAAAGGTATTGTCCTTGTTTATCCTAAGGCAGGTACACTCATCATTTCCGATGCCAAAGGCTTCCAAATACCATCTGCCGACATATTCATCTGGGATTTTTGTTTTCTTTAATTCCGCTTCTGTTTTTTCTTCCCTTTTTTCGTAAAATTGAATGAGCTTTACGTTTTCATTATCAATTGCCGACAAAATGCTTGTGGAAGTCTTTTTGGGATCCTCTCTGTCAATCGAATAATTATAAAAAAAATATTGCCTTAAATCTTCTGACTGGAACTCATGACCGTGGTAAAAGAAAATGCTGTTTCGTAAAAGCCTGCACTCTTTATTTGACAGATATGCGACTGAAAAATCCTTTAGCGGCACATCCAGAATTCTTTTTGAAACATTTAGAATGCGTTTAGCGGTAAAAAAGTCTTCAAAATCAAAATATGTCCTTTCAGCAAAAACAGTACCGCAAATAAGAACTGCCGCCAATAAAGCCAATGCCTTTTTCATCGACTGCCTCCTATCGTTTATCTTCTATAAAGACAGTATAACCGACAATTTGTAACTAGTAAACATCTAAAAGGAATCTTTACACTAGGCCTGAAAATCTGCTACAGTAAATCCAGGGAGAAAGAAAATTGAAAGAATACTTTGCCACAGTTTTTTCAAAGGATAAATATTCGCTTGGGGAGTCACCGTTTTATGACCAGCGCACAAAAACCATTTCTTGGGTGGACATAACTGATGGAAAATTTTATTCGATTGGGGATGACGGAAAGGGAACTGTTTATTCGCATGATTTTGGACAGGCCATAGGAGCGGCGGTTCCTGCAAAAAATCCTGGAAGCTATGTGATTGCTGGTACAGATGGTTTGTATCTTTTGGAAAAAAATCGTTCAACTTGCATAAAGAATCTGTCTGAATTCTATGAATCCTATCAACGCTCAAATGATGCAAAGGCAGATCCGGCCGGAAGATTGTGGTTTGGTTCTTCTGTTGATGATGATGTGCATGAGGCAAGCGGGAACCTGTTTTGTTTTGCTGACGGAAAGGTGGAAGTAAAGCAGCCTGATACAAAAATTTCAAATGGAATGGCATGGAGCCGTGACCACAGCAAATTCTATTTTTCTGATACCCTACAATATGCGGTTTTTGAATACGATTACGATTTGACGACAGGAGCTATTTCAAACCGAAAAGTTTTGTTTAAACCGGAAGAAGGAAGAGGCTTTACCGACGGAATGTGCATTGATGCAGACGACAATCTTTGGGTGGCATTCTGGGGTGGAAGTCGAATTGAACAGAGAAGCACAAAGGACGGCAGCGTTCTTTCTACTGTAAACGTGGATGCTAAAAACGTGACATCATGCTGTTTCTTTGGAAAAGATTTGGATACGCTCTTAATCACGACATCAGGACGCGGTCAAAACGGAAAAGACGATGGCTGTCTTTTTACCTGTAAAGTGGATGCAAAGGGTCTGCCATGTGATTGTGCAACCCTTGCATAAAAAATCCCCGAAAAACCGAAGTTCTCCGGGGTTAATTGGATTTAGTATCTGAATGGAGTGCCCTGAGGGATAGAGATTCCACCTAAAGTAAAATTATAAGTGGCGGTTAAAGTTGTTGGCAGGAGAGAGTTTGGAGTAAGTCTTCCAGCTTCAGTTCCACCTTGGTACAGGATGACGTCCCTTTCACCTTCGAGGTCTTCATTGTCCAGATTCCATGTATAGTTAGGAATTGAAGAGCCACCAACGTTAACGTTTAACTTGATGCGGCCATCAGCAGATTCGTTTACGAATGTAAGAGCTATTCTTGTTCCATTGACTGAAGCAGAGAAAGTTTTGTCATACATGCTTGCACCCTGTGTTACGGCTCCACCTACTGCATCAAGCAAGCTTGCACAGGAAGTAAGTCCCAGACCAACGGCGATCAAGAAGACGGCTAATAAACATTTTACAGATTTTTTCATAAAATCCTCCTAAAGTTGAACTTTGTTGTTAAGATTGAGTAACCACAATCTACAATTAAATAAAGCACATGTCAATAGTTGAGGCTGGCATTCTATTTTTTCAGGAACTGCCGGGAAACTTCAATAACTCCACGGTGCTTTAATTTTCTTGGATCAAAATGAATTATCCAATATACAAGCTGCATTACAAGGCCTGCGCCAAATGTGCTTATAACAGTTCCAATTCCAACAGGGCCTCCCAAAAGCCATCCCACAAGAAGGACAGCGGCCCACAATATTACTTCAACAATTCCGATGGGAACATGAGGCATGCGTTTTCCCAGGCCCACAAGAAGGGAATCACGGGGACCGCAGCATTGCTCGCTTTTCATGTACACTGCCATACCGAATGCCATAAAGACAAAACCCGTAAGCATTATGACAATACCGAGTGGCAGGCTTTTATTCAACTCAAACGGATTGAACGTATTGTAAAGCTGAACAAAGTTGCCCGTCAAAAGAGCATCTATGATTGTACCAAAGCCGATTTTTTCCTTTAAGAGCAAATCTATTCCCAGAATTACCACCGCCATAATGGTCATGGATAATCCGTAATTGAGTGGAGTATGGTAGGAGATTCCCATTCCAAGACAATCCCAGGGAGCAAGGCCGATGTTTGCAAAGATTGTAAGATGTACTCCAAATGCAAAGATGAATAAGCCTATGATGATTCTGATCCATTCAAGTATTATTTTCTTACGCATATTACATCAGTTTTACAACAACAAAGCTTTTTGCAGGAATTGTTATTTCTCCATTTAAGTTTTCTTTTTCCACTGTATAGCTTACTGATTCCGGGGCTCGTTTTTCGCAGACCTGAAGGTTTGACATGAGTTCCGGAGAAACTGCCTTTGTTCCACCGCTTGAAGCAACTGCATCTGTCGGTACAACTTTTTTTGCGGTGCCACTTGAAGCAACAAGGCGTGCTATCTCTGCATTACCGGAAAGCGTTTTTCCCTGTGTGTCGGTAAGAACCAGAACCTGATCTTCTTCCGAACCGTTTGCAATCTTTATGATTTTTTCCTGTGAGCCGGAAGATTTTTTTACGGCCGAAACATACAGCTTGTTTTCCCTGAGGGTCTTTTCCTGTCCGTTCAAATCCAGCGCTTGTGTTCCTGAAAAGTCAGAGAACATTTTCTGGACATAATAGCTTGGAGTCAGCACAACACGTTCGGCATCAAACCAAATCATGTCGGGCGTCCACTGTGAATGTCCAATCCTGTTGAAAAGAGGGGCATAGGAAGCAAGTCGTACAACATCACCGTTGCGTTCCATACCGGTCATCATCGCAGCCTCAGCAACCGCACCATCCACTGAATTGGAAAGGTTGGCATCGTGAGCGGCATATTCTCCGGCAAACACAAGGACATCACGCGGATATTCATCATAAAAGGCAACATTGTCATAGAGCCATTCTGGGGCAACATAATAGTGTTCGTCCACCGCATAAGAAAAGTTTTTGTTTGAGGCAGCATTCTTCCTGTAAAAATCCCATGCGTTTGCGTGGAAGTCATTTCCGACAAAGGGGCCTGCAGTTCCAATGCATTTCATCTCCGGATATTTTTCATGGATGGCCTTTTCAAATGCGATGTAACGTGGAGCAAGGTCTACGCATCCGCTTTCCCACTGCTCGTTACCGATGGCAATCATGTCCATGTTAAAGCTTTCCGGGTGGCCCATCTGTGCGCGGAGAGAACCCCACTTGCTTGTGACAGGACCGTTGGCAAATTCAATCAAATCGAGTGCATCCTGAACGTACTGCCTGAAATCATCTGAGTCAATCGGAACAACTTCGTAAGAGCGGAACTGGCATGCAACACCGATGTTCAAGACCGGAAGAGGCTTGCATGTACGTTTTTCTGATGACAAAAGTTCGCAAAGCAAAAAGTATTCGTAGAAACCGATGCCATAGCTCTGCATGTAATGGCAGTCAGGAGTTTCCCATGCGGTCATCACGTTGCCACCCTGCAAGGCCCACAGGTTCGTGTTGATTTTTCTATCCTTCAATTCTCCGATTGTGTTTTTCCACTGATAGCGGCGCATGATGCTTGTGCCTTCTACAATACAGCCGCCCGGGAACCTGATGAATGCGGGGTGCAAGTCCTTTAGCGCTTCAAAAAGATCCTTGCGAAAAACACCTGCAACTGCATCCTCTGGAATCATGGAAATAAGGTCAAACTCCACAGAGCCCGCTTTGGTAAGTGCGATTTCAAAGTCAGCTCCCTTAACGTCTTCAAGTGCGGTAAGGACTCCGGTGTAATGTTCCCATTCAAGGGTGTCGCATGTAACTTTGATTGTATCCATCCATTCTGCGGGACGTTTTTTTGAATTGTTAAAATCGATTTCTGTTTTCGCATAGGCTTTGCCGTCTTTTTTTACAGAGACCGCAATTTTTCCTTCGGGATATTTTACCTCACGGGCATAAAACGAGATTTTGTATTTCATTCCCTTCTTGAGGAAAATGCCGTCATAGGCCTTGTTCCTGAATCCTTCGCCGTCGTTTCTGGCAGTAAAGCGCAGGTAGTGCGGATTGTTCTGGCTTAACGGTTCGTTGCAGGAAATTTCCAACGCATCCTCTGCTCCAGACCATGCATAAAGGTTGTCCTCACGCAGGACATAGTTGTGGCTTTCGCCTTTGCTTTTGACCGCCTCAAATGAACGGTTCTCTATCATCTCGGCATAAAGGCCTCCGTCCGCCGCAAAGTTGATGTCCTCAAAAAAAAGCCCGATCATGTCAGGTGAGATGTCATGTGCAGATTTATCAGAAAGTGCAAGAGTGTTTTTTTTCATATTCGAAATCTCCCTTCCTGAATGATAAACCATAAAAGGAACTTAGTAAAGGAAGCTGGAAACAAACAGGATGAGTTTTTCGTCTAGTACCAGTAGAAATCCCTAACTTTTACAAGTTTGGACTTTGTGTTTATCTCGTAAAAGCGATTGGGCTCAAAATCCAATCCGTCATCTCCACCTTGAGCATGATACAGGGGCCCGTTCCTGTCTCCTCCTCCGCCAATGTCTATGACAAGATTACAGTCGTCATCCGTGAGGTAAATGTTTACGTACCTGTCTTTAGTTCTAAGATAGAAGTCATAATTTACTATATGAGAACCAGCTCCTTTAACGAATCCGCCGTCACATTTAATAATCTTAAGTGTGGCATCTCCATCTGAGTAGGCATCATAAGCCCAGGTTATTCCGGAGTCTATTTCTTCTAACTTTGAAAGCTGAAACACAAGGTTTATTGCATCAGAAATTATTTTTTTGTCCGCCTCGTTTTCAATCAAAGGTTCTGCTTTTTCAAATATCCACTGAAGGTCTTCGAATTTTCTGGAGGATAAATATTTAAAATGTGAAGAAAGGAGTCCGTTTTTATCTTCAACATAATGTTCAAGCAGTTTCTGGGCAACCTCAAGTCGGTTTGATTCTGAGGCATGAAGATAGTCAAAAAGATAGCGTGCAGTATATCCCTCTTTTTCCGTAACAAACGATGGAAACAGTTTCTTTTCCCATCCGTCGTCATCGCAGTTGATGTCCATCAGCATCATAAAGGCTATGTCGCCATCGGTAAGTGGAGTGGCAATGTCCGGAATGTAGAATTTTGTCGGTTCATTATTCAGCATCCTTCTGATCAAATAATAATTGACCTCTTTTCCGCGTTTTACATAGGCATCATATTTTTTATTTCCGCTTGAAGGATATGTATCCAGTGAATGAAGTTCAACATAAGGTTCATCCTGTCCGTCTGGTTTTGCACTTTCCAGCAGTGCATCAAATTCTTTTTCTTCGCGGTCATCAAAAGTGTCAAGGGAGAAAAGGCTGTCGGGGAAGAAATGTATTTCGGTGTATTGTTTTCCATCGAGGCTGTTCCATGAAATGATCTTGCATACAAAAAAATCATAGGTAACGGTTCCTCCGTCTTTCCAATGCCTTATGCATGAGGACAGGACAAATGGTAAAACCAACACACAGATTATCGCCGGTAGTTTTTTCATGATAAACCCCTTTAGAAATGCAGAAACACTTAATTAATCATCTATAATACATTATAACGGACATTGTGTAACAAGTAAACTGGTGAAAAGGGGGCGTTGCGGGGGATGGGCCCCCGCTGGATGGATTTATTTAATTATTGCTGAAAAGTGGTGTTGAAAGGTAGCGGTCTCCTGAATCAGGAAGAAGGACCACGATTGTCTTTCCCTTGTTCTCTGGTCTGTTGGCAAGAATGCTGGCGGCCTTGAGTGCGGCACCACTTGAAATGCCCACGAGGATTCCTTCGCTTGTGGCAAAGAGGCGGCCCTCTGTGAATGCATCTTCATTTTCAATCGGGATGATTTCGTCGTAAACCTTTGTGTTCAGGACATCGGGAACAAAGCCTGCTCCAATTCCCTGGATTTTGTGGGCTCCCGGTGTTCCCTTTGAAAGTACGGGGCTTGTTGCCGGTTCAACTGCAACTACTTTTACGTTTGGATTCTTTTCCTTGAGGTATTCGCCTACACCAGTAAGAGTTCCACCTGTTCCTACACCTGCTACAAAGATGTCAACCTTTCCGTCTGTCTGTTCCCAGATTTCAGGTCCTGTAGACTTTTTGTGGGCGGCTGGGTTGGCCGGATTGATGAACTGTCCCGGAATGAAGCTTCCTGGAGTTGAGGCATGGAGTTCCTCGGCTTTTGCTATGGCACCCTTCATACCCTTGGCACCTTCTGTAAGGACGATTTCAGCACCGTATGCCTTGAGCAGATTGCGGCGTTCAACACTCATTGTATCGGGGAGGGTAAGGATTGCATGGTATCCCTTTGCGGCGGCGACTGCGGCAAGACCGATTCCCGTGTTTCCTGATGTCGGTTCGATGATTGTGGCACCCGGTTTAAGAAGGCCTTTTGCCTCTGCATCTTCAATCATGGCAAGGGCGATTCTATCCTTAACGCTTCCTGCCGGATTCAGGTATTCAAGTTTTGCAAGAATGGTGGCTCCAGAAATGCCAGCCTTTTTTGAATAGCCGTTCAACTGTAAAAGCGGTGTCTTACCGATTAATTCCAATGAGCTTTGTTTGATGTCTGCCATAGTATTCTCCTTAGTAAATTAGTAAACCTACTAGTTAAGTAGGTAAAGTCTTATAAAGAGAATATAACCCGAATTACCTATTATGTCAATAGGTAATGTTGGAATTTTTGTTTTTTTACTTCCTTTTCGTGTGCAAGATGAATGCCGATGTGTCCAATTTCCAAAATGATGACCGAAACAATCATAACACAAGAAGGGAGTATATTGTAAGCATTGTAAAACTTTGTTAAGATTGAATGCAGAGGCTTAGGAGGTTGTTATGATAATTGAAAATGAATATCCGGTTTTAGAATTTGATGACGACATGGATGCGGTTGTCAATCCGTTCAAATGGAACCTTGAGCCTTTTTCTACAGATAAACTCATAATCACTTTTTTTCCTGACGTTATGAATGACTTGATAAAAAACAATCAGCTTGAGCTTGAACGTCATTTTTCTGGTGAAAATCCAGTTGACATATATCGCTTTAGGGACAATCCCGAGGTTATGATTACTCTGGGTATTGTGGGCTGTCCTTCCTGTGCCGGAAACCTTGAGGTGTTTGCATCATGCGGGGCAAAAAAGGTCATGTTCTGTGGTGGCGGTGGAGTGCTGGACAAGAACATAAAGGTAGGGGAGCTTCTGGTGGTAGAAGGTGCCATCCGTGACGAAGGTTTTTCTTACCGTTATATAAAACCATCCCGCTACATTTACAGCGACAAAAAGATTGCAGAAAAAATATGTTCATATCTTGAGGCACACAACATTCCGCATTTAAGTGGAATCACCTGGACTACAGACGCAATGTTCCGCGAGACAAAGGCCCTTGTCGAAAGGCGCAAGGCAGAAGGAGCAAAAATCGTGGAGATGGAACAGGCCGGTTGCATAGCTGTAGCACAATTCCGCAACTTTGACTATGGTGCAATAATCTACGGTGGTGACGATGTTTCCCAGGATGAATGGGATACAAGGTCATGGGACAAGAGGGTTGGAATCCGCCATAACCTTGTGATGCTGTGCTGCGATTTGGTAAAGGTAATTTAAGGGGACAGCTCCCTGCGTGTAAAAAGTTGTAAATTAAGTTGCAATTTGATAAACTATTCTCATGAGAACAGAAATCAAATCACATTTCAAGAGATTACAGATAGCTCTGGATGTACTTTTCCCACCAAAGGCAACTGTTATCAGAATAGAGAGACTTGACGGTGGCGACATCAACAAAGCTTATGAGCTTGAACTCGAAACCGGTGAACACGTTTTCATGAAGTCCAACTCTCGCGTGGATGAAGATTTCTTTGTTGCCGAAGCGATGGGGCTTTGTGCAATTGAATCAACCGGCACAGTAAAGACTCCAGCCATTCTGTGTACGGGAACTGATCCTGCTTGGGCTGATGATCCATTCTGTTTTCTACTGCTGGAATTCATTCAGAGTGCAAGGCCTCGCGGGGATTATTGGGAAACCTTTGGACATGAACTTGCGGCAATGCACCTTGCAGATACAAAGCCGGTGATGGAACTTGATTTGGGTGGCGGAAATTCTTCAAAAGGAAAATTCGGTTTTTTCCAGGACAACTTTATTGGGGAACGGCCACAGAAAAACACTAAGTCGGACAGCTGGATTTCTTTTTTTCGGGACAACAGGCTTGGTCCTCAGTTCAGGGATGCGGATGCATATTTTTCTTCACAGGACAGGACTCTGATTACAAGACTGCTTGACCATCTGGATGAATTTTTGATTGAACCAAAACAAGCGAGCCTATTGCACGGGGACCTCTGGAGCGGAAACGTGATGTGCGGACCTGAAGGCAAAGCCATGATGATAGACCCAGCCGTATACGTGGGACATGCGGAAGTAGATCTTGCCATGACGGAACTCTTTGGTGGGTTTCCCGCACGGTTTTATGCCGCCTACAATGAAGCAAATCCCCTTGAGCCGGAATACAAAACCCGCCGTGACCTGTATAACCTGTATCAGCTCTTGAATCACTTGAACCTCTTTGGCTCCGGTTATCTTGGTTCAGTTCTGAGCATAGTCAGGAGATTTGTGGGGTGAGATGTCACCTCCCCAAGCCCACAAATAGTGTAGTCCTGGCCGTAGTTTCGTGCTGTTCTGGATGAGGAATCTTTTTCCGTGTCATGGAGGTCGGAGTCATTTCTTTCGATTAAGACTGATTTGCAGCCGAAATTTTTTGCAACCTGGACGTCGCGCAAGTCGTCACCAATCATCATCATGCATTCTGGCTTTACGTTAAAATATTGTGCAATGTCTTTGAGGCCCTTGACGTTTGGTTTTTTGTAGCCGCATGAAAGTGAAGACACGTACAAGTCAAAATACGGAAGCAGGGGAGAGACATAGTTTTTGTGGAGTTCATCGGGCATGCCGGTTGCAACGTCCGTAAGTGCGGCGATTTTGTATCCAAGTTCACGAAGTTTTTTTAGCGCGGGAATTGAATCGTCATAAATCACAGGTTCAAGATGAAGGGATTCAAAAAAGGTGTCGATGATTTGCTTTACAGGAATGCTTGTGTTCCAGCCTGAAGTGATGTCGGCAAAGATTGTTTCCGGGGCAATTTCAACTTCTCGCGGTTTTATTCTGGGATTATAGTTCTTGAAGATTTCGATGGATGTTTCGATTTGTGAATCAGTCAGGCCCAGTGCAAGAGTTTTGTTCACATAATCAAAGCTGTCCTTGTAATACGAAACCCAGCTCAAGTGCATGCCCTTATATTCCATCAGGGTTCCACCCAAATCAAAAACAACAACAGAAATGCTCATGCTTTTCATTGTATCATGTAGATTCATTATAGGCAATTCATTTTGGCTCCTTGAATAAAGCAAACGAAGTCCTGTAGAATGAAATAAAGAGATTGTGCGGTATATGGCATTATCAAAAGGAGTATGTTTATGAAGAATAAAAAGTTGTTGATTGTCTTTGCATTTGCATTGTGTGCTATAAGACTTTTCTCCGCAACACCGGGCAAGGTTGTGGCAAAAATTCCAGAAGAAATAAGCAGGGATTCAATATATGGATTTGCAGGATATAGTGATGATGATTTCATTTTTGTTTATAAAGTTGGGGATGAATATTATTTTACTTTGAACGGGGAGAAAATAGGACCTTTTGTTGATGAACCACATGTAAGGAGGGTGGGAGAAAACTTTGCCTTAGCTTATTCTGATGATGAAAAAGTTCATTTCGTGTTGAATGGAAAAGAGGTCGGAGTTTACGATGATTTGTATTGGATGTACGTCAGGAAGGAATATGGAAAGTTTGTTCTGTTCGTTCAGGAAAATGAAAAATGGTTCTTGATTACGGAAGAAAAGACATACGGACCATTTGATAATAGACCGGATTTTTTTCTGTATAAGAAAAATGGCAGTACATGTTTTTGTGTTGACGAAGGCGGATTTGACTATGTTTACATTGACGGAGAAAAACGAGGCCCCTATTCTTTTGTGCGCGAAAAAGGAGTGTTAATTGGTGAAGTGGACAGGTTCATTTATTCATGGGCTGATCCAAAAACAACTGATTATTATGTTTGTATTGAGGATGAAGATAAAGGTCCATATAATTACGTAACACTTTTCCCGTCGGGAGATGGAAGGGCATATTACCTTGCCGAGTCACTTGATTATAAAACAATATACATCATGTGTGAGGATAAAATACTCAAAGAACTGGATGCATCTGTTTACAGCTCGACTCCAAGTTCCGGAACATATATGGACGATGGAATTATCATATCCCTGTGGGGTAGTTATTTTTCTCATCACCTGATATTGCTTTTGAAAGACGGACAGATTGTTTCAGAATTAAAGGAAAGCTATTCGGAAAATCCTGACTCAGCATTTGAGGATGTTTGGGTTACATGTCCCGCAGGTGTTTTTGGCCCCTACATTTATGTTCAGAGTTTGGAGTTTGATGATGAAGGTCATGCGGTTTGGAGTGCAGAAAACGGTTCTGCTAAATTTGGACTCTATGTCGACGGCAAATTGATTTACGAAACAGATAATTCATTTCTTTTTACTGATTTCAAAATGAAAGGAAATGATTTTTTATTTCGAAGCGGTTATGATTTTGATGTGGTGAATGTAAATGGCAGGGAATATAAATTTGATAGGGACACTACAGTGATTGGGCCGGACTTTGTCCCTGGTACGGATGGCTTTACATTTTTCGCATTCAACAGTTCATCGGCTGGCTCATACTTCTGTTACGGAGATGAATTATATATGGCGTACATAAATGATGATACACTCTATTACCTGGATGGAAATAAAATCAAAAAATTAAGTTTGCTTGACGAAAATCATTATCTGCTGAACGACTTGCTTTTGTTTTTCAAGTAGAATAAGATAGAATTGATTTTTCATTGGAGGAAATTATGAAGAAAAAGATTGCGGTTTTGTTATTTGCATTGACTGCCCTCGGTTTTGCTTTTGGAGTTGAATGTGTGGACTCTTCTAAAGTGAATTTCATTTTTGCTGACAAGGCAAAGGGAAGTGAGTTTTTGAAAACAGAAGATGAGTTTACAGACAATCTTTCGGAATTCGACATGAGCGCGAGGTTAAAGACGAGTAAAAAAGTTACCAAAGCGGAATATCTGGATTTCATAAGCCAGCAAGCCTTGGACTGGACTGAGGCAGAAAAAAAATCCATGAATGCCGCCATTACGGAAATCAAAAAGCTGATGAAGAAATACAAAATCATGCTGCCCAAAGACATCTATCTGGTAAAGACCACAGGAAATGAAGAAGGAGACTCCGCATACTGCCGCGGTCAGAATGTGGTTGTGTTTTCCAAGAACATAATAAAACTGACCGACTTGAACGGAAAGAGAGATCTGCTGATTCACGAGTTGTTTCACATTTTCTCCAAAAACAATCTGGATGTTCGGGAAAAGCTTTACAATAGCATAGGTTTCTATAAGACAGATGAACTGACACTGACCCCTTTAATGAGCCAATACAAGATAACCAATCCTGACGCAGTGCACAACAACTACTATTTCAATGGTACAGTAGAAGGCGAAAAAGGAAAGATAATGCCGATTCTTCTTGCCGGTACAGATTATGACGAGAAAAAGGGCGGAGAATTCTTTGATTACATGATGCTCGCGTTCTGTCCGATAGTGGATGGAAATGATGGACCTGAAGTTTTAACCGTAAACGGAAAGGAATGTCTCTACACGGCAAACGATGTTCCAGAGTATTTTGAATTGATAGGGGAAAACACCGACTACATAATTCACCCTGAGGAAGTTCTTGCCGACAACTTTGTCCTTCTGATAACTAACTCCAAGAATGTAAAGACTAAGAAAATCATCTCCGACATGAAAAATATCCTTAAGAAATAGTTTTTTTATGGAAATTCTGCACTTACTGTGATATAATTGGTTTCTATGGAGGATGAATAATAATGAAATCCACTAGCAAGCCGTTTATTCTGGTGAGTGCTGTTTTGTTTGTGCTTGGAATTGCCGCTGTGTCGTTTACATCGGTCATGTTGTTCAGGAAAAATGCAGATGCAATGCTTCAGCGGATTAAGTATGCAAAAATCCTGGAGATGGAAAAAGGGCTTCTACCGGAAAAAAAGCTTGCCATTCAACTTGGATATACCCCAACTGTTGTCGATTACATGTTGAATCCTTCTGACCCAGAGATTTTTAACAATGCGCTCAGGGAATTCAAGACCTATCAGGACTCGTTCAGCTCACACAGGACTTTCTGGATTTCGGACAAAGATTTGCGTTATTATTCCAACATGGAATTCGTCTATCTTCTGGACAAGTCGGATCCGGGAAACGCATGGTATCAGGCTACAATAGATGCAAACCTGCCTTTTCAATTTTATGTAGACTATGACATAGGACTCAAAAAGACATTCATGTGGATAAACGTGCTTGTTTACGATGCCACCAGAAAGGTTATCGGAATTACAGGAACAGGCGTAGAACTGAATGATTTTGTGGATTCTATGTATGCATCACTTGAGGATGGTGTCACCATGTACATGTACAACTCCAACGGTGACATTTCGGCATCACGTAATCTGGCAGATATAGAGGCAAAGGTTCCGGTTACCCAAGCCATGCCGGATCTCTTGCAAATAGGAAACCTGTATCCCGAAAAAGAAACCATTCTGTCCACTTTCAGGGGAGAGTATCTGGTAGCTCCAATTGAATCTCTTGGGTGGCAGCTGGTCTTGTTCGTGCCGTTTACTGCAAAACAATTCTTTTCAAATGCGGCGCTTCCGTTTTCCGTTCTGGTCATTCTGTTTGCCATTCTGATCATTTCTTATTCTGTCATTACACTGTTCAAGCCTCTTGAAGAAGTTCGGGGAACCGTAGAAAACATAGTCTCAGGAGAAGCGGATTTGACACGGCGCTTGAACACCAAGATTAAGACACCGTTCAAGTCCATACACAACATAGTTGGCTATTTGAATACGTTCATGCAGAAACTCCAGGACATGATAGGAACAATCAAAAAATCCAGTTCCAGTCTGGATGTTGTTTCCAAGAACATGAAGGAAAGCGTTTCTTCAGTATCGGATTCCATGACCAACATCCGACTCAGCATAGAAAACGTACAGGATCAGATAGAAAACCAGAGCCTTGGATTTGATGAGGCATCTTCTGCAGTAAAGGGAGTTGCAGACAGCATTTCCGCGGTTAACGAGATGATTGACTCACAGACAAAGAGCATACGTGAATCTTCTTCCAGCATCGGTCAGCTTGTCAACAGCATCGAACAGATAAGCGGATCCATGGAAACCATGGCAAAATCTTTTGAGCTGTTGGACAAGGAATCCCAAAACGGAATGTCAAAGCAGACAAAGGTAAACGACCGCATTTCGCAGATAGAAACACAATCCCAAATGCTTCAGGAAGCAAACATGGCAATTGCATCCATTGCGGAACAGACCAACCTGCTTGCCATGAACGCCGCCATTGAGGCCGCACACGCAGGAGAAGCCGGAAAAGGGTTTGCCGTTGTTGCCGACGAAATCCGTAAGCTCTCCGAAACTTCTTCAAGCCAGTCAAAAACCATCGGTGACCAGCTCAAGAACATTCAGGACAGCATAGGTGAGATTGTTGCCGCATCCCAGGAATCAAGCACGGCATTTTCTGGGGTTTCCACACGAATCAAGGATACAGATTCTCTTGTTCAGGCTGTACGAAGCGCCCTTGAGGTGCAAAACGAAAATTCAAGGACAGTAATTGCTTCGCTGTCGGGCATGGACAGGAACACGGAGAACGTTCGTTCGGCTTCTTTAAAAATGGAGGCGGGAAGTTCCAGGGTTCTGGAGGAGATGGATAATTTGCGGGGCTCTCTGAATGCGGTAAAATCCAGTATGGATGCCATGTCGGAAAATGCCCAGAGTGTCGTAAAGAATGGAATCAGGCTGGACGAAAGTGTTCTGGAACTTGATAAAAATGTAACTCAATTGGGTTCGGATGTACGCCGGTTCAAGACGGAATAGAATAAACCTGTTCAAATTGGAGGAAATAAAATGAAGACATTCAATTCAATTGAATCAAAGTTTAAGTTTACTGCTCCTGACGTGGGAATGCAGTCAGGCAGTGGATCCAACCGCTCGGAGACGTTTACGTTCAACTCCCTGCCGAACAATGTTAACGAATTGCAGGCTTTGCCACAAGCCAGTCTGGATTCACCGTTTAAGACAAGCGCCCTGGTTTTGGCTGCACTTTGCCGATATGAGCAGAACCCTGAAGAAACTTATGAAATGTTGAATTTCCTCAAGGGACCGGAAGATTTGAGCAATTATGACAAACAGTTCCTCAAGGAAAGGCTCACCGGAAAATTCTACAAGGTAAAATCTTTCTTTGCCGGAGCAACCCCGGAGAACAATTATGAGCCTTCAAAGCCATATGTTATTACCGTAAGCGAAAACCCATATTCATATCCTGATGAAAACTGGGCGACCCTTTATGTGCACAGTGGTGGAGCGGACAGTCCAAGACCCATTAAATTGAGGAAAAAGCCTTCTACCGGCCAATGGTTCCTGAACGACATACAGTGCCTTTCTGACATACGGGTACCTATGGCGTCCGATCCATGGGCCTAAATCCGTAAAAACCTGGTTAATTATGAAAAAAAATGCCACATTCTGGGCAAATTGCCTAAAAGCGTTTGCCTAAGTTCCAAATTCATGGTAAAATATTGTATTGGGTTTTGTGGGTATAAGGAATGGATTTTCAGGCAATAGTAGACGGTTTTTCTGCGGCAACTTGTGTTATTTCTGTTGAAAAAAAAACAGACGGCTCTTATGGTCAAATTCGCATTGTTACAGGAAACAAGCCCTATATTAATTCAGTTGAAATCCACGAAGACTGCCCGAGAATGCTTTCCGACAAATTCATTCCCAACTCCGACTACAAGAGATATTTTAACCGCGACTTGAATTTTGAGGATTTTTGCTATCGTAGTGCGGTTTTGAAACAGTCACTCCATTCCTACGTACACCCGGAACGCTATGATTATTGGTTCAATATATTTGCACTTCCCCTTGAATCTGATGACGAAAACCTTGGATACTGCATTTATTCCCAGGAAGTAACCCGTAGGACAAACGTGCAGGAAATGGCAAAGCTTTCTTACGAAACTTCTTCCGCCGTATTGAAAACCTGCATCAAATTGCGTGAAAGCGATGATTTTGAACAGACAATGGCAAACATCATCAAGGACATACGCGAAATCTGCAAGGCAAACTACAGCTGCATAATGCTGATGAATCCCGCCGAGCGTAGCTGTGAGCTTTTGTGTCAGGATTTTTACAACAGGGCCGACTTCCATTCCAATGACAACTGGCTGGACGTTCATTTTTATGACATTGCAGAAACATGGGAAGGCATCATAGCGGGCAGCAACTGTCTTATTATCAAAAACATGAACGACATGGAGTATGTCCGGGAATATAATCCGGTCTGGTATGATTCCTTGATTAAGTCCAGTGTAAAGAGCATGGTCCTTTTCCCGCTCAAAACCAACGGAAATCTTTTGGGCTACATATGGGCGACAAATTTTGATGCCGAAGACACCATGCACATAAAGGAAACCCTTGAACTTACGTCCTACTTCCTTTCCTCAGAAATAGCCAACCATCAGCTTTTTGAACGGTTCAAGACGATGAGTTCCATCGATTCGCTTACCGGAGTGTTTAACCGTAACGAGATGAACAACCGTGTCGATCAAATGACGGCGGATACCAACACTGAGAAAAAGTCACTCGGAATTGTGTTTACAGATTTGAATGGACTTAAAAAGGCAAATGACAATATCGGACACCTTGCGGGCGACCTGATGCTCAAGGAAGCGGCATCACTTTTGCGTTCTATATTCCCCGAAGATGAGATTTACCGTGCAGGCGGCGATGAATTTATGGTTTTGAGTCTTGGTACCACCAAAGAGGCCCTTGAAAAAAAGGTGAGCAAACTTAGTAATCTTGTAGACAAAAGCCGGACCGTAACCTTTGCCGTAGGATACTGCTTTGACCCCGACAGCCGCAACATCCTTTCTGTAATGACAAAGGCCGACAAGAACATGTACGAAAACAAAGAAGAATACTACATCGAGCACCCAGAAAAAAAGCGTAAGAATTAAATCATTTTCTCAAGGCATCAACCAAGGCAACATTCCGTAATGTTGATGTTTTTCCCCAAAACAAAGCTTCCCTTTTTACCGTTGGCAGTGATTTCGTATTTGCCCCTGTATCCTTCAAAGTTTATATAGCCCTGATTATCGGTTTGGGCATCCAGTTCCGTGTGCCACTCTTCCTTGATGAGATGATGCAGTGTGTTGTACGAGGGTTTAAGAGAACCGTCTTTCCTTATAACACCGCTTGGTGCATTGAGCCATGCTCCGTCTCCAAAATCCCAGTTTGTAATGGCTGTGACAAGGGGGTGGTTTTCAAAAAGATTGCGGTACATTTTTTCAAGGTCATCTGCCTGCTTCTGCTCGAACTCTGGTGTGGCGGCATCATCCTCATAGTGTGCGTCCTGAAGGTCATCAAGTGAGGGATCAACCAGCGGACCTGCTACAATCGTGTTTTCGGTAAAATGAATTGGAAGTCCAAAGTGTTCAAAGCGGCTTAGGATTTCCTCTGTTTTTTCCAGAGACCAGACACCCTGATGCTGGTGAGACTGTAGTCCGATTGTCTTTATGGGAACTCCTGCGTTAAGGCATCCGTCAATCAGTATCTCATAATTTGAAGATAGGTTAAAATCATTGATGAGGAAGATTCCGTCCGGGTTTGTTTCCTGTGCGGCATTAAAGACTTCCTTTACAAGACCGACTCGACCCAGTTCCTTGCAGATTCGGGTTATGGCATTGTCGTACTTGTTGTAGATGGGCATGATCACAACCTCGTTGATTACATCCCACATGTCGATTACACTCTTGAAGTTTCCCACATCACGATGAATGCGTTCAAGCTGTTTTTTCAAAATCGTCTTGTTGTCGTAATTCATCAGCCACGGAACACAACCTGTATGCCAACAGAGCGGGTGGCCCTTTACCGTTACGTCCTTGCTTCTGAGGAATTTTGCAGCCGCCATAAGCATTTCAGTATGGGGTTTGCCTTCTTCCGGTTCATATCCTCCCCAGTAGAATGGTAGCGTACCGTAGTTGAACAGATTGAGCCACTTTTGCATACGGTCTTCAAGTCGTGCACGGAATGCTTCTTTTTCTTCGTCGGACATGGGCTTTACCTTGTTCAGGCTTCCATTGCCGTTGTGGACTTTAAGTCCGTTTGTATAGGGAAGCGTCTCGAATGCCCCACAGCCGAATAAAAATTCATGGTTGGTTTGGTTTATGTGAACCTTTGTATTTGCGGCGGGTTTCCCATCTGTTCCCATCACCCTGATTTTTGAGCTGGCCATTCTGCTGGATATATTCATCTCTCTCTCCTGTCTTGTTGAATTTATCATTCAGATTATAAATTAAAAGAGATTTTGTTGTAAGTATCCAATTCCCGTTTGTCGGTTGACAAAAAACACACATAAATAGTATGATTTAATCAAGTAGTACACCCGGCAAGACAAAAGACTGTCATGGGGCGTAAAAAATTATTGCATCTGTTTTCTCGGTCCTGTACATCTTTAAATTCACAAAAGCAATGACGGCAGCCCTAAATTCTGTTAATGATGATATTGCCAAAGGTTGGGGGAATCTTAAAAACCTATACGTTTATGCTCTTATTGGCATGGGAGCCTGTTTCATTCTGATATTCATTCCATTAATAGGATCTCTTGTCTCCTTTGTTTTATTTCTCTGTGCTATTGCTTTTCTTGTTGCAGGAATTTGGGAAATCAGCCTTATTTATGAATCTGCAAAAGCATTGAACTCATACCCGGATACAGGTACTCAAACCGTGGCAGAGTGACTTTTTTTACTTAAAAAACTCTGAAAATTGGCCGAAAATTGAATTTGAGGTAGAGCAAAACGCTGTAATTGTATACAATTATACATAACACCTCCTTTTTGGATTGGTGGCACAACATGGTTTTAACTATTGGGAGTGTATTATGAAAAGTCTAAGATTACGAATTAGTTTGATTACTCTGATTGTAATGATTGTTTCCTTTGTTTCCATAGGATTTATAGCAATCAAAAGTGCAAGGGAAAGCCTTGAGGATGAACTTACCAAAGCTTTGGTTCAATCGGTTCATGCAACGGCTGATTCCATTAAGGCATCCAACGACAAAGAATTCAAGATGCTGGAAACTCTTGCGGCCCTCCCGGAAATCAGAGACCCCAACATTTCGCTTTTGGACAAGACCCACACGATTTACGGGGCAATGAGCCTGGACAAAGACTACATAGATGTCTGCATTCTTGATAAAGACGGTATTGCGTGGATCAACAACGGTGTAAAGCAGATTCCGTTCAACGAAAGACAATACTTTCAGCAGCCGTTTACTACGGGAAAAAGATTCCAGACTGACCCATATATCAACAAAGTAAATAACGCTCCGGCGGTTTTCTATTCGGTTCCGGTATTTGACGAAAACAACAACATCATAAATGTAATTTTCTGTGTAATAGACGGTCTTAAACTCAGTAATCTTGCCATCAATCATAAAGCGGGTAACGACAGGTCATCCTATCTCATAACATTGAATGACGGTCCTGGTGGGGAAAACGAAGCATTTTCAGAACTTCACTCAAGCGGTATCATCATTGCATCTGAAGGCCTTCTTGATCCGGATCTACCAGTTGAACAGTATACAACCGAAAGCATTTTTGCGGCAAAGGGTCAGGACAAGGATTCCGACTATTACAAGCAGCTGGAAAGAATCAAGGTAGAAGAAAAGAATACCATCAAATACAAGGAAAACGGTGAACGCTATATTATGGCATTTGAACGTGTTCCTGAAACCAACTGGGTTGCCATCAACAAAATTCCTTATTCAGATTTCAACGATGACATCAGTAAGATGAGGAATGCTGTTATTATCTATGTTTTGATTCTTACAATTATTGCCTTGTTGATTGTTGGATTTATTATCACACGTTCCATGAAACCGCTTGCTACCGTAAAAGAGGCCATCAAAGATATAGCAGAAGGAAACGCAGACCTTACAAAACGAATTTCAATTTCTTCAAAAGATGAGATTGGAGAAGTTGTAAACGGTTTCAACCAATTTGAAGAAAAGCTGCAGACAATAATAAGCGACATAAAGACTTCAAAGGATCAGCTTACGGCTGTAGGCTTGAACATGAGCAGTAATGCAAAGGAAACAGCCGAATCAATTTCTATTGTTTATGCAAATATTGAGGAAATGAAGAATGAACTTGCAACACAGGGAAATAGCGTAAACATAACGGCTTCTTCTGTTAAGCAAATTTCTTCAAGCATAGATTCTCTTGAAAAAATGATTGAAACCCAGGCTTCCGGTGTAGTCCAGGCATCAAGCGCAATTGAACAGATGATTGGCAACATCTCTTCTGTAAATGCTTCCGTTGAAAATATGGCCGGATCATTTGAAGACCTCCTTAAGAGTACAGAGGCGGGTGTTGCAAAACAGAATACCGTCGGTACAAAGATAAAGGACATCGAAACTCAGTCAGCTGAACTTCAGGGTGCAAACCACATCATCTCAAAAATTGCTTCCCAGACAAACCTTCTTGCGATGAATGCTGCAATCGAAGCGGCTCATGCGGGTGAATCCGGAAAGGGATTTAGCGTTGTTGCGGATGAAATCAAAAAGCTTTCTGAAAATTCCCAGCGTGAGTCTAACAAAATCAGTGACCAGCTCAAGGCAATAACAGGTTCCATCGCGGAAGTAGTAGCGGCCTCCAATGAAGCAACGGATGCCATGCGTCAGGTTTCAGTCCTCATCGACAAAACGGATGACATTGTGCGTCAAATTCGCTTTGCAATGGAAGAGCAGAATGCCGGTTCAAAACAAATCGGAGAAGCTCTGCATGCTATGAATGACACAACAAGCGAAGTTCGTACTGCAAGCCACGAGATGGCCATAGGAAACCAGTCAATCCTTGCAGAAGTAAGGCATCTTCAGGAAGCAACAGGTGCAATGAAGGAAAGCATGGAAAAAATCATCACGGGTGCAGATAAAATCAACAATTCCGGTAAGGAGTTGAATGCAATAGCCCCACAGATGAAGTCTTCCATCGACCATATCAGCTCACAGATTGACCAGTTCAAGGTCTGATGTGATTGAATATTACATATCCGAGGTAGGATAGTTGTAGGTGTAAACAGTCTTTGACTTTATCCTGCCGTTGGAATAATATTCATACTCCGTATAATTGATGTACGCATATCCCTTCTGGGCACAGAGGTCTCCGCGCTCATTGTATTTGTAGAATATCGGTTGACCGATTCCGCCTGACCTGAACCTGTCCCATTTGTCCGTCTGACCATATTCTACCGCAGTTTTTATCAGCCTGCCTTTTTCATCGTAGGAGTGCAGGTGCAATGTTCCGTAGAAATTTGATTCATATAAAGTGCGGAAAAGAAGTCCATTGTAATATTCGTAGAACGTTTTCTCGGTATCTGTTCTATTGTTGATTATTATGCTTGTCACATTTCCAGCCTTGTCAAATTTTTTTGTAGAGTCAAAAGTCTCGTTTTGTCCTGGTCTTTTGATATAACATCGCTCCGTGTAGCCGTCTTTCGTATCCTCATATTCAAAGCGTGTATAGTATCCTCGGTTGTCGGTCGCTTTTGTTAAAAGCCCGCGTCCGTCGTATTCATATCGTATTTCGTGCTGATTACCTGAGTCATCCTTGGATTTGCTGAGTATTCTGTTTCCCTTTGAATCATATTCATGATTGTATTCAATGAGTTTTCCAGAATCATTCTGTTTTGCTTCAAATACCTCGTTTCCTTTTTCATCGTATTCATATTTTGCAAGTACAGTAAAAAGATTCTGCCTGCTTATCTCGTTGCATTCATCATCAATGATTTTATTTATTTCCGCAATTTCCTTTTCTGATATTCTGATTGTATCCTTGGGGTTATATGCCTTACGTGCAAAGACGCTTTTCAAATCGAGCTCAACATCATCTGGCAGGACCACGTCATCATAGACAAAATCCATAGACTTTCCCTTAAGACGATAGCAAAGGTTTTTAACAGGAATTCCATTGCGATATCGGCTTTCAGGTGAGTACAATGTGCAGTCGTCAAAACATAGAAGTACTTCGGCAGGAGAAAGAGCCCCTTCCTTGCTTTTTGTCTGGTTTACTTTTATGGAGTATTTTTTACTTTCAAGGCTCCATCCGCTTTCAAGTACAGTACTGCGAGAAACACCATTTTCCTTTATGACAAGCTCCTTTACAAGACCATCAAATCCGACATAGAGTTTTTCTATCCTGGTGTATGAATTGAAAAATCCCGAAAGATCTATAAGGTTTGTCCAGGGGAGTGAGCCTGAGACAATATAGCCGTCCTTTGTGAAGCTTGATGAGTCTACAAGGATTGTTCCCAGATCGAAGAAACGAGGCTGTCCGTTATTGGGAAATAGAAGAGTACCGTCCTGGTTTATTTTGCTGGCACTGTACCAGGAACTTTCTTCAAGGCAGCTGTTCTTTGGGAAACTGAGTTTGGTATCGTCAACAAAAAGCTGGCCATTTTCAATTTTATATGGATTTCCCGCTACGTATTCCGTCTGGTCAAATTTAATTTTCATTCCGTGGGTATTTTCACTGTCCCTTCCGCTCCAGACATTTCCGTCCGCATCCACATTAACTTTGAACCGTCCGATATAATCCTTTTGGTTGGGAAATTTGGTCTTGAACGAAAGCCGCAGTCCCCATTCATCATCAAAGGTATAAGCGTATACGACATCGTCATTGTCCAGAATCTTTATGTGGTCATCGCATTCAAAAAGCTTAATCGTTGGAATTTCAAATAATTCTTTTGAGCTCATGTAATTCCTGCCGAGCGAGATTTTTACGTCGCCCAGTTTTTTGGAATTGTTTCCAAAGTAAATTACGGCATTTTTGAGTATGAGTTTGTCTGAATCCATCAAAAGTGAATCTGCGCTAAAGGGAAACTCACAAATCGTAAACCTTGCATTCTTGTCTTTTAGTTTGGCTTCAATCTTATCGTCATTGACATTGAATTTGAATTCGTCATTTTTAAAATTCAAATCCAGGGCTGGAAAATATATGTTTTTGAATTCACCGGTAAAATGAATTCCATCCCATGCAACAGAACCAAATGTAATGTCACAGTGCAGGGAGCTGGAACTGATTGTCTGGTCCCCGATGACAGGCTCGCATGATATGACTTTTCCCTTCATTGAAAAGACGGTTTTGCCAATGTAGAGCTCTTTATCGCCACTGATTAGGTCCATGTTGTGGCTTACACGCTCAGCGACTATAAGGTATTCTTTTTCTTGTTTTTCAAGATGGGCATCCTCAAGCCAGATGTAGTTTGAATAATTCAGGAAAAAAGTATTCTCACCATCATTGTCTGATAATCCGCTTTCAATAGTTCCGTCACTGTGGATGTAAAAGTCATTGAAGGTCAAAACAAAAAAAGGGTTTTTAAAAGTTGTTTTTTCAGTGGCGTTGACAAGCAATTCTGCACGACCATGAATTCCATTTTCGTCAACAGACGGTTCTTTCAGGTAAATGATGAAATTTTTAGCCTGAATTCTAAGACAATATGAATAAATGGTTTTGGCGTTTTCTTTTTTAGATTCGAATCTGGGTTGTACGGCAAATTTTTCGGGCATGGACTTGAAGAAAGATTTGAACAATGCATTTTTTTCCTTGTAATCGGAGGCAAAATCCTTGTCCTTGGAAAGCAGTGTCATTTCTTTACGAAAATCACTTTCTTTGATTGCCTTTTCGAGTGATAGATCCTTGAATGATGCGGAAAACAGTAAACCCACATTCAACAAAAGGCAGCTTAAAACCATGGCTTGTCTTTTCATATTCCTGAACCTCTGATTTATTCTATATGTAAACAATTTTTTCTTCAATAAGGGCTTCTTCTGGGAATCCCCTTGACCCATAATACTTTCCTTTGTTACAATTTTGATATGAAAAGTTTACGGATTTTAATTTCATTATTGATGGGGTTTTGTTTTATGGGAATTTGTTCATGTGCAGGGGCAAAGACGACGCTTACTTACATCGGACATGCTTCGGTAAAGGTTGTAGCAAAGGACGGTTCGGTTTTATACATTGATCCGAATTATTCTGACGGGGACTATTCTATGCCGGCTGACTTCATAATTGTCACACATCAGCATGAGGACCACAAGCCATGCAGCAAGGTAAAGCTCAAGGACGGTGGGAAGCAGTTGGACAACAGGGATTTCCTTCATGACGGAACTTATGAAACGATGAATCTTGGTCCCTTTACTGTTGAAGCGGTTCCTGCGGGAAACAGAAATCATGACATACGGTACTGTGTTGGTTATGTCGTGACGGTTGACGGAATAAAGATTTACCACGCCGGCGATACTTCCATGATTGAACAGATGAATAACCTGAAGTCATACAACATTGACTATGCGATGTATCCGATTGACGGAATGTACAATATGGATGCAGTAGAAGCTACAAAGGTGGCGGATCTGGTGGGAGCAAGGTTCAGCATTCCTATTCATGAAAATGACCAGGGCAGCAGCAAAAAGTCGGACAACTTTACTCCCAACGGCAGGCTCGTCCTTGAATACGGTCAGACGATTACAGTAAATCCAAAGTAATTCATCAGCCCAGGGCTACGTCCAGAATCATCATCAGGATAAAGCCCAGGGCGAAACCTATCGTACCATTATTGGAGTGTTCTCCTTCACTTGCTTCGGGAATCAGTTCCTCTACAACAACATAGAGCATGGCACCAGCCGCAAAGGCCAGGAAGTATGGAAGCAGTGGCATGATTTGTGCGGTCAAAAGTATTGTTACCACGGCCGCAATCGGTTCAACTATTCCGCTAAGCATTCCGTATAAAAATGATTTCAGCTTACCGTTTCCACTACCAGCAAGAGGCATGGAGATAATCGCTCCTTCAGGAAAATTCTGTATTGCAATTCCAATTGAAAGTGCCAGTGCACCAGCCAGAGAAATTCCCTTTCCTTCCGCTAAAAGAGCCGCATAGACAACACCAACTGTCATTCCCTCGGGGATGTTGTGAAGCATTACTGCAAAACAAAGCATGGTATTTTTCTTGAGCTTTGATATGGGACCTTCCTGGGTATCTGAATGTACGTGAAGGTGAGGGATGATGACGTCCAGAACCAAAAGAAAAATTATTCCAAGCGCGATTCCAATAGCAGCCGGTACAAAGGCGAATTTACCAAGATGCTCACTCTGATCGATTGCAGGAATAATCAGTGACCATATGCTGGCCGCAACCATAACTCCAGATGCAAAACCTAGCAGCAGTTTCTGAATTTTGTGATTCAATTCTTTTTTCATAAAGAACACACAGGCTGAACCAAGTGTTGTTCCTAAAAGAGGTATCATAAGACCATAAAAGAGATTCATGAAAAGAATCTATCACATACAAAGGAATTGTTCAATTATATTGCTTGAAGAAATAAAGAATTGGCTATATAATCGAATAACTCTTATGTTGAATGCTTATTTAGATTTTTTTAGAAACAACCTTTTGGACATCCTAATTTTTTTGGGTGGAATGTGTGTGATACTGGCTGTCATGGTTCTTGTCACATCAAATATTTCCCGCTCCAGAAAAGCTGCGGTTTTTATGCTGGAAGTAAGTTCCTTTCTACTTATTTTGGCAATTTATGTTTCCCATGCTTATGAGGGGGAACCGGGACAATTTGCTTACTGGATGGCAAGGATATCCAAATTCTGCGACAGCTTATTTTGCCTCTGCGCCATTTTCTCGTTCAACCTATACATAAAGGCTTTGATCAGGCATCATGATGGTACGATAAACCCCATTCCCATTATCTTCCGCTCAGTTGATGTCTTTGTCCTGATAGGCTTTGCAATTCTTATTGCGGCGGAATGGACAGGCGTATATTATCCTTTGGACAATACCAACCATTACATCAGGACCTGGGAAAGATATCTAAACTATGCATCACCACTGCTTGCAATTCTGTCGATTATGATAGGCCTTTTTGTACACCATAAAAAACTTCCCAGATTTAATTTTCTTCTGATGGTGTTTGTGCTCATCTCCGTTTTGGGAGCTTCCGTCGTGCAGCTCAAAACCCCTGGTCTTCCGCTTGGTTCTCTTACAACCGTTGACATGGCGATTCTGCTTTACATCTTTGAGATTTACGATTTGAACAAGACAGTTGAACGTGCCCACAAGCTTGAAATCGAGATGATGGAAAAATATCAGAAGGAACTTGAGATAACTGTAGACGAAAGGACACACGAGCTCAGGATTGCCAACGAAAAGGCTGAACGTCTTCTATTGAACATTTTGCCGGAACCAGTGGCCAAGGAATTAACCGAACATCCGGGCAAGACTATTTCACAAAAGTATCCCAATGCAACCGTGCTCTTTACGGATATCGTTGGCTTTACGAAAATGAGTGGAGGCATGACTGCAGAGGAAACGGTCACCATGCTCAACGGAATGACATCGCTTTTTGACGAAAGAGCCGCAAGAGAGGGAATAGAAAAAATCAAGACCATAGGGGACGCGTATATGGCTGTATCCGGACTTTCGGATGAGCCGGGTAATGACGGTGCCGTAAAGATGATACACTTTGCCATGGGACTTCTTGAGGATGTGCGGAAATTCAATTTGACTTCAAAGCAAAAGGTTCAGATTCGTGTTGGAATCAACTCAGGAAATCTTGTGGCTGGTGTAATTGGTAAAACCAAATTCATTTACGACGTTTGGGGTGATACCGTTAATGTCGCAAGCCGTATGGAAAGCTCCGGGGAATCCATGAGGATACATGTTTCAGAAAGCGTCTATGATCAGGCAAAGGATGCATTCCAATTCCAGGGCCCAATCCCAGTTGAACTAAAGGGCAAGGGCGTGAGGAACGGTTATTTCCTGGTCTAGAGAGTTTAAATTTCCAAACTTTTACTGTCCAAGTTCCTGTCGAATTACATTATGGAATACATTAGAACTTTTACCGTGTATAAAATCAGCTGGATTAGATGGATTTATTGTAATTTCTGTTGTATCAGCACAGCTGGTTACAAATGATGGCTTTCCGATTCCATTCATGATGTTTGTGTAGTTTACAAATGGAACCATGTCGTCCTTTGTGTGGTGGTAGATGTATAAATCTTTTTTTACCGTCCAGCCGGTGGAAAGATTATTCAATGCAAGTGCCTTTTTAAGAGCCTTGTTGACCGAAGATTCAGGATTCAGGGCTTCTGGGGTCAAAAGTTTTGTTTTATCCCTGAATTTCAAATACTCAGAACCCAATGTCGGATCGCTTGCTATGGAAGACATGGTTATATTTTTTGCATCAATTCCCTGACGTAGATTTGAATCCAAAAATTCTTGAGTCATAAAGTCTTCTATGGTGTAGTCCTTAAGAAAATCGTATTCTGCACTCAAAACTCCCTTTACCACAAGATAGATCAGCGGAGAGATAGCATCATCCCATTCTTCCAGGTAGGTGTTCATTGTGGCTACCAAATCATAAGGTCCCGCTCCGCTATAACATTTTTCTACGTTGATTAGGTTTTCTAGTTCTGAAGGAATTTTATCTTGAATGGCCCTGAATGTTGCAAGTGAAGTCTGTCCGCCCTGAGAAAATCCACTGATTACCGTCTGGCATCCATTTTTCAAATCAAACTTGAATGTTGACTTATTCTTTAATGCACTCAAAGCCGCGTCAATAATCGTCCTTGCATTTAAGTCAGCAATCATGTAAGGATGTTCTTTGGACGAACTAGCTCCGTATCCTATATAATCTGGTGCGATGATAAGAACATTTTTTCCACTTATCATTTTACATGAACCGATGTCAGGATATTTTTGTTTTGATGGAGCCTGGGAATCCGAAAAGATTGTTCCGTGGCAGTCTATGACAACTACATCAATCTGCTGGTTACCTGTTCCGCTCGGAGCCGGGTACTCAAGGAATGAAGAACATTCAATCTGATTTCCTTTCTGGTCGATTGTCTTGTAATTCCAGGTATAAAGCTTTCTTCCGTCTTTGGTCTCTTCTGAAACAATAGTGACGCCAAAATCTTGATTTTCATAATCAAAATAATTCTTCTCTGCGGAGTTTTGTCCGCTCTGAGTTTGTTGTCCCTGTTCAACTTCTCCCTTACAACCTGTAAATGAAATCCATGCTATAAATAATGCAGAAAAAAATACAACTCGATTCAGCTTTTTCATTTCACAACCTGCCTACATTTATTTTAGTGCTTTTATTTCTTTAATTCAATTGCCATTGCGTCCGGGTTTTCGTTAAAGCCCAGTGACTTGTAGAGGGGATGCCCCATCTCGGTTGCGTCCAGACTGATTTCGGTAGCCCCCTTTGATTTGGCCTCATCAATAAGATAATTGACCATCAGCTGGCCAACACCCTGCCTGCGGTATTCCTTGCGTGTGTATACGTTCATCAAATGTGCCCGTTTTCCCGTGGGATGACTGAATGTTGGCATAATCGTGATGTAACTTATTGAGGCACATCCTGCTATCCTGTCGCCGTCCATTGCAAAAACCGTAGTCTGGTCTCCGTTCAAAAAATATTTGCGCGAGGTATCCACAAGGATTTTGTCAAAGGCCGCATTTTCATCCAGCCCATTTACAACCCTCAGCATCTCAAGCCGGATTTCCATCAAAGCTTCTATGTCACTTGCATCTGTTTTCTTTATCTGCATTCTGTCCTCTTATCTAGCATCAAGTTATTCCCAGTTTCTCACAAATGGGGTAAAAAATCAATTTAATACTGCCATTCCAGACCAAATTGTCATTCCGGACTTGATCCGGAATCCTAACCTGACGATTTTTTTTTCACACCCTTGACACTTTTTCCCAACAGCACTATACTTCAATCATTATGTGGAAATCAACTGTTTTACTGTTAGCAAAAGGATCTCTCTCTATCGTGCGATAGGGGTAGTGGGTCCAAATCAGTATACGGTGGTTTCAAGTCTTTTTTGAAAATCAACTTACATTCTGGAACCTCCCCCTTAAAGAATTAATCTCATTTTAATTTTTTAACTTAAGGGGTATTATCATGTTTAACATAAAAAAACAAATCAGCCGGCTTTATTCGTCGGCAATCTTCGCACAGCTTTCGCTTTCGGGGGCATGGGTCGCGATTCTTGCTGCCCGGGGTTTTTCTCTTGCCCAAATTGGTTTTGCGGAAACTGTCTTTCATATCGTGAGCATTCTGTTTGAGATTCCCTCTGGTGTGATTGCGGATGTATTTGGTCGTAAGAAGACTCTCATAGTTTCGTGTTTCATGCGGATTATCGGGAACCTTGTGATGGTCTTTTCCAACAATTTTGCTCTGGTGTGCGTGTCCATTGCTTTTCAGGCGCTCAACTATAATTTTTCGTCGGGCTCCGGGGATGCGCTTGCTTATGATTCTCTCAAGTCGGTGGGGCAGGAAGACTACTTTGAAAAGTATTCGTCCAATCAGGTAATCATCTATCGTGTGTGCGAAGGTCTTTCAACTTTGACGGCGGGTCTTTCGCTGATTCTTGGGTATAAGATTTCGTATTCTGCCAGCGTGCTTTTTGCCCTTGTTCAGCTTGGGCTTCTTGCGGGCCTTACGGAAATACGTCTGGCTCAATCGGTGGAAAAGAAAGACGTCTGGAAGGAAATTCTTGCGTGCTTTAAGAAAAGCTTTTTGTTCCTAAAGGAAGCGAAAAAGGCAATGCTGTTGATGTTCTCCAATTCATTTGTGGGGGCGCTGGACATTCTGCTTTTGTTTTTCCTTCAGGCCAAACTTCCCATGGCGGGTATTCCAAAGTGGGCGCTGGGGCTTTCCCTTCTTGCAATGCAGGGCGGTGGAATCCTTGGGGCGCGTATAATTCTCCGTTTGAAGAATGTCCGTTACCGTGTGATTTTTGCACTTTCGTTCCTGGTGATTGTATCGGGCATTGCGATTGAACACTCCGGGCTTTATCTCCTGATGTCGCTCGGTGGATTCATGTCGTCGTTTGCCGATGATGCACTTCAGATCAGGACCAACACCATCCTTCAGGGCATGTTCCCGTCGGAGCAGCGGGCCACACTCATCTCCATAGAGTCGTTCACCTTCTCCGTGCTGATGATTGTGCTCTCCCCGCTTGCAGGCCTGTTCTTTTCATGGTGGTAAAAAGTATTGTCATGCTGGACTTGATCCAGCATCCTAACGTTTAATGTCAGGATTCCGGGTCAGGCCCGGAATGACGGTACTTTACAAACGGTAAAATTGATAGTAAAACAGAGGAAAATACCAACTCAACCAATGGTATGTTTAAATTTTCATTGGCCAAACCTATAATTTAGGCATGAAAAGGAGGCAAAACTTATGGATTTAATAAAAATCGGAAAGTTTATAGCTAACTGCAGGAAGGACAAAAACCTGACCCAGGAACAGCTGGCGGAAAAACTCTCTGTTACCGACCGTGCCGTTTCAAAATGGGAAAGGGGGCTGTCTTTGCCTGATGCCGGAAAAATGCTGGACTTGTGCGACATTTTGGATATTAAGGTCAATGAACTTTTGACAGGAGAAAAGATTGATATGGAAAACATGAACAAAAAATCTGAGGAATTGTTGGTTGAGATGGCAAGGCAGGAGCAGATCAAAAATAGAAAGCTTCTGACAAGCATGTACGTTATGGTAGCAAGCGCCATACTCTTTTATGTCGGAATCATTTTGCTGGCAAGCATCACGTTAAAGCAAGGCCCCATATTGGCTGCGATAATTTGTGCCGCAACCGTTGTACTGGTATTTGTGGGCTTCTATGGACTCAAGCTGGAAGTTGATGCCGGATACTACGAGTGCGAAAAATGCCACCACAAGTTCGTTCCCAAAAATTATTTTACCGCGCTTATCGCTCCCCACATGAATACAACCAGATACCTGAAATGCCCCGAATGCAACAAACGCAGCTGGGCAAAAAAGGTAATGAGCAAAGACTAAAACAATTAAGCCCTTCATCTTGCATTCCACGGGATAAAGGGCTGTTTTTTTTGTTGTACAATGTCCCCTGTTGCATCAATCACTTGACTGTTTCAGGACATATTTCTTTCCGTCATATTCAAACTCGTACCACCATGACTCAATGCCTTCGCGAGATTCTTTGGAGTTACTGAACATAACATATTTATCATTGTAGAAAGTAATGGAAATATTTTTAAAGAACCATGAGTTCTTAGTTGAATAGTTACGATCCTCTCCGTCATTTACGCCACTGTAAATAGTGGACCAGTTTTTTAATGTGCTAAAAGTATAATACTTTCCTGCCTGCTCGTTAAAGGCTTTGTCAATCTCTGCGGTCACTTTAGGGTTTTTATATTCTTTCCATCCACCGTTTTTGTAGGCATAAAGCTTGTAGTCCTTGTACATCGGCTCACAGGAATAAGGATCAAAATCATCGTACTGCCAGTTTTCATCAATATCCTTTTGATTTTGAACCGCACCCGGTCTTATGATGATTGGAGTCTCTCCGTCAAAGTCAAATTCAATCTGTCTGGAATTTCCGGGGATCATGCGGAGCGGAAGCCATTTTCCCGTCGGATCACGTCCGTCAACATCATGATATTCAAGTACTCCATTGTTAAACCGATATATCTCTACTTCATTTAAAAAATCCCTGTAATAGGCATAAAGCACTTCTGCCTGAAACGGATCCAAAGGAATGACTTTGTCTTCCCCTGCAAAGGGACCAATGTGAATTTCTGCAATGCATGTGTCATCGTATTTGGTTCCGGGGTAGACCGAAAGAATTTCAAAGGTGAGTTTTTTAACATAACGGCCTCCAATATAATCCCTAAGAACTACTGTCTGGGCCCTGTGCCTGTCGAACAAAGAGATTTTCACGGGTGTGGGATCATCGTCAATCCAGAGGTTCATGTCCTTGACGCGGTTGTTCAGATTAAAATATTTTACATCACCAAATCCGTTTACAATGTCGATGCATGCATAGTTTGTGTAATCAGAAAAATAATAGGGTCGCTCAAATTCAATTTCTATCTTGCATCCGATTCCGCTTCCTTCTTCTCCTTCTACCCAAGACTTGTAAGTGCCATCCACCAGATTTGATGCGGAATACTTTTCCTCCAGAGTCGAGCTTGCCGTTACCGATTTGATAGCGACGTCGGGACCGTAATTGTGCTTGTAGTTTGCCATGACCGCTTCTTCCATGGTGTCATATCGTTTTCCTTTTACATTAAGCCGATTCACGTACTTGTTGTCCAGTCCGCCGTAAACCGCAAGATCCCAGTACTCACTTGGACTTGTAAAAACAGCCATAAATGCTTCTTTCTTTTCTTTTTCTACATAGTCATCATCTTTAAACTCATACTGGATGTAATAAAGCTTGCCATCCTCCATGCGGAGCTCATCTATTGGACCCTGCGCTTCTGAATAAAAGCCTATCAGATCAGGGTGTTCCTCAAAATATTCATTCATCTTTACGTCAAGAAAATTGTCTTTGGTAACTTTAACTTCTTCCTCAGCTTTTTCCGTCGCCTCTTTCTTTTGATTACATGCACTTAAAAACAAAGCAAGGATAATGAATGTAAAAACAGAAAATCTTTTCATTTGTCACCTCTATCTCATTCTAGCATATCTTTATTTTCTAGTCATGTATTAGAATGAAATTGTGGGCGGTCATGTTGTCGAGGCACTTGCAAGGATCAGTACAAGGTTGACGTCATGAAGGAACGCATACTCGACATAAATCCCCTCTGTTGCAGGACTAATCATCGCCTCCGAGGTAATTAAGGATTTAATCAAAGTCTAGAAACTGTAGAGCTTTACTTTTTCAGTACGTCCACGTATTTCCGCATCGTCCACAAAGAAGAGTTTTTCCGTAATTGTGGCGGCAGTTGTTTCGGATAAAAGCAGGTCTGTCTTGTAAGTCTTGCAAAGTCCTTCTATTCTGCTTGCAGTGTTTACCGCATCTCCAATCACAGTGTATTCCATACGGCTGGCCGCCCCGATGTTACCCGCAAGAACATTTCCAGTGTGGAGTCCGATTCCAAACCTGATTTCCGGGAAACCTTTTGCCACAAAATCTCTGTTCATCTGCACAAGGGTCTTCCTCATGTCCAGGCTGGCTCTGAATGCTTCCTGTGCGTGGTCCTTAATCGGAATGGGTGCGCCAAACAATGCCATGATTGCATCACCGATGTATTTGTTGATTACACCGCCGTGTGCCGAAATGCATTTTTCAAGTCCCGTAAAATATTCGTTCAGGAGCGAAACGATTTTTTCAGGTGCCATGTTTTCAGAAAGCGTCGTAAATCCGCGGATGTCACAGAACATGACCGTAACCGAAAGCGTCTCACCTCCCAATGCAACATTGCCTTTAAGGAGATAGTCCCTTACCTGTGGCGTTACGATTTTACCAAAGGTATCGCGTATGAATTCCTTTTCCTTGAGAGATTTTGCCATTGCGTTAAAGCTGTCGCCCAAAACTCCAAGCTCGTCGTTGGAACTGATTTTTGCCCTCATGTCAAAGTCGCCTTCGGAAATATGGTTGGCGGCAACAGTCAGTTTTTTTAGCGGTTTGGAGAAAAATCCCGAAAGTATGAATGTCAGGACAAGCCCCAGTACAAGGAGCAGCATCGCTACCAGAATGTCAGAATAACTGTTCAGGACATTGTAGCGCAAGTTCATGAACATGCGGATTCCCAAATATGCGGAAGGGAAAAAAGCCGCAGAGAAAAAATAAAACAAAAAAAGATTCTTGATTGAAGAAACCGACATTCGCTTTATGGAAGAAAGTCCACCCTCAGGATAAAGGCGTGGAAGAATAAGGTTGCGGTTCAAAGTTTCCAGCGTAAAGAATATAGTCGTGAACGAAACCATGGAAAGGAACATCATGGAAGAAGCAGAAGAAATCATGATGAATATGATGTCAAAGCCATTTGTGACATTCAGGTAAATGAGTATGGCCAGTTCTATCAAGAAATTGATGACCCACCCCAAAATTCCGGCAAGGGCATAAACGGCAGGAATATGAACTGCAATATGCTTGTATTTTTCATCGCTGGGCCTAAGTTTTACAATGGGAAGGGTGTAAAGGATACAGACCAAAACCGGTACAAGATAGCAAAGGATGGTAACCAAATTGATGACCGTATTGTGTGCTTCCAGGAAATCAAACCATTGATTCATGGTAACGTCTTTCGGCATGGAAAAATTCGTCAGATTTGCCAAAAAAACGGAAAAAATGTTTGCCACCACACAAAACAAACCAAAGAAAACTGAATAGCGTTTAAAGAAAAAGTCCTTTACTTTCATTCTTAAAATTATACTATAGAATGGTTGAAAAATCTAGTTTTTCCCTAATACTTGATAAATACATTTTAGATATGATATACTATATGGAAAATACTTTTTTATAAGGAAGCTTTTATATGAGTAATTTTGCTATTGTAACCGACTCCTTCTGTGAGTTGAACGATAAAATCCGCAAGGAATTTGACATAGATTTTGTTCCGGGTCATTTTACTCTGGCAGATGGAACTGAAAAGAACCTGAATCTTGAATGGGACATAATCGGCAGGGAAGAATTCTATTCCCAGATAAAGAAGAATCCTGATGTGTTCAAGACTAGTCCGGCAAACGTTGCAGAGATTACCGAAAAATTCGAGTCTTATGCAAAGGAAGGAAGGGACATTCTCTGTATTTCCATTTCTACGGCAATCAGCGGCACTTACAATTTTACGCTTCAGGCAAAAAAAGTCATAAACGAAAAGTATCCCGACGTAAAAATCGTCTGTATTGATTCCCTGCGCTACGGTCCTGCATATGGTCCAATGATCATGAAGGCCTCACGTATGCGTGCAGAAGGAAAGGATGTACAGGAAGTTGGTGACTGGCTTAATGCAAACAAATCCACATTCCATCAGGCTGGATGGCTTGATGACCTTTCGTTTGTGGCAAAAAAGGGACGCATCAGCAATTCCAAGGCATTTTTCGGTCAGCTTATAGGAATCAAACCTGTGGCAGAAATCGGAGAAGGAGGACTTCCCACAATACTTGGAAACATCAAGGGCGAAAAAACTGCAATGCAGATTGAACTTGATTATATGGAAGCAACCATCGTTGACCCACAGAATCAGGATATCCTCATCTGCAACTCAATGCGTGACAAGCAGGCTGCAAAATACAAGCAGTTGATTCAGGAACGCTTTTCACCACGCGCCATCTATGAGACAGATTTGTTCTGTGGCTGCGGTTTGAATATGGGTCCGGGCGTCATGTGCGCATACTACATCGGAAAACCCCTTTCCAAGAATCTGGAAGAAGAAAGAAAGCTTGTCCAGGAATTAATCGAAAAGAACAAGTAGAATACGAATTTTTATTATGGCTGTCTCCAAGATTAATGGAAATGATTTTGAACGGATGTTAAAAGCGGCCCTGACAAGGCTCAAGAAACACGAACCAGAAATCAACGATATGAACGTGTTTCCCGTGCCTGATGGTGATACGGGTACAAACATGCGTTTGACTCTGCAGAACGGAATTCTCACGGCGGCTTCTTCCCCTAAAATCGGCGAATACCTCAAGGGCGTTAAAAAGGGAACTTTGCTGGGAGCAAGGGGAAATTCCGGCGTAATCCTCTCTCAGTTTTTTTCAGGCTTAAGCAATTCTCTAGCAGACAGGGATGAGGCTTCATCCAGAGATTTTTTTGAAGCTTTGGTTTGTGCATATCAGACAGCTTATAAATCAGTAATCAATCCAGTAGAAGGAACCATGCTCACTGTGGCTCATCTTGGTGTAGAAAACATCAGGTCCAGGCTTGAGTCATTTGATGGTTCAGTGGATTCTCTTCTTTCGGAATACATAAGGGAAATGGATGTTGTCTTGAAGGAAACACCGGAGATGCTGCCTATCCTAAAGGAATCTGGAGTCATTGATTCTGGAGCTTGCGGTTATGTTTACATGGTCCAAGGTATGCTCTACGGTCTTTTGAATCCAGATCAGGATTTTGAGGTTGACCTTTCGGTTTCACATTACGGTAAAAAGGAAAATGTTTCTTCCACAATTGAATCGGACAACTTTACCCGCACAAGCATTTTTCAGGAAGGATACTGCACGGAATTCATTCTTCAGTTGATGGACGGTTCTTCCTACAGTCAGGATTTTGAAATAGAGGCATTCAGGGAAAAGCTCAAGGAATTTGGTTCTTCCATCGTTGCATTCCAGGAAGACAGCAGGGTAAAGGTTCACATCCACACATTAAAACCGCATCGTGTCATCGAGTTTGCCCAACAGTATGGTGAATTCGTTACGTTCAAGATGGACAACATGCAGATACAAAAGAACGAGCATGAGGTTCATATTAACAGCAAAAAGACAGAGAAAAAGCACAAGGATGTTGCGGTGATTGCCGTCGTCAACGGAGATGGAATCAGGGACCTTTTCCAGAGCTTTAACTGTGATGTAATTCTTGATGGTGGCAGCACAATGAATACTTCCGCACAGGAATTTGTGGAGGCCTATAAATCTTTGGATGCGGATCATATCGTCGTTCTGCCCAACAGCAGGAATGTGATGTTTGCCGCAAAACAGGCGATGGAGATTTCCAAGATTACCAACATCAGCATACTTGAAACTGAAACAATGTTGGAAGGATACTATGCGCTTGCCATTGGTCAGATTGTAACAGAAAATTTTGAGGAACGTCTTGATCAGATGAAAGAGGGAGCGGAAAGTGTTGACGTGATTTCTCTTGCTCCTGCATCAAAGCCTTACAACCAAAATGGCATCTCTTGCGAAAAGGGTGATTGCATAGCTCTGTATAAGGGTGATTTGATTTCTGTCGGAAAGGACATTAAATATACAATAAGTCAGGCCATAAAAAAAGTACCGGGAATTGATTTGAAAGATTCGTGTATCATTGCAAGCGGAAAAAATGCTACAGATGAAATGACCGAAGAACTTGAAAACACGATTCAGGAAATTTTACCGGATGTTGAAATAAGTGTGGTTCAGGGCGGTCAGGACGTTCACACTTTTATGGTAGGTTTTTGATTATGGTAAAAGCACTTCTGATTGCCCTTGGAATTTTCCTTTTCATAAACTTGGTTGTCGGTTTGATTCTGCCTCCATTCATTGTTTACCGTGTACTTCTTGTCAGGACCAAAAAGGAAAAATGGGGTCGAAAGTGTTCGGAAACAAAAGATGCTGAACAGGTTACCATGTTTGAAGAAGGCGAAAAATGGGGGGAACAGTACGCCTCATATCGCGAGGAAGTTTTTATACAAAGCGACGGATTCAAACTTGCAGGATGGTATTTTGATTTTGGCTGCAGCAAGGCTGTAATCATACTGTCAGGAAGAAGCGAGAGTTGTCTTTACAGCTGCTATTTTGCAGAACCCTATCGCCAGATGGGCTACAACCTACTTTTGGTGGACAACCGCTGTCACGGACTTTCAGAAGGCAAATACAACAATGTTGGATATACTGAATGGGTGGATGTACTTGCATGGGGAAAATTCCTGCACGACGAAAAGAAAAACCGTTCAATAATCTGCCACGGAATCTGTATTGGTTCCGCAACAGCCCTCTATGCTATGGTGGATAAAAGCTGTCCGGATTATTTCCAAGGACTTGTTGCAGACGGAATGTTTACCACTTTCAGGGATTCGTTCCACAATCATCTTGTCGAAGGAAAATATCCAAAGTTTCCAACAACACTTATCGTCATGTCACTGATAAAAAAGCATTCTCACGCAGACGCATTCCACGACGGTCCTATTAACAGAATTGCCGCATATAAAAAACCGATACTCTTTTTGTACAGCAAGGAAGACCGCTTTTCTTTACCGGAAGAAGCCCAGAGGGTATATGATGCATGTACTGCGCCAAAACAAATCGTATGGTTTGACAAGGGAAGGCACTCACACATCCGCATAAACAACAAGCAAAAGTACGATGAGTCCATCTGCAACTTCCTCAAGGAATTTTGTTCATGAGTGATTTGAGTAATAACGATATAGCGATTATAATTCCCGCCTACGAACCGAATGAAAATCTTCCAAAACTGATAGAAAACCTTATTCAGAAAAACTTGAACCCTGTAATCGTTATTGATGATGGAAGTGGACAAGAATATCAGGCTATTTTTGATTCAGTCAAAGACCTGGGAGCCACAGTCATTCAGCACAAGACTAATATGGGAAAGGGGGCCGCAATCAAAACGGCCTTTAAGTATTGTCTTGAAAACTATCCCAATCTCATCGGTTGTGTCACGGCAGATTCAGACGGACAGCATTCCCCAGAGTGCATGGAAAAATGCATTAAGGCATTGATTTCAAATCCGCAAAGCCTGGTTATGGGAAGCCGCGATTTTACTTTGCCAGGGATTCCAAAAGCTAGCATCATCGGCAACATGAACACAAACAAAATCATCCGTCACATTTACGGAAAGAACATGATGGACACGCAGACAGGCCTCCGTGGAATTCCCAGACAGCTGATGTCTGACTGCCTTAACATAAAATTCAACCGCTTTGAGTTTGAAATAAAAATGCTCACTCTTGCTTTGGATTCTTCTATTGAGATAGTAGAAGTTCCGATTCAGACGATTTATGATTCAGAAAAAAATCATGCCACACATTTCAGGCCAATCAAGGACACGTTAAAAATTTATCGTTCCATGGGTTTTTTTCGCTCAGCCTTTATATTGCTCTTTAAAAAATAATTATTCTTTCCTGCCGTAACACCATGAACTTATGAATGCTGTTGCAAGACCAATCGAAATTGAAAGTCCGATCAGGTGTACCGGTTTAAATGAAGAGAGTGCAAGTGCTCCAAAAGAAATCAATGTAGTTGCAAAGGAAAGTGCGATAGTAAATGGCTCCAGCTTTGCGGTTTTGCTGTCCTGCTTTTTTTCGTTTTCGATGATGTAAATCACATAATCCAGGCCGAGACCAAAGACAAGAATCATTCCGGTGACAGAAAAGAATTCCAGTTTTGTTTTTAAGATGGCAAATACGGCAGATGTTACAAGTATGATCAAAAGCGGTACAGAAATGATTTTTAAAGCCCGCTTCCATGAGTAGACAATTGTAAGGATTATAAAGATCAGTGCATAGGTTCCCACAAAGAAATATAAAACCAGCTTTGTAAGCTTGTCCAATGATGAACTGATGTCAGACCTCTTGCTGATGAACGAAACGTTTTCATTATCTTGTGCAATGCCGGACAAAAGTTTTTCATCCAGGGTCATGCTGGGAACAAGAACGCTGTAACACTTTCCGTTTATTTCGCCAAGATAAACCGTCGAAATGGATTCAGCAAGTATTTCGGGAACAGTTCCATTTTCAAAAGAGATGAAGTCGTTGCTTGAATCGTAAAAAGCTTGCCTTAATTTTCCCGCTTCTTCAACTTCGATTCCAAGGAATTCATACTGCTCTTCTGCCCTTTGCAAAAGTTTTTCACATGTTGCCCGTGATTTTTTCTGATGTTCAACCGATGGTACAAAAAGTGTAGTGCTTAAATATTTACCTGCAAGTTCATCTTTTGTCTTGAGTGCTTTACGGAACTCTTCTTCATTTTTCAAAACTTGATTTTCATCATCACCGGAAATCACAAACCATCCTGTTGGACTGTACTGAAGGATTTGTGCGGCCTTGACTTCATCCTGCAAGAGCCTGCCTTCCATGGTGTAATATTTTGAAATGTCATTTTCTATTCCAACGTGATTTAGGTTAAAGAGAATTGCACAGATGGAAAAAACAGCCATTCCTGCTATTACACTAATCGGAATGAACTTTTTCCTGTTTGCTTTATTTGTATTTTCATAAAGAGATTTTATTGGTAAAGTCCTTTGGCGTTTCGGGAGGGGAATCACAGGATAGATGCATATTGTCGTAAGGAATGAACTTGTTAAACCCACCAAAGAAAAAACTGAAATCTGCTTTAAAAGTTCAAACGGTGCAAAGATTAAGACGGCATAGCAGAGACCGCTGGATACAATTGCCATGGTCAAACCGCTTAAGAGGTGTTTCCTGATTTTTCCTCCGCTTTCAAGATCAGGGTTACCTGCCCAGTGAACAAAATAATGCAGGCTGTAGTCGATGCCCGAGCCGATTAGTGAAGTTCCGAATACAAGGGTCAGAATCATCAGCTTGTCAAAAACGGCAAGTGTGAATATGAATGCGGTTCCAACTGAGATTCCAATTGAAGCAAGTGAAAACAAAATGGGAACTGGAGTCCTGAATACTAAAATCAGCATGAGCAAGACCGCAAGAAAAGAAACAATAGAAATCAAAGTTATTTCTTTTGATGCTTTTGCAGAACTGTCACTGGAATGGTATGGTGTTCCTGAATATATGAATTTTGTTTCGTCGTTTTCTAGAGGAGTGCAAACTGAATATATTTCATTTATGCCGTTGTTCCTGCTTGCCATTGCTCCACCCTTTTTGCTCAATAGGCAGCGTATCAAAACATACCAGATGCCGTCCTGCTCTGATACAAGCATTCCGTCCTTTAGCATCATAGCAGTTCCGGAATTCTGTAATGCCATGAGGTAGTTTTCCATTGCACATTCTGTTAGCATGAAGGGATCTTCAGACAGGTTATCAAGTGAAGTGAGCGTAAAAAGACCAAACACTTTTGCTAATGCTTCCTGGGAAAAAAGCTCCGGCCCATTTTCTCCGTTTATCATGTCGATGGATTTATCATCCAGCAGGTTCCAGCGGTATTTAAAAAGAAAGTCTCCAATTTCAGAATAGGAGTTTGTATCGTTGTAAAGTGCAATCGAAATAAAGTTATCGCTGCCATTCAGTTTTTCACATACGGTTTCTGCTGTGGACTTTGCCTTTTCAAAGTCTGGATTTGCCACAAGAATAAATGCATTGTTTCCTGTTGCCTCTGTAAGTTTCTCATCTGCCTTCTTTAACGGCTCGGAGTCGATTGATCTTGGCGTAATGTTGAACAAATCTGCATCCAGAGTTATCTGCCCGTGGTTTGTAAAGAGACGCCCCAAGAACATGACAAGCATCAGCATATGGAATATAAGCCACAGAATCACGAAGCGTGAATTTTTACTGTTATGTAAAGAATTCAATTCTTTCATCTATAACTCCGTGAAAAATTTTTTGCCCAGTGTAAAATGCAAAAGTAAATCTGTGAGGTATTGTTCAGGTTCGTTTTGATTTATAGTAAAAGGTTTTTTTTGCATAAGCAGTTTTTTCCCTTCCGCCTGAATTATCGAATCGATTTTATCTTCAAGTGCAGAAAGTGAAATTTGATTTGTGTTTCCGTCATGATGTATTTCTATGATTGCATCCTGGCCTTGTATTTCCGGAATTGGCTGGCTGCGTTTTTCGGACTGGATGGATGGCAATGAATTTGCATTTTCAAAATCTAAAACCGGAGTTTTTTTGCATTGTATTGCAGCACACAAAGCGGTAAGCAAAGTCCATTGATTCGCTGGGGACAATACTATTTTATCTTCAGGCAAATTATTAAACTTCTTTCTGTAACATTCTGTTTCGTTTAGAAAATCACCCCAAGTCTTTTTGCTTTTACTGTTGCAATCCACACACAGAACATGACTTTCTTTTCGTGAGTTTTGATTAATTTTGGAAACTGGAACTGCCTTGATTAAGTGGCTGTCGTAATTAATCCGTACAAGATATTCTCCTGCAAACAATAATCCCATTAGCACATAGGAAAGGCAACCGTTATAAATTGTCCAGACTTTATCGGCCTGTTCTTCCGTGATATGGAATATGTCCTGGGAAAATGCCGTAAGGGTAGAGATTGTTCCGTTCATGATGAAAAAAAGGCACCATATTATTGTAACTACACGGCAATATTTACGAACTTCATTCTCGCAAGTTGAACCTATAATTGATTTGTCTGCAAGTGTTGCAAAACGGAAAATCATCGTAGGTTCAAAGAAAAGTGTGCTGCCAAAAAGCCCAAGAAAAATCGCGCTAAGGAAAACAGAGTATAGCTTAAGGAAGAAAATCTTATTGGTCAAAAAGCAAAGCAATCCTGCGGTAAGAAGCAATATCGGCGTGATAATCTGCTTGATGTCTACCGAAGTCTTTTTTGCATCTTTGTTTCGTGAAGTAAAGGTCAGGAATATTCCAGCCGCAACAATGATTATGAAAATTGAAAGTACTCGGACAGGCGTTTTAAGAAAATAAAGGAATACAAAAACAATGACAGGGTAAATGACGGACAACAGAATCATGAGGATTTTCATGAATTTTTTCATCTATGCTTCTCCTGATTCATGCTGCCACCATTTTAATTCTTTTACAGAACCATGTCACTTTTGTTTGGATTCGATGTAGTCAACCATATCGCCAAAGGTCTTGAAATCATCTATTCCCACATTTTCAAACTGAATGGAAAAAGTGTTTTCTATTACGATTACGAGATACAGCATTCCAATGGAAGTCAAACCCAAATCATTTGCAAGGGAAGAACCGACATCGATTTTATCAGCCATTGCAGCATACTTTTCATCTGCATTGATCAGTATCGTCCTGAGCTTGGCGATGATTTCGTCACGGCTTAGTTGCATTTCTTGTACCTCTTGATTTTCATGCTTGGGGTACGCTCAAAGTCTGTATCACGGATGACGATTTTAGAAACCCTCTGGAAAGAAGGAAGCGCCATATTGACTTCTTCAAGTTCTTTGGTAATAAATGCGGTCTTGTCTTCGTCAGCAATTTTTGCCAGTTCACTTGGACGTGGCAGAACTTCAAGAGACAGATAATGGTTTCCGCTTTCATCAACATCTTCAAATACCTGTGAGTCCTGAATGAAGGGCAGCTCGTTGAATTTAGTTTCAAGTTCTGCAGGTGAAATGTTTTCTCCTGTTGGCAGAACGATGATTTCCTTTGTGCGGCCTGTGATGTAGAGGTAGCCCTTTTCGTCAACACGAACCAAATCTCCCGTCTTAAACCATCCGTCCTGGAATGCAATTTCATTTTCCTGGGGATCTGCGGCGGCATAACCGGAAAAGAGGTTGTTGCCCTTAAGCCAGAGCTCTCCGTTTTCGATGCGGTATTCCTGGTTGGGGAAGAAGAATCCCACTGACTCCGGGTTTTCCGCACTGTCGGGATTTCCTGAAACAAGATTTGCGGTTTCTGTAAGGCCATAGCCAGGCAAAAGTGAGATGCCCAGCTTCTTGCATTCTTCAACAAGATATGGAGAGACTGTTGCGGCACCTGCAATGATGTATTTCATGGCGGGACCAAAAAGATTTGTCTTCATTTGATTTGAAAGCTTTAATCCCAACTCAATCAGACCTGGAACTGCGACAAAGACTGTCGGTCCAAACATTGCTATGTCCTTGAACATGTCCTTGTTGTTTTTGCAGATGAGGATTTCGCTTCCGGTATACAGTGTCGTGGTCAGGTTCCTTATCAAACCGAATACGTGGGAAAGCGGAAGTGCCAGAATGTATTTTTGATTGAATACGTCTTTATATCCATAGCATCCGTTTACCGTTCCCTGCATGACCGCCTGGTTGGTCAAAATTGCGGCCTTGCTCTTTCCTGTAGTTCCACCGGTGAACATGAGCACACATTCACTGTCGCCTTTTACCTGAACTGGAGGAAGTGATTCTGATGAAGACTCCTGTGTGGAAATGACAGTCTTTCCCTTTGATTTTGCAAGCTCGGTTTTTTCTGCAAGAACAGGTTCTGCAACAATGCGTTTGAGCCCCAAAAGCATTGAGCAGCCGAATATTGCATTTTGATCCAAATGTGGCGGAAGAATTGCCGCTGAATATCCGCCTGTTGTTATTGCGACAAAAGCCTTTACAAAGTCGTAGGAGTTGGAGCACAAGAGGCCGATGCGCTCTCCGTTTTCGGCTCCGCTGTTTTTTAATACCGCCCTGAGGGAAGCAGCATCTTCTTCTACTTTCTTGTAGGTGTAATGCACTCCGTCATAGCAGATTGCATTCAAATCGGAATACTCTTTGAGGCTGTGTTCCCACATTTCGGAAACGGAAGCAAAATTTACAATTTTGGAAAATGTTTTTTCATCAGTGTATTTTTTAAAAACTTCGTCTGTTGTAACCGGCATAATTTACTCCATAAAAAAAAGTTAGTATTATTATTTTGACTTTTTTTCATAATAGGAATCTGCAATTCTTTTCAGACAGATTTCCTTATTATACAGTTTCTCCGTTGTGTTTTCAATCCCTTTGAGGTTCATGCCGCCTTCCTGCTGAACGTAGATTGGTTCTCCCACAACAACAAGCAGACGGTAGCGTATGCCTTTTTTCTTTTGAATGTACACAGGGTAAATTGGTTTTCCGCTCTGCATTGCCATAAGAATCATGCCGGACTTTAACGGTTGAATTTCCTCTTTGGTGGTGTTGATCCTGCCTTCCGGGAAGATGGCAACTACCTCGTCATTTTTAAGATGTCCCACAATCTCGCGGAAAGTGTCCATGCTCATGTTTTCCCTGTCGATTGGAATGCACTGGAACTGCCGGAACAAAAAGCGTTTAAACGGAGTGTTAAAGAAAACCTTGAGGGCAACAAAATGAAGCCGCCTGTACCAAAAGCCGTACATCAAGAAAACAGGATCGGTAAATCCCAGATGGTTGGAAATCAAAATTCCGCCGCCCTTTATTTTCTTTTTTGCCGCCTCACTTTCATACAAATGCTTGGGTCTCCACCAGATGAATCCGGGCAGAAACGTAAAAATGTGAAGGAAATCGTAAATGAAATATTTGAATGACAAAACGCGGTTTTTTTTCATGGTCTATTTTGCAAATCCTTTTTCCACAATCCAATTATACAGGTCTTCGTTCCAATGTGTGCGCTTTAGGAATTTGTTGTTGTTCATTCCAAATCCGTGACCGCCTTTTTCGTATTCCGCAAAGGTAATGTCATGGCCTTTTGCCTTTATCGCATTGTACAGCCTCTGACTGTTTTCGAATTTTACAACTTTGTCATCGTGGCATGCAACAAGATATACGGGTGGCATTTTATCCGGCACCTGTAATTCCAGGGAAAGCATGTCCTTTTGTTCTTGTGTAGGTTTTTTGGTCCTGAGCAGGCTCCACCTTGACCATGCATGATAGATGTCGTCCTGCATTGACACAACAGGATAAACCGGGCAAACCCAGTTCGGTTCAAGCGAAACTTTTACAGTAATCCCAAGATCAGAGAGGAAGTTTGTCCTATTGCAAAATTCTGCCTGCCATGCCGCAAGATGACCTCCCGCAGAAAAACCAATCAAACCGAGTTTGTTTGGATCGATGTTGTATTCGGAAGCACCTTCGCGCACAAGCTGAATGGCCCTCTGCACGTCTTCCATCATCGCAGGATAATGGTAACCTGCCGCACTTACCCTGTATCTTAGTACAAAGGCATTGAAGCCCTTGCTGTTGAACCATTTGGCCACACGTTTTCCCTCGTTGTACATTCCGTGGTGATGATAGCTTCCACCAGGCAATATGATGACTGCCGGTGTTGGACCACTGGAACTGTCTGTATCCGCTTTGAAAAGAAACATGTTCACGGGACGGCCGCTTGGTAATTCAATTTGAATCCCATCCCATATATCGATTTTTTTATCTCCGTAAGCAAAGACAAAAAATGATGCTGCAAAAACCAGAAATACTGAAATAAAAATCTTCTTCATAAAATCTACTCTATGTAAAGAATAGCAGATTTTTTGGAGAAACAAAAGCCTTTATTCAAATTTTTTTCTATTTTAATATTCCGCCGTGGAAATAACATTCGTAGACTTTTTCCGTTTTCCAGAAGATTTCCTCATATCCCTGGAACCATGTGAAATCTCCGTTAACGTTGCATTTGTAAATGTATTCGCCGTCCTCGTAGTATTCAGGTCCCCGGTATGGCATTTTCTTGTCCGCATGCCTTAGAGCATCTTTTAGGAAATTACCGCTGAATGATTTTCCCAAAACACGTCCCATGTAATTCATGCCGTAAAGTGCCTTTCCATTTTTCCAGACAGCTTCTTCACCAGCAAACTGTTC
>DBWR01000011.1:7813-41733 GCA_002309305.1 Treponema sp. UBA1233 | reverse complement strand
TGGGAGTCAAGGCGAGTGGAATCAACTTCATTCATAAAGGCGGCATAAGTGTTTACGTTTGCCTCAAGCCGGAACTGAATCAGCTCATCCAAATCATCAGGAAAGGAAGAGTCCAGCTTTGCCATGCATTCTCCATCACGTACAAGATAGTCAACCGTCACATTCATAAGATTGCTTATTTGAATCAGGTTGGAAATGTCCGGATATGCCTGTCCCGATTCCCATTTTGCCACAGCCTGCCTTGAAACATTCAGTTTTTCTGCAAGAGCCTCCTGCGTGATTCCCTTGTTCTTACGTAATATCACAAGTTTTTCTGAAAAAATCATTTTGTGCCTCCATCAATCAAGATGCCTTTATGCTAACACAGAACCTGGTGCAAGAGAACCAACCGCATGTTGCATTTCCGCTACTTTTAGTTTACATCAAGGCATGAAGTGTTTTCAATAGCCGTTTTACGCTGGACTGATTTACTAGTTGGAAATTGTCGGTTATACTGTTTTAAAGATGATATAAAGAAGGAGTCCGTATGGATTTTAACAGACATCCGCTTAAGATTTTTTTCTCTTATTACAAACCTCATCTTGGGCTTTTTATTGCAGACATGATCTGTGCTTTTTTTATGGCGGCCATTGATGTTGCCTTTCCTATGTTTTCCCGATATGCGCTGAATACCCTGATTCCAAATCATCAGTTAAAAACCTTTTTGATTCTTGTCGGCATTTTGCTTGTTGGCTTTTGCATTCATAAAATGTGCAACTGGTTTGTAGCTTATTGGGGTCATATTTTTGGTAATCTTGTAGAACAGGATATGAGGCGTGATGTCTTTGATCATCTGGAGGATTTGCCTTTTAGCTTTTATGACACAAACCGTACTGGTAAAATCATGTCCAGGGCAACTACCGATCTTTTTGAAATAACAGAGCTTGCCCACCATGGACCTGAAGATTTTTCAATTGCCATGCTGAATCTTATTGGGGCATTTGTCTTGCTTTTGACCATAAGGTGGGAGCTTGCAATAATTGTGTTCATCATGCTTCCTGTGATTTTTGTTATAGTTTTTATTTCACGCAGAAATCTTTCCAGGTCTTCCACCAAAGTAAAGGAAACAACTGCAGAAGTTAATGCCGGTTTGGAATCAAGCATATCAGGCATTCGTGTAACAAAGGGATTCAATAACGAAGATTTTGAAAGGAAACGTTTTGACGTTTATAACAGGCAATATAGTGAGGCAAAGAAAGGCCGTTTCCGTTACATGGCGAGTTTCTTTACCAATATTGAATTCTGCAATAATCTTCTTTCGCTCCTTACTTTGGCTGTGGGCGGGTATTTTATCATGAAAGATAAAATGACTCTTCCTGATTTGGTTGCGGCCAATTTGTTTGTTGCAAGCTTTGTTGGACCCATAAAAAGATTAAATGGTTTTGTAGAGCAGTATACTACAGGTATGGCTGGTTTTAACAGATTTGTAGAATTGATGCGTACTGAACCAGAGCCGGCTGATGTTCCTGATGCCGTAGAGATTCTTTCTGCAAGAGGCAACATCAGCTTTAAGGATGTATCGTTTTCTTATACGGAGAATTTCCCTGTATTGAATGACGTGAATCTGGACATTCATTCGGGCGAAAAATTTGCTCTTGTGGGTGCCAGTGGCGGAGGAAAATCAACCATTTGCAACCTTATCCCGCGCTTTTATGAAATCACTGGCGGTGAAATCAGTCTGGACGGAATTGATATCAGACGCATAAAAAAATCCTCGTTACGGCAGCAGATTGGAATTGTCCAGCAGGATGTATTTTTGTTTGCGGGAACTATCAAGGAGAATATCGCGTATGGCAAACCGGGTGCTAGTGATGCGGAAATTGAACAGGCGGCAAGGCGTGCGGAAATTCATGATGACATAATGCTCATGCCCAATGCCTACGATACGATTGTCGGTGAGCGTGGAATCAAGCTGAGTGGAGGACAAAAGCAGAGGGTTTCGATTGCAAGGTGTTTCCTGAAAAATCCGCCTATCCTCATTCTTGATGAGGCAACATCTGCCCTGGATACTGCAACAGAAATCAAGATACAGCATTCATTTGATGAGCTTACAAAAGGACGTACAACCCTTGTGATAGCGCACAGGCTTTCCACGATAAAGAATGCGGACAAAATTGCCGTTGTCAACGACCATGGAATAGCAGAGCAGGGAACCCATGATGAGCTTATGGCAAAAAAGGGAGAGTATTACAAGCTCCATACCGTCCAAAATTTGAATGAGGCATAACGACCTGCGGTGTAAAATTGTTATAAAGATTTGTAAATGCGTTGGTTTCATTAGTCTTGATGATACGCTATAATCATGTCATGGAGGCTTTGCATCATGGAAGAAATGATTAAGCAGATTAAAGACCAGCAGGAAATAAACTTCATCAACATAAGGGAACAGATTCTTGTGGCAGATCTGGAAACCGTATTTGATGCGGAAAACAATTCGCGTTATATTTTCCATTACCTTCATTCCATGGACAGGTTTTACATCAACCCCATGGATTATGTCTACGAGGGGGAAAAGCTTTTTGGCATTCCGGAAAACTTGAGCGTCATCGATCCCAATCGTGAAGGTTACGAAAAGGATTCATCCATAGTTATTTCCCGAGAACAGCTCTTGAAATATCTTGATTACGTAAAGGCAAAGATTGACGCATATTTTGAAAGGCTTACGGTAGCAGAACTTCTTGAAAAACCATTCGGCTCTGATTACACACGGCTTGAATTGATTCTGGCACAGTTCCGTCACATGATGTGGCATGTTGGTGTTTCAAGTGCAATCACCTTCAACTCAAAAAAGGAATGGAACAAATTCACCGGTTTGACCAAATTGAACAAAAGGTTTTTTGCGGAAACAAGAAATGTCTGACCTACAATGGCATGATAATGGAGGCATAAAATGAAGCATGGAATCATTGATTACGAAATCATCGGCCAAGGAATTCCTGTGCTCATTGTCCACGGTTGGGGAATCTGCAGCATTACGATGAAGGCCGCTTTTGAACCTGTGTTTGCAAAACTTGACGGCTATAAGCGCTATTACATTGATTTGCCCGGTATGGGAAATTCCGAAAAAGGTGAAGTTAAAAATGCAGACGACATCCTTGCGCTTCTTTATGATTTTGCCCTAAATGTCATCGGGGAAAAATTCATCATGGTGGGGCAGTCATTTGGCGGTTTCCTTACAAGGGCTTTTGTAAACAAACATCAGGACATGGTTCTTAAAATGATTCTGCTTTGTCCAGGTGTATTCCCCGGTGTGAAAAAAGGTCATGTGGAACCTGTGACCATTGTGGAAAAAGATGAGGAACTTTTGTCATCGCTTACGGAAGACGAATACAAAAACTTTACGATGATGAATGTCCTCCTTACCAAAAAAGTCTGGGAGCGTTACAAGGTCTCTATTCTGCCGGCACTTAAAAAGGCTGACTGGGATTATTTGAATCACACCCTAAAGGGAGAACTTTCGTATAACCCTGACAAGTATGATTCCCCATGTAAAATTCCATGCCTGATTATTGCAGGAAAACAGGATTCCATAGTAGGCTACAAGGATCAGTTTGACCTGATGAAAGTTTATGCCAACTCCACATATTTTGCGGTAAACAATGCCGGTCACAATCTTCAGATAGAGCAGCCGGAAATGTTTGAAAACATTGTGTGTACATGGCTTGGAGGATTTAGATAATTGAACTGGCGGAAGACAAGCATTTTTGATTTGGAGACTCTGCATAAATCTGCGCACAATAATGAATTTTTTGCAAACAATTACAGTGCGGTAAATTCAGTATTATATCAGAGTAAATTCAATTCTCAGCTTGCACTTGAAGGTCCATGGATTTTTGAAAAATATTTTGCAGACGGAAAAACGCTCTACAGTTTTCCACACAATATTGATGCAGATAAAAGCGGAATAAAGGAAGCCCTTGAAATGCTGTGTAAAAGCGAAAAGCATGAAGACGGAGGACTGACCTTTCAAAACATTACGGCGGATGAAAAAGACATTCTTGTACAATTATTTCCCAATGCAAAAATCACTCCCACACCGGAATCAGGAGACTACATTTACCTGACAAAAAACCTTTCGGGGCTTGAGGGAAAAAAATACAGCAGAAAGCGAAACCACATCCATCAGTTCCAAAACAAATATTCCGATTTTAGCTTTGAACTTTTGAACAAGGACAATCTCGATTTTGCCCGTAGAGTTGAAGAAAAATGGCTTGAGGAAAACAGAGACTTTGCCATGAACGACGGCACCCTTTCCGATTTGCAGATTGAAAAGGAGATAATCACTTTTGCCCTGGACGATTTTGAAACTTTCTCCAAGGCCTGCGGAATGAGTGGGGGGATCCTTTTGGTTGCCGGTGAGCCTGTTGCATTTTGCATCTCCAGTATTTTAAGCGGAATGGTGACGGACATTCATTTTGAAAAATGCCTTTACTCTTTTGGACGCGACGGTGGATATGCGGTAATCAACAATGAGTTTGCCAAGACAGCTGGGACAGAATTCCTTAACCGCGAGGAAGACTTGGGAATCGAGGGACTTCGTAAGGCAAAGCTTTCATACTACCCGGAACAGGTCCTTGAAAAATATCTTGTGGAAATCACTTTTGGTGATTGTGGGAATGCATCTTCCTGTATTCCCTTGGACTGCAGCCGATAATCTCGTGGAAAATCTTGTTGAATGTGGTGATGGACTGAAATCCTGATTCAAAGGCACAGTTGGCAACAGAAAGGTTTTCGTTTTCCAGCAGGGTGATTGCATTCTGAACGCGAATTTCTGCCAGAAATGACGGGAAACTCATTTTCGTGTATTCATTAAAGAGCTTTGAAAAATAGAATTGACTCAAGCCGGTCTTTTCGGCCACTTCAAGTTGCGTGATGTTTTCGGAAGAATGCTCGGTTATGTAGCTGCATGCAAAACGGATGTATTCCCAGAGTTTGTCGGTCAGCATTCCATCCTGCCAGTTATCCCTGCGTTCCTTGAGGACAAAATCCCCGATTGCCAGAAGAATTTCGTAAATCAGCAGCTTGCATCGTGTTTCTGCAAACGGTTTTTTCTGGTTGTGCGTATCCCTGATTTCATAAATAAAATTGGATATTTTTTCCGTCAGCTCCTGATTTTCGCTCTTTTTTATCAGATGGCAGTCATTTAAAAAATGTGAGGCGGCCGCAAAATCGGAGTTGCTTTCCAACAGATATGAAGAAAATTGAACGAACACGGTGCCATCCTTGTTGCAGTGTACCACTTCATGCAGTTCCCTGGGCCATATCAGGAGGATGTCTCCCGCATTAGGCTTGTAGGTTATTCCGTCAATTTTATAAACGCCGTCGTCCTTCATAATAAGGTGGAATTCTGCCGCATTGTGCCAGTGCTGGGGGAAAGTTGATGAGGTACCCCCCTGTGTAAATGAGACTCCATGTATTCGCGGATATTTGATTATTTCCTTTTCCATTACCAATATAATAACATATTATAGCAAAAAATGGGCAATTTTCAGTAAAATTCTTCTTTATTTTTTTCAAATCTTGCTTTATCCTTTATATGAGGAGAAATATAATAATAGATGGAAAACTTTACATTTTATTCACCGACATTCTTTGCCTTTGGAAAGGATTCTGAAGCTCAGGCTGGAGATTTGATAAAAAGATTTTGGGGAAGCAAGGTCCTCATTCATTTTGGCGGTAACAGCGCAAAACGTTCAGGACTCTTGGACAGGGTTGAAGCTTCTTTGAAGGGTGCTGGAATTCCATATGTGAGTCTTGGCGGAGTAAAGCCGAATCCAAGAAGCGGCCTTGTCTACGAGGGCATAGAGCTTTGCAAAAAAGAAAAAGTTGATTTTATCCTCGCTGTGGGGGGTGGTAGTGTTATTGATTCTGCAAAGGCCATTGCGGCTGGTGTAGTTTATGACGGAGATTTCTGGGATTTCTACATGGGAAAGCCTATTGAAAAAGCACTCCCGATAGGAACTGTCCTTACAATTGCGGCTGCTGGAAGCGAAGGCAGCGGTGACTCGGTCATCACAAAGGAAGACGGAATGTTCAAGCGCGGTGCAAGCGGAAATGCAATCAGGCCAAAGTTCAGCATCTTGAATCCGGCGTTGACACAGACTCTGCCTCCACATCAGACTGCGGCTGGAATCACCGACATCATGGCACACCTTTACGAGCGTTACCTTACAAATTCAAAGGAAGTTGAAGTTACCGACAGATTGATTGAGGCCCTTCTTTTGACAATGAAGCATGAGGGACCAAGGGTAATAGCAGACCCCAACAATTACGAGGCCCGTGCAAACATCATGTGGGCTGGAATGATGGCTCACAACAATTCATGCGGTGTAGGCCGAAGCCAGGACTGGAACAGCCACAACATAGAACACGAGCTTTCCGCACTTTACGATTGCGCTCACGGTGCGGGTCTTGCGGTGACGATGCCTGCCGTTTTCAAATATGTGATGAATCATGACGTAAATCGTTTTGCAAAGGTTGCCGTCCGTGTCTGGGGCTGCCAGATGGATTTTGATCATCCTGAAGTCACTGCCCTTGAGGGAATCAATGCATTCCAGTCATTCCTTGTTTCCATTGGCATGCCAAAGAATTTTGCCGAACTGGGTGCAAAGGAAGAGGACATTCCAAAGCTGGTTGACGTACTCTGCAACGGCGATGGAAGACAGGGCTCAATCTCCGGCTTTGTTACCTTGAGCAAGGAAGACTGCACAAAAATCTATCAGATGATGGTGTAGTGATAAAACGCAAAGAGGCTCTTATGAAGGTTCAAAAACAGATTTCTCAGGATGCATTTAAGCCGCTGGATGGATTCATCAAAAGCTACCAGTCGCTGATTAAAAAAACAGTGATTCCATATCAGTATGATGTTCTTTGGGACAAGGCTGCAGACAATACCGAAAAGAGCCATGTTGTAAAGAATTTCATCAATGCAGGAAAAGCTGTTGCCGGACAGGATGTTGACGACGGATTCTACGGCATGGTTTTTCAGGACAGTGATGCGGCCAAGTGGCTTGAGGCTGTGGCTTATTCCCTTTCAATTTTCCCTGATGCAGAACTGGAAAAATCCGCAGATGAATTGATAGACATTATTGCAAAGGCCCAGGATACTGACGGTTATCTTGATACTTATTTCACAATCAAAGACAAGGATAAACGCTGGTCAAACCTATGCGAAGGGCATGAGCTTTACTGTGCCGGCCACATGATGGAAGCAGCGTGTGCTTATGCCGAAACAACAGGAAAGAAAAAGCTTCTGGAAGTGATGCAAAAGAACGTAGAATGCATTTACAGGGTTTTTATTGAGGGCGATGAATTTCACAAGAAAGGAATTCCGGGGCATCCTGAGGTTGAACTCGCATTGATGAAAATGTACCGTTTGACTGGAGACAAAAAATGTCTGGAGCTTGCAAATCATTTTATTGACGAACGTGGAAAAGATCCTGAGTATTACAAGAAGGAGGTTGCAAATAGAAACTGGAGCGTATGGGGTAGTGATGGAGCAGACAGTGCATACATGCAGGCTCATCTTCCGGTAAGGGAACAAAAGGATGCAAAGGGTCATGCGGTTCGTGCGGTGTATCTGTATACCGGTATGGCGGATTTGGCATCGGAAATCAATGATCAAAAACTGCTGGACTCATGCAAAAACTTGTGGAAGAGCATAACCAAAAGACAAAGCTACGTTAGCGGAGGAATAGGATCTACAAATCTTGGCGAAGCGTTTACCGTGGATTATGATTTGCCGTCGGACACTGCCTACTGTGAAACTTGTGCGGCCATAGGTCTGATGTTTTTTGGCTCACGAATGCTGGAAATGGATGTAGACAGGATTTATTCCGACCAAATGGAAAGGGCATTTTACAATGCGGTGCTTGCCGGAATGCAGCTGGACGGTAAAAGATTCTTCTATGTGAATCCTCTGGAAGTCATACCGGGAATCTCTGGTGTTGCGGCTACCCATAAACACACATTACCCCAAAGACCCACGTGGTATGCATGTGCGTGCTGTCCTCCAAATGTTGCAAGGCTCTTGGGTTCTTTTGGAAAATACGCTTATGGAGAAAATGAGAGTACCGTGTTCTGCCATCTGTTTGCGGCGGGAGAAGTTAGCTTTAATAACGGCATGAAGATTAAATGCACCACCCTTTATCCCGAGGAATTTACAGTCAAATACGAAGTTGAATCAGGTCAAAGTCAGCTGGCGGTAAGGATTCCTTCCTGGAGCAAATCCGTTTCTCTTACGGTAAATGGCGGGAAGGTGGACTTAAACTTGGACAAGGGTTATGTCTACCTTGATGTAAAGGCTGGAGATACTGTGGAACTGATTCTCGATGAAAGTCCATATCGTGTGTATCCTTCGTCAAAGATACCGGCCCTTTCGGCACAAGCGGCGGTTTTCCGTGGACCAGTACTCTACTGTGCTGAGGGTGCGGACAATGACGGTGACGTGATTTCGCTAAGGATGCAAAAGGATGGAAAGATAAGTGTGGAAGGGAAAATCCCAGGGCTTGAAATAAACAATCCTCTTTTGACTGTGGATGGAATAAGGCAACTTCCTCAGGAGGAACTTTATTCTGCAAAGCGTCCTGAGTATGAGTTTAAGAAAATCAAGATGATTCCTTACTTTGCCTGGGGAAACCGTGGTGAAAACGAAATGCGCGTATGGTTCCCCGAAGCAAATTCCTGATGAACGATTAAAGAGCTTGGGGTGCGCCACCAAATGAATAGAGCGTGCCCTTTGCTTCCGTAAGCTCAAGTATTTCTACCTTGCCGTCACCAACTGCATACATGCCCTTTAACTGTGGTTCACGATCAAGGAATGTTGCTGTTATTTTGTCGTCCACAATGCGTACAAGTTTTCCACTTACACGAATCCATGTACCGTCCTTGTTCATGCCTGACATTTCTACGCAAGGGTGTGCCATAATCTGCTTGAACACATCCTTTTGGTTTGAAGTTATGAGGCAGATTTTACCGTCAATTTCTTCAACCGCACCAAATGGTCTGACACGGCTCTGCTCGCCGTCAATAGTTGCGATGTGAAACACACCGACATTCTTCAATGCAGAAACAATACTGTTCATAAATACTCCTCAATTATTGTTTTCTTTAATGATACAACAAGATGGAAATCTGGACAACTGGAAAATTCTGCTTTTTGTGTTATAATGTAGGTTATGAGTTCAGGCAGCAATGATAATGGCAAGTCGGGCGTTGGAGAAGGCGTAATACAGCACAAATGCCCTGGATGTGGAGCACCGTTAAAATATTCACCTAATTCGGGAAGCGTAATCTGTGAATATTGCGGAACTAAATTCGAAGTATCACAGCTAAAGACTGGTGACGAAAGCAAAATCAACTTTGACTGGTCCAGATACAAGAAGTCACTTTCCGGTGAGGAACTTGAAGGTACCCTTACCTATGAATGCAAGCAGTGCGGGGCTGTCATGGAGGCCCCAAAAAATATGATTGCAACTTTCTGTCCCTATTGTGCGAACAACATCGTCCTAAAGGAAACCAGTACGGGTGGATTAAAACCCAATCTTGTCATTCCATTTAAATTTCCAAAGGACAAGGTTCACAGTTATTTCAAGAGTTTTACCAGGGGCAAAAAACTTCTTCCGGTCAATTACTTTAAGAGCTGTATGGTTGGAGAGGTTCAGGGTGTGTACCTTCCGTTCTGGTTTTTTACCACAAAGGTTGGCGGCAAATACACGTTCACTTCATCTTCAATCGAAAAGAGTTGGAGCGACAGTTCCTATCATTACACAAAATACAACGTCTATTCCCACGTGCGCGAGGGTACCCTGGATTTTGCAAAGGTCCCGATGGATGCAAGCAAAAAGATGAAAGACGAACTTATGGATTCCATTGAGCCATACGACTATTCAGAACTGGTTGAATTCAACAACCTTTATCTGGACGGATTTCTTGCCGAACGTTTTGACAGTCCTCCTGATTCCGAACTCTATCGTGCCGAATACCGCATTTCGCAAAGCACTGAGGAACTTTTTACAGGATCTAAAACTGAGAGGAAATATGACAAGGTTAACGCAAAGAGCAAGAACATCAGCTTCATCAACCCGAAGATGGAATATGCCCTGCTACCTGTCTATCTCTTTACGTGCAGGTACAACGACGTGGACTATCACTATGCCATAAACGGTCAGACGGGCAAAGTGGCGGGTGTGCTTCCAAAATCAAAGAGAAGGGGTCTCCTTAGGTGTCTGGTTGCCTTTATCATTGCATTCTGTCTGTCTGCGGGTTCATGTGTTTTGCCGCAGCTGTTCTGGTAAGGGGAGGGGAAGATGAAAAAACTTAAATCATTCTTTTTGACTTTGCTTCTTTTGTTTGCATTGGTTCCCGCTTTTTCCCAGGATGAACCGGTCAGGACAAATGTTCTTAGAATAAATGACTATACGGACAGCATTAGCTGTACGGAAGAAAGGACACTCCACAACCGCACCATGACTCTAGTCAAGCAATACGGATTTGATATGCCGGTGTGCATCAAGGAGACCTGTGACCTGTCGATTACACATTATGCCGATTGGTTCTACTCTGACAACCAGTTTGGTTACGGCCCCAATAAAAGCGGCCTTTTGCTGATGGTCATAACTGAAAACGAACAGCTTTACCTAAAGGGCTTTGGTTCCGGTGAAGAGATTTTTACGGATGAACAGAAAAATGCCCTGATAAACCTTATCCGCACAATGAGGGAAAACGGTTCAGGCTGGCTTGAGATTGTTAGTTCCTATGTTGATTCAGTTGCAGAAACCCTGAGTGTGAATGGGGAACTGCTTGCAAAATATGCAGACCAGGTTGTTGAAGGAAAACCAAAGAGGAATTTGCCATCATGGTATCCGGAAGATGTAAATGCCTTTGTTGACTTTAACGATTACCGTGCGAGCCGAGTCATAGACGATGCCTTTATTTTCAGCGAAGAACAGATTGCCGAAATGAAGCAGAAGATAAAGAAGATTCAGGATGAATATGGAATTGACCTTGTGATTTTTACGGACAAATCCAGCTACGGTTTTGACCATGGCATCTATGCGGCGGACTTCCATCAGTTCTGCGGTTATGGTTTCGGCGATGATTTTACCGGTTCAGTCCTGATGATCTGCATGGAGGAGGGGAATCGCGGCTGGTGGACTGCTGCAACAGGAAAAGTTCAGGAAGTGTATACCGAGAAAGTCATAAATGCCATAGACGACAATCTTGAACCATACATGGTGGCGGGAAATTATGGCGAGGGCGTGCTCAACTATATTGACGACATATATGAGCTGTACAAGGTCCCGGACTGGTATCCTAAAAACAACGAAGAATTTGTTCCGTTCAAGGCGGCAAACAAAAGCCGTGTAGTCGATCAGGTTGGCGTGTTCACAAAGAAAGAAATACAAACCCTGACGGAAAGGGCCGATGAACTTTCTAAAAAGTATGACACGGATTTTCTCATCCTTACGATGGACAAGACGATACGCGGAGGAACATTGAGCGACTATGGCCGTGATTATGCAAAGTACAACGGTTATGGGGTAGGTGACAATAACGATGCATGCATCTTCGTCATACAAAAATCCCCGGACGGTAAATTAGATTGGGGTGTAACATCAACGGTTTCAGAAGACCAAAGGAAATGTTATACGGAAAAAAACTTCTATCATCTGTATCTTAACGCCCGTTCAAAGATGGAGAAGGGAAAGTGCTTTAGTGCCGCAAAGAAAGTCATGAGGCTTGCCGGCGGAATGTATAAGCATGGATATGTCCTTTGGGTATACTGGGGAATAGCGATTGGTTTTGGAATATTGGTCGGCTTGTTTTTTGCATTTGCAAAGTACTGTTTTGATGATTCATGCATGTCCAACAGTCAAAGGGCTACCGAGGCCCGGAATTATTATGTTGAAGGAAGTCTTGTCTTTACCCGTTCAGAAGACAAGAAGATTGACTCATACGTGACCAAGAACAGGGTGTACAGTGAATCAAGTTCAAGATCGTACAGCAGTTCTTCTTCCAGCGGACGTTCAACCTACCGTTCAAGCTACAAGTCATCCGGAGGCCGAAGTTATAGCGGTGGAGGCAGAAAGTTCTAGTCCAAAGCCCGATTGTGTGCTAAAATGTATACAGGCGTGTCTTGTAAATGTTACCAGAACATAAGATGGGTTGTTTATACTATGTCATAATGGGCAAATAATGGAGGAACTGTTATGAAAATGTTTGCTAAAAGGATGATTGCGGTGTTGTTGTGCCTTTCTATGGGCATGGTTTTGTTTGCTGAACCGAAAAGCACCGGTGTTACCGACAGCGATGTCAAAAATTGGGCCAAAAACTTGAATTCCATTGCGGCCGAATTGAGCAAAATGGATGTCTGGGATGGAGAAACAATAAATGCAAGTGCAAAACAAAAGAACGATGTCGTAAAGGTTTTGCAGAAATACGGAATCAGCGGTTCAAACTGCATCGAAAAATTCGGCATGATATCAAAATCCGCACCTGTTGTCATTGCGGAAAGTGAAATAGATGAGCAATCTGCGGCCCTCCTCAAGAAAATGGGAATGGATCCATTTGCTGAGCTCAAGAAGGACATTAACTCCAAGGATTATGCAGTCGTAAAGTCAAACTCAAAGGCAGTGGTAAAAGCCTGGGAGAATCTGGACCTAAGCTCACTCACTGCGGAAGTAGAGGAAGAAGCAGATGCCTCTCTGGATGAATATTATGCGGAACTGTCAAAGCAGTCTGGAAACATGCTTCAGATGATTGCCCAACCGTCAATTGATGAATACAACAGCAGGAGTGCAAAAATCAAGAATGCCTACGAACAGCTGTGCAAGGCCAAGGGAAATGACGGTAACATCTACAAGTCAAGCGGCAATGCAGGCAAGTATAAGAAGGCCTCACCAGATTCATCCGTTAACATATTGTTCAGGATTGGTGATGTACTTGATAACGAATATGACAATGAGAATGATGCTCCAGTCGGCATGGAGGGCACAATCAACCTCAAGAAAAAGACGGTTGAAGTAAATGCCCAGTGGAAGGAAGCAAGCTTTGACGAAACTGCTGCAAGAAACGGATATGTAAAGGTCGATGTCGTAAGCAAAAAGCAGAAATTCACAGTCAAATCCGTTGAATATTATGGCTTTGGTTTGGATGGCAAAAAGAAAGCCGACGAAGAAGGTGAGGAATACATCATCACAACCAAAGAAGGACCCGTATTCCACTTCTGGACGGAAACCAACAATGTTAAAGACGTCAACAAAAAAGAAGCCAAAATCAAAGGTGTGGACACCGGCGATTGGTATTGGTGGCTTAAACGCTGACAAAAAAATTATTAAAATGAGGTTATTATGAAATTAGGCAAATTTTCTCGTGTGGCGGTAGCCTTGCTGGCATCTGCCGTGTTCTATTCCTGTTCATCAACTACAGTTGAATCAAGTGGAGCAAAAATAGACAAATCCATGATTGGAAATGGAGGTGAAGAAGGTATGACGGATTTTTATGTCGCGTCTGTTAGTCCAAACGAGGAAGTTCCTTCAACAGTAAGTTTTCCTTCAATACAAATACAGTTTTCCAAACCAGTGGTTGCTCTGGCAAAACTGGGCGAACCGATTACATCAAGCGATGTGGTTACGATTACCCCAAAATTAAACGGTGTCTTCCGATGGTATGGCACAAGCCTCTTGAGCTTTGACACAAGTGATGCGCTCATTCCTCAAAAAGAATATTACATCACTGTTAATCCAGAGTTGACCGCAGCAGATGGAACACAGATTTCAGGTCCTGTATGCTATACTTTCCACACGGAAGAAATGACTCTTTCTTCCATAGAACCGGGATATACTGTTAGGAAAGAGAAAAAGATTAGTGTTAATTCCAACGACATTCCACCTGAATATGCACGGGATATGGCAGTCAACTTTAAGAACAAAGTGAATCCACAGGTTGTTGCCGGATACATTACCGTAGCAGATTCCGACGGAAATGAATACGGATTCAAGGCTTCTTCGATTAATGAAAAAAGCATCCTCCTGAAGTTTGAAAAAGATTTCCCGAGAGACAAGAAAATCACGCTTACATTAAAGGAAGGCGCTGTTCCGGACAAGGACTGCTGGCCTACATCTTCCGAACAAAGCAGAAGTTTCCATACCCTGGTTCCATTCAAGTTCAACGATATTTATGGTACTTCCAACATTTCAATTTCATTTAACCATCAGATAAAACCGGGGACAGAAAAGCAGATTTTTGATGCAATCAGTTTTAGCCCAAAGATGGATGTAGATCCTTCGCAGATGACATTGAGGGGTAATACGGTTTACATCAGTGACCTCCCTGTTACTTATAACGACAGCTACACGGTTACAGTCAAAGAGGGTGCCGTCTCCGATGTATATGACCAGGTTTACGACAAAAAGATTTCGAAAAAAATCACAGTTCCGGATGCAGACGCTTTTATGCGTTACAGGTCATCAGGCAACTTCCAGATTTTGGAGGGTCAGTTTGAGCCTAAGACCGTTTTTGAATTCCAGAACATAAACAAAAAATCAACCTACACGATAACTCCACTCAGCGGAGTAACAGACTCATACAAATTACCAAAGGCAAAAACATTCACATTCCAGACAGACAAGGAAACCAAGAACCGTCGTGTAATCCAGACAGTTGAGCTAAAGGACTTCTTGGAAAAGACGGATGGCGGATATAGGGGTGCGGTAAAATTTGAAAGCGAAGCATCTTATACAACATCATACAGGAAAGATCCATACACATATAAAAATACCTCTTACATACTCGTAACTGATCTTGCCCTTACAGTTCACAGTGCATGGAATGAAACCGTTGTTTTGGTCACAAAGCTTTCTACAGGTGAACCAGTACCGAATGCCAAAGTTGATATAAGGTTGCTTGATTCAAATAATAAAGATTATCAAATTAACATGCTGGCAAAGAAGGGAAAAACACTTGCCACGGCTACTACCGACCAAAACGGAATGGCAGTACTTCGCTTTGATGATAGTGATACAACATATAACTATAATTCCCGATACATCGATGCAACTACCAAAGACGACAGGGTTTTAATCGGGTTGAATACCTATCGGGATGGTGTTCCATATACAGCCGCTACAATAGAAGACGGTGAGATACATGCTTCAGGTACAAACAAAAAAATAAATGAAACTGATGTAAAAAAACCGAGGATGGTCTCCCACATTTTCAGTGACAGGGGATTGTACAGGCCGGGAGAAGAAGCAAATTTTAAAATCATAGACCGCTCTCTTTCACTTGGAAAATATTCAACTTATACCGGACCTTATGAGATTCAGATAAAGGATCAAAACTACTGGCGCGGTGATTCCAAAGCTTACGTAAGCATCACTGGCAAAATGAGTGACCAGGGAACTTCTTCTGTGCAATGGAAACTGCCGGAAGACCTAAAGCCAGGTACATATTATTTGATATACAAGCGCACGGACGGATCCGGCCTTAATACACAAAGCTCCATCAACGTTCAGTACTTTGAAAGGCTCAGATTCCAGGCTTCTGCAGAGATTACTCCTGTTGTCTATTACAGCGGTGATTCAATCAGTGCAAAAGTCAGCGCATCATATTTGGGTGGAGGTTCTCTTGCCGGAGGAAGCGTAAGGTCTGACTGGTATCGTGACTATACTTCATTTACCCCGGCCGGAGAAAAATATCAGGGCTATACCTTTGGACCGAATAACTGGGGTCGCAAGTATTATTACATTTACGATGAAGACACCATTGATGACGGATACGACAACTTCCACGAAAGCGACACACAAAACCTGTCTCCAGAGGGAACTGCGGTTCTTTCGGTTGCAACAGGAGGTGAACCCAAAAAGGGAACTCCTTATTCATACCGTCTGCAGGCCCAGGTAACCGATGCAGGAAACCAGATGATAGCGGCACGGGCATCCACAATCGTACACCCCGCAAGCTTCTACATCGGACTCAGCGGCATTCAGAACATCAAGGGATTTGCGAAAAAGGGCGAAAAGCTTACGTTCAATTATCTTCTTGCCACACCGGAAGGAGAAACACCAGAAGACAAGCTGCTTTCAAAAGACCAGAAGATTTCCTGGGAGCTTACCAGAGACACATGGGTAGAAGAAGTAAAGATAGATGAATACGGTTATGAGTACACTTCTTGGGTTCAAAAGACAATTACCGAAGCGTCCGGAACTGTTTCTGCAAAATCAACAAGCCTGACTGTTACCCCAAAAGAGGGCGGTACATATTACTTGAATATGAAAACAACCGACTCAAAGGGCAGGGATGTCATTACCGAAAGAAGCTTCTATGTAACAGGTTCTACTTCATACAGAAGGAATCAGGATGCGGTTCAAATTACCATGATGAGCGACAAAGACGAATACGAGGTTGGAGAAACCGCTCACATTCAGTTGGAAAGCCCGCTCGAAAAAGGCCGCTATCTTGTTACTGTTGAACGTGAAGGAATCATTAACGAGAAAGTTGTCAACGTGGAAAAGGCCGGTACCACAATCGATGTTCCGATAGAAGACTGGTATGTTCCTGTTGTATGGGTATCTGTTTCTTCTTATACAACACGCGATGCACCACCTCCAGCAGACTATGACACAAAGGATGAGCACAAGCCAAAGAACATCTATTCCCAGACTGCATTGACGATAAGCAAAAAGAGCCGTCAGTTTGACATCGATGTTACAATGGACAAAAAATCCTATCTGCCGGGAAGCAACGCCACCATTGATCTTAAGGCAAGCAAAAACGGAAAGCCAGTTGCAAATGCTGAACTCACACTTATGGTTGTTGACCGTGGTGTTCTTGATTTGATTGGCTACAGGGCAGGCAACCCGATGTACAATTTCTGGAGTACATATCTGTTTGATTCCCGTTCATCTAGCTTGAACAGCTTTGTTAATCTTGTAGACCCGGTAACTTACGGAACCTATACAATAAGCGCCCAGGAAATGGAGATTATGCTACAAAAAGAATCAAAGAGGATGATGGAAAATGCTGCTGTGGGATCTTCAAGGGCATCTGCACCAATGGCGATGGCCGGTATGGGTTATGCTGAAGATATGGTCATGATGGAAGAAGCTGAGGAAATGAAAATGGAAGATTCAGCGGATGGTGGAGCGGAAGAAAATATTCAGATACGAAACGATTTCCGTGCAACCGCAGTATTCCTTCCTGAGCTAAAGACTGATGCAAACGGAAAGGTGTCTGCCACATTCAAGCTGCCTGATTCTCTTACAGAATATATTGTAACTGTTGTTGGTGTAAAGGAAAACGACTATGGCTATGCGGAAGATACCCTGACCGTTGCAAATCCAATTTCCGTCCGTGATGTTGAAACTAGAATCCTGCGTCCTGGTGACAATGGAGAAGCTGGTGTGGTAATCACAAACATCGGTGACACAGATGAAAACGTAACTGTTGAATTCAGTGTCTTGAGTGGACTGGAAAAGACAAGCTACAAACCGGAACCTGGTGACATTGCCCGCATACCTGGAAAAGCCACCGTGTCTGGAGAAAGCAAAAAATCAGTAACGGTAAAATCCGGAGACACCACGACAATAATGTTCCGTCTGGATGCACAAAGCCAGGGATGGATTACGCTTGCGTTCAAGGTAAAGTCATCATCGGTAAACGAACTGATCTATAAGCCGCTTGAGATTGAAAAGCCCTACATTTACGAAACCGTAACGACTGTGGGACAAATCGATGCGGATGAAAACGGTGCTCAGGAAAAGATAATTTTCCCGGCAGGTAATGACGACGGTCGTGGTTCATTCTACATTCAGCTTGATGCAACAAGACTGGGTGCACTGCGGTCTGCGGTTGACTATGTGTTCCGATATCCTTATGGCTGTCTTGAACAGAGGTCTTCTGCAACATTGCCGCTGATTGCATTTGGGGACTACATTTCCGTATTCGGATTGAACAGTGAAGTTTCAGATCCACGTGCTGTTGTGGAAAAGGAAATCGCTTCATGGGCGGATGTTCAAAAGAGCGACGGTGGTTTCCCATACTGGCCTGACGGAAAAGAAAGCAGCTTTGCGGTTAGCCTCCGTATTGCAGAAATACTGGCACTGGCAAAAGAGCATGATATAAGCCTGCCAAAGAACTTGAACCAAAAGAAACTTGTGTCCTATATCCAAAAGGAATTGAAGGAACTGGATGCAAAGGGATGGTGGTATCCAAAGGCATACTGCTATTATGTTCTTGCCCGCATGGGAGAAAAGGTTTCATCTGCAAAGATTAAGGAGATTCTTGATCAGGATACAGGTGTTTCAGAATATGCCCTTGCAGGTCTTGCCGCCGTTGAATTGGGTGACAGCTCAAATGCCGCACTTGCCGTAAAGAAAATCAAGAACCTGATGTCACTTACGACACGCGGTGCTTCATTCCAGAATTCAATTCCATTTGCGGGATGGTATTTCTACAATTCAAATCCTGAACGCTATGCCCTTGCACTCCATCTCTTTACCAAAGTGGATGCCGACGACATTTACAATGGACATCTGGTATGGCAGCTTCTGGAGCTTGAAAGAGGAAACGGAAGATGGCATTCAACTGCATCAACAAGCCGCGTACTCATTGCCCTGGATGCATACATACGCGAAAACAAACTGCAGGATACAAACCTTAGTGCAGAAGTCCTCCTGAACGGAAAGAAGATTCTGTCCGGTACATTCAAGGGGGCTGGAGCAAAACCAGTTGAAGAGACATACCGCTTTGGAGAAATGGCCGCCAACACAAAGGCAAAGGACGACAAGTTCAACGCAGAGTGGCCGAAACTCGACGTACCTCTTGAACAGGAAATCCCGCTGGATGTAAGCAAGAGCGGAACCGGAAAGCTTTACTATACCGCAAGCATGACCTATGCTCTTCCTGCCGACGAGCAAAAGGCACGCGACGAAGGACTCTGTGTGTATGTTGAGATAACCGACGCACGCACAGGAGAAAAAGTCGACGGAAATAAACTCAAGAGCGGAACAATCTACCGAGAAAAGGTGTTCATTACTTCAACAAAAGAAAGGACATACGTTGCAGTACGTGCACCAATTCCAGCCGGTTGTGAAATCCTGAACCCCGCATTCCAGACAACGGGCACTGTGGAAAATCCAAACAAACAGTCTGGAGGAAACCGCGTCTGGTGGATTCCAAGCTGGAGGATGAGCCATCAGGACATCTACGATGCAGAGGTAAGGTGCTTCTGGGATTACATTCCAATCGGAAGCCAGAGCTTTGAGTTCACATTCCGGGCACAGAGGGATGGAGCCTACGAAACCCCGGCAACCCTTGCAGAATGCATGTACGAGCCGGAAATCTTCGGCCGCAGCAACGGTAAACGTTGGGTTGTGGAGAAATAATACGACTGTCATTCCGGGCTTGACCCGGAATCTTGATGTGAAATATTAAGATGCTGTGCGAAACCGCCGAAGGCCATCAAGTTCAGCATGACTTCAACCCTGTTACACAAATAAAAAAAGGCATCGGTTAAACAGCCGGTGCCTTTCTTTGTTTCATTTCTTAAAACATCGCAATTACAATTAATCATTATGTCTTGGTATTGTGAAACTCACACCAATTTTTCCTAGAAAAGGATGTGTTGAAGCTCTGTCAGTTACAGGCCAGAAAGTTCCCACGTCAACAAAAAGTCCAAAAACATTGTTAAATCGATAGGTAAACATAATGTCCGTTCCAATTTGAGGTCCTAAATTAATATCACCAAAAAGGGATAATGTCACTCTATCATTAACAATTGGAGAATAGCCAATTCCTAACATAAGAATATCATCAATTTCGCTTCCAAGTGAATTTGAAACTTTAAAAGAGAAACCACCATCTGTTATTAATGAGTAATCAAAATAAACAGGTGTAATGTGAACACCTGGTTCATACCTATAATAACCACTCTCTCCATAAGAGACATAACTACGATTTATTCTTACACCTAATCCACTACCAATATGAAAAGTATGCTGAACTGCAAAAAGTGACATCATAGGCAGAAAAAATAAAAATATTACTAAAATTCTCTTTTTCATATTAACCTCCAAATATTAGAAAAAGCTAAATAATTTTACCCCCCCCCCTTAAAATAATCTTAAGTCTTAGAAAGAATTCAGTAACTAATAACTCAGGTTTTCTAGCTTTCCATATATTAAAAAACATATCTTTTTTTTATGATCTATGATATAATATTTATTGATAGGAAGTGTTAAGATGCCGACCGTTTTTATTGAGGGACCCTATAGGTTTTATTTTTTCTCAAGAGAAGAAACTCGTAAACATGTCCATGTTGCCAGTTCCGATGGAGAAGTGAAAATTTGGCTTGAACCTGAAATAACTGTCGCAAAAGTAATAAATCTTTCAACATCAGAAGTAAATACTATTCTTAATATAGTTCACAAACGTAAGGAGGATATTTATGCAGAGTGGAACAAACACTTTAGTTGAAACTGTCGCAAAAACTGAAGTTACAAATATCTCTCCTTTCGGTATATGGATTTTATCCAATGATAAGGAATATTTCATAAGTTATAAAGATTTTCCAGTATTTATAACCGCAAGCATCAAACAAATTGCAAATGTAACAACTGATTTTTCAGGGAATTTACATTGGGAAGAACTTGATGCTGACATAGAATTGGATTGTCTTGAGCATCCTGAACGATACCCTTTGCTTTACCGATAGCAAGATGTTTTCGTAAAAAAAAGCCTCCAGTGTGTAACTGAAGGCTTATTGTGTTTAATCAATGTTTTTGGTGAATTAGAATCCCATCTTTACTCCGACCTGTGCTTCTACGCCGCCAAGAGAGAAGGACCTGAGGAAGTCGCTGTTGCTTGTTCCGATGTTAAGGTCTAGCTCAAAGACTCGTGTGTTCAGGCGCAGGCCAAGGTTGTGGGAGAACACATGATTTTCATACGCGGTGGTCAGGTTCAGGCCAAAGACATACACGAAAGTCATGTCAGCACTGATGCTGTATTCGGGATACAGGCTGTGGATGCTGAAGTCTTTTCCAAACGGGTTCTTTGCCGCAACACCAAGTTTGGGATGTACCACAAACCAGTTTCCTACAGGACGCCATGCCGCTTCTACACCCAGACGCAAAGGTCGGTTTACATTGAAGCCTTCTTCATCGAACATTACGCCAGACCAATCCGGCTCATTAAATTCATATGGTTTTTCCGCTCTGGTATCGGGATCGGAAGTCCACCAGTCCAAGAAGCCGTCCATAGTAAAGTCGAAGGTTGCAGTTCCATAAGCATGATAGTGCAGTTTTCCAGGATAAATCGGTATGGTTGCATATCCTCCAATATCAAGGAAATCGAACAGCGGGTATTCAACTCTGGCCGAAAGATCGAAACCGCCGTTTTTAGCTTCTTCGGGCAGCTTTGTAAAATCTATCTCACCCTTTGGTTCAGAAAGGAGGGGGCTTAGGTCAAATGCCGTGTACAAGTCGAAATTTGCCTTTGCATCCAGAGTCAGTTTTCCATCTGCACTGGTTGTGTAGGTTGCTTCCATACGCGGGCTTGGCATGTAGGCTAATGGAATGAAGTAGGTTGGTTCAACCATGATTCCAAGTTTTCCTATCTTAAAGTGGACGGGAATTGAAGATGAAAGGAAGGATTCAAAACTCAGCGTTGTTCCGATTGTTTCGGATTCGTTCAATTCATTTCCTTCCGCCAAAAGCCTGAACAATGCATTGTCGATTGAAAGGTTGGTGTGCAATTCAAGGTTTTCCGTTATGCCGGCTCCAAATCCGTTGACAATTACGTTAAAATGATAACCCTGATTGAAACCGAGGTTCAGCTTGAAGTCACTGCCGCCCATTCCCTCGTACAGTTTGTTAAAGTCAATGACCAAATCTTTGACCAAGACATCTTTAAGTCCAAATGCATTCTGTCCTGCTGCGACTCCGAAATCGAGGCCAACCTCAACAAAGCGCTTGGAAGGATATATTTCGGCAAATAGTGAAGCTAGAGAAATGCAGCAAATCGTTAAGGTACAAAGTAATCTTTTCATTCTTGACCTCCCCATAATGAAATCGGGTGATCGCCGTCCATCTGCACGAACAGAATTATGTTGGCAGATAACGCATCCTTATCTTCAAGTCCTGAGCGGGAAACTGTGAGTTCTGAAGGGTTGGTAAGATAACCGGTCAATGCAGACTCACCTGCAGCCGTATCCAATGCACGTCCCAAATTGATTGTAACGTTCGGGTGGAATATCTTTGTCATTATGTTTTCGATGTCTTCCTGTTCAAACAAAACTGTTCCACCAGAATCAATGTTCAGGTCTTTGTGGAGTCCTGAATAATCATCCGGATTGATAAGCGGGTGCTCGAGGGTTGGTCCATGGCGGTCATCGATGTCAACAGACAGCTCCAGATTCTTGAACAGCTTGTTTACCAGCTGGTACTTGATTCCAACACTGTCGATGTATTCCATGTATTTTTCATACTTGTCAAAGGTAGAAATCTCGGACCGTTTAAGGATGTCGCTGTATTTGCCGTTTTCATCCAGATTGTCGTAATCCTCGTTGGTTACCTTCATGACGTTTAGGGATATTGGTGCGGTGAGTCCAAAGTCGAACGAAAGGATTGTAACCAAATCAACGCTGATGTTTGTCGGTTCTCCGCTTTGAACAGCATCCAGAGAAGCCTTGTAGACTGTGGTATCGCTTGCGTCTTTAAGACCGATGTCGTAATTCAGCTTTACGTTGCTTGCATTTACCAGGTCCAGGATTTCCTTGAGGTCTGTGCTTACGGAAGGCCGGTTCTCTTCAAAATAGTAGGCTATGTTGTTTGGATTGGCTGTATTTCCAACAAGCAATGCGGCTTTATTTGTTGGTAAAGGAAGATCAAAGTCAACAAAGCTGATATTGCTATTTGTAGAAGGTTGAGTGTTGTTTCCAGTCATCAAATCCTTGTATTTCGTGAGGCCGTTTTGTTCGTATGAGATGTAAAGCTTGCCGTTAAGGCCTGATGCAATACCGCTGACGGCACTGTTCTTTGCATAGAGGTAGAACGGGAACTGCTTGATCTTTATCTTGTTGATTTCATTTTCCATGTTCGGGAGATTTTCCATCAGGCTGGTAATGTCAAACGGAAGGTCAGCAGAAGAATTGTATCTGACGCTATCCAGGTTGAGGCTTACGGAATCCCAGTCGTATGCAAAATCCAATACTTTTAATCCAAAGGAATATGATTTGCCAAGTTCCAGATCGTTAAGGGCAAAGTCTTCTGCTCCGGAAATCTGTGCGCTAAAGTCAAGGTATTTTGTTACACCTTCCTGATATGCAGGGAATTTGAGGATGCAATCTTTTTGTGCCCAGTCTACGACAGAGTTGTTTGAACCGGCCGGTATTGTTGCTGTCTGATCATATCCGTATGAGCCGTTCTTTAGGATTTGGATGTTAAAGCTGATGTCATTTCCTGCAGGCAGTGTGTTTGTTACCTTGCACTTGAGTCCGAATCCCTGGCTTGGAGTAGAAGTGGGATTTCCGCTTGTGTCTGACTTGTATTCCCTGAAATTGATTTGATTGACGAATTTAAGGAGTTCTCCCGGTAATTCAACTGAGCCTTCTTCACCGTTTGTGGGGAGGGTAACTCCAGTTATTCCAAGGGTTTCAAGATTGACTTTGGCCTGCTTGATTTTGTTCAAGCTGAATGAAACGTTTCCGCTGATGCTCTGGTTTGAGTTTCCGTCTGAGCCGAAATCGATTGTAGCATTTTTTAGCGTCAGTTTGGGTTGTGCAAGAACACTGACTGAACCGCTGACCTGTGGGTAAATGGTTGCCGCCGCAGTGTAAGTCTTGTTAATCAGGTAGTTTGAATAATCGCTGCTTGTCTGAGTAATTGAAGAGCCTGATTTAAGTACTGAGCTCGGACCTGTAAACTTGAGTTGTGTAAAGTCGATTTGAACGCCAGACCATCCGCTTGGTTTGTTTACCTTTGCATTGATAGTCGCTTCGTCAAAAGTTAGTTCGTTAAATCCTTCTGGAGCCGCACTAAGGTCAACTGGAATTTCCTTGTCTCCAAGATCCAGCCCGTTAGTAGAATTAAGGCCTTCAACTTTTCTGACCTTTATGCCCTGATAAGATGCAGAGGGTTTGTATTTGTGTTGAACACTGTTGTTTCCTCCGCTTCCCCTTTCCTTAAATACGAACTGAAAGTCTTTGGGCAGACCGCTTGCCACATTCAGCGGGATTACGAGGGTATCGTTTTTGGTGATGTCCTGCCATCCTGATTTTGTGATGAATGCTTCATCCGGATTGTCTGTACCAGGCTCAAAATCAGCCGGAACAAGATATGCAATCATCTCAAGCTTGTATCCAGTGCTAAAGGGATTGCTGTCTTTCTTTTCGAATTTGACTTGGACAGAACCTGCACTGTAATAAATGCGGTCAAAAGACAAATCGTCTGTACCGTTTTCTACAGTTACCTGTGGAAGCTGGTCAGAATTAAATTCAGTCGTACCTTCGTAAAGAGTTGCATCTTCCATTGGAACGGTAAACTCTGCTTCATCAGTCAACTGATCCGTGATGTCCTTGACGTTGTAGCTGATGGGCTGTGAAGCGGTGATCTTGTCACCTGCCTTGAAACTGACGGTTTTATTAAGGGCATCGAAGTTTGCCTCAAATTCCATTTCGTCCAGGTATGAACTGATGTCTACCGGAACATTGAATGCCGGGAAGTGAATCAAATACCGCAGTGTGTCATCACTTGAGTTTTCTGCATAGGTATAGACTGTAGCCTTGTCACCCAATGCATCCTGAATTTTACTTCTTATGGAATCTGGACCGAGCTTTTTGGTAACATCATATTTGGCAGTTCCCATTGGAGCTTGAAATCGTGCATTTGTTTTTACCGAAACACTCTCTGGAATTTCCAGTTGTCCGCAGGATGATGTGAAAAGGACCAACAATAAGGCAGCACCGATGCTGATAAATGAAATATTTCTTTTCATAACGGCCTCCTATAAAAAAAGACATTCTCCCACCTATATTATAGCACATTTTTGAATAAAAACAAAAAAATCTCCATTATTTCTACTAAATTCGGCATTTTTGCCCAAATTAATAAAACAATGGAGATTATAAAAGTTACGTCCTATATTTGAACGATAAACGCTTATTTGCGGTTTTTCAGAAGCTCGGCAAAAGGATTGTACCTCATTCCGTCGTCACTTCCATAATTCTGCCTTTCCCGCCTCTGACCGTTACGGTTGTCGTTTGGACGGTTGCGGTCACCGGATGGGCCTGAGCCTTTTTTGACCACAACGACACGCTTTTTGCCACTTGAAGGAGCTGAACCGCTTCCTGTTGGGGATGCAAGCCTGTTTGCGGCATCACTCTTTAGCGAAAGGCTGATTCTGCGGCGGTCTGTGTCCAATCCGATGATGGTAAATTCCTTGATGTCACCAACTTTTACCACTTCCATGGGGTCGGAAACAAAGTCATCGCTCAGTTCGCTTACGTGGATAAGGCCGGTTTCGTGCAAGCCGATGTCCACAAAGGCACCAAAGTCAACAACATTGCGGATTTTACCGGTAACTTTCATGCCGATCTTGAGGTCTTCAAAGTTAACGACACCCTTCTGCATGATTGGAGCCGGATATCCGTCGCGCGGGTCACGGTTGGGCTTTGCAAGTTCTTCTATTATATCGTTGATTGTTGTCTCACCGATGCCATATTTTTCTTCAAGTGTCTTCTTGAGTGCAGCGGTAATCTTTTCGCTTTTTTGTACCAGAGGCAAAACTTCGCCCGCTACCTGATAGTTTTCCGGGTGAACCCATGTATTGTCCAGCGGATTGGAGCTTTCGGGAATCTTGAGGAAGCCCGCACACTGTTCAAATGCCTTTGGTCCAAGTCCTGAAACTTTCTTGAGGTCTTCGCGGCTGGTGATTTTTCCGTTTGCATCGCGGTATGCCACGATTTTCTTTGCCAGAGAGCTGTTGATTCCGGAGACATACTTGAGCAGGGAGGCACTAGCGGTATTCAAGTTGACGCCAACCTGGTTTACTACGGAGCCTACGACTTCATCCAGGGTGTCAGAGAGCTTTTTCTGGTTTACGTCGTGCTGGTAAAGTCCTACACCAATGGCCTTGGGATCAATCTTTACAAGTTCTGCAAGAGGATCCTGAAGACGACGGCCCATGCTGATAGCCCCTCGAATCGTCAGGTCAAGATCTGGGAATTCCTCACGTGCGATGTCGCTTGCGGAATAAACCGAGGCACCAGATTCATCTACAACTGTATAGCTAACGTCGGGATAGTTTTCGCTTATAACCTTGCTTACAATGGCCTGAACTTCCTGACTTCCAGTACCGTTACCCACAGCCACAATCTGAATGTTGTATTTCTTGATTGCTTCTTTTACTGCATTGTATGAAGCGTCCGGGGCTGTTACCTGCTTGATGAGGAAATATCCCAGGTATTTGCCTGTTTCGTCCAGGGCGGCACATTTTGTTCCCGTGCGGATACCAGGGTCAACTCCAAGAACACGGCTTCCCTTGATCGGCTGGGTCATAAGGAGGTTGCGCAGGTTTTCGCTGAATACTCCGATTCCATGCTCGTCGGCTTCGTCAAATTCGTCACTGCGGATTTCACGCAAAACGGCAGGGCTCAAAAGGCGTACTACACCGTCTTCGATTGCATCCTTGTGGTATTTGTTGTTTATCTTCTGCTTTTTGCACAGTTCTTCAACTGCGGCATCGACATTCACGTCCAGGGTAACTTCCAGGGCACCCTCACGCTCTGCACGGTTAATTGCAAGAATGCGGTGGGGCTTTATCTGATTGAGCGGCTCTGAATAATCCCAGTACATCTTGTATGTTGAGGTCTTTTCGGCTGTCTCTGCATCCTGACCGTCGGGCACGATTCCCTTGGTGATGATGTTTCCAGTTGCCATGTAAAGGTCATGTATGTCCGTGCGGTTTTCCGGATTCTGTGACACACGTTCTGCAATTATGTCCTGGGCACCCTTGAGGGCATCTTCGGCAGTTTCCACGTTAAGGGCGGGGTCTTCGTTGTCCGTCTTTATGAATTCTGCGGCCTTTGCTTCAATTGCCTTGTCGTCAAGTTCCAGCATGGCATCGGCAAGGGCTTCAAGTCCCTTTTCAATTGCAACCATACCGCGGGTCTTCTTCTTTTTCTTGAACGGAGCCCACAGATCTTCAAGTTCGGTCATGGTCTTGGCGTTCATCACGGCATTGTACAGGCTTTCGGTAAGCTTATCCTGGGAATAAATACCGCGGACGATTTCCAGACGACGGTCTTCAAGGTTTTTATATGAGGTGAAGAGGTGGTCACAATCGCGGACCTGCACTTCATCCAGAGAACCGTGCTTTTCCTTGCGGTAACGGGCTATAAACGGAATGGTACAGCCTTCCTGCACCAAACTGATGACTGCGCTGACCTGAGACACCGTAATGTTAAGCTCGCCAGCGATTTTCTTCATGATTTCGACTTCATTAACTGTCAATCCGTCGATTTGTTCTTTTGTAAATTCCATAGGACTGGTATTTTAACGGTTTTTGTTGTTTCGGTAAAGGGGGGGGAATTGAGCATTTCTTTTGCCCTAATAAATGGAGAAAATAGAGGTTCTTGCTTGTTTTTTGCCGATATTGTATTATACTTCATCATAGTGAATCATCGAGAGGCTGCTTATGAACAAGATTAATACTTATACGACTGAACATCAAACCATACATAGGCATAGCCGGCCGATTGCATTAATCCTTGCTTTTCTTGCCACCCTTTTGCTTGCGTCCTGTGAATTTTGGAATGAGCCTGTGCGTGAGTATTTCAAAGAATGGACCGAAGAGTGTTCCATTGCAAAGTATGAGCTGGTCGGAATTGAATCCTATACCGACAAAGACGGAAACCTCTGCATAGCCAGCGACCATGATGCCCCGGTAAACCTTTATCTGATAAATCCTTATCATTATAATTTTAATGGAGATTATGTACTACATATAACCAAGTCTCCATCATTTACTCCCAACATAACTCCTGATCCAAATGACACAACCGTACTTCATTTTACTTATAGTAGTATAGATGATCTTGTCAGTAAAGAAGGTGGTGGAGAAATAGGTGGAACATTAACTATGAAACACCCTGTCAATCCTACTTCAAAGGATTTTACATTCAGCTTAAAGTGCAACTCCAGGCCGCCGGAAGTTACAAAGCAGTGCGTAAACGTTTCAAATCAAAAATACTGGGTATGTTTTTGGCTTCCAACTGCTGAATTTGCTTCAGGACATATTCATTCGGACACACGGAAAATCCACATAGAAGGAATAAACGGAACGACCTTTGAAAAACCAGTTGCGGCAGAACTTGCTTCCTGTACTGCCTCAAACCCAGGCGATCTTGCTACATTGGATGGTTCTGTACCATTTACAGCCCCAACATCAGGCGATTATACAGCCTTCTATTTCAACACCGGTCTCCAGATGCACGAAGGCGACAGCATTCAGTGGACTATTTATCTTGAAGACGAAGCATGTTTAAAATCCAAGACAAAGACTGTATCCACAAGAGTAAACCCAGTGAACATGACTCTAGATGGTGGAACTCTTTTGAGTACAAACGATGGCGACTCACTTACGCTTAAGGCAACAGTAGACAACCAGGTGGCAAACTGGAGATGGGAATCAAGTGATGAAGAAATTGCAACTGTAACAGCTGATCCATCTGACCAGACACAAGCTAGTGTAACTGCATACAAAGGTGGAGAAGTAAGCATCACAGCCATTGCAGAGCTTCCTGATGGAAGGACAGTTCAAAGGCAAAAGACAATCCGCGTAGTTGGTGTTGACTTTACAGATGGTTCACCGGTAGATTTCATCAAGAGTCAGTCAGGCGTTCAGCTTTCTGCAAGCGCACCGTCATTTGCAACAATTGAATGGGAAAGTGGAAACGAAAGCATTGCAACAGTAAACAGCAGCGGTAAAGTTACCGCAAAAGAAAAGGGTAGTACCAGCATAACTGTAAAAGCTTCGTATGGCGGAAAGACCGTAAGCAAGCAGACAACAATTTATGTACACGAACTGACAGTCACAGGCGGAACGGAACTCTTTGTCGGAGGTTCAGCTACGACCCTTACAGCAAGCATTACTCCCCCAAGCGGAAGATCTGCTCCATCCGGTATTACATACTCTTGGACACCAGGTTCGGGAAATGCGGCCACTATAAACGGAAGCGGAAACAGATGCACGGCAAGTTCTGGTTCCAGTGCAGGAACAAAGAATGTTACCTGCAAGGCACAGTTGAACGGAGTGTGGACAAATACTGGTGTAACAAAGGCCATACAAGTCTACAATCTCACCATAAGAGTGAACCAGCCTACAAATGCAGATACAACATCAGGCACTATCCCGACTTATACCGTGAAAAACTTGGACGATTCATTTGCGCTGACGGTGACAACTGGAGGACAATTCCCAAATGGAACGTCATTCTCTTGGACCATAAGCGATACAGATAACAGGTCTGTACAAAAGACTGGAACAAACACATCGGTAAAGCCAAGCGAACTATATGTAGAAGAAGCGGCAATAAAATGGACGGTCTCATGTACGGCGACTCTACCATCCGGCACAGTGTCTCCAGCTCAAACAAAGGAATTCAAAGTCTCCTTCACCTTACCTAGCTTAATAGTAGTAAGCGTCACAGAAACTCCGACAGGAATTACAACCGCTGACGACCCACCCAAAATCTACGTAGGAATGTACGACTCAAGCCGCAGAATCAAGTTCAAGGTATTTCCAGAAAACATGCAGAGCGGAGTGACCTACACGTGGAAGGTCGGAGACAGAACGATTGCAGAAGGAACCGACAAACAGGAAATTAACCCTACAATCGGAGAATTACGAAATAGCACAACACCTCCTAACTACAGCGAGACTTTCAGGATTGACTGTACAGTAAGCTTTAGGGGATGTACTTCAAGAGAAGGTTACAAATCATTTTCATTTAATAAGCGAACACCGATAGGTTCTCCGACTCTGAATGAGGGCCAGACTTACCCCATGGTTGATGATAGCTCTGGTTATCACATTGACAATTATAAATTCTCAAGCGGTACAAATCTAGAGAAAATCTATATTAATTTGTCCTGGAACAAGCCAACTGGTATTCCTGAAGGAGAATTGGTGAGCTACGGAATCTATATCAATGGTCATCACGTATTGACAGCACCAGAATCGCTAAGGAGCAATGGCTCAGTATTTCCAAATACTAATGATCATCCGATAGATGTGTCATTATTTCATGATGCCGGCATAACCATGGAATGGAATACGACTTATACAATCAGCGTTCAGGCGTGGCTGCAAGGAGATAACCATCCAGAATGGGATTGCAGCGCAATGGTAGATTTGCTTACGGTGACATTTACAAAGGAAGATCCGTAGTCATTTCCCCTTCCACCATCGGACAACGGCGATGCCTATGATGATGATGTAGCCAGCTATGCTCAGGGGGACGGGGATTTCGTCAAAGAAAATCATGGCCCACAAGGCGGCGAAAATCACCTGGGTGTAATCGAATACGGAAATGTCCTTTGCGGGTGCGAATTTGTAGGCGTTGGTAATTCCAAATTGTCCCAAGGTAGCGGAAACTCCAGCGGCCATCAGAATCAATAATTGGGTCCATGTCATTGGCTCAAACTGAATGATGAAAAATGGCAAAGTGAGAAGGCATGAGAAACTGGAAAAATAAAAGACGATGACTGTTGACTTTACGTTTTTCCTGCCCAAAAGGCGGACGCAGGCATAGGCGGTTCCGGCTCCAAAACCACCGTACAGGCCGATGAGGGAAGGAACCAATGTAAAGCTTTGCGTGGGCCGGATGATCAGCAGGGCACCGATGAATGCAATCACTGTCGAAATTATGTCAAATGCCTTGGGCTTTTCCTTTAGCAGCGGAATGGAAACAAGTATTGCAAAAAAGGGCGAAAGCTTGTTCAGCATGTTGGAATCCGCAAGACCAATCCTGTCGATGGCATAAAAGTTTGCGATAAGGGCAGTTGAACCCAAGAAACAGCGGAAGAACATGGGCCACCCCGCACCCTTTGGAACTGCAATGGAAGTTTTATTTCCAATCAAAACGAATACCGCTACAATTAACGCCACAAAATTACGGAAGAATGCCTTTTCCATTGTGGGAAGGTCTCCTGCAAGCCGAACAAAAAAGCTCATCAGCGAAAAGCCAATTGCCGCAAGAATTATGCAGATGATTCCCTTTGTGTGTCCGCTCATTTTCTTCCTCCTGATGATTTTTTACGGCAAGTATTCCGTGTTGATGTTCCGGAGTGACTCAAACAGCTTTTCCTTTGCGCGTCGGTCTCCGTTGGTCAGGGTCTGAAGTCTTGCACGTGCGTCCTTTCTTCCTGAATTGTCCTGATACATGCATGTGCAGGTCGTGCTTATGTAGCCTGCATTGGAGGCATGTTCCTTTATCGTTTCCACATCAGCATAACACAGGGGCCGGATAATCGTAAGCGGATATTTCTTGTAGTCCAAGCGGGGCGGCATGGTAAAGAGCTTTGCCTTAAAGAGCATGTTCATCAAGAGCGTTTCCAGAATGTCGTCCAGATGATGCCCCAGTGCAATTTTATTATAGCCGTTTTTTAGGGCATAGGAAATCAGTTCCCCCCTCCTCTGCATGGAGCACCAGTAGCAGTTCATCTTGTGCCCTTCCTTGATGCGGTTCTGAACGTCAACAAAATAATTCACGGCTTCCACATTCCAGCTCTTGAACTGTTCCCTTAAGCGGGGACTCATCGTGCAGCCTTCAAAATCAGTTTCGATGTGGATTGCAGTAAATGAAAAATCATCGGCCTTTCGTTTGACACGGTTTGCAAAATATTCAACAAGGGCTGTGGAATCTTTTCCCCCGGAAGCCCCGATTAAAATTCTGTCTCCCTTTTCAATCAGTTTGTAATCATACACCGCCTTATCGATAAGACTGAATAACTTTGGTTGTGACATGATTACCTGTCGTCGGTTATGATATGAATGATTCCTTTGCCTTCAAGTATTTCATTCATGCGGTAACGGAGGAAGTCGGGCTTTACGTTTGTGTCGGCAAGTTCATCCAGTGGAATCCAGCAGATTGATTCCTTTGCGTTGTCCCATCCGCGTGTGTTGCAGATTGCATCTTTCTTGCCTCGGCTTTTCATAAGGAAATAGAACTCTATGACGTGGCAGTTCAACTTGTCATAGCCCAGTGCCTTTTCGTTAAAGAAATTCTCACAGATTACGGCAAGACGGTCAATCTCATAATCAACACCGGTTTCTTCCTTTACTTCGCGGACCACACAGTCTTCGGCCTTTTCGTTCATGTGCACGCCACCGCCAATGCTGTAATAGTAATGTGAGGTTTCGCTCTTTACAACAAGAAATGAATTGTCTTCGATTATGATTGCACCTGTCCTATAGCGGAACCAATTATCGTTTACTGAAAAACAGCAGTCCGGATATCCCACGCGGATATCATCTTTTTTATCTTCACTCATACCGGCATTATAACATTATCAGAAAAAACTTGACAAGACGGAATAAATGTTATATTGTGTATATACAATATACACAATACGCTTTCAGGAGATGCCAGATGAATTTGATTGAAGTTGAAGGACTGTGTAAAAACTTTGAGTCATTCCAGCTCAAGGAAGTAGGCTTTACGCTGGAGGAAGGTTTCATCATGGGTTTTATCGGCCGTAACGGTGCGGGTAAATCCACCACGCTAAAGACCATGCTCAACCTTATGAATAACGACGGTGGAAAAATTAGCCTTTGCGGGCTTTCCATGCCAAAGGATGAAATTGAAATCAAAAACAAGGTCGGTTATGTTTTTGGTGGAGTTGACTTTTACCCTACTGCAAAAATCAGCCGCATAACAAAAATAACAAAAGACTTTTACCGCGAATGGGACGATGGACTTTACAAAAGACTTTGCGAGCGTTTTGAAATTGATCAGAACAAAAAGTTCTCACAGCTTAGCGCCGGCATGAAGGTGAAATATTCCATTGCAGTTGCCATGTGTCATAATCCAAAGCTCTTGATTCTTGATGAACCGACCAGCGGACTTGACCCTGCTGCACGTGATGACCTTGTACTTTTGTTCCAGGAATTCATAGAAGACGGAGAGCATTCAATCCTGTTTTCCACCCACATCACGAGCGACCTTGAAAAATGTGCCGACTACATCACATACATCAAAGAGGGAAAGATTCTTGCAAGCACGGACAAAGATTCATTCCGCAAGAGTTACATCACTGTGGCAGGAAAAAAGGATCAGCTTAAACCGGAAATTGAATCAAAGGTAATCGGACTTCACGTGCATCAGCTTGGTTTTGAAGGCCTGATGAAAACAGAAGACAAGGATATGGCACAAAGCGGTGGATTTGAAATTTCAGAACCTTCCCTGGAAGACATCATGGTTCACATTGAGCGAAGATAGGAGGACTAGAATGAAATCACAGACAATCAATCTTTTGAAAAAAGAATTATTACTTGGAAATACACTTCAGACAATCTGCTGGCTTGTATGCTGCATTGGCATGTTCTTCATTCCAAACTACCCGGTATATATTGGCCCCTTTTATATTACCTTAAGCATAATGATGACCTTTGCGCTTAATCAGGCTTCACATGATATTCTTTACACGGTTCTGCTGCCTGTCCGCAAAATTGACACCGTAAAGGCCCGCTTTTTATACTGTGGCCTCTTGGAAATTGCTTCCCTGCTGTGCGGTGCAATTGCCGCTGTTGTAAGATACCTGGGACACTTTCCGGAAAACAGTTCGGGCATTGGCCTTACGGTTGCATACTTTGGGCTTCAGCTC
>DBWR01000011.1:749-7703 GCA_002309305.1 Treponema sp. UBA1233 | reverse complement strand
GTGTGGATATACAAAGGCGTGCAAAACAAAATCACAAAAGGAATGGATGTGGAAATTTCGGGCATTGCAAAAGTCGGTTATTATTTTACAAACATGGAAGGCGGAAACCTCACTCGTCAGTTAATCATTCTCCTTGGAGGATTCCTGATTTTTGCCGGTTCATGGCTGATTACTTTCCATCGTGCCGCAAAGCAGTTTGAAAAGTATGATATTTAAGGCCTGTCATTCCGGACTTGATCCGGAATCTTAAGATTGCATGGTAAGACCCCGAATCAAGTTCGGGGTGACATGGATTTATAATGGACATAGTGTTATCGCAGAAAACAGACAAACCGATTTATACTCAAATCTACGAGCAGATTTCCGCCCAGATAATGAGCGGAGAACTTGCCGCAGGAGAAAAACTTCCGCCAATCAGGACTGTCGCCGTAAACCTCCGCATCAGTGTGATTCCCGTAAAACAGGCATGGGAGCAGCTGGAGCGCGAGGGTTTCATCTCTACGGCAGTGGGACGTGGAAGCTTTGTGTCTGAATTAGCCCATCACGAGATTTCCGACAAAAGGAATTCCACCGCCGAAGAACTTCTTGCACCTGGAGTTTCCACATGCCGCGAAATGGGCCTTAGCCTCAAGGAAGTTCAGGATATCGTGGGCAAGCTGTATGATGCCTAACAGCCAGCTTGTTCCAGATCCTCAAGCCACAGGGCAACCTTGGCGTCACTAGGCATCCTCCAGTCTCCGCGTGGAGAAAGAGTGACTGAGCCAACTTTTGGACCATCGGGCAGACAGCTTCTCTTGAACTGTTGGGAAAAGAACCTCTTAAAGAAATTTTTTGCCGCCGCAACAATCTTTTCTTTGGAAAGTTCGGGATAGGCATAAAGAGCATGGGCCGCAGAACGTGAGGGTTCAAAACCATAGCGCAGGGTATAAAAGAGGAAGAAGTCATTCAGGTCGTACTTGCCGATTTTTTCTTCGGTTTTCTGAACAATCTTTCCTCCATCGTTGGGAGTCAGTTCAGGTGTAATCGGTGTGTCACAAATGTTCAGAAGAACGCCCTTAAGTTCATCATTCCCGCAAATCATTGCATAAGTAGCGCAGATATATTTGACCAGAGTTTTGGGAACCGAGGAGTTAACCGCATACATGGACATGTGGTCTCCGTTGTAAGTACACCAACCCAAAGCCAGTTCGGACAAATCCCCTGTACCGACCACCAGACCATTCTTCATGTTTGCCGCATCCATGAGTATGTATGTCCGCATTCTGGCCTGTGCGTTTTCATAAGTCACATCTCCTTCACCCTGATATTCGCGTGAATGGCCGAGTTGCGACAGATGAAGTTTCACCCCTTCTCCAATGGGAACCTCGTGTGATTCATCAGACAAAAGTTTCATCAGCATTCGGGCATTGTTCAGGGTTTGGCTTGAAGTGTTTCCTTCGTTTGGCATCGTATATGAAATGATTTTTATGTCCGGAATTATTTTTCTTGCTTCGGCGCACACCAAAAGTGCAAGTGTTGAATCCAGTCCCCCAGAAATTCCTATGACCAGATTTTTGAGTCCCGTAGCACGTACTCGGGTTGCAAGTCCGTTTGCCTGAATCTGGAGTATGCGTCTGCAGCGTTCTTCCCTTGCCATGTTTTCTGCAGGAACAAAGGGATTCCTTTCCATCGGGTAATCATACTTTTTTAATATGGCTGCCATTTCGTCAATGTCCGGCTCTGCTTTTCCGGCCGCCTTAATGTTCACCTTTACATGGCGATATGTGGATGATTCATTTTCGAATGTATTCTGTTTCCGCCTGTCGTGCATGGTGATGCCAAGATCAACCAGCGATTTAAGGACATGAGGATGATCTGTAAAAATGGATTCCTTGATTACGCTTCCGTTTTGCGCAATAATCGAATGCCCGGAGAAAACCAGATCCGTACTGCTTTCGTCTGTACCGGCAGAACTGTATATGTACGCGCAATAGCATGAACCGCTCTGCTGGCTTACCAACTGGGTACGGTATGTCTGCTTTCCGATGAGCTCATCCGAGGCCGAAAGATTTGCGATTATGTTTGCACCTGCAAGGGCCGCATGTGTACTGGGTTTGTCCGGAATCCACAAGTCCTCGCATATTTCCGTTCCAAGAATTGCACCGCTGCAAGAATCCTCCGCAAGAATGTCCACGCCAAAGGGTATCTCACATCCGTTAAATGTCAGCCTTTCTCCTGCAATTCCTTTTCCTGATGCAAACCAACGGCACTCGTAAAACTCAGAATAGTTGGGTATAAAAGTTTTGGGAATGATTGCCTTGACCGTGCCTCCCGAAAGTATGCCGGCACAATTATACAGATTGTTTTTATATCTAAAGGGAAATCCGACCACCGCCGTCACACCTGTGTTTTCTGTAGAAGATGCAATCGCAAAGAGGGCTTTGTCAGAAGCATTTAACAAAAGTTCACTTTCAAAAAGATCCGCACAAGTATAACCGGTGATGCAGAGCTCAGGAAAAACAATTACACCGCAATCCTTCTGTGACTTTATAATGGAAACAATCTGTTCTGTATTAAAGGCCACATCTCCCACTTTTAATGGCGGAACAACGGCGGCAACTGCAATGAAATTGTTTTTCATCTGGGAACTCCTTTTAAATTTTAGCAGGACACAAGTCGTGGCATTTTCCATAACTCATGTCCTGCCAATTATATCAGCCTTTGTCATTATGTTACAATAGGAAGTTGAATTCCTCCGTTTATTCAGGTCTTGTTCCTGTATTTGTATCTGGTGAAACAGGCTCAACTTCAGGTTCCGCTTCCAGATGGAGCTTTTCGGCGACCTTGGGATAATGGCGGATTTGATACAGGTCCGTATCCATTGCCATTACTTCCTTAATTGCATAGCCCTTGAACAGCGGCCTCTTGATTACAAACTTGCACCAGAAGAATGCGTATACTGCAAGAATGACCGAAACTCCGACAAAGATCAGATAAATGACTTTCTTAAGCTCCCAGCTCGGATCAATATTCCAGATCATGAACAGGTTGCCGATTACACCAAAGAGGGGAATCACAATTCCCAACGGCAGCTTGAATGTTCTAGGAGCCTTGGGCATTTTCTTCCTCAGGATGATTACGTCGATGTGGACCATCACGTAGCAGAAAATCCAGAAGGTACATCCCGTCAGGATCAGGAATACCAGTGAATCGCTGCTTGTAAGCCCGATTGCATTCAAGATGATCATTACGACCGCAACCAGAATCAATCCGACAAATGGTGACCCGGCAGGAGTTTTCCTTAAGAAAGTCGATGGAAGCAAGCCAATCTTTGCCATACCAGCACAAAGCTGACTTACACCAAACATAGCTGTATTCAACGTGCTGATTACAGCAAGCATCGAAACTACCGACATCCAGATTGTTCCGGCTTTACCCAGAAGCAATGACCCATATAATATATGAGGAACTGTACTCTCTCCGAGCTCAGACCATTCCGTATAATACCTGAAACCGACTGTCATCAGAATCTGCATTATAAGAATTATTACAAGGCTCAGCACCATTCCGATTGGAACTATCTTCCTTGAATTCTTTACGTTTGGTGAAATGGGAACGATAAATTCAACACCGATGAACAGGAAAAAAGCGAGCCCCAAAAGTGAAAGTGTGTCTGAAAAGTTTTCACTGAGAACTGCCGGCTGTTCAATCAGGGCATCCGGATTTACCTTGACGCATCCAAGTATTCCCATGATGACAAGAGAAACAATCAGGCCGTATGCGACGACATTCTGAATCTTTGCAAACATGTCAACGCCAAAAAGGTTCAGGACAAACAGGATTACAATCAGGACAATCGACCAGACTGTGGGTGAGACAGGAATACCGGGAATTACTGTGCTCAACGTATTTCCAAACATGGCCGCCTCAGAGCTTCCCAGAATAAGCTGACAGCATATAAAACCACCCATGTTCGTGATGATTGTGATGAATGGTCCGCAGCTTGCCAGAGTAAACTGTGCCAGGCCTCCTGTAAGGTTCGGCATGAGTGCATTCAACTCGCAAATCGAAAGTGCCGTCAAAATGTTAAATGCACATGCAATAGACATTGTTATGATGAAGGGTAAACCAAGTATGCTGGCGCCCTGCCCGATTGAAAGCAAGCAGCTTGTTGCAACAATCAGGCCAACGCCCGTAGCAATGACACTTGGCAAACCTAATCTCTTTTGATCTGCCATAATATTCTCCTACTTTTCACCGGATATCAAAGCATCCATGCCTTCTTCGCCGGTACGTACACGGACAATGTTTGTAACATCAGAGACGAAAATCTTTCCATCGCCGATGTGACCTGTATAAAGCTCCTTCTTCAGGAATTCTATAAGATCCTCAACCTCGCTGGTCGGAAGCACAATCATGACGACTTCCTTTGGCAGCAGCTGAATGTCTTTCTTTGATTCAACCTCAAACTCCTGCGTTCCGTGCTGGACTCCACATCCAAGAACCTGATAAACCGTCATGCCTGAGATATGAAATTTTCCAAGGGCACTCTGAAGTGCTGTAATCTTTGAAATACCAGTAATAACTTCTACACGACTAAACTTTTCCATAGTAAATTCTCCTTTCTGTTTCTACTTTAATTCTGGTGTTTCCCAGAGGTTCAACTTTGTACCAATTCCCTTTGCCAGAGCATTTCGGTAAACTATCGTTCCCCAGGCAACATCCTCAACCGGCATACCGCCAATCGAATAAACAACGATTTCCTTTGGATCACGATGAACAGGAATCTTTCCAGTAAGTACATCGCCCAAGTCATCAATCTGCTCGCGCTTCATCTTTCCTTCTGCAATCAGGTCCTCAACATGAACTGCCGGAATCGGAACAGTCTTGAATGCTTCCGGGGCATATTCTTCTTCCCATGCCTCGTACAGTGCAATGTTGTCCGTAACCGTCCTTGCCCTGTTGATGATAAAGTCGTCATCAAATCTAAGTGCCGCAGTTGAACTGATGATTGCACCCGGCTTGATCCACTCTTCCTTGATGTAAGGATAGATGCTGGTATCTCCTGTTGTTGGAGTTGAAGTGCTTACGGAAACAATGTCCGCGTCCCTGCATGCCTCTTCAATTGAATCAACCGCATAGATTTCCTTTACGGTCGGATAATCCTTCTTTGCATCCTCAATGAATTTCTCCAGGCTTGCTTTTCCACGACCCTTTACTTTGATCACTTCGATTCCGGGACGAACAGCCATTGCCGCCGCCAGTGCAGTTTTGCTCATTACACCAGGACCTACAACACCGATGACCTTTGAATCTTCCGGAGCAAAATACTTGTATCCAACTCCAGGAACTGCACCGGTTCTGTATGCCGAAAGAATGTTTGCGCTCATGTAAGCCAAGGGAGCACCAGTGTCCTTGTCGTTCAAGGTCAGCATCAAGATTGAACGCGGAAGCCCCTTCTCCTTGTTTGCACAGTTTGATCCGTACCACTTCATTCCTGCCATATCAAACTTTCCGCCAAGATAAGCAGGCATTGCCATAAAGCGACGGTCAGGACCATCAACAGGCATTTCAGGAAAAGGAGAACTGGGCGGGAACGTTACCATTGTTCCATGGGAGTTTCCATTTGCTCCACCCATTCTATAATTTCCTGCTTTCATCAGCTTAAACATTTCTTCCATTGCTTCAATGCAGCCTTTCATGTCTTTTACACCAGCCGCAATCATGTCCTGTTCGTTCAGGTACAAAAAATCAATTTTTGGATATCCCATAATTATTCCTCCTTCAAACAAAAAAAGACGTTGAACTTCCTTTGAAATCCAACGCCTTTGTTTCATTTGATTCATTGATTCAGAGTTTACAGAATTGTTGATTTTATAAATTGTAAAAATGGGAACAAGTTATTCGGCTATATGTTTTTGATCGAATCAACGTATTTCCTTTGTTCAACTTCCCGTGCATATTCACTTGGAGTCTTGCCGGAGAATTCCTTGAACTCATGGATAAAGTGTGCCTGATCATAGAAATTATATTCTGATGCTATGCTTGTAAAATTTTCTGAAATGCCCTTGTTCAAGTCTGAAAGAAGAAATTGAAACTTGACTGTGCTGCAGAGTTGTTTTGCACTCAATCCAAGTTCCTTCTCAAAAATCTTGTTAATGTATCTTGATGAATATCCTGCCAGATCCTCAAGCTCGCTGACTCTGACCATGCCCTTTCTCTGGATGATTAAATCTGATATCTGCCTGAACAAATCGGCTTTTGTATCATCTCTTCCCTTGCTCTGAAATTTGGAGTACTCCTGAAGGAAAGTGTACATGCGAGAGTTGAAATCCTTCTGCACGCCCATTATCTTGCAGAAATCCCTTGTAGAAGGCAGATCGTCAAGAATTACGATTTTACCGATGATGTCCTTGGGCTGATATTCCTTTACGAATTTCGTGACGCTTGGTTGAAGCCTTACTCCAAAATAATCCGCGTTTGCCTTTACCGAGAATGTTCTTTTTTCTACAGTGATTCCGATTAAATGTGTCCTTACAGTTTCATTCCTGTATTCAAAAATCAAATTGCTGCAGCTGTCCACCAAAAGCGGTACCGTAATGTCCTGCGCTGATTTATTTGAAAAGCTGAAAAAATGTGATATTCCGTTTTCAATAAGAACGTGCTGGCAAAAGTCATCTGCTTCCATTACAAAATACGGCTGAATGGAAATCAGTTTTTCCCTGTTTTTTTCCTGCATGAAAGACCCCATGATGGCAAAATAAAAAAAGACGCGATGATCCGTGAAAATTAATCACGCACCATTGCGTCTCTACGCCTATTATGGGGGAAAATCAAACTTTTGTCAAACACCATCGCACTTTATTTCGCAGGCTTAAACCTGTTGTATCTTAGCGGACTTATGTCGGCCGGACATGAACCTGTACAAATCAATTCCGCAATATTGTATGCGGCGGCAGGTCCAATTCCAAAACC
>DBWR01000011.1:0-683 GCA_002309305.1 Treponema sp. UBA1233 | reverse complement strand
ACAGAAAAATCCGCATATCCGCCCCATGCACGAACAATCTTGGCATTCTCCAGCATCGGGAAATAACCCAGGATTCCACGGCTTGTGGCACTTACCATGCTTGAACCGACCAAGGGATATGAATCGTCAATTCTTGAAGGACATTCATCAAAACCGTCGGTCCCGCCCATGACGAAAGAACCATGCTTAGTCTGATGACCGTAAAAATCTGCCATTGCCGTACCGAGCATCTGCCTGAACATCTGTGGTTCCGCTTCCGTTACAAGACATGTCAGCGCGTGCTTCTTCATCGGAATTGAAATTCCAACTGTTTCCAGAATTGCATTGCTTTCGTAACCGGCCGCAACAACCACAGTTTCCGCTTCAAACATCTGTTCGGGAGTTTCTACTCCACTTATCTTTCCCGCCTTTGTGATGATTCGTATCACTGGAGCACCTGTAATAAAATCCACACCAAGCTCACGCGCCTTCTTATAAAATCCCAGAGTTGTTGTCAGCGGATTTGCATGACCATCTGTCGGGCACCAGGAGGCGCATGTAACCTCATCACTCAGATAGGGATTGATTTTCTTGACTTCTGCCGCATCAATCATTTTGACTTCAACACCACAGGCATTGGCTCCATCCGCAAGCTTTTGTAAAATAGCCCTGTGCTGTTCATTCTTGCCAAGACGCAGGTTTCC
>DBWR01000072.1:25015-39288 GCA_002309305.1 Treponema sp. UBA1233 | reverse complement strand
CCGCAGCCGGAATAGTTCATGTAGTATTCCTTGTGGCTTGGAACAAGGTCGTAGTAGATGCTGTTGTCAAAACCCCGGAAGTTGAGTGCGATGCCGTGCTCGTTGCCTTCTGCAGTGTGGTTGAATACAACGTCCAGTATGAGTTCAATTCCCGCAGAATGAAGTTCCTTTACCAGCCTCTTGAATTCCCTTACGCAGCCGCCTGGAGTCTTGTCTGATGAATAGCTTGCCTTGGGTGCGAAAAAAGCAATCGTGCTGTATCCCCAGTAGTTTTTCATGCGCTCGCCGGTACGCGGGTTTTCGTTGGTGTTTTCGTATTCGTCAAATTCAAATACAGGAAGAAGCTCCACGGAAGTGATTCCAAGATGCTTGAGGTAGGGGATTTTCTGTATGAAGCCGTCGTATGTCCCCGGATTGTTTACTCCGGAATTCTTTCCTGCAGTAAAGCCCTTTGCGTGAACCTCGTAGATTACGGCCTTGTCCAGCGGAACGTTCAGCGGCTTGTCTCCACCCCAGTCAAAGTCACGATCATCGACTACAACGCTCTTGGGAAACTGGTATAGGTGCCTGCTTTCCGCCAGCTCGATGTCGGTCTTGTCCACCGGCGTGCGGTAGGTCGGTGGCAGGTTGTGGAAGACGGAAACCGGAGTGATTGCCTTTGCATAGGGGTCAAAAAGAAGCTGCTTTACGTTGAAGCGGTGCCCCTCAGAAGGCTCAAAAGGTCCATCCACCTGATATGTGTATAGTGCACCAGCCCTGATACCCGGTACAAAGACGTGCCATATATCGCCAGTGCGGTTCAACTTAGGATCAAAATCTATAACGGCATAGGGGTCGTTGTCCTCCGAATTGCGGTATAAACTCAGAATGACCTTGGTTCCGTTCCTGCTGAAAACGGAAAAATTAACCCCATCCGGGCCTGGTGTCGCTCCAAGAGGAAAAGGCTTGCCCGGCAATGTTTGAATAGTTTCCATAATAGAACCATTCTATCACAATATCCACGGTTTTTCTATAGGGAAGTTGGAATTTTGAGGGGGTAGGGGGTGCTAGTGGTATCAATTGTTTATCGACCGGTTAATCGGCATTGCTGTCATTCATTGATGAATTAAACTGTTCAATTTCTGCCTGCAAATGTCTTGTATGAAGGCTCATCATAAAGCTGATAAAAATACTGTCATCTTCATTTTCTCTTGCATCTATCAGAGCCTGAATATATTCTGCCTTGTCTTCCCTTAGAACTTTTGAAGGAATGAGATTAAACTCCCACTGCAAAAGGTTCATCAAAAGTCGGCTCATTCTTCCATTCCCGTCTACCCAGGGATGGATTGTAACCAGTTCGTAATGTGCCCAGAAACTAAGGTTGTAAATGGAAATAATATCCGATAAATCAATGTCCTTTCTTCTTTGATTCAGTTCATTACAAAAGGCTTCTAATTTTACAGGAACTTTCTGATACGCCATATAAGATGTTCCGCCAATTCCTGCAGATACATTTACTTTTCTAAGTTCGCCCTTTGCCGCAGAAAAATCACCTGAAATCGTGTGATACTCGCTTCCTGTCCGGGCCATAACCTTTGCAGAAAGATTTATAAGGGAATCAACTGTAATTTCGGGATGCTGCCTTATCCATTTTATTCCGTATTCGTAAGCATCCTTCAAATCCAGGTTCATCATCTGCTCGACAATTGTTCGTTTGCCGGAAGTAATCCCTTCGTCAAAAAGCAGCTGTGCTTCTACTTCTGTTACAGTTGAGCCTTCGATTGCGGTGGAATGAGTAATGATTGAGTAAAGATAAAATTTTTCCCAGTCTATCTGGTCTTTTATACCAAGTGAGAAATATTCATCTAAGATTTGCCGCAAGGTTCGCTCTGGCATTACAATTCCCCTTTCAGTGCCTGTTGATGAATTCATTATAGTACAGTATCCACGGTTTTTCTATAGGGAAGGGGGCGTTAATTACTCGCTTGACTTTTTTACTCTATCTGTTATACTGAAATTATCGACGTGAGGTGTCTTAGTTGCCCTGTCCGCTGATTTTTCAGCCGCGTCACTCAAGCCTTCGAATCTTTCGGAGGCTTTATTTATTTCATCTAGTTCTATTGAATATATTCTGTGGCCGTTTGAAATACTTTCTTTTACTGTAATCAATACATCAGCTTTCTTTCCACTTTGCAAGATTGCGGCAGAAACAAATCTTTTAATTGAAATAACATTAGGATCTCCGGGATTTTTTAGATTTCCATGTGAGGCTACAAGTATTGCACTTTCATAAAGGGGTTTAATTTTTGCAGCTAATTCAAAATGCTCTGCAAGCGTAAAACCATTTGCCTTTGATTTTTCCAAAGCCTTGGCACTTGTCATTTTGTCTATTGAATGCTTGGAAAGATTTGCCTCTATTCCGGTTTGGATATTTACAATTTTACCGAGGACTGGTTTTAGAATTGAGAAAAGTTCTGAGCGTTTATGATTTGCGTAGCCTTGCTTTTTTTCTGGCATTACAATTCCCCTTTTTGTGCCTGTTGTTGAATTCATTATAGTACAGTATCCACGGTTTTTCTATAGGGAAGGGGGATGAAGGGGAACGTTATTCTTCCGCCTTGTCCAACGGGAATCTTTTTTCCACCATTTCCTTCATTTTGACAGAAAGCTCCTCGTCAAAGAATTTCCGCACGTCCTCACGGCTTTGGCTTGCGTTTCGTAAAAATAGGTCGGCCGGGTGGATTTCCAGGGCATAGGCGATTTTTAGAATCAAATCGAAGGAAGGAAAATGCTTCCTTGCCTCAATACCGCTTATAGTACTTTTTCCACACTCACAAATTCCTGAAAGTTCAAGCTGCGAAAGACCCTTTTGGGTTCTATAATAAATCATGTTATCAAAAAAGTTTTGTTTGTAATTTTCAATTGTCATATCCATGAGTTCAGAATAAAGAACTTTTACGCTTGAAAACTTCGTTAAATAGACTTATAATCAAGCTAAGGTTTATTAAATAGACCGGTATGTGTAATTCGGTTTGATGGTTAGACTGAAAACAGGTGATTAGTAAAAGCGTTAGATCGACAGCGCCTTTTTACTGGAAGTGGGGAGTAAATTGTCAAAAAAATTCAGCATTGAGACCTTGTTCAAAGAGTATGGCTTTATTCCAAATGAAAATCAAAAAGAAGCCATAATGACGCTGGAAGGACCTCTGTTTTTGACCGCAGGGCCAGGTTCAGGCAAAACCCGCGTAATATTGTGGCGTACTGTGAATCTGATAGTTTTCCACAACATCAAGCCGGAAGAAATCTTTTTGGCAACGTTTACGGAAAAGGCGGCCTTACAACTCAAACAGGGGTTGCAGAGCCTTTTGTCCTTGGCTTCGACTCATACAGGAAAGCCTTATGATTTGGGCAGGATGTACATCGGAACGCTACATTCACTCTGTCAGAAACTACTTGTTGACAGGCATCTTAATTCCAAAAAGACTCGCCAGCGTGCTCCTGTTTTGATGGATGATTTGAACCAATTCCTCTTTGTTTACAACCGCGCCAATCTGGACCGCATTTTAACGGCAGGACAGTTGAGTGAAACTGGAACAGATTTGTATTACAGAATCAACGAATACTTTTCTTCAAGTTCCTATGGTGTTACTTGGTCTCGTTCTGATTGTGCGGCGAATCTGATTTCCTTCTTTGGAAGATTGACTGAAGAAAACTTTGCGGCGGAAGAATTGAATTCAAAAGATGGGCTGGAAGATGCGATGTTCCGAATGTATCTGGAATACAGGGAGATGCTGAGCGAGAAGGGGTCTCGGGTGGATTTTTCTACACTCCAGCAGGCGGCGTATGACTATCTTTGTGAATCAACTACGATTGACCAGTACATCAAATATGTAATTGTGGACGAGTACCAGGACACGAACACGATTCAGGAGCTGATCTATTTCAAGCTGGTGGAAAAAACACATAATATCTGTGTCGTGGGCGATGATGACCAGGCACTTTACCGCTTCCGAGGCGCAACAGTTGAAAACCTAGTTTTCTTTGCAGAAAAGACAAAAAAATATCTTGGCATAGAACCGAAGAGAATTGACTTGAACATCAACTACCGCTCCAGAAAAGAGATTGTCGATACCTACACGCATTATATTGAAAGTGGAGACTGGAAGCCAGGAAGGAAGAAGACGAGCTACCGTTTGGACAAGAACATTGTCGCACATAGCGAAGACTCAGGAACTTCCGTAGTTCACATTTCCGGTAACAAAAAAACTCTCGCAGAAGAAGTTGCCCAGCTTGTAAAAGAGATGAAAGCAAAGGGAAAGATTACGGACTACAACCAGTGCGCAATCCTCTTCCCAAGTCTGCGTTCAAGTGGGGAAGCAAATTCAAATGTGCGTGAATTTGGGGAAGCGTTAATGGCTCTCGGAATCCCCCATTATGCTCCACGCGCATACAACTTTCTTTACACGCAGGAGTGCCTTGCTGTTTTCGGCTTGATGATAAAAGTCTTTGAGCCAAAGATTGACGAAATCGATGAGGAAAAGAAAAACAAGAACCGCAAAGAAAGATTTCATGTCTGGCTTGCCAAGTGCGAAAACTTTGCAGATGAACTGCTTGATGATGACCCGCTTCTTGAAAAGTTTATTGAGGATTTGAAAAAGCAAAAAGAAAATTCTCTTGAAGTGTACAAGATGCTCCTGAAAACTCTCGCAAAGGAAAATCAATTCTTTTATGGTGCAGGCTCAGGGCAGGCAACAACTGGCGGAACTTTTGACGGCTCTACGGAAGCGACTTTTGAGATAACTGCAAAACTAGCAAAAACAAAAGGACTTCCTCCTGCAGTAGAGAAACTCCTGACAGGTAAAAGACTGAATCAACTTATCACCCAGAAGAAAAAAGACGGAACGCCTCTTACACTCAACTATCTTCTTGCCCGCTGCAGTTCTCTGGACTGGACTGTGCTCGACCTCTTCTACCACTTTACTTGTTTTGAGCATTTTAAAGAAATGTTCAAAAAGGCAGAGACAGGAGAGAGCGAAGGCCCGATGTACAATCTGGGAATGATAACACGGTATCTTTCCACATTCATGGAAAATAATCTTTCCATTTTGAGCGGCGGAAGTTTTGTAAAAGAATCTTTCAACCACATTTTCTTTGACAGCTACCTTTACGCTCTCTTCAACCGTGGCGAAACCGAATACGAAGACGATGAAGATCCCTTCCCCAAAGGCTGCGTACCCTTCATCACGATTCACCAGTCGAAAGGTTTGGAATTCCCCATGGTCGTTTTGGGCAGCGTGAACAAAGCAGATGGGGATGCGCGAGTGATGGATAAACTTGTGCGAAAACTCAGGAAAGACAAAAACGCAGAGCCTCTGGAAATGACAAGCAACTACGACAATCTTCGAATGTTCTATGTTGCCTTGAGCCGAGCGAAAAATCTGATGGTCATCTGTCAGGAAACGAAAAAAGACGGAAGTGCAATGAAAGCAAATCATCCAAGCTTTGTCCAGTTGTTTGAAAATTCAAAGCTTTCAAAACCGGAAGACATTGAAGTTGAATCAATACCAGAAGCCAAACCCAGTGACGATGCGCTTCCAAAAATCTACAGCTACACTGCGGATTACCTTCCGTACTTGAACTGCCCGCGCAATTACATGGTCTTCCATAAATTCGATTTTGTTCCGTCTAGAAGCCAGACGATGTTCTTCGGTTCTCTTGTCCATGAATCGATTGACGATTTGCAGCAGATGTTCAATGCGGCGAGGGGGATTTAAAAATGACTGTTACAAAAGAAGACGTATTTGACATGCTAAACGCCGACCCCAAAGAAGTCGTGGAAGAAATCACAAGAGTCTTTTATGAAAATTACGATTACTTGAAAGACAATGGCGGCCACGCAATCGATGGAAATATAAGGAATAAGGCTCTTTATCAAGTGATTTATTACTGGAAGAAGAACCGTTCTCTTATGGAACACATCACTGACAGCGAAGTCAAACTCACATTGCCCGAACAAAAAACACCGAACTTGAAACTTCCATTTAGTATCGAAGGTGTTGTGGATATTGTAGAAGAAGGTGATAAAACGGCTCTCTACGATTTAAAGACACACGACCCGGAGCGAATCAAGGCCGATACCGAGCCCTACCGCGAACAGCTCTATGTCTACGCCTACATCTGGAAGAACTTGATGGGGCACAGAGTTGATGACACTGCAATCATCGCGACACCGCTTCCAAAGGATTTGACAAATGCAATCAAGGACATGGAAGCGCAAGGTCTTTCGCAAAGTCCTGTAGTAGAGAAGGAACTGGAAAAATGGGAGCCGCTCATTCCAATCGGATACGAGGAAGAGGAAGTTGCCCAGATGATAGAGAGTTTTGGCGAAGTCGTTGAAAAAATTGAGACGCAGCAGTTCAGCGCACCGCCACTAAAAACTCTGGAAGAAAAGAAGAAGGGCTTTAAATATCCCTTTGCAGTCCACGTCTGCCGTAACTGTGACGCCCGATTCAGCTGCGACAGCTACTGTGAATACGTGAAAAAAGCGAACGGAATCAAAAAACGCGGAGAGATGTTCGAGTACATGCTTCCGCTCAAAGATGAAAACGAAGACTTTATCGACGGTAATTTACAGGAACAATAAGGAGAATAAAGAAAATGGCAATAGAAAAATTGAACCTCAGGGCAGACAGCCAGGACGAACGCTTTGAACAGTTGAAGCAGCTCTATCCCGAAATTTTCAGCGACGGAAATTTGAATGTTGATGCATTAAAAGAAGCCTGCGGTCTTGAAACAGAAGAGGACGGCTACTACGGTCTCTACTGGCCGGGAAAGAACGAGGCGAAGAGGCTCGCCCGAAAAGAGGCGACTGGAACCCTTGAGCCAGTGGAAGGTGACGGAGTAAACGAGGACACCACCCACAACATCTACATCGAAGGCGACAACCTTGAAGTCTTGCGGACCCTCAAAAAAAGCTACCAGAACCGCGTGAAGATGATTTACATCGACCCGCCCTACAACACGGGAAACGACTTCATCTACCCCGACAACTATCAGGAACCAGTGGAAGACTATCTGCGCTTTACAGGACAGATGGACGACAAGGGAAACATGCTTGTTGCCAACCCAAAGAGCGGCGGAAAGTTCCACCGAAGATGGCTCAACATGATGTACCCAAGATTACAGCTGGCAAGGGAGCTTCTGACGGATGACGGCGTGATTTTCATCTCCATTGACGACAACGAACAGGCGAACCTGAAATTGCTTTGCGATGATGTGTTCGGGGAAGGGAATTTTGTTGCAAAATTTGATTGGAGAAAAAAAACTGGCGCAAATGATGCTAAAGATATAGCGGTTGTAACAGAAACTATTCTTTTATATTCAAAAAATCATCTTTTGACTTTGGAAAAAAAGCTTTGGAATAGAGATGAAAATTCCATAAATACAGAACGTTACAAATATTCAGATAAATATCTCAATGTGAGGGGAAAGTTTTATTATGATACTCTTGATAGAGGCGGTCTCCAATATTCTGATTCGATGAATTTTGGCATAAAAGCACCAGATGGTGGACTCATTTTTCCAAATGGAAGATCAAAATTTGTTAATGATGGTTGGATATGGAAATGGGGAAAAGAGAAAGTAGAATGGGGAATTAAGAATGGTTTTCTTGAATTTGTAAAATCAAATAAAAGTAAAGGCTCTAAATACACAATCAAATATAAGGTTTACCAAAATGTTGATAATGAAGGCAACATACGAGAATCTTCAGGAAGAGCGTATATGAACCTTATTACTGAACCTATTAATCAGATTGGAAATCAGGAAATGAAACTAATATTTGATAATAAAACTCCGTTTTCTAATCCTAAACCGATAGGGTTACTAAAGTATTTGTTTAATACAATAAAAAACGATAATTCGATTATTCTGGACTTTTTTTCAGGCTCCGCCACAACCGCCCATGCAGTCATGCAACTCAACAAAGAGGACAATGGCAATCGTAAATTCATCATGGTTCAGCTTCCTCAAAAATGCAAAGAAAACTCAGAAGCCGCAAAAGCCGGTTATTCAAACATCTGCGAAATCGGAAAAGAACGCATCCGCCGTGCAGGTGCAAAAATCCTCGAAGAAGCAAAAGCGAACAAAGACATGTTCAGCAAAGACAATCCTCTGGACCTTGGTTTCAAAGTCTACCGCCTCGCAAAATCAAACTTTACGGTATTCGAAAACATCAGCGGAACGGATAAATCCGCACTAGACACTCTATTTGCCGCCGCAGAAAAAGAACCCCTCACAGAAGGATGGAAAGAGAGAAAGTCTTCGGTAATCACGGAACTCTGCCTGCGCCATGGCTTCGTGCTCGATTCTGCAATCACAAAATGCCCTGAATACACCAAAAACGAAGTCCTCAAGGTTGAGGACCAGGACCAAGAAAAAACGATGTTCGTCTGCCTTGACGAAAAAATCAGCGGGGAAACTGCAAAGAACCTTCATCTAGAAGACGGTGAGAAATTCATCTGTTTGGACAGCGCAATCGGCGACCAGCTCAAAGTACAGCTTGCGGACAAGGGAAGGATTGAAACGATATGATGAATGACGAAGTAAAGCCTGTAAAGATTCAGTTCGACCCCAACCAGGACTACCAGAAAGATGCTGTGGATGCGGTTTGCGGTGTTTTTGAAGGACTTTCAAAAAGGGAAGTTGTCGATGTTTTTAAGAATGTTGACTGCGTGCCAAACTGCGAGACCAGCACTGTTTTTGAGCCTTACGAGCTTTTGGAAAATGTGAACAATGTGCGAAGTAAATATTTTCCACCGGATAAAGCGCGCCTTTCCCAGCTTGCAGAAAAGAACAGCGGAAACATGATAAAAGGATTCGACTTCCATGAATACGATGAGTTCACAATCAACATGGAAACCGGAACCGGCAAGACATATGTCTATCTCAAAACAATCTACAGGCTACACGAAGAATATGGATTTACAAAATTCATCATCATTGTGCCGAGTGTTGCAATTTACGAAGGTGTGTTGAATACATTCAGCGCGACAAAAAGACACTTTGAAAACATGTTCAGTGCGGGAACCGTTCCCTACAAAATCATTGAATACGAAGGAAATCACCCGGAAATCTGCAAGAACTTTGCTTCATCAACAACGAATTCAATCATGCTGATGACAATCGATTCTTTCAATAAAGAATCAAACAACATCTACAAATCTACAGACAAATTGCCAGGTAGCGATTTGCTGCCAGTCAACTACATCCAGATGACCCGCCCCATTCTGTTTCTGGATGAATCCCAAAACTACTCAAGCGACGCAAGCCGAGCAGCTTTAAGAACTCTTCGTCCCTTGTGCGCCATTCGCTATTCTGCCACACCCGGCAAGGATTCCCCCAACGAATTGTATCGTTTAAGCTCATTCGATTCCCTGCAGAAAAACTTGGTAAAGCGAATCGAAATCTATGGAACGGATGAAGTGCAGTCCGGTGTCGCTCAGGACGACTACATCAAAGTTGTTAGCGTGAGCAATGTTTCAAAGAAACTCAAATGCGTTCTTGAAGTGCAGGTGATGGTTAATAATGGGTTGAAGCTTGAGCAAAAAGAATTCTCTGTGGGAGAGCCAGGACAGCTCAAAAAAGCAACAAAAAATTCTGCCTACAAAGAAATCTATATCGAAGACATCCGCTGTGTTCCAAAAGACGGCGACAAGAACAAAGAATGTGTCGTTCTTTCAAACGGACTTCCCTATGCCGTGAACGAGACCTCTTGCGCTTCCCTCACCAAAAAAGAAGTCTTCCGCGAAATGATAAGAAACACACTCGAAGCGCATTTAAAACAGAAGAAAAAGTTGCAGGGCGAAGGCTATGGCGACGTGAAAGTCCTCTCGCTTTTCTTTGTAGACAGGGTTGCAAGCTATGAGGGAGACGACCCGATAATCAAAAATCTCTTTGACGAAGAATTTGACAAAATCAAAGGCCGAGATCCTGACTGGAAAGACATAAAAGCCGAAGAAGTGCGTGCCGCATATTTTGCTTCATACAAGAATTCAAAAACGAAAAAGGAAGAGTTTCTTGAAATCGATGAAAACGAAAAGTTGAAGGAAGCGGAAAAGAAAAAGTTGGAAGAGGCGAAAAAGGCTGCCTACAACCTCATCATGAAAAAGAAGGAACAGCTCCTTTCCTTAAAAGAAAAAGTCTGCTTCATCTTTGCCCACTCTGCTTTGCGTGAAGGCTGGGACAATCCCAATGTCTTCCAGATTTGCGCCCTGCGAGAAATTACAACAGAAAACAACCGCAGACAGACAATCGGACGTGGCTTGCGACTTCCTGTAAACCAGAAGGGTGAACGCATCCACAACCATGATTTGAATGTCCTTACCGTAATCGCAAACGAAAGCTACGAGCGGTATGCGGAAAAACTCCAGACTGAATACGGCGAGGCTGACGGCATCACAAAGAAACAGATTGGAAACGCCCGCGACAACAAGATTGCAAAGAGGAACGATAAATTCAAGTCTGCGGATTTCAACAATCTCTGGAACGAACTGAGCCAGGAAACGGACTACACAATCAAAATCGACACCGATAAATTGATTACAAAAGCAGTCGAAGAAATCAACAAGCTGAAATTTCAGGAAATCGTTCAAATCGTTACAACTCACGGAAAATTCATCCGTACCAAGTATTCAATCGAAATCAAAGAATTTTATCCGAGCGGAAAGGTAAACTGCCTCTTTTCAAAGCAAGATACCGAAGGCTATAAAGAAGAATACGAGATTCAGCTTTCAGAAGGAATGTCATTGAGTTCAGAAGACTCTGTGCTGAAGCGCATAAAAGTGAGCAAGGTCGATTTGAACACCAGACACCTCGAATACTCCCAAATCAAATTCGACGACAGCGATGAAGTTTACACTGTGGGCGATGTCTGGACGCTAGAAGCACAAACAGGAAGCAGTAAAAAGGCAAGCGAAAAGGAACTGGAAGACATTGACATTCCAAAGTTCAATCTCTTTCAGCGCGCGGCAGATGCGACAAACTTGACAAGAAAAACCATAATCGAAATCTTCAAAAAATGCGATGAGAAAGTCCAGATGGAATTCATCAAGAACCCGGAAGGATTTTCAAGGCTCTTCATCACAACGCTTAAAGAAGTCCTCACCAATCACATTGTAGAAGAAATTGAATATGAACCGACAGACGGCTACATGGACATTCACGACAAGAAAGACGAACTCTTCCCGGAAGAAAAAGAGTTTCCTTCAAAAGAACTTGTTCCGGCAGATGAATCCAGAACCATCTACGATTTTGTTCAGGTCGATTCAAATGTAGAAAGAAACTTTGTAGCTCGCTTGAACACGGCAGGAGAAAATCAAGGTGATGTAATCTTGTACTTCAAGTTTCCGCCAAAATACAAAATACGTATGCCCAAGATGATTCAAAACTACAACCCGGACTGGGCGATTTTAAGAATGCCGAATCATGAGAAAAAGAAAACCGTACGTGAAACAAAAGGAACGGAAGATTTGGATAAGCTCTGGCACTCAAACGAGAAAAGAAAAATCCTTTGCGCCAGGAAGCATTTCTTGTCGCTTGGGGTAGATTACCGGCCCGTAAATGATAAGGATTCAGATTGGTACATTACATGGGATGAGTGGAAGAAGAGAAATCCTTCGATGTTTGAATAGTTTAGATGAGATATGGAATTACAGTAAAACAAAGCCGTCCTCAACTATAGTGCGCCAACCTGCAAGCAGGGAATAACGCAGTTTTATTGGACAGCCTACATATAATATAACATTGGGTATGAAAAAATGCAAGTGGAAAAAAGTATTGAAAAAGTGATATAATTATGATAAAATAATGATAGTGAGGTGTGTATGCTGCAGATTCGTCCTGTTTCTGATTTGAGGAATAAATTCGCGGAGATAGAAAAAATTGTCTCTACAAATAAGAGCCCTGTTTTTCTTACAAAAAATGGGTATGGCTCCATGGTTGTGATGAGCCTGGATTTGTACGAAAGCCTTACCGCAAATATCGAGGACAAACTTGACGAAGCAGACTCTCAGGCAAGCTCCTCAGAAATCCGTCTCTCCCATGATGAGGTCTTTTCAAAAGTCCGTTCCAGAATAAAGGCAAAGTGATGGGAAAATATAAACTGCGCTATCTTCCGTTGGCAGAAGAGGATTTGCTGGAAATTGTGGATTACATTCAGAACACTTTGCAAAATCCAATTGCGGCAGAAAACACTCTTTCTAAAATTGAAGCAGCAATACTTGAAAGGCTTGAGTCCCCGGAATCTTTTGCAATATGGCACTCAAGAAAAAAAGACCCTTTCCGTACAGAAGAATAAATGTGGGCAATTATTCCGTTTGGTATGTTGTAATCGATGACACAATGGAAATTCGCAGAATTTTATACTCTAGGCGCGACGAGGAAAATTTGATTTAAAGTTGTAGACGAAATCGAAAAAGAAACAATGACTAGCAGGGGCTTCCACACCCCATCCCCCATCACCGTCTTCCGAAGGCCTCCAGGTTTGCAAGTCCACGCTTGAACTGGGGGATTCTGGCGCATGCTGTGGTGTTCAGGGGACTTGTCTCACCGCGTTTGAGGAAATGGTATGCCACACCCGCAATCATGGCTCCGTTGTCACCGCAGAGGGAAAGGGGAGGGAAGATGCATTTAAGTTCCTTGTGTTCAGCCAGCATTGCCCTTAGCCTTGAGTTCGCCGCGACACCGCCACCGGCAACAACTGTCGTAAGGCCCGTGTCTTCAACTGCACGAACAAGCCGGCTCACAAGTGTCTTGCATGCGGTTTCCTGGAATGAGGCAGCTATGTTTTCCACCGTGGCTTCGTATCCCGGGTTCAGGAATGACTGTGCCTGGTGAATTACCGCCGTCTTTAATCCGCTGAACGAAACGTCGTACCTGTGTTCTCCCTTGTCTATCTTGGGAACGGGGAATGAAAATGCCCTGGCGTCTCCCTTTTGCGAAAGCTTGTCGATTATCACTCCACCCGGATATCCCAGGTCATAGTATTTTGCCACCTTGTCAAAGGCTTCGCCAACGCTGTCGTCTATTGTTGTTCCAAGAATCTCCAGGTCATCAAAGTCGTTCACCTTTGCGATGATTGAATGTCCTCCGCTTACCAGAAGTCCCAGGTATGGGTATTCTATGTCAAATGCCAGATGGGATGCGTACATGTGGCCAAGCATGTGGTTTACCGCAAAGAAGGGTTTTCCCGTGGACCATGCAAGGGTTTTGCCGAACGAAAGTCCCACAAGAAGTGAACCCATCAGACCCGGACGGTTTGTGGCGGCGATTGCGTCAACCTGATCAAGGCTCAGTCCCGATTCGCTTACGGCCTGCCTTACCACCGGAAGTATCCATTCGGCGTGCTTGCGGCTTGCGATTTCGGGGACAACTCCCTTGTAAATCTGGTGGAAGGGGATCTGAGTCGCCACCACATTGCTCAATATTTTCTTGCCGTCTTCAACTATGGCACAGGCGGTTTCGTCGCATGAACTTTCAATTCCTAAAACTGTCATACCGTCAATTTTCGTCATTTTCTAATCTTTGTCAAGGCGAGGGAGGAAGAAGTTCGGGGAAATTGTAGTCTTTGTTTGCGTTTTTCCGTGCGTTCTCTTGAGTTGATTGAATCAATTAATTATAATGTGCTTATACGCTGATATAGGAGTTAAAATGAAAATTTCGCGATACATTAAATCTTTTGCGCTTTTATCAGTGCTTGCCGTTCTGTTTGCATCATGTAATGGAAAAGACAAGCCTGCAGCCAAGACGGAAGAAGCTGCCTCAAATCAAAATCAGGCCACCTCTGGTACCACCTCTGGTGCTGAAGAAGACTTTGGCGACTGGTTCATGGCCCAGACTGACTATGCCCCGATAGAATCTGTTGTGGCAACTAGCGAGCTGGTTGAAGCCCAGTTTGAGGGAAAATACCTCTATCCTCCAATAAACATTCTGGACGGTGATTTGGACAGCACCTGGTGTGAGGCGGATGAAAACGGTTCTGGAATCGGTGAGTCAATCACAATTGAATTTTCAGAGCCGGTGAGTTTTGATGAGATTCAGATTGTAAACGGATTTGCATCCAAGGATTATTACAAGAAGAATAACCGCGTAAAATCGATTACCCTTACCCAAACCGCAAGCAAGTTGGAGGTAAAGGATTGGGACAGCGAGAAATCCCAGTACAATACGGAAACCAAAAACCACTTCCAGCAGAAAGTCTACTATCTTGAAGATGATAAACCCGAATGGCAGTCAAT
>DBWR01000072.1:20272-24965 GCA_002309305.1 Treponema sp. UBA1233 | reverse complement strand
TACAAGGGCGAAAAATACGACGACACATGTCTGGACGACATCAGGCTTTTGTACAAGGGTAATGTCATTCCGTTTGCAAATGTAGATGAACTTAAAGGACTTCAGGAAGAAAACTCAAAGATGATGCTTTCAGAAAAAAGCAGTGATTCTTTCAGGAAACAGTTCAGGGATTTGTTCAAGGGTTATAACGTCATATATCTGCTTGGCGATGATCCTGATGACATGATTACAATCTATAGATATGAGGGTGATGAACTTGAATTTTACTGGGGAAATCAGGAGCTTATTGAAATCACAACAAAGGAAGCTTTCCTAAAAGACTTGATAAACTCCAACTATGGAAGCCCCTTCCTGAATGAACCGGAAACTGATTTTGGCAAGAATACAGAGTTCCCCACAACAAAATATGTTCTTGTCGGATGGACGTGGCAGAATTACCGAACTTCCTACGAACTTGGAAAATACCGCATCCTTAAGCATGAAAGCATTGATTATGTAGATACGACAACGGCAATGATTGTTTCCATTTCAGGGACCGATAAAATACTGCTGAACGGTACGCCTTATAAAGTTCTTTCTGCTGATCTTGTTTCCGACTGGCGTTATCATGAAGACTGGTAATTTTTAAGTGTACCGCTTTGTTCCGCAAAAACACAGGTCGGCTCTGCGCGTAAAACTTGGGGAGGCATATTACTGCTTCCTCAGGCGTTGTGCGTGGATCCGGTTCAAAAAACTTTTTGCAAAACCCAACAAATCAAATTCAATTCAAGAACTCAGGGAACAGTTTCCATATGTCGCATTTTCACATTCATCTCCATTGTACAGAAACCTTTCTGATGTGGACACGGCATTGCAGGATGGAAAAGTGCACAATGTTTCTATTGCAATAAAAAAAATGAACGGTCTTGTGCTTGAACCTGGCAAAATCTTTTCATACTGGAATTTGATCGGAAACCCCACACGGCGACGTGGATTTCAAAATGGAATGATGCTTGTAAACGGAAAGCCTGTTGCGGCAGTTGGTGGCGGACTTTGTGCCCTTTCAAACCTCTTGTACTGGATGACTTTGCATACGCCTCTTTCTGTGGTGGAACGGTTCCGTCACAGCTATGATGTTTTTCCTGACTCAAACAGGACACAGCCATTTGGGAGTGGGGCTACCTGCGTTTATAATTACCGTGACCTTATGATAAAGAATGAAACTGCGGTGGATTATGCTCTTATGCTTTGGATTGAGGACGGAGAACTGCACGGCCAGTGGAGGTGCAAAAATCCCGTGGTGGATTCTTATGAGGTGTATCAAAAGAATCACTGGATTACAAGCGAGGTGGGTGGAGTTTATGTGCGCCACAACACTATCTGGAGGAAACATTTTGTTCAGGAAAAAACAGATGCTGAAAAAAAACTTGTGAGCGACGAATATCTTACGGAAAACCATGCGCTTATGATGTACGAGCCGCTTTTGGATTCAAAATCAGTGGAGGGAAAATGATGGAAGAATCATGGGAAAAGAAATTTTCGGTGGGAACCTTTCTGACTATCCTGGTGCTTTGTGTGAATATTGCTACAATAAGATACGACATGCTTCAGAAATCCAGTGAACCCAATGGCCTTGACGGATACTTTTATGCACTGCAGGCAAAATCTCTTGTCCAGACAGGTCATCTTGAAAATCCAAGTTATCAGTGCGGATATTATCTGTGCGGTTTGTGTTCGTATATTTGTGGTGATGCGATTGAGGGCGTAAAACTGTGGTCTGCAATTTCTTCTGCCGGCATCTCTCTGGCAATTTATCTTGTGCTGGGCTTTGCAACCGGTGACTTTTATTTTTCGATTCTGGGCTTTTTACTTTCCGCAGCTTCCCCAACGGTCACTCAAATGGGAGTCAACTACATCAACAATCAGACTGGAGTAATGTTCCTGCTTTTCTATGTAGCCCTTCTTGTGCTTGCAGTAAAAAAACGTCCAAAGTCTCTTCCGGTAAAAACCGCCTTGTATTCATGCACTTTGGTCTTTCTTGTCCTTTCTGCCTTGAGCCATAAGGTTACTCTTGTTTTTGCCTGTCTTGTAACCCTTGTATTCGTAATTCCGGTTTTGATTCGGCTCGTAAAAAGCAATCCTTCCATACTTTTTGCCGTTAAACTTGTTTCCATTATAGTTTTTCTTGTTGCCTTGATTCCCGCATACAAATTCTTCCGCCTGCACAGTCCGCGTTTTGCCAATGCATTCAGCCTGCCGTCTCTTCCTTTTTTTAATGCAACGATGAAAAGGACCTTGGGGTGGGGTGCCCTGGAGATGTCTGTTTATGCGGTGCTGACTTACATTCTTGCAATCGTCATGCTCATAAAGAAAAGGATAGGGCGTTGTCTTTTGCTTTTGGTTCCCGCCTTGTTTTTCCCATTCTGGAATCTGGACAGTGACATGGGACTACGACAATGGATGAATGCCATACCGCTGGGCATACCGCTTGTGGTTTATTTTGTTCATCAGATTGTAAACTTTAATGGTAGCCGTGAAAGGGGTAGTGATGATCGTTCCACTTTGAATCTCCGTCTTAAACTATTGGTAAGAATCCCCGTGGTGCTGCTGTGTGGCTTTTTGTATTATGCGCTCTATAACTTTACTCCCGACTTCTATGATCGTGAGTCCGACCCTCCATATAACAGGTACAGGAATATTGTCCGTGACATTGAACTTGATGACGACTCTCTTTTGATTGCGCATCTTGGCCTGAATCATGTCTACACTTATCATAAGGACTTAAAGGACTGCCTCAACTGGCTTCCGAATTTTGAAGTGCCTGTTGAAAAATTGTGGAGGCTGGCCTATGGCACAAGTGAAAGGCGTATAAGGGAAGTGCTGAAATCGAACAATGCCCTTCCGGAAGAATCAGATGACTTGATACGCAAGATTGATTATGAATATACTCTTGTCCGTGAGGATTTGTGGCAGGCTTACCTTTTGTACGAAGAGCCGGATATGGTGGAAGTGCTTAATAACTGGTACAATCCCCATGAAGTGCGGCCGGATTACATCAGGAAAAGTAAAACAAAAAAATAAGGAATTGAATTATGCTGCTGACTTTTAGGCGTTATTTGTTCAACAGGTGGGGTGATCTGCTTCCTTCGTCATGCTTTGCATGGAGGCGTTTTGTCCTTAGGCTTATGGGACTGCGGGTAAAGAAGTCTGCCCGTGTGAATGCCGGTTTCCGTGTCTATGGCTCCGGGCCTGTTGAATTGGGTGAAGACGTGTGGATTGGCCGTAACTGCCACTTTTATACGATAGGGAATGCCGGTGTTAAAATTGAAGCCGGAAGTGAAATTGGACCTGAATGTGCCTTTGACTGTCAGACCCACAAAATTGGAGGAAACGACCATCGTGCGGGGGAGTGCGTTCATCATGGCATAAGCGTGGGTACCGGCGTGTGGATTGGAATGCGCTGTACCGTCCTGTGCGGAAATATCGGTTCTGGCGCTGTGATTGGGGCGGGGGCTGTGGTACTGGATGATGTGGCGGAAAATGTCCTTGCGGCAGGGGTTCCGGCTGTGGAAAAGAAGCAGTTGGGGCTGAATTAACCATGCTGAAGCCGAAATAAGTCTTTACCTTAATATTGGATTGTGTTACAATGCTTGTACATATTTTAACGATCAATTTAAGTAGGAGATAATAAAATGGGTCAGAACTATTTTAATGCTATTCCATGGCGCGTTGCACGTCAGGAGTTGGGACACTGCCGTCAGATGGCACGTGAAGAATTCAAGGACGGAACAAAAGCCCTTCAGGGAAAGAAAATCGTCATCGTAGGTTGTGGAGCCCAGGGATTGAACCAGGGACTTAACCTCCGCGATTCAGGCATGGACGTTTCATACTGCCTCCGCAAGGAAGCCATCGAGTCAAAGAGACAGTCATGGAAGAACGCCACCGACAACGGCTTTAAGGTCGGTACTTATGAAGAACTTTTGCCCACAGCAGACGTAGTAGGCAACCTGACCCCGGACAAGCAGCATCACGAGGTTGTACAGAACCTGATGAAATATATGAAGAAGGGTTCAGCCCTCTGGTACAGCCACGGTTTCAATATGATTGAAGAAGGTGAGGAAATCCGTGACGACATCACAGTATTCCTTATGGCACCAAAGGGACCGGGAACTGAAGTCCGCAACGAATATGTACGTGGATTTGGTGTTCCTGAGCTTATAGCCGTACATCCCGCACATGATCCTGAGGGACGTGGAATGGCTCTGGCTAAGGCCTTGGCATGTGCAGAACGCGGTGAGACAGCCGGTGTTCTTGAATCTTCATTCATCGCAGAAGTAAAGTCAGACCTCATGGGCGAGCAGACAATCCTCTGTGGTCTTTTGCAGACTGGAACAATCCTCTGCTACGACAAGATGGTTCAGAACGGAATCGCTCCGGGATATGCCGTAAAGCTCCTTATGCACGGCTGGAACGTTATCAGCGAGGCCCTCAAGTGGGGTGGAATCACTAACATGATGGACCGCCTTTCAAATCCCGCAAAAATCAGGGCAAACGAGCTTTCTCTTGAACTCAAGAAAATCATGACTCCTCTCTTCCAGAAGCACATGGACGACATCATCAGCGGAGAATTCTCTTCCACAATGATGAAGGACTGGGCAAACGGAGACAAGAACCTGCACGACTGGCGCGAAAGCTATGCAAAGATTCCATTTGA
>DBWR01000072.1:0-20166 GCA_002309305.1 Treponema sp. UBA1233 | reverse complement strand
TCAGCATACTACGAGTCTCTCCACGAAGTTCCGCTGATTGCAAACCTGATTGACCGCCGCCGCCTGTACGAGATGAACAAGGTTATCTCTGACACTGCAGAATACGGCTGCTACCTCTTTGCACGCGCATGTGTACCGCTTTTGGGCGATTTCATGAAGAACAGCGTTACCACCGCCGACATCGGAAAGGGAATGGACCTCAAGACCACTGCGGTTCCAAACAAGGAACTGGTACAGGTTAACGAAGCCATCCGCAACCATCCGATTGAGGAAGTTGGTAAAAAGCTACGTGCATACATGACAAGCATGAAGGCTTTGGTCTGATGCAAATGGAACCCTGAATCCATGTGGTTCGGGGTTCCCAAATTGAAGGTGGGTGAGATATAATACAAACATGCTTCCCTCAGATACTGACGTTGTCGATTTTGCCAAACACATTGAGTATACTCCAGTTAGCATCGAGTCATTTTTCGACAAGGAAAAGCTTGAAAATGACATCGCCTTGCAGAATACTGGAATTACTGTACTTACGCCGTATCAGGAACAGCTGTCAGAAGAACTGCGCAAGGCACTCCAGGAAAATGCCCCCGAACGTCTTGAAATACTGGACGACAGGCTTTCCGACCTCAAGGAACTTGCCACAGCCATTGCACACTTTCCGTCACTTCTGCAGCGCACGAACATGAGCAATTCTGTACGCACCCCCGAAGCACTTGTAGAAAGCATAATTTCATATCAGGAAGACGGCGACACTCTCCTCCACATGCCGTCAAAGGCGATTTTGGGCAAGGGATTCCTCGTTACCAAAATCCACACATTCTATTCAATGTCCAGGCTTGCAAAAAACTATGCCAAGATGGATGATGCTGCGGTTAAGCGTTATGCCGATGAAACTGTGAGCATGATGTTCACCCTCATGGCGGAGGACGTTTACCTTAACCTGATGAAGGACAAGACACTTTCCATGGAATTGAGGAGACAGCTTGCAAACTCCCTGATAATCCTGTGGGAACACCGCTCAGATCAGAACATTTCGGACATCGCACCGGTCTTGCAGTCTGTATGGTCAGCCCGCCGTACCCTGGCTCCAGCATTCGGAACCATGATGGGAACAAGCGAGCTTCTTCTTGTAAGCATTCAGATGGACTCACAGTGGGCCCAGTTCATAAAGCAGAGGCTTGGAGACAATGAGGTTTCCCAGGCAATGGAGGAATTCCTCTTTGGACTTTCATATGAGCAGATTCAGAGGCTTCGTGCAATCTTGAAGGAACAGGGTGTAAAGGCAATCGGTCGTGATGAGGTTGCCGCATATCTTGGTGAACGCGTAAAGACAGACGTAAGCCTTGACTACCGTGACTTCTACCTCCTGTATACTGTGCGCCGTGACAATGCCCGTGCAAGACAGAGGCTCCATCTTCCGGGACCTACAAAAACCCTGGAAGACTTCTTCATCCGATTTGTGCTTGAAAAGAATCTTGAAAAACAGTTGAACGATCAGGCCGCCAAAAACTAGCCAAGGCTCTAGCCTATATCTCCACCGGGAGCAAAAACCCTTGATACACGCTGAATTTTCTCCGCCGCAACCTGAATGTCGGGGTATATTCCCATTCCACAAAATGCAAATGCCGCATCACCAAGAAGTTCCGCATCGTTGCATTGCAGTACTTTGATTTCCATTCCGGTAACAGAACTCTTCATCTGAGTGTAGCCGTCGCTTTCTGCCTGTCCGCCGGTAAGTACGAATGATGTCGGTATCGGATTTCCCGCATCCTGTGCAAGGGAAAAAAGTTTCTTCATTCCGTCGCGTACCTGCATGGCAATCTGGAGCATAAGGTATTTGCCCTGGTCGAGTATGGCCTGGCTTCCGTCGCTTGATATAGCCGCATCAACAAGTTCCCTGTATGTCACAGAAAAACCGCTGGTTTCCTCAAACTGCTTCTTGTACCTTGAAAAACGCATTCCGCTGTCGGGTATCAGGATGCTTGCGTTCCACAATCCGGGAATAATCGAAGGCAGTGTCCTGACTCCCGGTGCTACGATTGGCTCTTGGGTGCAGAGGTTAAGTCCCTCGCTGCTGCCTGCCCTGTCACAAAGGAGACCCGGTCTTAATGTATTGGTTCCTACAAGTGCGGAAATGAAGTCTGGTGCCCCGCAATAAACTGGAAGCCCCTCGCTTATGTTGTTCAGGCTGTGGCCAAGATAGTCTGCGCTTGATGCGTTCAGTTTTCCTGCCATGGAAGAAGGTTTTGCAAATGGCGGAATTTTTGAAATGTCTTCTATGCTGAATCCCGCTTCAAGAAGTGCCTTTTCCGTCCAGTATGCCTGTGTGTAGCGTTCCTCCGGCAAAACCGTAAGGGCGTTTCCCGTAAGCGTGTAAATCAAAAACTCGGGTCCGGAGAAAATGTATTTTGAATCATTCCATGCATCTGGATAAAGTTTTTTGATTGCCTTAAGCCGTGGAATGAAGAGTGATTTTTTTTCAGCTTCCGATGGTTCTTCTTCTGATTCCTGAATTTCACGGTTCCACAGGAGTGTGAGTCCGCCACATGTTGAAAGGGTAGGACCGTTTCCGCTTATGCATATTGAGTCAACCGTGAGGTCTTCAGCTTGAAAGATCTCATCCATTGCCGCTTTGAGTGCGGAAAGCCATTCCCCGGCAACAGAATCCGGCGTGCTGTGGAATTTCTGGCGGCTGTACGCAAGGACGTTTCCAGTCTGGTCGATTACGGCCGCCTTTAACGAGGATGTTCCGATGTCGGCACAAAAGACGCAGGGCATGTTTCAGGCAATCGGGTCGCAGTTGTTCTGGTTTTGGCCCATTGGATCCGCAAGATGCTCGTCCTTGGTTTCCGACGGTTTGCTTGCCTTTATCATCTTGTCGATTATCGAACGGTTGTCCAGAAGGTCGCTCAGTGACTGCTCGTGGTGAATCCTTGTGATTACGTTGGCAAAGAGTCCGGATACGTTTGTGCTGATGTACCATTCCCTCTTGCAAAGTTCTTCGTGGTATACGGCATTGGTTCCGATTATCCTGTAGAAGAGGCCCTTTTCGTAGGCTTCGTCAAAAAGCTGAATCGCGTTGCCGGTAAAGAAGGGCAGGCTGATTGCGGCTATGACTTTTGTGGCCCCCTGGTCGTGCAGGAAGCTCATTGCCTTGAGGAGGGTTCCACCCGTACCGAGCATGTCGTCCGCCATGAATGCAACCTTTCCCTTTACGTCTCCGAGCAGCTTGATGCTCTTGATGTTGGTGTTCTTTGCATCCTGGGTTACGATTGAATAGTCCCTTTCCTTGTAGATCATGGCAAGAGGCTTTTTGAGTCCAGTGGCATAGAATTTGTTGCGGTCGATGGCTCCAGTGTCCGGACTAACTACAACAAGGTCTTCTTTTGTAAGGTCAATGGCACGTGAAAGTTCCCTGATTATCTGGTATGAGGCATGCAGGTTTTCGCAGTGCGTGTGGCTGAATGCGTTTGCAATTTCGCGTGAATGGAGGTCAAGGGTGATGATGCGCCTTACTTCCATGCTTTCTACGATGTGTCCGAGAAGGGCTGCAGTCAAACCTTCGCGTCCCTTCCTCTTGTGCTGGCGGCTGTACGGATATACGGGAAGTACAAGGGTGATTTCCTTTGCACCTGCCTGACGTACGGCATCAATTGCAACAAGCATGCACATGATATGGTCGTTTACGCTGAACTTCAGCTGGTTTTTTCCGTCGTTGAGGGAAATAAGCTCGTGGTTTTCCACGTCCTGAAAGATGAATACGTCCTTTCCGCGGATGCACTCATTCAGCTCGCACTTGAATTCTCCGTTTGCAAAATAGGTGAACCTTGCATTTGCCTTGAACTGCGGTGCCCTGTATTTGTCGGTCATGCCACGTATGCATAGGTCGCTGGTACGCAAATCGTTGTCAAGGTTGATCTGCTGGACGAGTGCTTCTTTTTCCAGATTGTAGCGTTTGGAGATGACGTCGCTCTTTAGAGAAAAGCGGTGCTTGTACATATGGCGCAGATGGGTAATCACTTCGTTTGCGAATGACTCACCACCGGGACAGGCTACCACACATAGATTGGTTGGTTCAGAATACGGCATTATTCTTATTCCCCTGCATGTAAGATACACTATTTTAGCGGATTTTTCCCCTATGGTCAACAATGCAATTTGTCGATATTGAATTTGATGGATTTTTTTGAAGATGCTCTTTTGGAGTATGGAAGTTTTATAACGCCTCAGATACTTGAACTGCCTTCCGCAAATACGGAGCCTGAACGCGAGGTCATTACTGCCGTCATTTGTCTGCCTCCTCCAGTTGAAAAACGCGGATTGCTGGCGGCCGCACAACGCATGGTAAATAAAGTGGGATTCTCCATATTATGAATAAAGCCCAATACATCAAGATTGCGGGATTCATTTCGCTTGTGGGCAATCTGATTCTTGCGGTAATTAAAGCCGTTCTGGCATTCATGTCGTCATCGCTTGCACTTATGGGAGACGCAATAGACACCGGCACCGATGTCCTGACTTCCATCCTGACCCTTGTAATCAGCTTTATAATCACACGCCCCGAAGACAAGGAACATCCGTGGGGACATTCCCGATCTGAAACCGTGGCAACCATGATTCTTTCATTTGTAATCGTTTATGCGGGATCCCAGGTCTGCATCAATTCGGTAAAACGTCTGGTTTCAAGCAGCATCACTCAGGAAATATCATACCTTGCACTGGTAGCGGCAGGAATTTCTATTGCGGGAAAAATCCTTTTGTGCATTACCCAATTCCACTATGCCAAACGCTCCGGAAGCGACATACTCAAGGCCAACGCCCTGAACATGAAGAGCGACATAGTGCTTTCCACGGGTGTCCTGCTTGGTCTCCTCCTTTCATTCATTTTCAAGCGTCCAAAACTTGATCCGATTGTAGCCGTCATCGTGGGCCTTTGGGTCGTAAAAAACGGAGTCATACTGTTCTGGGAAGTAACCCAGGAGCTTATCGACGGAAACACAGACAAATCCCTGTACAAAAAGCTCTTTGACGCTACACTTTCTGTTCCCGGTGCCCTTAACCCCCATAAGGCAAGGATACGCAAGATGGCCTCGTTCTACGACATAGACCTGGATTTTGAGGTTGATCCCGACATGACCGTAAAAAATGCCCATGAGCTTACGGAAAAGGTGGAGCAGGCGATACGGACTGCCATTCCCGAGGTATACGACGTGCAGATTCATGTTGAACCTCTTGGTGGATGCACCAATCACAACGAAAACTACGGCCTGAGCCCAGAAACCCTATAAGGAATAAGTCCCTCACCTTCAGCTTTCAGTTTTCAACTTTCACTTTTCATCTTTCAACTTAAAAAAAATCTCCAAAATCTTAAAAAAATTCTTGTGGAAACAAAAAAAGAGTGCTAGAATGTATTAGAGTATGGAAAAGAAGGGCTTCCAGCATATACAAAACATAATTTCTCTAGTCATCGTGGCTTTGCTTGTAGGATTGGCGTTGTATGTGGTTTGGATTGCCAGAGACACCAAGAATGTCCGTCTTGCCTACGATTATTCTTCCGAATACAATTACGGCTGGTATTACCTCGACTCATCCGGTGTCAAAACAGAAATTGAATCCCTTCCCGCAAAAATTCCGGATTCCCCAAAGGAACATGTGATTTTCCACGATATTACGGTTCCACTTGAACAGGACCTCTATCTTGATTTTTATTCCCACCACCAGGACATTGTGATTTCGGTTGACGGAAAGGAGCTTTATTCATACAATTCCGACCCAAGGCCATCATGGCTTGCATCTTACCGTTCGATTCATCATTTTGTGAGGCTGCCAAAGGGTACCGTCGGAACTCTTGAGTATAAGATAAATGCAAACATCAGCAATTACAACGGTTCTTTCCAAAGGGTCGTTTCGGGTGACAGGCTTTCGCTTTCCTGGGAGATAATCAACGAGAGGGGAGACAAGCTTTGTCTTGGCATAGTCCTGGTCATCATGGGCATTTTGCTTTTGTGCATGATCTTTACTTTTTCCAGCCGAGAAAGCTCCGACAAATCCCTTCTGTGCCTTGCCGTCATGGTCATTGCAATGGGATTCTGGCAGGTTGAAGAATCGCGAATAACACAGCTGCTGATTGGAAACGTAGCAGTCCACTGGATTTTTGAATATCTGGTTCAGCTTGTGGTTTTGATTGCGATATACAATTTCATCAGGAGCATTACCACAGAACAGTACAGGCTTTATACCAACGTCCTGTTTTTCTTTGTCATGGGTTCGATTGTAATCCAGCTTGTGCTGCAGGTGCTTGGAATCGTTCAGCTTTCTACATCCATAGTGGCGACCCACATCCTGTTCTTTGTGTGCATCATTTACGGGGCAATACTTGTAAACCACAGGCTGCATTTTTCTTCCCGAAAGATGAAGCTCATATTCAACTGTTCGGTAGGCTTTTCACTGCTGTTTTTCTTCATCGTCCTTCTTGCATCCAGTTCCACCGAATATGCGGATTCCATCTTGAACCTTGGTCTTGTGTTCATGTTCATTTCGCTGATGTGGCTGGTTTTCCAGAGGACTGTTGAACGCAACGCATCGATTAAAAAGACTGACCTTTACCAGAAGCTTGCTTTCATGGATTTGAGTACGGGAGTGGGAAGTCATTCTGCATGGTATTCGTTTACGGAGGAATTCAAGGACGAGGGGCTGGAGGAGCGTTACTGCCTGGTTCTTTTTGACATGAACAACCTCAAGTACATGAACGACACTTTCGGACATCTGCAGGGAGATGCTGTGATAAAGAGTTTCTGCGAGTGTCTTCAGAAGGCTTCCAAGCAAAAGGGATCGATTTATAGGATTGGTGGTGACGAATTCATTTTTCTGTGCAAGAATGAAAGTGAAGAATGGATAAAGGGAATGCTTGCTGATTTTGAGGAACTGATTAAAAATCAAAAGGAAACGCAAATTGCATTTTCGGCGGCATACGGATATGCGTTTTTTGTTCCGCACGGCAAGAACGACTTTTACGAGGCGCAGAACAAGGCTGATTCACTCATGTACCGCATGAAGAGGGAGATGAAGATTAAAAACCCGTTCAAGGGCTTGTAATGGTAATAATGACGGGAACACGGTTCGGACGGGAGAATCCTGAATCATGTTCATCGCATAAAGTTTTTTTTCCATAAAGGGGGATTTTTTTATGGACGCATCAACACTTTTGTCGGGTTTGGTCAGCGCATCAAACGTCAAGAAAATCGGTACCGCTTCTGGTGCAAGTTCTGCCGATGTAAAGAATGTACTTGGTCAGGCACTTCCAGTTTTGCTTCAGAGTGCATCGGGTCAGGCCAAGGGAGCAACTGCCGCAGGATTTACACAGGCTCTGGCCGATCATGCAAGCGCAAAGACTTCATCAATTGATATGGCGGATGGAGCAAAAATCATTTCCCACCTTTTGGGCAAAAGTCAAAGTTCAACCACCACACAGATTGCAAAGGCTGCAGGAGTAACAAAAGCATCAGCAACTTCAATCCTGTCCGCCGCCGCACCCCTCTTCATGAACCTCTTGGGAAAACAGACTGACGGTGCATCAGGAAGCGCACTTACAGGCCTCTTGTCTGGACTTGTCTCCAACATCGACGTGGGAAGCCTTCTCGGTAACCTTCTGGGTGGAACAAGCACTGCCAGCACGACAACTTCCACCGGCAAAAAGAAGAAGAAAACAGAAAGCAGCTCCACAGGCAGCAGCCTCCTTAACGGCGTAATGAACCTGCTGAAGTAGTGGTGTTTTTATAAGTGAATGTCACGCGGCAGTAAATTTGTTAATTTGCAAGCGTCGTGTGATGTTCCACTTTCAACTCTCATCTTGCTTGAAACCAATTCCGTTTTGAATTATAATATTCCTGATGGGTACTACTAGAAAACGGACTGGGAAAACTACAAGGACTCCTGCAAAACGTACTGTCCGTAAAAAAAAGCCAAAGGTTATTCTCAAGACTAAATCTGTCGTCATAATGGCATGTTCGATTGTTGGCATGTGTGCGCTCATTCTTACGGCGACTTATCTTTTGTCACGGGCATCTTCTTCTTCACAGATGTCAGAGACTGCATGGAAAAAGGCTCCTGCGGGTCAGCCCATTACTCAAGCTGAAGAAATTCAGGAAATAGGGGAGCCTGTCTATAAAGAAGAAAAAAAAGCTGAGACAACCAAAAAGAAGGAATCCAAGCCAAAGGAAATAACCGTAATCGAACCGGATGTGGCAAAGGAAGTCAAAAAGCCCGCAACCAAGGAACAGGTGGAATCCAAGGTTGAAACACCACCGCAGCCGACTAAAACGGAAAAGACCCAGGAAAAAGCTCAGACTCAACAGCAGGCACAAAGCGCTCAAAAGGAAACCCAAAATAAAACACAAACTCAAATCCAGCAACAGCAGACTCAGGCCTCACAGAAAACTGTAATTCAACAGCAGGACAAGATTGCGTCCGTAAAGGTTGATCCGACACCACAGATTCAGGAACTGCCGAAAAAACTCTTTGACGTTCCTCAGGCAAAACCGGGCACAAAGATTTGCTTTGTAATCGACGATGCGGGACTACATGTCTCAAACGTAAAGCGCTATACTTCACTTCCTTTTCCAATAACAATAGCAGTCCTCCCAAAACTGGCCCAGTCATCCGAATGTGCACAGGTTGTAAGGTCAGCTGGCAAGGAACTCATTTTGCACCAGCCGATGCAGGCTCACAACTATTCCAGCGGCACGACACCTAATCCCGGACCGGGGGCGATTCTTCCCGACATGGATCCCTATGAGATTGCGCAAACTGTAAAGGCAAATCTTGATTCTCTTGGCGGTGGCGTAAAGGGCGTCAACAACCACGAGGGTTCCCTTGTTACGGAAAACTACATTCAAATGGGGGCTGTCCTTACTGTAACCAAAGAGAGGGGGATATATTTCCTTGATTCCCGCACAACTTCACAAAGCTCCGTTCCTGACGTGGCTTCTTCTCTTAATGTGGAATATCTTGCCCGTTATGCTCCATTCCTGGACAACGAGATAAGCCGTTCGTCAATGCTTCAGATGATTTACAAGGGGCTTGAGCTTGCCAACAAAAACGGCTATGCGGTGATGATCGGACATGTGGACAAATCCGTGGACATACTTCCCCAGCTCCTGAACGACATCTATCCGTATCTGGTTCAGGCGGGGTATACGGTAACCGTTCCGTCTAGACTTTAGAAAGTCATCATGCAGTTACATTTGCATTTGCGGTCTCATTCTTCATGTGGCGTATGGCGCGCATTTCGGTCTGCCTGATTGCCTCGGGACTTACACCCAGCAGGCTTGAAACTTCCCTTAGGGTTTTTGTCTTCTGTTCGCATTCAAAATTGTAGCGGTACCAGATTACCTTGCGTTCGTTGAGAGGAAGCTTGTTCATGAGCGAGCGGATGTGGTTTTTCTGTTCCTTGTTCAGATACTGGTTTTCCGGTGAGTATGTCGTGTCGGAAATCAAGTCGCCAAGGGAAACGCTGTTTTCGCCTTCAGAAACCAAGGTGTCCAGAGATGCGATGGTGAATTCGTACTTGAGGCAGTTGCGCAGGAGTGCCATGGAAATTCCGATATGTGAGGCAATCTGCTGTTCTGTGGGCATCCTTCCGTTGGTGGAAAAGAGTTCCTGACGTGCGTTTTGAATTTTCCTCAGAATCTGGTCTTTTCTGGTTGGCAGTGAAATCATTGCCGAATGAGAATTAAGGTAGCGGATCATGTACTGGATGATCCATGGATATGCGTATGTGGAAAAACGTGTCTTGTACGATGCGTTGAATTTTTTTGCGGCTGTAATCAGGCCGATGTTTCCTTCCTGTATCAAGTCCATTACGGACTCGCAAGTATTAAGGAAGTTTTTTGAAAGACTTACCACAAGGCGGAGGTTGCATTTAATCATCTTGTCCAGTGCCGCTTTGTCGCCTTCTTGAATTCTGTCGGACAGCTCACGCTCTTCTTCCGCGCTCAAAAGAGGGTAGCGCTTTAGCTGTGCCAAGTATTCTGAAGCAATCTCATGTTCCATAGTCTTTCTCCATTTTATTCAAATATTAATCCAGTTTTGTTACACTATTACTATAGCAATTTGTGTGCCAAGTTTTGAATTATTGGAAAAATTTTTCATGAAATATGGGTGAACGCTATATATAGTGTTATAAAATTGAAATAAAGTGAAAAAACACTATATGGCTGGTGTAAAAAAAAAATGGAAAATTTACGATTCATATACTTTTCTGCAACAGTCAGGGATGTTTCCGGCTGGATATTTGCACTTTTGTATACTTTTATCTTCATTGTAAAGTTACAAATTTGTTCACTGTATCTTTTTTAATACAGGTTTGGCCTCTCTTAATGATTAAAGCCCATGTTGCCGATAAACCAAACAGAGGAATAGCATATGAAAAAAGGGACGGATTTTTTTACGGAAAACGAGGACTTTAAGACACTGAACAACGAGCTGACCGTCAAATACGACAGCATTACGGTTCAGAATTTATGGGACAAGATAGCGGCCTGCTACGATGACACCTGGGCACAATACTCCAGCGTGAACGAAGCCCTAAAAAAGCACTTGAAGTACATGATTCCATATATTGCCGTCTACAAGGTTTTGTACGAGGACGACCGTAACGATGCCCTTGAGCTGGTGGCGGAACAGGCAAAGATGAACGCGATAGAAAAGAGGAAATTCAACGAGGGGTATTCCAACCGCTTTCCTGGACTGTTCATAAAAAACTGCCGAAAGCTGCCAAAGACTTTTTTTACGGAAAAAGCCGGTTTCGAGACAGAGGTTCTGGACTGTCCTTCTACAGAATGCGCCTTTTTGATAAAGAAATGTCCTTACCTTGCGATTTGCACGGAGAATGGCTGTCCTGAGCTGGTAAAGATTTTCAGCGATAACGACAAATTCCATTATGCCAATCTTCCCAAAATTGCATTCAAGAGGAACGGAACTCTGGAAACTGAAGAAGAGCTGTGTGAGTATCGTTTTTCCATAAGGGAACAAGTGCTGACTGTGTGATTCTGCGGGAAAATGCACATGGCAAATGATATGGAGCGCCTTGACAAGGTTTTGTCACGACACGGATACGGAAGCAGAAAAGATGCGGGAAGGATGATTGCCGGCTCCCTGGTGACAGTAAACGGAGAGACCGTAAGGAATCCTTCATTGCACGTGAATCTGGCGGAAGACAGGATTACAGTTGACGGAAGGGATTTGGACATAAGGATCCACCGTCACCTGATGATGAATAAAGCGGCGGGCTATGTCTGTTCCACAAAGGAAGGCGAGCATGAGACTGTGTTCGACCTGCTGGCGGATGAAGACTTGCACGGATATTTGGGTGGTGATCTTGCTATTGTTGGCAGGCTGGACCTTGATACGGAAGGACTCCTTCTGTTTACGACGGACGGCAAGCTGAACCACTTCCTTACTTCACCGAAAAACCACATTCCAAAGACCTATCAGGTTCATCTGGAAGATGGTGTGGATGAAGAAAAGAAAAAAGAATATGAACAAAAGTTAAGGGCGGGAATTCATATAGAGGCAGATGGAAACGACGAAGCCTGCGACTGTATGAGCGCCGAAATAGAATGGCCGGATAAAAAGACTGATGCGGCCTGTGAGTGCCTCCTTACGATTTACGAAGGAAAGTACCACGAAGTAAAGAGGATGTTTTCCGCATTGGGAAACAAGGTCGTTTATCTAAAGCGCGTTGCGTTCAATTCCCTGAGGCTGGATGAAAAGCTTCTTCCGGGACAATACAGGGATTTGACTGAACAAGAAGTGGAGGGGTTGAGGAGTATTTATGCAAACACAAGCTTTTAAAGATACAATAAAACTGACTAACGAAGGCTCGCTTGAGTTGTTTTTCCTTGGAACGGGAAGTGCATTCGTAAAGCAGAATCATCAGAATAATTTTCTGATCATAAAGGGAAATGACCATCTTCTTGTGGACTGTGGAACCCAGTGTCCTATAGCATTCTATAAATACAACAGCACCCTGCTGAACATCGAGAACATCTTTTTGACCCACAGCCATTCGGATCACATCGGTGGGGTGGAGGAACTAGCCCTACTGCACCGCTACGTAAAACAATCCAGGGTAAAAATCCTGATCAACGACGAATACAAGGCTCTCTTGTGGAACGAATCCCTCAAAGGCGGACTGAGTTATGGAGAGCAGAGGGAAACTCCGTTCAACAAGGACAATCCCCAGCGTTATCTTGTGTTTGAGGATTACTTTGAACAGATTGTACCGCACCTGATTTCTGAACTTCCCCGTCCAATGTGGGAGGCGGATGTCGGAAGCATAAACATAAAATTCTTCCGCACAATGCACATGCCCGATGGAGTTCCGTCATGGAAGGAAAGCGCATGGAGTTCGGGGCTGTTAATCGACAACAGGATTTTGTTCCCGGGCGACACGAGGTTTGATCCGGACCTTCTTGAATGGATGGAAAGGGAATTCAAGCCTGAATGCATTTTCCACGACTGCCAGAGCTATACTGGTGGTGTTCATACCGGAATTGAAGAACTTAAAACCCTGCCCGAAGGAATAAAGAAGAAGATGCTCTTGTGCCACTATGCGGACAACTTCATCACGTTTGACGCAGAAAAGGAAGGTTTTGCCGGAATGGCTCTTCCCGGTGTGTATTACGACTTCGGCTAGCAGTATAAGTTTACAAAGTGCCTTGTTTCTCCACGCCACGAGGCATAAAAATCATTTCTCTTGCCCCAGAAGAAAAGTCCCTCGGTAAAGCGACACCAGTTGTCTCCGTGCATGCCTGTCTTTAGGTCGAACAGGGCGCTTGCCAGAATCACTACATGACTGTCGTGGGAGCAAATTAAATCCAGGGTTTCGTCCTTGCCGCCTACGGTAAAGATTTCATCAAGAATGGGTTTTGCTTCCATCTCTAGGGTTATTCCCCGGCTTCCCTCCGTGTTTCCTGTCTGAAGGTAATGGTAGTATTCATACCAGCCGACACCACCGGAAGAAATCGGGCTTGGGTCTCCGAGTACATAGCATAGTTTTTCTGAAAGTGTAATTCCGTCTGGAGAAAAATCCCTGCATAGTTCCTTGTCCATGCCAGAAACTACCGCTTCTATTGTCTGGGAACAGCGTCTGATAATGCTTGCGGCGCAGCTTCCAAGGGGGCGGTCAATGCCTTTGCCAATTTCTTTTGCTGTCTCAATTCCTTCCGGAGTCAAAAGCAGGACGGAATAGTCTCCGTTTACCGGATTGTCAAATCGCTTGCTGTGCCTGAAGAATAGCTTGACGTTTTGTTTTTCGGGCAGCTCCAGTGCCGCCTGTACCATTTCCTGGCATGGTGAATAAAAGTGCATTATGCTTCCCCCATGTTTTCATTATATCAAAAAGTTTGGGTTTAGTCCGTATAAAAAGCCGAATTCTGCATTTTTCCTTGACATACTATAAATTCAGACCTAGAATTAAGTCATGCGTTTAAGATTATTGAAGATTTTGTCAATTTGTATTTTACCCATCCTCTTTTTTTCCTGCACGGCTGATGTTTCCGGTTCTGGGGATGGCGAGGTAACGATTACTGCTTATGACGCTGACTCTTGGACTGAAAATGGCGGTGACAGTTATGACGACGGAATGGGTCGGATTGTATTCATGGCACCAGAGAATCCTCCGGACATGGACTTAACTTTTGAGGTAAGCGTTTTTGTTGAATCTATTGAATATTCAGAAATCGTCGGTCCTGGAAAAATAGTTGAGATAGCAAATGTTCCTGTTGGAATGATCAAAGTGCTGTGCCGGGCCTTAAATGATGATGGTAGTATTGTTGCGATGGGAAGTGCCGAAGTTAGGATAGTCCCATATAAAACCACTTCAATTGACTTGATTCTTAAAAAAATGGAGCAGCCTGTCACAACCTATGACATCTTGATTGGTTCTTATGCAAACGGAAGTGTAACATCCAGCAGGGAAAGAGCGTCTGCAGGAGACCAGGTTACCCTGACAATAAAGCCTGAAGACGGCTATGAGCTTGATGAACTCTCTGTCATCGGTACAGGGGATGTAATTACCATTAACCAGGCAGAAGATGGAAAACATTACTGGTTTATCATGCCGGATGATAATCTTTTTGTTACGGCCACATTCAAGCGTAAGCTGTACCAATTCCATTCAACAGTTACCAGTGCCGGATCAACTGGAAGTGCGGGAACTGGAACCTACGTATACTTTGGAGACTGGCCACAGACCAGAAAGTCAGCGGATGTTACAATAACACCTGACTCTACAACCGTCGGTTCGTTTACATACTATATCGGGGACGATGGAAATTATTATGCTCTATTGAACTCCAATTACTACAAGGTGGAACCGATTAAGTGGCGCGTACTAACGACTGATTATGGAGGAAAAAAGCTTCTGCTTGCCGAAAACATCCTTGTAGCACAAAAATATCACAGTAGTTCAAACAAATATGAGACATCTGATATTCGTTCCTGGTTGAACAACAGCTTCTTTAATACCGCATTTACATCAGAGGGGCAGGGTAAGATTGAAACAACAGTAGTTTACAATCATAAGGTTTCTACCAATCCTCATAATCACAACAACTTGTGGAATGGTGGAAACAATGATTATGCAGGATCTGAAACAAACGACAAAATTTTCCTCTTGAGTGAAGAAGAGGCAACCAACAGTGCTTATGGATTTGCTGATTACAATGAATCTGGATTTGGTAATACAAGAATCCGCAAGGCAACGGATTATGCAGTAGATAGTGGTGTATATCAACCAAGTGATAGCTATGGTGGCTGGTGGTGGTTGAGATCACCTTATTATAATAGCCCTACAAAAGCTCGAACTGTAAACAATGCGGGAGAGGCTGAGCAAGAGACCTCTATTAGTGATACAGATGTCGGGGTCTGTCCAGCCTTGTGCATTTCGAATTAGGGCAGGGAAAGAAAGTGGTAGTACACCAGATGTGGATGAATCTGGTGGAGGAATTTGTCCTGCAATCAGAGTTAATTACTAAACATTGAGATATGTCAAATCATTAAAGAAGAAAAGGTGAATGCGGCAACTGTCACATTCACCTTTTTTTATTTGTGTGGGGGGGCAAAAAATATATAGTTAATATATAGTTATAGTGTAATTAGATATAATTGTTTAACTGTTGCTTTATCTTTTCTTCTTCATTCGAGCCTTTTGTACTCAATCGTAAAAGGGGAATCCCCATCAATTCAAAAATGCGGTTCTTCTTTTTATCACGTTCAGATTGTATTGTACCATCTTTATGAAAATTATATCCATCAACTTCAATTCCAAAAAGAATCTCTTTTGTTACCTTGTTATAAATAGCAAAATCTACATGAGCCCAGCTTCTGTTTGCAAATTCTGAAAGATCCTGGGGTAATTCTCCAAGGTATCTTTCATTTACAAAATCTTTCAGAGGCATCTCGAATACTGAATTGAATTTTGAATACTTCGTTTCTTCAAATATTTTTTTCAACAGTTCATTCATTGCATTTTCAGAGTCAAACTTTGATATTCTCTTTGAATTTTTTAGATATTGAAACTTAGCTTCAGTGTTTTTTGTGAAGAAAAAGTCAAAAATAGAACTTACCTTGCTCTTCTCGACAGCAAAATTATTGTATTGAATATATTTCAACAAGGCCATAAGATTTGAATTCTCAGGCTGAGGATTACCTGATATAACAACAGCAAGTTTTTTCTTAGCACGGGAAATAGCGACATTGAGCATATTTGAATCATCCGAAAAACTTGTTATCTCATTATCGACAGTTGAAATTATTATATTGTCCTTTTCTCGGCCTTGATATTTATGGACTGTTGCAGCATCTACCCCAGGAATCTGAGAACGTATTGCTTCGGCCTGCTTGTTGTAGGGAGCTATGATTCCAAGATTAGCTTTTTCTGATTCAGAGTATTTTGAAAGTATATCATTCTTTATAACATCAATCTGTCGTTGATTATAATGATCTTTACAGAAGTTTCCAGGAACAGTTTTTATAGCCTCAAGGACATTCTTCTCACCTTTGTCTTCCGTCATAATCAATAGTTTTCCACCATAAAACTGCTGATTACAGAAATCAATAATTTTTGGATGACAGCGATAATGCTCTCGGAGTAAAGTTTGTGGTGTATCCGGAAGAACTTGCTCAAGAGAAGAAAGGAAACTGTTTAGGTAGCTGTAACCATCCGGCAAGTCTGTTTTGTTAAATATTTCTTGTACATATTTTTTCTTGTTTTCCTCAATAACATTTGGAAGCTGCATCTTGTCACCGACAATTACAGCGTTTTTTGCACATGACAAAGCCATGGCTCCGGTCACAACATCTACCTGAGAAGCTTCATCCATTATTACATAATCAAACAGGAAATCTGTTCCTGTACCAATTGTTGCCCTAGAGGAAAAAGTTGTACTCAAAACAACTGGATATTCTTTAGCGAACACTGAGGGTTTTAAATATATTTCCTGTGCGTCCTTAAAATACTGGCGTTCTGTTTGTTTTGAATACTTGCCAAAGATTTTTTGTTGCAGAGAAATCAAAGATTTTTCATATACTTCTGAAGGAGTAAAACTCTTTACAAAGGTTTCTTTCTCCTTAAGCTCCGAAGTTAATTCTTGTTCTTTTACAGGATAATAGACCCTTCTGATTGTTTCTATTATTTTCTCGGGCTCAATCGGTTGTTCTTTAAAACCATAGAAAAGTTTTAGTTTTGTCTTCAAGAAAAATCCAAGTTTTTCATTTTTCTCATATGCAAAACTGACTTCCTGAAGCAAATTCATTAAAACTTTGGACGCCTTTTTTAACAGTTTTTTATTTTCATATACATCACGAGTTCTTTCATTAAAGTGTTTTAATTCTACCTCAAGATGAGAAAGATCAGTCTTTATCGATGAAATTCGCTCATTAGCCTCAAAATATTTCTCCAGCTTCTTAATATCATATGATAAAGTTTCTGGAACTATTGGTGAAAGTTTTTTCCATTCATTCAGATAAGAAGGATAGTTTTTCTGCTGATTAGCAAGAAATTCCTCAATGTTTTCTCGTTTTCCATGAAATGTGCAGATAAAATCTAATCCATATTTTGAAGATGAAAGCTTTTCATAGACATTTCTTGTAGCATCATTATTATTCGAAACAACTAGAATAGTTTTGTCATGCATTAATAAATTTGCAATAATATTTAAAATCGTTTGTGTTTTGCCGGTTCCTGGAGGACCTTGAATAATGCTTACTTGGTTATTTAATGCTGTACTGACGGCCTTAAACTGACTGCTATTACATCCAAATGGGAAAATCAGAGAATTAATTGTTGTTCGCTCTGTTTTACCCTTATTTGGATTCATATATTTAGCCAAAACTGAATACGCATTTATAAATCGTGTGTTTTGAAGATTTTTCAACAAAAGATTTTGGCCAGCATCATTTTTTATTTCACTGAACTCTGCCATTTTAAGCAAATAATCAAAAACTTTTGCCGATTGCTTGTCTCTAAGAGAATTTCTTATTATCTGAATATCACAACTTCGGCATGGATATGTTTTTCCATCTTTGTATGTAATGAAATAAACATTCTTACGGGAATCATATTCTAACTTTGATATATCCCCGGTTTTATTCCGCTTACCGTATTTGTCAGTAACAAAAATAATGTCACGGAGTTCTGAATCATAATTCATCTGAGTTTAATCTTCCAACCTTAGAATTTGACTAAATGAACTCAATGTATTCATCCCTTCTTAAAACACATCATCCTGAGAATCTTCTACCGCGCTTGCATTCGTGAATCTGTACTCCAAGTTGATGTAACCACAATTAAACAAATATTCCGATGTAGCATAGAGATGAACATATTCTAAGCAATCCTTCATTGGTTCATCTTTTTTCCAAATTGAAAATAATCTTCTAGCCCCTTTATCGATAGCTTCCAGCCAATCCTCATCATATTTTACACTATAGGCATTTTTGTCTTCTATCACATCATTTATCGAAGCAGTACCATAGCTTTTTGAAATTCTTGTATTGATTTCATTGAATTTTTCTTTAAGCTCAGTACCATATCTGTTTGTTGATATTCTTGCACTCACGGCCTTTATGTAGTATAGCCCCTCTACCTCATCGACATATGCATAGTATTCCTCAAACAGTGGATGGTTTTTCTCGGGATAGATTCTGTAGCAGTCATCCTGGACATTTTCAGGACGTTTTCCGCCACATGCGCCTTTAATTTCTTCCAGGTTCATTCCCATCTTTAATCCAAATGGAGCCGCAAACAAAAGACCTGAAAACAAAAACAATACACTTACCAATAAAAATTTCTTTTTCATAACAGCCTCCATAGTTCAATTATATCATATTTTTGGCAGATAACAAAAGAATTTTTAATGTAATTTCACCTTTCAATTTTTGTTATCGAGGATACAACTTTATATAATATTTGAAATTACAATAAGGATAATGCTTCTTGAATTAAATTTTCGCTTAGTCTGATATTGCTGTTTTTAAGCTGTTCAAGATACATCTTTATTTCTTCCGACGAAAGCATTTTCTCATCATGGGCCTGAATTAAGATTCCAATTGTACCAGTTATTGGAATGCCTAAATTTTGAGCAACCTTTCTTCCTTTACGTTCATCTATTATAAGTACATCAGATTTTAATTCATCGGCAAGAATAATAGCTTCACTTTTTCCATCATCAAGACCACTTGCTGCCTGTAAAATTTTCAATGCTTTGATGTTTTGGACAGCCTGTGTTTTCAAGAAAGTTGATGATTTCACAATTCTTGCTTCATTTTCAAAAACTGTATTTGTTATGAGTTCTTTAAAAACTGCCTCAGGAATCAAAACTTCTCCAAACAATTTTTCTAATAAATCTATACGGTTTATCTTTATGAGAGAGATGATTGGAGTTGTATCAGAGATAATTGTCATGCGGTTTTACTCCGAAGATTCCTTAGAACGGATAAGTCGCTTTTTAGCTCTTCTTTTGTCTGATCAAGATATGGAATGCCAAGAGTACTGTACAGTGCAATCAAATCCATTTTATGTATGTTCAGTAATTGAGCGGCTTTTCCATGCGATATAACTTCATTCTTGATGTAAGGATAAAGTATCATGGCATTGCGAATTAGTATTTCTCTTTCATCTTTCGGCATAGCATACTCTGCTATTGATTCAGGTATTGTTATAGAAACTGACTGCATAACCATACTTTTACCTCCATCTCAATAGCATAGCATACTTTTGCCAAAAATGCATCAATTTTTTACTTTGCAACGACGTTTACAAGCTTGTCCGGAACCACAACGACCTTTACGACGCTCTTTCCCTCAAGGAACTTTTTGGCTCCCTCGGTTTCAAGGGCTGTCTTTTGCAGCGTGTCCTTGTCTGTTCCAACGGCGGCCTCAAACTTGTCGCGGAGTTTTCCGTTAATCATCACGACGATGGTCTTGGTGTCCTCCTTGCAGTATTCCTCGCTGAACGTAGGCCATGCTTCGTAGGCAACCGTCTTTTTGTTGCCCAGCTTTTCCCAGAGTTCTTCTCCAAGATGAGGTGCATAGACGGAAAGCATCTTTACGAATCCTTCCCACATTGCCTTTGGTACGCTCGGGACCTTTGCGGCTTCGTTTATGAAAATCATCATCTGGCTGATTGCCGTGTTGAAGTCCAGGGTTGAAGTGTCGTGGGTGACTTTTGCAACTGTCTTTGCATAGGTTTTCCTGAGTGAGGAAAGGTCCTTATCCTCGATTTTTCCGGTAATGTCAATGTCGGAAAGCGGCTTGTCTGAAAGTGACCATACCTTGTCCAGGAAGCGGTTTACTCCGATGAGTCCCTGTGTGTTCCATGGCTTGGAGACTGTGAGCGGTCCCATGAACATTTCNNATTTCGTACATGCGCACGCTGTCGGCTCCATACTGCTTTATCATTTCATCCGGGTTTACGACATTCTTGAGTGACTTTGACATCTTGGCGATGATGCGTTCAAGCTTTTCTCCGGTTTCCTTGTCCTTGAATTCATTTGGGGCAACTTCCTCCGCCCTGTCAATCGGAATCAGAGACTTTGCGGCGTTCTGGAATGCGAAGCTTGTAATCATGCCCTGGTTTATGAGGCGCTGGAACGGTTCCTTTGT
>DBWR01000058.1 GCA_002309305.1 Treponema sp. UBA1233 | reverse complement strand
TACTACTCAGAAAAGTGTCTTGAATACATCACAAACGGAAAGATGGGTGCTGTAATGATTTATCGTATCCTTTACATCGTTGCCGTTGCAATCGGACCTTACTTTACCGTTACGACAGTATTCGACATCGCCGACATCTTCAACGGACTCATGGCAATTCCTAACTGTATCGCCCTTATAGTCCTTGCCGGTATTGTAGCAAAAGAAACAAAGGCTTACTTCAACAAGTATCCAAAACTTCAATAAAAACAATTATTTATAAATCTTCCGGGACCTGTATTATTTCAATAGTGCAGGTCCCAATTTTTTTAATATTTTAAAATAAAAAAACTGCCATGCCTCAATGACATGACAGTTTCAATTAATCAGATTTTATTGCTTTTAATCTGCTGCTTTCTTATATTCATCGAACTTTGCAAGAACTTCTGGATCCTTTTTCTTGTCACACAAGCTAACCACTACTGTAACAACAAAGTTGATGATGAAGGCCGGCAAAATTTCATATACACCAAAGATGGGATGAATATCTGCCCCAAGCTTATTCCATACAACAACGGTAATGCCGGCACAGATGAATCCTGCAATCGCACCCTTGTTTGTTGTACCACGCCAGAAGAGGGCCAAAAGGATAATTGGTCCCAGAGTTCCGCCGAATCCTGCCCATGCGTAACTTACCAAGCTAAAGATTGAGCTGTCCTTATCGAGTGAAAGACAGAAAGCAATGGCTGCAATTATCAAAACAGAAATGCGGCTCACCATAAGGACTGATTTGTCACTTGCCTTTTTATTGATAACGCCCTTATAAAGGTCCTGACTGAATGATGAAGATGCTACCAGAAGCTGACTGTCTGCTGTACTCATTGCGGCTGCCAGAATTGCACACAGGAAAATACCTGCAACAAATGGCGGGAACATAAGCTTGAGTGTCTCAGAGAATACAGTTTCTGCGGCAGATGTATTCAGGATGGTCGGCTGAAGATATACTGAACCAAGAGCACCAACAAATACTGCAACTGCCAGGGCGATGATTACCCAGATGACTGCAATGCGGCGGCTGATTTTGATTTCCCTGTTGCTGCGGATACCCATGAAACGAACGATAAAGTGTGGCATACCGAAGTATCCCAATCCCCAAACAACTGCGGAAATTATTGAAGTAAATCCATAGTTTTGGTTGGCACTAAAGGTGGCCTGCATCTTTTCACTTAAACTGTTGAACTCTCCGCTCATGGCGCGCTGACCAAATTCGGTTACCTTTGCAAATGCCACAGATGGTCCTCCAAGAGTAAACATCAGGATACCACCAGTAAGCAAAAGTGCTATGAACATCAAAGTACCCTGAATAAAGTCGGTTGTACAAACTGCGAAATATCCACCTGTAATTGTATATGTAAGGATTACAACAAGACCTATTACAAGACCCACGTGATATTCAAGGCCAAATACAGAGTTGAACAATTTTGCACAGGCAACAAAACCAGATGCAACATAAATCGTAAAGAACAGGATGTTAAACAGAACAGTAACTGTTCCCATTATTTTCTTTTTATCGTTAAAGCGGTTGTTCAGGAATTCCGGAATGGTAATTGAATTTCCATAAGTAATCGTACACTTACGAAGTCTTTTTGCTACAATCAACCAGCTTAAATATGTTCCTACTGCAAGTCCCACAGCGGTCCAGAATGCCTCTTTAATTCCACCAAGATATGCAAGTCCCGGAAGTCCCATCAAAAGCCAGCCGGACATATCGGAAGCTTCTGCACTAAGAGCGGTAGTCCATGGTCCCAATTTGCGTCCACCAAGAAAGAAATCCGCTGAGCTGTTGTTTTTCTTCATGAATTTGATGCCGATAAAAATCATTGCGCCCAAATATAAAATGAACGCAATCATTTGTTGAATCATTGCACTTGTCATCATTCACTCCTTTTTATAGGTTAAATTATTATCTATAGTAACATAAAATCATTCAAAATTTCAAGTTTTATGGATATTATGGGCTGATAATTAAAGTAGAACAAAGTCAGTTTATGTGCTAGTATTTCCTAAGGAAAATGATAAAGCGGACAGGACATGCAGACCTTCCCCTGCATCATGGCATAGTTCCCAAGTGGCTTGCCGACAGAATGCGAGATTTAGGCACCGAGATAATTCAAGCCCTCCTCATTGAATACGGCAGAAAGGAAGTCCTTACCCGGTTGAGTGATCCTTTGTGGTTTCAATCTTTGGGTGCGGTTTTAGGAATGGACTGGCATTCTTCCGGAATTACGACAAGCGTCATGTATGCACTTAAGCGCGGAATCAATGCAAGGGCCAACGAATTTGGACTGTGCATTTGCGGTGGAAGGGGCAAATATTCAAGACGCACACCGGAAGAACTATTGTTTTTAGCTGAACACACTGGACTCCCCGGAGATGATCTTGTACGAGCAAGCAAGCTTTCCGCAAAGATAGACAGCACGGCGGTTCAAGATGGATTTCAACTTTATCAGCATAATTTCATCTTGAGCAAAAATGGTGACTGGGCTGTAGTCCAACAGGGAATGAATACAAAAACTAAAACTGCCCGCCGCTACCACTGGTGTTCCGCAAACCTTCGCTCTTTTGTTGATGAACCCCATTCCGGAATCACGGGAGAAAATCAAGGCGCTATTTTAAATCTCACGGATTCTAGCGCTGAAAAAACCCGTTCTTCTATTCTATCCCTTTCACAGGAAAAACCGGAAAACATCATAAAGGAAATCAAAGACATCCAGCAATTTGGTAATCCCAATGCACAAAAAGAACAGGAAATCCAGCTTGAACTATTTGCTCAGGAAAACAAGCTTTCGATTCAAAATGCAAAAGACGAAATTGAACGCCAGATAATTCTGGATGATGGAAGCCGCAACTGCATCATGCCTGTACATCATGAGGTTAAGCCAGAGGATGTTGACTTGAACCGATTGGGAGGAGTCCTTGCCACAGCTTATACGGCACAACCCCAAGACTTTGAATCCCTGCTTCTCACACCAGGATTGGGTCCCAGAACATTACAGTCGCTTACTCTTGTAAGTGAAGTCATTCATGGTACTCCCAGCCGTTTCCGAGATCCCGCGCGATTCAGTTTTGCCCATGGTGGAAAAGACGGCCACCCCTTCCCCGTTCCCACACGCATTTATGACGAAAGCATCCGCATACTTGGCGATTCAATTGAAAAATCAAAACTCGGTTATAACGACAAATCTGAATGCTTAAAGCGGCTTCATTCAACAGCACTTGAAATCGAACGTAATTGCAGTCCGGAAGTTGATTTTGATGCTGCCATTGCCCATGAAAACGAACATTCAAAAGAATGGGGCGGAAGAACCTGCTATGACTAAGCTCTTCTATTTTTCAAAAATATCTGATATAGTTACGTCATGATAAAAGCTCAGATTCAAGATCAAGAACTCAATGCCCATTTGCAGCGTCTTCCAAAAGATGACATGGTTGTTTTTGTATTGGCCGATGGTCGTGCAAGGGGTGCACTTTTCCATGGAACCCATTTTGTAAACCAGATGCGTGCCCAGCATAATACCGGAATTCTGGAGACCATGGTACTTGGACAGGCATCTCTTTGTGGTGCGTTGCTTCTTCCAACGCTAAAAGGCAAGGAACATGTTACATGGCGCTATGAGGTTGATGGTCCGGCACAGGGCTTTTCTGTTGAAGTTGATTCAACCGGCTATATTCGCGGATATCTTTTTACCGACAACATACCTGTGGAAAAACCTCTTGAAGATTGGGATCTGTCACCATTTTTGGGTACAGGTACAATGAGCATGTCTACATTATTTGAAGGTGACAAAAACCCCTATGTAAGTTCCATTCAAATCGACAAAAGAAATATCGCACAGGATTTGGTCCAGTTTTTTGATCAAAGCGTCCAAACCAAAACAGCTTTCAACACGGGAATCCAAATGGACAAACAGGGCCGTGTTATTGGTGCCGGTGGATTATTCCTTCAACTTATGCCCGACATGGGAGGAACAAAGGGTGATAAACTTTCTACCGCAGACATTTCCGACGATCAGTTGATTGACAAGCTGGAAATCGCATTCAAGACATTACCTTCCCTTGGCAAATGGTTTAGCGAAGGTCAAAAAATTGAAGATTTAGTTTACGGCCTCTTCCGTGAATTCAAGCCTTCAATCGCCCTGCATAGGGATGTCCGCTATGACTGTCCCTGTTCCAAAGATCTGTACCTTAATCACATAAGAAACCTTCCTGCACAGGAGCTTTCCGACATACGTAAAAATGGTCCTGATCCACTGGAAGTCTGCTGCAGAAACTGTTCTTCGGTTTACCGCATACCCATCAGTGAAATATGAATGTTGAAAAATCCCTGACTAAACACATTCCGACTCTTTTGTCACTCTGGAGGGGAAACAAAAACACCTCCCCCTTGAACAGCAGGGAATTGTCCAGTGTTTCACAGGCTCTTTTATCCCTTCAACGGGGCCTTACCGGTAATAGGAAACTGGCCGGTTCCGGTTATATGGACAACAAAGACCATCTTGGAGCATATCTTTTATACTATTGGCCTGTAAGTTACATGCAGATTTCTTATGCCATCAACTCCTGTACCCCTTTTTTACAATATCCTGAATCATCCGACTCAACTGTCATCATTCTTGATATTGGAAGTGGACCTGCACCCGCAAGCATGGCTATCTGTGACCTTTTATCTTCAATTACCACAAATCAAATTGAAGTTACCCTAGTCGATTCAAGTACAAAAGCAATGGAATTGGCAAAAAGAATCTACGGAGACGACAATCCAAACGTAAAAGTCAGGACCATAAAAACAGATCTTCAACAAGGTTTACCACCAGTGAGCACAAAATTCGACATAAT
>DBWR01000074.1:93353-128001 GCA_002309305.1 Treponema sp. UBA1233 | reverse complement strand
GACATGGCCAAGGAAGTTGTAGACTTCACCAAGAACCAGGTCTTGCAGCAGGCTGGAACAGCAATGATTGCTCAGGCCAATGCACAGTCACAAACAGTCTTGTCATTACTGCAATAGTGTAGTATAATATTATGCAGGTGTAGTGGGTGAACTCCACTGCCCTGCAGACTGTGCGGACTTTCTTGATGAAAATCAACAATCCGTTTTAATAGTCGCAATTGTTCCAATTTTAGATGGAACATTGATCTTTGAAAAACAGCTTTCCATAAGTCTGTGACAGTATGGATTGTCAGTTTGGAAACAAAATGACAATTCCTGCTGAAGAGTTCTAAAACGGTGCCGGGGGCGCATTAACCGGCATTCGCTCACACGGACTAAAGCAGGTCCTTGGCATGAAGCCTTGGAAATGTGAATCATGGAGGGCACTATATGGTTATTAATCACAACATGAGTTCAATGTTTGCCAACCGCCAGTTGGGAATCAACAATTCATCTTTGTTGGGCAACATTGAAAAACTTAGTTCCGGCGAAAAAATCAACAGAGCTGGAGATGATGCTTCAGGTCTTGCCGTATCTGAAAAGATGCGCAGCCAGATCCGCGGACTTAACCAGGCCAACAGAAACGCCAACAATGGAATTTCTTTCATTCAGACGACTGAAGGCTACCTGCAGGAAACAACAGACATTCTGCAGCGCATCCGCGAACTTTCAATTCAGTCTGCTAACGGAATCTACACAGACGAAGACCGCATGCAGATTCAGGTTGAAGTATCACAGCTTGTTGCAGAAGTAGACCGCATTGCAAGCCACGCACAGTTCAACGGTATGAACATGCTCACTGGCCGCTTTGCAGAAAACTCTATTTCTGGACAGATCATGCAGTTCCACATCGGAGCAAACATGGACCAGCGCGTAGAAGCTTTCGTTGGCACAATGACAGCAGAAGCTTTAGGTCTGAAGGGTGCTCAGGGTCTGGAAGAACAGATCAGCATTTCTACACCGGAATCAGCTAACCTGGCTATCGGTACCATCGATAACGCACTTAAGATTGTCAACAAACAGAGGGCAGATTTGGGTGCATATCAGAACCGCCTTGAGACAGCATCAAGAGGAATCGCCATCGCAGCTGAGAACACTCAGAGTGCAGAATCAGTCATTCGTGACACTGACATGGCCTCTCAGATTGTAGAATATACAAGGGATTCTATTCTGACACAGGCAAGTACAGCTATGTTGGCACAGGCCAACTCACAGTCACAGAACGTATTGGCTTTGCTTCAGTAGTTATAAACCGCATTGGTTTGTCTGAGAGATATCTGGATGTCATCTTTTTGACAAATTATGCGTAAAGGGGAGGAAGGTTGCGCCACCTTCCCCGCTCTTTCTTTTCAGGAGGAAAAAGTCCATGAATACGATAAGTAGTACGATTGGGCCGATAATGGCAATGGATGGCCGTTCTTTCTTCAACACAAGTAGTGCACGCGCACAAATAACGTTTCCCGAAACGAATGTGCTACCTACAAGTGCTGCAGAAGTATCACAAAACCTTGCCGACAATCTGGCCAAGACAGAGAAAACCGTGCAAGAGCTTCAACAGCTTTCCGACATGGTTTTAGGACATACGCTCCAGTTCACCATTAACAATGAATTGGATAAGGTCATTGTTGAAGTAGTAGATCCTGAAACCAACAAGGTTATCAGGCAGATACCGTCTGAAGACATGCAGAAAATACAGATTCAGATGAAACATGCCATTGGATTGCTCTTTGACGAAATGATATAATTGCCTGCGCTGTTCAAACCGGACAGCGTAGACCACCTTTTTTTTGAAGGGATGGGGATATGGCTGACGGAATTAGCATACCGGGTGTAACCGACAAATATAAAACTAACGACCTCGTAGAAGCCCTCATGGAGACTGAGCGCATACCGTTAAAGCGGGAACAGGCTCAGCTTGAAAAATATGAAGAGCAGCAGGGAGCGTGGCGTGACGTAAACCAGAAAATGTCTACGCTCCGTACGAGTGTAAAGTCTCTCTATTCATTTGAAAACCCATTCAACAACAAACTTGCCTCTTCTTCTGATGAATTTGCAATCACTGCAGATGCAGACCGTGACGCAGATTACGGCTCATTTAAGGTAGATGTAATTCAACCTGCAACCGCAGACCGTTTCTTAAGCGGCAACATAGACAAGAACATGCGTGTCGAAAGAGGCCTTTATACCTTTAAAATCGGCGACAAGACAGTATCATACAACTGGAAGGGCGGCAAGCTTACAGACTTTGTATCAGGATTAAACAAAAGGGGTACAAACCTCCTTAAGGCATCTGTAATCGGTGTAAGCCCAAACGAAAGGGCACTCTTAATCGAAAGCCTCAAGCCCGGAGTCCAAAACCGCCTGATCTTTGAGGATGCCGCATACGATCTTGCAAAACAGATTGACATGATTACCCAGACCTCTGGTGAAGGAGTTACCAAACTCGATACCAAACCAGAGTCATTTACTACTCCTACAACAAACGACATAAATCCACAATCCAATCTTCCGCCAATTACCAGAAGCGGAGTTACAGCCGACGGTGACACGATCACAGTTTCTCCGCGCGGTGGATTTGAAATTCCTATACCTGAAGAAGCAAAAAAGGCTGCTGATGGAAAAATCGAATTTACCATCACAGTTTCTGATGTAGAAGACATAACAGACGAAATAAACGCTGGCCTAGCCTCCCCCTCTATGACAAATCCTGGCTATGTGGAATACAAGGGCGTAACTGTCTACAACGAGGAAAACGACAGCACGCTTACTCAAATGGCTCTGGCAAATCCCGTCGTTCCGGTTGAAGACGAGCGCTATGTTTTTGTTAAGAATTCGGACGGCAGCGAAGAACCGGTATCTGATGATTCAATTACAAAAGGACCGGATGGAGCAATGACCGTAGTCATCTCCCTTCCACAATATCCTGACGCAGTAAGCATCATCATCAGGAATGCAAACACAGGCAAACAGCTTGCAATGTCAGTACCAGAGACATACGACGGACAGAAAGGCACAGGATTTACACCAAATCATCCCGTGGCAACTGCAAGTGACGCCATCATCAAATACGAAGGCATAACGATTACGCGAGGAACCAATGACATCGACGATGTAGTTCCTGACGTTACCCTGCACATCCACGAGAAAACAGAGAAGACCGCTACAATAACCATAAATCCGGACAAGGAAAGTGCAAAGGATGCCCTCATTACTTTTGTCGGCCAATACAATCAGGTAATCGCAGAGATGAACGTGCTTACATCAAACAAGCCGGAAATGGTAACGGAGCTTGATTATCTTAGCGAAAGTGAGCAGGAAAAAATGATGCAGAAGCTTGGAATGTTCCAGGGTGATTTCTCCCTTACAAACGGAAAATCCCAGTTCCAGCAGATCGTCGCCAACAATTACAACTACGGCTATGATGCAGACATCACAATGCTCAATCAGATAGGAATATCCACAAATGCAAGCGGAAGAATCACAGGCTACAATGCCTCCCAGCTCCGCGGCTACCTTGAGATCGACGAGAAAAAACTCGACAGCCAGCTTGAGACAAACCTGGACCAGATCAAGGACCTCTTTGGCTTTGACAAGGACGGTGACCTTATAATTGACAGCGGAATAGGATATCTTCTGGACCAGCAGCTTGAAGCATGGACAAAGACCGGCGGAATCATTTCCACAAAGGCATCCACACTCAAGACTCGCATCGACAACTCAAACTCAAAGATTACCAAGCTCCAGACTCAACTGGACAAAAAGGAAGCCGAGCTCAAATCCAAGTATTCAACCATGGAAAGTACGCTAAACAGTCTGGAAGGACAAAAATCCACAATCACCGACTGGGCCAATTCCATGAACAACAGCAACAAAAAGTGAGGTAGGACGTGCACTTAAAGGTTAACGGAGAAGATGTAGGAATTACACTTGACGGCGAAAAGACCGTGGGAGACTTCCTTAAATCTTTTGAATCAGAAGCGGCAAAAAACCAGGCGACAACGACAAAAATCACTCTTGACGGAAAAGTAATCTCCGCAGACGAAATAGACGGAATTTTGGAAACAGAACTGAAGGACGACACCCTCATTGAACTTGATGTTGTGTCAAAGGCCACAATAATTGAGTCTTTTCACGGCTGTGCTTCTTCTTTCAGCGAGATTGACTCAAAACTGCCGGAAATAAGCGTTCTTCTTCAGAGCGGCAAAGACAGGGAAGCTTCCGACATCATCAATTCCCTGGCCGTCACAATGACAGACTTTGTACATGTGGCCCGCATGTCTGCCCTCTTTCCTGAGCTTTATGACCAGATTTCCATCGACGGAAACAGCCTTCAGGCTTTTTTTGAAGAATTTTCTCCAATCCTCAAAGATTTTGAACAGGCAATGGAATCAAAGGATTCTGTTACCGTAGGGGATCTTTCTGAGTATGAAATCAGCCCAAGGTTAAAAAATGTCGTTCAAGCATTGCAGACTTTGTGATTTGAGTGTATAATGTCTGTAGTCTTTTAGATCCATACTAAAAAGTATACAGGAGTCACAATTATGGGAATAGAAGGTAACGGTTCTCCACTAGACGCTCGTCAAAACCCATTCATCTTTACTTTTTTGATTATTGTCGCAGTAGTTATATGCGCACTTTTAATCATTCATTTGATAACACGGTATCTTCACAAGTACCACAGTTCAAAAAAATATATTGATGAACACAAAAACGAGACAACAACCAAGAAAAATGTCCAAAACGTATCCCGCATGGCATCATTGGATGCGGATGAACAAAGGCTCCTGCAGCAGATTTGCTCAGACTACAATCCTCCGAACATAGAATATCTTATAAAGGAAACTGGTCCAATAAAACAGCTGTTAAAGGACAAGTACACCGAAATGGTCAACAGCCGTGCAAGTGACAGCGAAATTGCCGTATTGTTCACACTGCAGTACAAATTGGAAAAGGCACATGACGAAGCCCTTTTCATCACGACCACAAACAGTCTTGGTGTCGGACAGGAATTCACATACAAGGACATCGACGGAAGGGACTGGCTGCTCACTCTGGTAAAAAATTCCCCGCAGTTCATCGAATTGAACATTCCAAAGGCACTTGCAGAATCAGACAGAAAACCGGAACCACTTTCACGTTTCATGGTCTCATTTACTTCCAAGGGAAACATCAGCTATACCCTGCAGACAAGGGCCATCAGATACGAAGAAGCAAAGGAAGGAGTCTATTCCCTCTTCATTTCCAACTCAAACAGCCTGAAACCTGTTCAGAGGCGAAAATACAAGAGGCTCCCTTTTGTCAGCCACTGTGCTTTCTCTGCAGTCAAGCCAACAGCAAAAAAGACGGACGGATCCTCGAAAAGCTACGAGATTCTTGAAAACAAATATGACGGATTCCTTCAGGATATTTCAGCAGACGGAGCAAGGATATCTTGTCCGATGCCAATCAAGGAAGACCAGTACATCCATGTAAAATTTTCCATCAACGAAAAGGAACAGAATGCAGTCGGTCTTATTGTCTCGACCAAAAAGAGTCCCGACCAGAATCAATTCATCTTGCACATAAAATTCACCGATATATCTATAGCGGCAAAAAACCAAATTTATGCCTTTGTTTACGGGTATACGGGATAGACATTATCTAAGGGGGCTTGCGTAAATCGCTTGTAAAAATCCAAGTTTTACGCTATTCTAACAGCATGAAGGTCAAGGAAATCAATTCGATATCAAGAGAAGACGGTTACATTTATTACATCAATCGCTATAGAGGCAATGCCGTTTTGGAAATCCTTGCCAAAGAAGTTTCCATACCTGTTTGTTTTACCATAGAAATAAATCCTCTGGGACAAAAAAACATAGAAATTGAAAACCTGCCTTCCAGCCTGAATTATCCCATCATGCCTGTAAAAAAATCCCTGAGGGACTTTATTGACTCAATGTACACAAATGGTGTACTCCCATAAACAGGGTTTGTCATGGATCTTTCATTTCATACTGCCAGTTCAGAAGAGACCATAGAACTTGGTAAAAAAATCGGATTATTATTAAAACCCGGCGACATAATTGCCATGGAAGGAACTCTTGCGGCAGGAAAAACCACAATTACTAAAGGCATTGCAAGCGCATTGGGAATTGACGACAACATCACCAGCCCTACTTTCTGCCTCATAAGTGAATATTACGGGAACAAAATGCCCCTTTACCACATGGACGTTTATCGTCTTGACGGTCCTGAAGATTTCCTTAACCTTGGAGTTGAAGAAATGTTATACGGAAAGGGAGTCTGCATCATCGAATGGAGCGAAAAAATAAAATCAGTTTTACCCTCCAAGACAATCACTTTGAGCATAACTGCCGGTGACGACGGTTCAAGGGAAATTAAGATTCATAACTGGAACAATGGGAGTGTTGAATGAATTCTATTGCAATTGACTGTGCGACTTCAAAACTGAGCATATCCGCAAAAAAAGACATTTATACTGTAAAGACTGTTCTTGACATTGGAATAAGACAATCTGAAAAACTTCTCCCCGCAATTGACTATGTCATGAAGGAAATCGAACTTAATCCTTCTGACCTTGATTACACCACACTTACCCTTGGACCTGGGACATTTACCGGACTTAGGCTTGGATTAAGCGCATTAAAGGCACTTACCCTTAGCCACGACGTTCCTGTTTACGGAATTCCTTCTCTTGATGCTTACAGTTATGACTTCAGGTACAGTCGTCAAAGGGTTCTTTCTTTAATTGAAGCAAAGGAAGATGAATTTTTTCTTGCGATTTATTCCAATGGAAAAAAAATCCTTGATGATGATGATAAATCCATAGATGAAATTCTTTCTCTTTTTACAGATGAAGATGAGATTACAGTTTGCGGTCCTGGAGCAGGCACCTTCATTTATCGGGCAAGAGAAATATCTCCCCTAATCAGATTTAATTTGCATTCACCTTTTTACGATGGATGCAGTGCCTTATTTGAATTGACGGAACAAAAAATCAAGGAAGGACTTGAACCGTTAAAAGACTATGACGGTCCCATTTATGTAAGGAAAAGTGAAGCTGAAATTGTGTATGAAAAAAATCACAAAAAAGAAGACTAAAATTACATGAAGATGTTTTTAAGAGCGTCGTCACTTGTCTGTGTAGCCGCAGCCTTATTTTCTGCCTGAATGGCTTCATAAACTTCCTGACGGAATACCTTTACGTTCTTCGGTGCTTCAACTCCAATCTTTACGAGTTCACCGTGTATTTCTATTATTGTAAGCGTGATGTCGTTGCCGATCTTTATTTTTTCATCAACTTTGCGTGAAAGGATAAGCATTATTTGCCCTCCTTCTTTCGCTTGAGTCCTTCTACCAGATTATATTTTGTAGTCCACTCAGCATCATTTAAAATAACCTGCATGCCCTCACGAGTTTTTTTATTGATGATTAATGGTCCCAAAAGGTTTGTTGTTACAGGCTGTCCGTTTCCAGGAACTGTAACAAGAGTCATTACCAGAACTTCAGAAGGATCTGTTATGTTGATTTTAGACAATTCCCTGTCGTCAATGTTTGTTTCGTATTCTGAACAGACTAAAAAGGGATCTATCAGTAAAAATGAAAGGTTAACTTCTTCTAATGATTGAAGCCTTACAAAAGGCTTGTAAGAACTGTCATAAAGTGCAAATCGAGTAAAATCCTCAAATCCAAAGAGACCTGCAGGAATAGTAATAATATGTTCCTCCGGAACTTCTACAATCCCGGAGGCCTTTGTGTTTACCAGCATTCATTTACCCTTAGCGCATATAGTCAAGCAGTGTACTTGAATACATTCTTCCTGCATTGCTCAATGTCGCCTGATGTACATAATCCAACATCTTAAGGTCTGTGATTGCTTCGCTCATGTCAATGTCACCTTCGCGGCTTACAAGCTGTGTTACGTTAAGGTTGTTTAGAGACTGGCGCTGAATGTTGTTCTGTGCCCTTTCGTAATCGCTTCCTGATTTTGCAAGACGTGCAGTAAGGTTGTTCATTCCTTCGTCGATTGTACCAAGTACGCGGCCACCGATTGATTCGTTGTCTCCCCTGTACATGGCATCCCTGAGTGCGATAACTGTGTCAAACAATGAACCGCCCGAAACGCTTACGCTGTTGCCAACATTGTATGGAGGAAGCTGGCTCTTGTCCTTTATCATTCCAATGTCTTCAAGAACTGTTCCGCTCTTGTCCACAAGCCACATCTGGTGGGCGTCAGTTGTCCTGAGGTTAAGGCCACGGCTGAGCGGGTCAATTGAAGCCTTGATTGCAACACCACTATCGTTGATTTTTGCAGCAAGTGCATAAACATTGTCACCGCGGTTAATCTGGATTTCAACTCCATCAACTGCAATTACGCTGTCTTCATTTGCCTGCCATGCGCTAAGGTCCCTCTGACCCATGTATACCTGTGGTTCTGCCCAGAAGATTTTGTTTCCTGAATAGTCCACATCAAGATATGCGTTTTCGTCAACTTCAACCTTGTTGATTGAGATATTTCCGTTGTAGTTTACATTTGTAATCAATGGCTCACCTGCTCCATCGACATCTCCCATAGAGATCTCAAAAGCAGTTACATTGTTGCGTGTTCCTGCAAAGAGTGAGTTTCCGTCCGGTCCAACTGCATTTGCATTCTGAATCAGTTCCTTAAGGAGTTCATCAACCTCTACAGCCATGTTCTTGAGGTCATCCGGTGTGTTGATACCGTTTGCACCCTGAACTGCAAGCTCACGTACGCGCTGCATTATCTGAAGATTCTGATTGATGTAACCTTCACGCACCTGGAAGTTATCGGAAAGAGTCTGTGCATTTTTTTCAAATACGTTTACACGGCTCAGGAATGACTGATAGCGGACAAGGTGACCTGCTGCAATCGGATCATCACGCAAAGCTGTAATCCTGCTCTGTGTTCCGATCTGTGCATTTTTCCTTGCTTCCTTTACTTCCTGCTGCCTTAAGAAATATTGTGTATTTGTGTTGTTATACTGTGAACTGATTCTATTCATTTTCTTCTCCTATTCCTTAGATTCCAAGTCTGTTAATCAATGTATCAAGCAATTGATCCTGAACTGTTACAAACCTTGCGGCTGCATTGTAGCCGTGCTGGAATTTCATGATGTCTGCAAGTTCTTCATCGATGTTTACGCCGCTTATGCTGTCACGCAATCCTGTAAGGTCTGCCATGATTGCATTCTGGCTTATAAGCATGTTTTCTGCCTGTTCACCCTTAAGGCCGACATTTGTAACTGCATCGGCAAAGTAGTCGTCGAAAGTCCTGCTCTTGCCAATCATTACGCTTGTGTTACGGAGAGCCGCAATCTCAACTGCTGCCCTACCATCACCAGCATCCGCCACACCCTGGAGGTTTGGAAGTGCCGCCGCAACTGACTGAATGTCGGTATGAATTGCATCATTTACCTGAATGTATGCAGAAGGATTCAATACTGGAGCCGTTCCAAACTGAGCGCCTGCAAGTGCATTTACTGCATCAGCCTGAGCATAATCATAAGCACCTTCTTCTCCGCTTGCGTTCAGGAGTCCTGCATATCCCGTAAGGAACATTCCGGAATCTTCCACATGACGGATTACAAAATCTGGATTGTGTTTGTCGTTTGAAGCTGTTGCCTTGAGTACAAGACGGTTGTCGCGGTCAAGGTATGCCTTAACTTCTGCATCAGTATTGTTAATCCTGTTGATTACTTCCTCAACAGTATCAGTTGCATGATAGACGAGGGTTACGTTTCCATCGTGTCCTGAAAGAGTGATTTCTCCTTCAAGTCCAATCTGCTCATGTTCTTTAAGTGTATTTGTACCTGTCAGTCTGAATACATATGATGTATCCATTACACCGTCACCATCGCTGTCATAGTTTCCGTTTGTGTTTTCTACAAAAGGATGCTGAACAAAGAAATCAAGTCCTGTTACATTGTTCTTACCGATTGCATTGCGGTGAATGTCGTTTACTAAATCAGCAAAGTTCAATGTCATCGTGTTGAGGGACTGCATCTCAGACCTTACGTCCTTGTCACGAAGTTCTACAAGAGCTCCCAATGAACCGCCTTCAAAGAAAGCATCATACTGGGTATCCTGCCATCTGAGCTTTGAATATCCGCCATCTTCAATATCCGGAATGGCTTCAATCTGACGTGCAATTCCACCCTGAACAATAATCTGTCCGGCTGTGTGCACCATGAATTCATCCGGGTCTTTTCTTTCTACCGTTACGTTTATGAGCTTGCCTAACTTTTCAACAAGCAGGTCGCGTCTGTCCATCAAATCGTTTGGATCATCGCCCAGAGCCTTGCTCCTTACGATTTCCATATTGAGTTCGGCAATCTGTCTTGAATAGTCGTTTACCTGCCTTACTGTTGCATTAATGTCTTCGTTAATCTGGTTTCCGATGGCAACAAGGCTTTTGTTCCTCTGCTGGATGGCATTTGTGAGGCTGTCTGCTCTGGTTACAACTGCCTGGCGTGCCGCATCCTGATCCGGATACAGTGACAGCTCCTGCCAGCTTTCCCAGAACTTGTCCATGTTTCCACGAACAGAGATTTCTTCAGGTTCATTGTAAATCTGCTCAAGCATCGTGTAGTACTTTTCCCTGGTTTCCCAGTATGACTGCACGTTTGTCTGTGCTACAATGCGGGTGTCGAGAAGCTCGTCCCTGAGCCTCGTTACGCTCTGAACTTCCGTACCCTGACCGATTTGACCGGCAACTTCCGCCCTCTCCAAATCAGGACGATACAGGGGATCAAAAGACGTTACGTTTACACGTTGGCGAGTGTAGCCTTCTGTGTCTGCATTGGAGATGTTGTGACCTGCAGTTTGAATCTGCAGTGAGTGAGCCATAAGAGATCTTTTTCCAATTTCAATTCCACCAAATGAACCAGACATTCTATTCCTCCAGATAATCCATTATCTATAATAAAGGTTTGTTTCTTATACTAAAGCGTCCAACACTACACTTTCTGCGGTGGGACGGATTATTTTACCATTTCTGCCGTATACCTTTGTCCTTGACTGCGGAACACAGTTTTCAAGAATTCCATCAACGAATTCCCTTGTCGAAGTGACGTAAGTTGCCAAAGCACTGTTTTCTATCTTGCTTTTTGACAGCTTTGTACGTACGCTTGCAAACACATCCCGGACTTCCGGCATCAGATACAAGTCTTTGTTATCCCCCACAAAGTTTTCCCTGCACTGATCAAGATTCACAAAAGCATCACTGTATGCCTTCATATTATTAATGCAGTTTTCGAGCTCCACCCACTTGCGCTCTTTTACACTGTCATGAATCTTCTTTTGCTGAGTCAACATGCAATCAAGGACGTCATTCTGTGCCACAAGAATCTGCAGAAGTTCATTATCACCGCTTTCTGCGATTTTTTTGACTGCCGCCTGCTTCTTTGCCTTACGGGCTGCCTTGGTTTTACGCTTCAACTCATCAACCTTCTGTTTTACGGAATCAACATTTTCCGTTTCCTTTTCTTCTTCCTTAACGGCTTCACCCATAATACTTACTCCTAGAGCTAGAATTTGTCCCCTCTACAGGTTTCCTAATACGATTATCGGAATCTGAAATTCCATCTTTAGTTTTTTTTACTTCAACAAATGAAGAATTTTACATTCTTGATTTTTTTTATATTTTGTGAAAAAATATAATTATTCCGCTTGACAAATTAGCGGGTTTTCTGATATATTGGCTCATGTCGATTACATGGTGCCTGTAGTTCAGGGGTAGAATCCCAGATTGTGGATCTGGTTGTCGTGGGTTCGAAACCCACCAGGCACCCTCCTGAACGATTCGGACAGTGCCATATGTTCGCGTTCGTAGCTCAACTGGATAGAGCAATGGACTTCGAATCCATAGGTTGCACGTTCGAGCCGTGTCGGACGCATGATTTGTTTCGGGCGATTAGCTCAGCTGGTAGAGCAGCAGACTCTTAATCTGCGGGTCGGGAGTTCGATCCTCCCATCGCTCATACGGATTTTGAAACACTCCGTTGTAAGAAGCCGGTTTGGCACTTTGCAATTTTGCGAGAGTGGTGAAATTGGCAGACACGCTAGACTTAGGATCTAGTGCCCTAGGCGTGAGGGTTCAAGTCCCTCCTCTCGCAAGCCTTATTCAGCAATTACTGCTGCAAAAAGCGGATGCGAAAGAGATTTGCGGGAATAGCTCAGTGGTAGAGCGCCACCTTGCCAAGGTGGATGTCGCGGGTCCAACTCCCGTTTCCCGCTCTAAATATAAGGCGGTTTAGATGTTTTCTAAATCGCTTTTTTTTTACCGCAATCGAAAAAACTCAAGAATGCGGGCCGATTTTTATACAAGGGGTAAACTTAAGTGAACATTACCAAAGAAATCACTAAAATTGAAAACTCAGCAGTAAGACTTAGCGCCACCGTTTCAAAACAGGATCTGGAAACAAGCTATAATTCAGGACTTTCAAAAATTGCAAAGAACATTCAGCTTCCTGGATTCCGCAAGGGTCACGTACCGACCAATATCATCGTACAAAAATACGGCGAAGACATAAAGATGGAAGTTTTGGGAAACATCATTGATGATGCCCTCAACGAAATACTGCAGGGTGACGACATGAAGGATTACCGTCCCCTCCCCTATGCTCAGCCTCGTCTTGAAGGCGACAAGATGCCGGAATTTGACCTTTCCAAGGATTTGACCTTTTCTGTTGTCTATGACGTATTCCCTCAGGTTGAAATAAAGAACTTTAGCGGCATTACAATCAAGGAGCCACAGGTAGAAATCAGCGACAAGGATCTGGAAGAAGAACTCAAGGCCATACAGGAACGCAACTCAACAATCCTTGACAAAAAGGACGGAGAAGGTCTTGCAAAGGGCGACATCGTTACAATCAATTATTCTGAACTTGATGACAATGATGCAGTTATTGAAGGCTCAAAGCGCGAAGGATTTGTATTTACTGTAGGTTCAGGCGAAAACATCTATAAGATTGACGACGATATCATCGGAATGAAAAAGGATGAGACAAAGGCAATCACCAAAAAGTATGACAAAAAGGATCCTGACGAAAACCTGGCCGGAAAAACCAAGAAAATCAGCGTAACAGTCACAGCAATCAAGGAAAAGAATCTTCCTCCGCTTGACGACGACCTTGCACAGGACGTAAGCGAAAAATACAAGACTCTTGATGATTTGAAGAACGACATCAAGCGCCAGATGGAAACCTCAAAGACACGCAAGCTTGCAGAACTCAAGAGCCAGAGCCTTTTGCAGCAGCTTGTTGAAAAAAATCCGTTTGACCTGCCGGCATCAATGGTAAAGGCAGAACAGGATGCCAGATGGAACATGATGGCACAGCAGTTCCAGACAACACCGGAACAGCTTGAGAAAATGATTCTTTCTTCTGGACAGACAAAGGAAGACATGGTAAAGCAGTGGACTGGAGATACAGAAAAAATGCTCAAGAGCCGCATCATCGTGGACCTCCTGCTCCGTGACCGCAACATTTCCGTAACTCCGGAAGAAGTTGAGGCCCAATACCAGAAAATTGCCGATGAACAGGGTATCACGCTTGATGAAGTGAAAAAGCACTACGAAGACCCAAGGAATAAAGAATACCTTGTTGATGATACAAAGGAAGAGAAGCTTTTTGAAGCCCTTTACAAGGAAGTTAAGATTGCTAAGGGCGACAAAGTTGCATTTGCCGATCTGTTCAAGTCCGAAAACCACTAAAAAACAGGACTAGAACCAAGTAAAACGGAATGCACGAGAAATTCCTCTTGTCGTATTCCGTTTTTTTTGTTTATATTATATATATGAGGAGTTTGCAATATGGGTTATTATTCATCACCAACAGTTATAGAACGCAGCGGAAACGGTGAACATGCATACGATTTATATTCAAGGCTTTTAAAGGACCGCATAATCTTTGTTGACGGAGAAATCCGTGATGAAAATGCAGACATGATTGTTGCACAGATTTTGTATCTTGAAAGTGAAAATCCGGAAAAAGACATAAACATGTACATAAACAGCCCGGGTGGTTCAGTTACTGCCGGTCTTGCGGTTTATGACACCATGCAGTACGTCAAATGCGATATTCAGACCATATGCATAGGACAGGCGGCAAGCATGGGTGCAATGCTTCTTGCAGGCGGAACAATCGGGAAACGTCATGCCCTACCCTCCAGCCGAGTTTTGATTCACCAGCCTTGGGGTGGAGCTCAGGGACAGGCTTCTGACATAGCAATCCAGGCAAAGGAAATTGGCCGCCTTAAAAAACTCAGCATCAAGTATTTTGCGCAGCAGACGGGAAAGAAAGAGGAAGAAATTGCCCGTGACATCGAGCGTGACTTCTACATGGATGCAGAGGAAGCCAAGGCATACGGCATAATCGATCACATAATGGAAAATGCCAAAAAGGGAGATAAATGATGAGGGGTTTTGGAAAAACTGAACAGCAATTCTGTGCTTTTTGCGGTCGTCCGTCAGATGAAAACCGTAGGGTAATAAAAGCTCCGAATGATTCAATTTACATATGCGAACATTGTGTGGCGGCATGTCAAACCGTATTGAATGACGAGCGCCATTCCATGACTCCAATCGACATGTCCGAAGTTCCCACTCCAAAAGAATTCAAGGAATATCTGGATGAATATGTCGTCGGTCAGGATAAGGCAAAAAAAGTCCTTTCCGTTGCAGTATACAACCATTACAAGCAGCTTTCCGTATCAAAGGAAAAACAGGCTATCAGCGACATCAAAATTGAAAAATCAAACATCCTTCTCTTGGGGCCAACAGGAAGCGGCAAAACCCTTCTTGCCAAAACCCTTGCAGAAAGGCTCAAGGTTCCGTTTGCCATAGCAGATGCCACAACACTTACTGAAGCCGGATACGTTGGTGAAGACGTTGAAAATGTTCTCCTTAAGCTTATAAATGCAGCGGACGGAGATGTCAGTGCGGCAGAAAGGGGAATCATCTTTATTGACGAAATTGACAAAATCAGCCGAAAGAGCGAGAACACTTCAATTACAAGAGACGTTAGCGGAGAAGGCGTTCAGCAGGCATTGCTCAAGATTCTGGAAGGAACCCATGCATCCGTTCCACCTCAGGGAGGACGCAAGCATCCAAACCAGGAAATGATTGACATAGACACCACAAACATCCTGTTCATCTGCGGCGGTGCTTTCGTTGGACTTGACAAGATAATCGAACAGAGGCTTTCCACTTCTTCAATTGGATTTGGAGCCAAGGGAACCCAGAGGACCGACGAGGAACGCATGGAGCTGCTGAATCAGGTAACTTCTGACGACCTCGTACAGTTTGGTCTGATTCCAGAGCTTATCGGACGTCTTCCGATGACTTGTGCCTTAAAGGAACTCACACGTGATGACTTGAGGCGCATCCTTACCGAACCAAAGAACGCGATTACCAAGCAGTTCCAGGCCAGTTTTGCAATCGATGATGTTGACCTGACGTTTAACGAGGAATCCATCGACAAGATTGCTGACATCGCCATAAAGAACAAGACCGGTGCCCGTGGACTCAGAGCCATTGTGGAACAGATACTTCTTGACATAATGTTCGAGATTCCAAGCATCAAGGGCAAAAAGAAACTTGAGATTACAAAGGATATTGTAGAACAGAAGGTTCATCCGGACATTCAGACACTGCTGATTGACCAGAAGACCGCTTAAGTTTTTATTTTCCCAATACCGATTCAAGGACGGCTACAGTAGCAAGGGCATTCTTTTCCCACGAGAAACGTTTTGCCCACTCAAGGCCGTCCTTTACTAATTTTAAACGCAGGGTTTCATCACTTACGATACGTTCAATTGAATCCGCCATTTCCTGAATATTGCTGCTGTCAAAATACAGGGCGTTTTTTCCGGCTACCTCCGGCAATGCACCGGCAGAAGCACATGCCACAGGAATTCCCGATGCCATGGCCTCCAGAACGGAAAGTCCAACTCCCTCGGTAACGGACGGGAACAGGCAGGCCTCCGCATTCCTGTATAGCTCGGGGAAATTTTCGTATGGGAAGTGCCCCGTAATGAAGATGTCACTTGCGGCACTGGATTCAAAAACCGCCTTGTGAACCAGATCCCCATATGCCTGACTCTCGTTTCCTGCAATGACCAGACGATGGGGAGCACCAGTTTTTTCCTTAAAAATTGTAAAAGCCTTTACAAGCTCAACATGTTTTTTCCCGGAATTGTTAATGCGGCTTGGATAAATCAAATACGGTTTTTTTATTGCAAAGGGTTTTATGTCCACGAGATCGGATTCAACTTCGGCATTTGCCCTTGGATAGAACAAGGTCTGATCGACACCGTTGTGAATGACTTCTATGCGCTTGCAGTGTATTTTCGAGCGCTCAATGTCCTTTTTTATGTACTGGCTGGACGCAATTATGCAGTCTACATGTGAAAGCCCCGCACGAATCTGATGCCTAGAACCAAATCCCTCAGTGTGGGATAAAACGGAACTTACAATGTCGTTTACTACGGCAACACCCTTTACCTTAAAGCGGTCGGGAATCATTCTGGAACCAGAGGCATACAGAATCACGTCATAAAGCTGTTTTTTACCAAAAGAATTCGCCTTGAGTTTGTGCCAGCGCAAGTCACTCTTGTCTGTATCAAGCGTGGGTACGGAAACATAGGGGAAATCACGGTCCCCGTTAAAAGTAAAGCGGTCCAGTTCGGGCCCAAAGAGCTCATAAGATATATCTTCAGATTCAGGAAGGTTCTTGACCAGTGAGATCAAATATGAGCCAAGCCCGGATCTTCCATGTTCAGTGCCAAAAGTATCAATTCCAACTTTCATAGGCTTACAGTATACCACAAAACTGCAAAAATATGCTATAGTATTTTTATGAGTAGTTCTTTTATCAATTTGGGGATTTCAAATCAAATAGTCGGACGTCTGGAAAAAAACGGAATCATTGAACCCACCCTGGTTCAGGAAAAAGTCATACCCATGGTTCACGCGGGAAAAAACGTCATGTTCCAGAGCGAAACCGGCAGTGGAAAAACTCTGGCATACCTCCTGCCACTTATAGACAGACTTGAAAATGACGCGCAGGATGCAAAAGACATATCCCTTTTGGTTGTATCCCCCACCTACGAACTTGCAGCCCAGATAAAGGCTCAGATACAGGCAGTAAGCGATCTTTCATGTACCCTATGCATCGGAGGAAGCCCCATCTCCAAGCAGATAGACAAACTCCGCGAGCATCCAAGAATCGTAATTGGAGGTTCTGCAAGAATTCTTGAACTTATCCACTTGAAAAAGCTCAAGGCAGATAATGTAAGGCATCTGGTCCTGGACGAGGCAGACCGACTTTTAAGCCCGGAATTGAGGGATGAAACCCAGGCACTTTTGGACAGGCTGAACAAGGACGTTCAGATAATAGGGAATTCGGCGACAGTCAGCGAATACACAAAAAACATACTTCAAAAGGTACGTGGCGAGCAGGGAAACTCAGAGCCGATGGAATTTGTAAGCGTGGATTCACATGAGGTGCTCAGGAACAAAATAGAACACTGGGCCATTTACGCCCAAAGGCAGCAGAAAATAGACACGCTCAGAAGTTTCATACATGCAGTTCAGCCTGAAAAGCTTATTGTCTTTACAAACCGCACTGACCAGGTGGAAAACATAGTCTCTAAACTCAAATACAAAAAAATCGAATGCGAGGGATTCAGTTCCAAAACCGACAAAAAACTCCGCAAGATTTTTCTGGACCGGTTCAGGAGCGGCAAACTTCCCATTTTGGTGACAACAGATTTAGCCTCACGAGGACTGGACATTCCAAAGATTACCCACGTGGTTCAAATGGACTTGAGCGACAAGGCGGATTTCTTCATACACAGGGCAGGAAGAACAGCCAGAGCGGGTGGTTCCGGCATCAATTGCGTAATCGGTGACGAAAAGGAAATGTTCCTGTATTCTAAAATGGAGAAAAAGCTGGGCATAACAGTCTACCCCAAGGAACTGTACAAGGGCCGGGTTGTCGCCCCTTCTGAATTTACGGAAGAGGAAGACGGGGAAGGCCATGTTTCTTAACGCACTGTTCTCTTACCCCACAGTCTTTGCAGCATTGATCTTTTTGATTTTTTCCATTCCCATATGCATTTGCGACTTGCGCAGCCTGATGATTCCTGACGTCCTCAACCTTCTTTCCGCCATATTGCTTGTGGCATACAGGCTTGCATTTTCGCGCGGGAACCTTTTCATATATCTGATTTGCGCCGTCATGTCTTTTGTCCTCTTTTATTTTGTGCGCAGGATTTCCAACCTGGGTTTGGGCTGGGGAGACATAAAATACAGTCCCTCATGCGCCCTTGTTTGTGGTCCATGGTGTTTCCCCGCATTTTTGGCCGGTTCAGTCTTTTGTGCACTATATTTTTTTATAGTAAATTCCCGAAAACACTCGGAAAAAATTCAAAAAGCACCTTTTGCCCCGTTTATGGCACTAGGAACGCTAAGCTTAAGTTCAATACCTATTGTTCAAGAGCTTTTAAACTGATATAATGGTTTGCGATTAGAAGGGGAATAGACGTGTTTTTAAAAAGTCTTGAGATATTTGGATTTAAATCATTTGCCGATCGTACTCGAATCAATTTTGCTGACGGCATCACAGCCTTGCTTGGACCAAACGGTTGTGGAAAGAGCAATGTCGTCGATGCGATTAAGTGGGTACTGGCAGAAAACCGCTCAAAAAACCTCAGGGCTGCAACAATGGAAGACGTTATTTTTAACGGAACTGAATCCCGCCCCGCCCTGTCTCTTGCGGAAGTTACCTTAACAATAGCAAACGAAAACAGACTTCTTGAAATTGACGACGAAGAAATTGCAATCAAAAGACGCCTCTACCGCTCAGGAGAAAACGAATACTTCATCAATGACCGTCAGGTAACAGGAACAGAAATCAGACGGCTCTTTATGGATACTGGTGTCGGAAAAGCAGCATACTCCGTAATGGAACAGGGAAAAATCGACCAGATCCTTTCATCAAAACCGGAAGACAGGCGCTATCTTTTTGAAGAGGCGGCAGGAATCACAAGCAGCAAGGCAAAGGTTGCGGAAGCAGAACGGGAAATTGAACGCACAAGGATAAACCTTGCCCAGATAGAAATAACTCTTGCAGAGACAAAACGCAATTACGAATCCCTTAAAGTTCAGGCGGACAAGACTTCAAAATACCGCAAATACAACGATGACAAATTCAACTACGAACTTGACATTCAGCTTCTAAAGCTCAAGGAATTCATCCAGAACAAGGCCAGGCAGGAAAAGAAGGTTGAGGAAATCAAGGCCAAGCGTGACGCCTATGCAAAGGAAATTGAAGAAATATACAACACCCTCAACGAAAACACTGACAGAATCAAGACTCTTTCTGAACAGATAAGCCTTAAGCAGCAGGAACTGGCAAAACTGGGAGCCGAACAGGAAGGCAAAAAGGAGATGTCAAAAAACCTCCGCCTTCAGCAGAGTTCGGTAAAGGAAAAAATCGGTCAGATAGAAAACAGAATCAAAAACATACACGAAAGAATTGACGAATACAACGAGGACATAGACAGCCGTAATGCGGAACTCCACGAAAAGGAAAAGGAACTGGAAACCATACGGCAGAACATAGAAAACTTTACTTCCAGCATAGAGCTTTCTTCCGGGCAGATAAACGAAAACCAAAAGCAGATTGGAACCAATGCAGGAAAAATACACAATCTGGATGCGGAACGTTCAGAGTTGCAGAAACAGCTTGCGGCAATTACGGAAGACATAGTTAAGGAACTGGATGCAAAATTAAAGGAAGCAGGATATTCCTCCGTCAAGAACAAAAAGGCAAAGGAAGACATAAACACCCAGCTGGAAAAAATTAAAATCTTTACCGGCGGAAGGACAAACATCTTCAAGGATTATACGAGCCTTGCGTCACACACGGAAAAGGACGCTTCAAAATTCGGAGAGGATGCGGTGCAGGCATTTACACAGCTGGGCACGATGCTTGACGAACTTTCTGTTTCAATCGACACGTTCATAAAGACATCCCCTCTGTTCATCGACGACTTTCTTTCTCCGGAAGGAATCATCACCAAAAAGCGTTCAATTGATGACGCCATATCAGACAATTACAACCAGATTGATGCAATCTCCAAAGAGAACGAGGGCCTTAACCGGCAGAATGAAGAGCTTAACAAAAAGATTAACGAATACAAGGAAACCCTCACCAAGCTGCAGACAAACCGTGCCGTAATGATTCAGCAGATGAATTCATTTGAACAGCAGATTTCAACTTTGAGGAAAACACTTGCATCTGAAGAAACTGCACTCAAGGAACAGGAAGACGAACTTTTCCAGGAAACCAAGCAGCAGGAAAACATATCCGAACAGATTGAAGAAATAGACGAACAGATAGCGGACCTTCAGGTAAAGGGAGAAAAACTCTTTAGTGAGCTTGATGACCTTAACAAAAAAGTGGAGGAATGCAACTCAAAAGTCAGCGGAAAAGAAAGCGTGCTCAAGAAAAAGCAGGACGAAAAGAACCGCTGTCAGGAGCAGCTTGAAAACTTCAACGTCAACATTGCAAGGAACGAAACGGACATCCGAAACATCAAGCAGAATTTCCAGGACAATTTTTCAAGAGACCTCATGGAATTTGAAGAGAGGATGTATACCATTTCTGAAGCTCCGGAATCACTGCGCAAGAAACTCGCCGACACAAAACAAAAGATTCAGGAGCTTGGACAGGTAAACTTCATGGCAGTTGAGCAGTTTGCCGAAGAAAAGGAACGCTACGAACGCCAGCAGGAAAGCTTTGCCGACACGAAAAAATCACTCGACAACCTTGTGCGCGTAAACGAGGAAATCAGGAGCAAGTCAGCGGAACTCTTCCTGAACACATACAACAAAATCAGGCGCAACTTCCACAACATGTTCAGGCGAATGTTCGCAGACAGCGAAGGTCATGGAGGCGGACGTGCTGACCTAAGGCTTGTGGATCCGGGAAACGTGCTTACCACAGGTATCGAAATCTATGCACAGCCGCCGGGAAAAAAGCTCCAGAGCATCTCACTGCTTTCCGGTGGAGAAAAGACAATGACCGCTATGGCACTTCTGTTTGCCACATATCAGGTTCACGCAAGTCCATTCTGTCTTCTTGACGAGATCGATGCAGCCCTTGACAACAAGAACGTCATAAGCCTTGTAAACGTGCTCCGTTCTTTTGCAAACGTAAGCCAGTACATAGTCATCACGCACAATACAAAAACCGCAATGGGCGCTTACACGATGATTGGTGTCACCATGGAAGAAAGCGGGGTCACAAAAGTCGTTCAGATGAGGAAGGATGAAGACACCCTCAACGCCAACATACCATACGAAGCGGACGACAATTTTGTGGAAGAAGATGTTGAGCCGGAAGAAGGTGTCGTATTGCCGCCAAGACCTCCAAGACGTGAACACAATCCAGACGGATCCCTTAAGATACCTCAGGAACCTGTACAGGAAACATCCGAAACGCAGGAAAAAGTTCAAACAGAGGAAGAATCCGCTGATACCGGTGATAATGACGTGGAAACAGGGGAAAAAGAGGGTTTCGACCAAGAAAATCCTGAAAATTCCTCCACAAATCAGGGTTCAGACATTGACGCAAATGCCAATTCCATGGAAAATATAGATTGAAGGGGTAAATGGGAGTAATGGGAACCTTTAAAAATTCTATAGAAAAAATCGGCGATTTCTTAAACGAGCATAGAAAAATTGCCTTGGGCATAATAATTGGGCTTGCCGTTCTCCTTTTGATTCTGATCATTGGAGTGGCGGCATCCGGAAAAAAATCATCCGTTCCAGAAACAATCTCTCATAATCAGGAAGACCCTTTCATGCTCCCCCAAAACACAACCGTAACGGAAGACTATTATTTTTCCAGAACAACGGGCGAAAAATGGGATCAGGAGCAGACAGACCAATGGTTCACAATTCCAGGTACAGCCACCGTAGAAGAGCTGGGACGGGACAATGATACGCTCGTTCAAGAAATATTAGGAGCAGCACCATGAAAAAAATTTTTAAGACAATCTGTATTTTTTGTCTTGCAACGTCAGTTTCACTTTCTGTACTTTTTGCACAGAATGTAGGAACCACAACTAAATCGGACAACATTCCGGAATATCTTGAAATCGATGACAACGAAATCTTTTTTACTCCGGTAGAAGATGAATATGAACAGGCCCCGGTATCAGGAGCAACCCTTGCATGGAGGGATATCAGGCCTGATGCGGATCCAAACGTAACTCCATCACGTTCTGTGACAATCGGACTCAACCAGTATCTTGAAGTTGAATATCCAGGAAACGAATGGATTTACCTCGGCGAAACCGAAGAAACAAATCACCTGCGCTATTTTGGAAGGAAACTGGGACGTGACGATACAAAGTTTACCCTTTGTTCAAAAGATGCGGGAACGGTAATTCTCCACTTCTATTGCATTGACCCCCTCAACGGTACTTCAATAAGCGATTATCTTGAAGTCATTGTGGAAGACAGGACAAGCGGAACATCCAGCAAGGTTGTGGCTCCATCCTATGCAAAGGCAGTCCCCGGCGGACAACATTCCAATGATTTTGATTACATAACTCCTACAGTAAAGGATGTACACAAGGAACCTGAAACTCCATACACTCTTGAAGTTCCCAACCCACCAAAAGAAAACACAGTGGCAGTTCCAAAGACATCATCAACTGGAAAAAGCTCAACAACAGGCAAGAGCACAAGTTCAACAACACAGACCACCACAAGCAAACCTGCTACATCAAGTTCAAGTGCCAGTTCAACTGCACCAGCCTCATCAAGTACAAGCAAGAGTTCAAGCTCCTCTACATCCAGTGCATCAACAAAACCTGCAGCATCAAGCACGACCAAGAACTCAAGCACCAGCACAACAAAGAGCACAAGCTCTACAACTCAGACAACCACAACCAAGCCTGCAACATCTAGCTCAAGTGCAACAAAGAATACATCATCTGCCACAACTTCAACTGCACCGGCAACATCAAGCTCAAACTCTACCCGCAGTGCATCATCCGGCTCAACTTCTACAAGCTCAACAAGTACTTCAAGTGGAAAGTCTTCTGCATCAGCTTCAATTGCAACAGGAAATCCTACAACACGTTCAATTTCCAGAAGTGCAAGTTCACCATCTGAAGACAGCTTTGACACAGAAGATTATGACGACATGACAACATACTCCTATGAAGAAGAAAGCTACGATTATCCTTCATACGGATCATCATCTTCTTCATCTTCTATAGCTTCAGGTCCAAGCATTGCGGCAAATACTGGTTCCGACTACAGCTCACTCTCTGGAAGCGAGCTTTTGGAAAAGGCCAGGGAAGCTTACAAAAACGCTAAATACGCAGAATGTCTTTCTTACCTTGATGAATTCTTCATCTCATCAACATCTGAAACAGACGAGGCACTTTACCTTCAGGGACAGGCACTTGAGGCACCGGGAAGCAGCAGGAACATAAAGGGAGCTCTTGAAGCATACGAGACTCTGGTAAAGAATTATCCATACAGCAAGTACTGGGAGCCTGCCAACGAAAGGGTCATTTACATCAAGCGTTTTTACATCAACATAAGATAAATAAGAGGAATATATGCTAGACTACAAATTTATTAAGGAAAACCTTGCGGCGGTAAAAGAAAACATCAAGAACCGCAACATGAATGCAGACGCAGATAAGGTTGTTGAGCTTTATGACAAAAGGACCGCAACTGTAACGGAACTCCAGGGTTACCAGCAGAAAAGGAACGAAAATGCCGCCCTTATGAAGCAGAAGCTTGATAACGAGCAAAGGCAGAAATACATCGAAGAAGGAAAGCAGATAAAGGAAAAAGTCGCTGAGGCAGAAAAACGTCTTGCAGAAATTGAAGTTCAGATGGAAGAAGCCGCACGCCAGATTCCTAACATGGCTCATCCTGATGTTCCCATCGGAAAACTGGACACGGAAAACCTTGAAGTAAAGAAAGTCGGCACTCCACGCAAATTTGACTTCAAGCCAAAGGATCATGTCGCTCTTGGGGAAGCACTAGACCTCATCGACTTTGACCGTGGAACAAAAGTATCCGGACCAAAATTCTATTACCTGAAAAACGAAGCAGTGTTTTTGGAACAGGCTCTCATCATGTATGCACTTAACATACTCCGCAAGCACAACTTCACTACCTTTATAACTCCAGATGTTGCACGCGAAGAAATCCTCAAGGGAATCGGCTTTAATCCACGTGGAAACGAAAGCAATGTTTATGCCATTGAAGATGAAGGAACATGTCTTGTTGCCACTGCAGAAATCACTTTGGGCGGTTTCCATTCAGGGGAAATTCTTGACAAAAGCAAGCTGCCGCTTTTTTATTGCGGACTGTCACACTGTTTCAGAAGGGAAGCAGGTGCCGCAGGACACTTTAGCAAGGGACTCTACCGCGTACACCAGTTTGACAAGGTTGAAATGTTCGTTTACAGCCTCCCTGAGCAGAGCGATGAAATCCATGAGAAACTAAGATTGATTGAGGAAGAAATCTTTACAGGACTGGGACTTCCATTCCGTGTTGTTGATACATGTACTGGAGACCTTGGTGCCCCAGCCTACCGCAAGTGGGATCTTGAAGCATGGATGCCTGGACGCACTGACGAAGAACATCCCGAAGGAGACTACGGAGAAGTTACTTCCACATCAAACTGCACAGACTATCAGGCACGCCGCCTTAACGTAAAATATCACGACGATGACGGCAAGAACAAATACGTTCACATGCTTAATGGTACTGCCATTGCTGTTGGAAGAGCCATGCTTGCAATCATTGAAAACTACCAGAATGCAGATGGTTCAATTACTGTTCCACCAGTTCTTGTTCCATACTGTGGTTTTGATAAAATCGGTCCCAAGACAGAAGACTCTTCACCGGTTTATTCATCCAACAGGGCAAAGAAATAGGAATCACAATGCCAGAAAGAAGTTCCAAAAGTCCGCTGATGTACATGATGCTCATACTCACGTTTATTGCAATAGCGGCTGTACTAAAGCTTACGGAATCATTCTGTCTGCCCATAATTCTTTCGGTTCTTCTTTCCTTTGTGTTTTATCCTTTTTGCAAGAAACTCAACAGGCTGCATATTCCGTGGATTTTGTGCATACTCTTTGTATTTCTGGTATCCTTCTTCCTGATTTTTGGAATAGGCAACCTGCTTTACAATACCATCAAATCAATAATAAAAGTTTATCCAAGCTATGAACAGCGCTTTACTGATTTGTACCAGCTTTTCTGCAAGACATTTCAAATTCATTATGATCAGGAAGCAGACTTATTTACCAACCTGTGGAATTCACTTAATGTCCGTACTGCCGTCCAAAACCTTGCAATTTCTTTAAGTGCCAACCTTGTCTCATTTGTAAAAGTATTTGGTGTTGTTTTAATTCTTATGATATTCCTCCTGATAGAGTTTAACGGGGTGAAGCCGAAAGTCAATCTTGCTTTTGCCGACAGGGAGGAGCTTCAGGGAAAAATCAAGTCAATTGCGAGTACCACCGTAAAGGAAGTTACCCACTATATTTCCATAAAATTTCTGATTTCACTTTTGACAGGACTTCTTGTATTTACAGTATGTCTTGTAGCCGGGCTAGATTTTCCTGTAATCTGGGGAGCCACAGCATTTGTCCTTAACTTTATACCGACCTTGGGTTCCATACTTTCCTGGGCAACAACCACTGTTTTTGCACTGCTTCAGTTCTATCCGTCATGGGGCATGATAATCTTTGTGTCAGTCTCTGTTCTTGCCATAAACTTTATCTTGGGCAACATCATAGAGCCTCGTTGGGAAGGTTCTGACCTGGGGCTTTCTCCGTTCATCATCCTTGTAAGCCTTTCTTTCTGGGGATGGATGTGGGGCTTTATCGGAATGATTCTTGCAGTTCCGCTAACTGTTATCCTTAAAATCATTTTTGAAAACACCACAGTTCTAAAACCTGTTGCAATACTTCTGGGGAATTCAGGTAAAAAGAATTCTGAGCAGGAAAAAACAAAATAGAGTGGACAAAGCCTGTCACTTCATTCTTTCTGCAATAAAGCGTTCGTCTTCTGCCTTGATTTGGGTTATCGTACACAAATAGCATTCAAGATCTGGAGAAGATGCGGCGTATATGTCGCTTACAGTGCACCCAATCAAAATTGAGCGTGTTAAAAATGCAGAAAGCCTTACTTCAAGAGAAAGAGTGTAATCTGATTCAAGTTCAAGTTCCTGAGCATATTTTCTTTTGCCGAATACTATTTTTTCATCATCAATATAAATCAAGTCCAGGGGGATTTGAGTTCCGTGGACCGTATCAAGGTTTTCTTCCATTTCTGGATCGCACAGATAGCATGCTATTGGGAGGAGATGCATTCCGTTACCAATCAAAGACGGTGACTGTGTTTTCCTTTGGTTTACAAATTGAGTCATAAGCTTTCGGCATTCATCCTGTACGGACGCAGGTACATCATTCCATACCGGACGTGACAAAAGTGAATAAGAATCTGGAACCAGGCATGGAATTGTAACCGTCTTTTTGTTTTCGTCAAAATAAAATAGTTTTGCCCTGAATGATTTTTCATTAAGAGTTGAAGACGACTTTACACGTCCAATATTTTTTGGGATGACTATTGCAAGCCCCTGTGAACTGTCCTGCAGAGTGGAATCAAAACAATAGCCCACTTGGTTTACATAGAATTGAACGCTAATTTGATTACCCACAGATTTGTCAAGTGTTCCAAAAGATTTTGAAACAAGCAGTATTCCCTGTGGGTTGAACGACAGATATTTGGACTGGATTTCGACATTCATTCCAAAGGTCATGTCTTTGACGATTATGTCTATGTTTCCCGATTCGAGAGTCTTAAGAACATTTTCTTTTTCCAGCCCCTTTAGCATCACAGCTCTCCTTTTAGGGCAATGTTATGAATCTTGTATAAACCGGAACTGTCTTCTTTTAGGTAAAGGAGTACATCAAGTGTAAAATCATCTTTTGTCAAGAAACGTACCGGACACTGCATAATCTCCTGGCTTACAAACGGTTCCCCCAAAATGTATGAAGAAAAAGTTGAATAGCCCAAATTGCCCAGGTCGTATTTGAAAAGAACAAGAGAATACATGCATCCCTGAGCCATATAATATTCCGCATTTTTGGCTGATGCTATGGCTGTACAGAATTCATCGAGAGTCCTTCTGGCGGCTTCGGGACAATTCCTCATGTCAAGAGATGCAAATCCTTCTATCATCGGATAAATGGGGTCGTATTCATCTTCCGCGCCGGATGCAAAAATGTACTGGGGATTTCCGGCAAGAGATTTTACAATACCGTCTGCCCCAATCAACCTGGAATTCATTACTGAAGATTCAATTTCCTGTTCCCATTTTATTGATGCACCAAGTTCTTCAGATTCTTTTCTTAGCGTGTACATTTCAAATTCAGAATCCAATGAATTGTGGCTGCATGACGAAAAAAACAGCGTCAGAGAGAATAATGCCAACTGTATTAACCAAAATCCAAGTTTTTTCAAGATAAACATATTCTATCATAAAATCGGCCATTATTACAGTCCCCAATAGAATTTAAGGCAGTAATAGATGAACTGAACGTTTTGGGAGGTTATCAAAAGAGGCAAAATGTGATATTATGAAAGCTGTAAAAAACTAAAAAATTACAGGAGATGTTCAAATGGCTTCAAGTCAAGAGATTTTAGGACCCCACGACAAACCGCCAATCGGACGCTGGATACCGCTTAGCATTCAGCATGTATTTGCAATGTTTGGAGCAACCATTCTGGTACCGCTTCTAACAGGCCTTAGTACGTCCACTGCCCTATTTACGGCCGGTACGGGTACACTCATTTACATTCTGCTTACGGGAGCAAAGGTTCCTGCATTTTTGGGATCTTCCTTTGCATTTATCCCCGCACTGCAGACAATTTCATCCACCTATGGAGTTCCTTATGCAATGGGTGGTGCCATATGCGCAGGTCTTTTCTATGCAATTGTGGCCGGAATCATCAAGGTATCTGGAAAAGGATGGATAGACAAGGCACTTCCACCTGTAGTAATCGGATCCGTAATCATTGTAATCGGTTTGGGACTTGCTCCTACAGCCATAGATGAAGCCTTCTATCTGGACGGCAATTATTCACTTGTATGCGCAAGCATAGCGGCAGTTACACTGATCATAGCTATTCTTGCAACAATATTCCTGAAGGGTTTCTTTAACACCATCTCAATCCTGATTGGTTTGATTGGAGGTTATCTCTTTGTCCTGATTATGGGATTCTTCTTTAACAGCTATCACTTGATTGATTTCTCAGGCGTAAAGGAAGCTCCATGGTTTGGACTGCCATTCCTACAGAGGGACGGAAGTTCTTATTTCTGGATGGTTCCTAAATTCAACATTGTTGCCATCCTTACCTTTGTCATCGTTTCAATTTCTACAATCTGCGAACATCTTGGAGATACACTCACCACATCAACTGTTGTTGGAAAAGACTTTACAAAAGACCCGGGACTTCACCGCACGCTTTTGGGAGACGGTGTTGCAACAGCATGGGCCGCTTTATGGGGTGGACCGCCTAACACTACTTACGGTGAGAACATCGGTGTCATGGCAATCACAAAAGTATATTCAGTTTGGGTCATTGGAGGAGCCGCAGTTATTTCCGTACTCCTTTCTTTCTGTCCAAAATTCGGAGCTTTGATTTCTACAATTCCAACTCCGGTTCTAGGTGGAATATGTACCCTGCTCTACGGTCTGATCGCTTCTTCCGGTTTGCGCACAATTGTTGAAAGTGGTGTAAACTACAAGGACAAGAGGAACCTTACCATTTCTTCCGTAATTCTTGTAATAGGAATCGGTGGCGGACTTCTGCAGTTTAAGATTGGAAGTGACTTTACATTCAGCTTGGGTGGTGTAGCTCTTGCAACTGTAATCGGCATCATTCTTAACCTTGTGATTCCACGGGATAAGGCTGCCAACTAAAACACATTCATTTACAAATAAAAGAGCCCTTCAAAATACATGTGATTCTGAAGGGCTTATTTATTGACGCATGGCAGACTCGAACTGCCGACCCTCTGCTTAGAAGGCAGATGCTCTAATCCAGCTGAGCTAAAGCGCCGAATGTTTGAATAATATCATATTGGGCCAATAATTTCAAGTGGGACAACAATCCAGTTTTTATTCGGTTCGGATGGATACGGAACCCATGAGGTATGGACGTGAATACTGCAGCGCATAATTTACGTCGCGTGCCAAAGATACTGCATACATGTCCACATACCAGACGCCGGTTTCTGTCGTTGAATCCGACCATGTTACGTCTTCATCGGTCTGTAGAGGAACAGGATTGTCATCATTTAATCCAAATGAAAAACCCTTGCCGCTGTCTATGTAACGTCTGGGATAAACAGGATTACCGCCTACCAAAAGTTCATTTCCTGCAACATAAATCTGCATTGGGGAAGATGAAACACAAATCGGTTCAGAATCTGTAAGCTTTATATACACGAACCTGTTTTGCGGGGAACTGCCGGCCTTTATGAGCGGAGAAACTGCACCGCTGCTTAACTTAAGGGGCTTATATCCCTTTGTGTCAATCAGATATGATGCGGAAGATGATGATGTTCCGGAATCTGAAGCCATGTTTCCTATGGTGGATTCAGTTGAAATCATTGTAGATGCATTGTTGTAGATTTTGTAATATATTTCGGTTCCCAAGAATGTACATTCACTTGAGCCGAACATATACTGGTTTTCGCTTGGGCTTTCTTCTGTCGTGCGGCATGAAAAATAATTGGAAACGGGATCGTCTGACAGATACGATGCAATATGAGAATCGGATACAGGACTGTCAACATAATAGAATGTATCAAGTCCACAGGCACATATAAATACGGCAGTTAAAAGGAATGATAAAACCTTTAATAAACCTTTTTTACCTGTGCCCATATACCGCCTTTATTCTGCCTTGCCTTCAATCCTGAGCTGAACGAGGCGGCTTTTACCAAGATTTGTCCATGAATCTGAGCTATAGTCATCGACGAGCTTTTGATACAAAACCACAGCCTCATCACTGTTGCCTTCCGCTTCCTTAATTCTTGCAGCATTGAACAGAGCGTGTGATGCTAGAGTAAAGTCACGGAAATCTGCGGCACTCTGATAATATGCGACTGCATCAGAGTTGTTTCCCAGTTCTTCGGAACATACAGCGGCATTGTACCAGTTGATTGGAGCTGTATAAAGCTTTTCACCAGCCTGGGCAGCCTTGAGGTAATAATTCAGGGCGTTTGTATAATCCTTCTTTGAAAAATAGATGTCTGCACAAATCATGTTTGCACGAACACCTGCGAAATTTGTTTTTTCAAGATAAGGCTTGAGTTCTTCAAGAGCGGTATCCTGCCTTGTTGCAATCTCATCATCAGTGATTTCTGAAAAGTTCTTGGTATAGTTGTATTCGATGTCTTCTATTTCTGCCAGAGCCTTCTTGCGGATTGAATCAGAAATTCCAAGGTAAAGACAAACTGCAAGGGCAGCAACAATTACGCAGATTCCCACAATGAGAATAGGTTTTCTATTACGTACCATGAAATTTTCAACTTTTTCTGTAGGGTTATTTTGTTTCTTTGATTTTGCGTTATCAACAATATCAGCCATTTTTAGGACTCCAAATAAAATATGCAATTATTATATAAAAAATCAACAGTTTTGTCAAAACCATTTAGCGGATTTCGTACTTTTATTTTGGCTTTTTTACATCAAGTTCACTCATCAGCCTTGAAACATAAGTTCTCTGCACGTCAAGTATCTGTGCGGTGCGGGTTTGATTCCAGCCGGTCTGTTCAAGTATCCGCGTAAGGTATTGTTTTTTAAAGACAGAAAGGGCGGTCTTTAAGGTCCTGTCCTCTCCTCCAATCAGTTCTTCTACAGTTGAATGAACCATGTCACCGTAAGAATCCCTGTCCTCAGAATCAGGCAGTGGAAGCCTCAGGTCCATCATTTGAATCAGAGGTCCCTGTCCCAGAATGCATGCCCTTTCAATTGAGTTTTCAAGCTCACGGACGTTTCCTGGCCATGAATATGTGTAAAGAGCCTTGCTTGCCGCAGATGAAAAGCCGTGGAAGTTTTTTTTCATCTCGCTGCTGTATTTTTGAAGGAAGAAATTTGCAAGAGGTTCAATATCGTCTTTTCTTCGTCTTAGCGGAGGAATGTTTAGGGGAAGAACATTCAGTCGGTAATAAAGGTCATCGCGGAAAGTCTTGTTCTTTACCATCTCTTCCAGGTTGCGGTTTGTTGCGGCGATTATCCTTACGTCAACAGAAATTGTTTCGCTGGAACCTACACGTTCAAATTTCTTTTCCTGAATTACTCGCAAAAGTTTTGCCTGCAGGTCAAGTGGCATTTCTCCAATTTCATCCAGGAACAGGGTACCGCCGTCTGCCATCTCAAAGCGCCCCATTCTTGAAGAATTTGCATTTGTATAGGCGCCTTTTACATGACCAAACAGTTCGCTTTCCAAAAGGGTTGGAGAAAGGGCCGCACAGCTTACGCGAACAAAGGGTTTGTTCCTTCTGTCGCTCTTTAGGTGAAGCTGCTCTGCAAAAAGCTCCTTGCCTACTCCACTTTCACCTATGATTAAAACGGAAGATGATGTTCTGGCAACTTCTTCCACAACCTTGAGTATGTCAAGAATTATCGGGCTTTTTCCTACAAAGGTATGATAATCTTTTCCCTGGCTTACAGCATCCTGAAGGACTACAATATTGTCTTTTGTCTTGCTGTATAAATGTGCGTTTTGATATGCAACACCAGCCTGGTTTCCAAACAGTTCAAGAATGGCAAGATCTTCTTCATCAAAATCACGGAAATCAGTTTTATTCAATACTTCGATGACGCCAACACATTCATTTCCGACGTGCATTGGAAAGGCTATCATGTTGCGCGTGATGTAGTTCGTGCGTTCCTGAACCAAAGAATTGAACCTGCGGTCATGCCTTACGTCATTTACGATTACGGCCTGATTGTGGTTTACGACCCAACCCGCAATGCTGTTTTTTGATACGGTAATGTTTTTAGCCTCAGCACCCTTTGGCCCCAAGGCAACCATAAACTTTAATGAATCATCCTGATTGTTTACTAAAAGAACGGAAGAAGATTCACACTGAACCAAACACATTACTGATTTGAGAATTGAAACCAACAGTGCGTTTGAATCAGTGTAATTGGAATTAACGCTTGTGGTAAGTTCAACGAGTGCCTTGAGCCTCTCTATTCCGATTGACGTTACTTCACCCATTGAACACCACTGTTATTTATTCTGGTCTTTAAGGCTGTCGCCGATTGTATATGCACCGTCATCATCGTTGGTTCCGGACATATACTGTGAAATCTCAGCACGAGCCTGTGCTTTTTTGTATTCCTTTACGGAGAATGCAACCTTTTCTTTTTCTACATCGATGTTAACGACATATACGTTTACCTTGTCGCCGACATTGTATTTCTTGATTGCTTCTTCAAATGGAACTTCGCGGTTGTCGCTGAGGTTTGCCTTGTTAACAAGACCTTCGATTCCGCTTGGTGCCTTTACAAAGATACCGAAGTCAGTGATGCTTGAAACTTCGCCTTCAAGAGTGCTTCCCGGACGATATTCTTCTGCAAACTTCTTCCATGGATTGTCGGTAAGCTGCTTTACGCCGATGCGAATCCTGTGGTTTTCAGGATCACATTCAAGGATGACTCCTTCAAGTTCCTGATCAACCTTGATCTCGCTGCCCGGATGCTTAACCTTCTTTGTCCAAGAGAGGTCTTCGCCGGCAAGGAATGCGTCAATGCCTTCTTCAAGCTGAATGAATGCACCGCTGTTTGTAATCTTTACAACCTTGCCCTTTACCTTTGTATCTACAGGATATTTGTCTGCAATTGAATCCCATGGGTTTTCGGTAACCTGCTTGAGTCCCAATGATACACGACCGGCCTGAATGTCATAGCCAAGAATCATGCACTGAACCTCGTCACCTTCCTTTACCATGTCGGATGGCTTGTTGATTTTCTTTGTCCAGCTGAATTCAGAAATGTGTGCAAGACCTTCGATTCCTTCTTCAAGTTCGATGAATGCACCAAATTCTGTAAGCTTGGTTACCTTTCCGCTAACTATGTCGTTTACGTGATACCTTTCTTCAAAGTGTACCCACGGATCTTCTGAGAAATGCTTGAGGGAGAGGTTGATTCTCTTTCCTTCCGGATCAAGGCGGATAACCTTGAGTTCAATTTCCTGCCCCTTCTTTACGAAATCCTTTGGACGTGTTACGTGACCCCAGCTCATGTCATTGATGTGCAAAAGACCGTCGAATCCACCCAAGTCGATGAATGCACCAAAGCTTGTGAATGACTTTACGGTACCCTTTACAGTGTCGCCGATCTTAACTTCGCTAAAGAATTTGTCACGGTTAACGTCGATGAGTTCTTCAAGATACTTGCGGCGGTTTACCACAACATTGCGTTTTTTATTGGTGAACAGGCGTTCTACATAGAATTTACCCTTGAGTCCAAGAAGCTTTTCTTCTTTTTCGACTTTCTGGCTGTCTGCCTGACTGATTGGAAGGAATGCTGAAATTCCTCCGCCCAAATCTACCATATATCCGCCTTTTGTAAGGGAAACGATTGTTCCGTCTACAGGCTTCTTTTCTTTATAAGCAACATTGAATTCTTCCCAAAGGCGCTTTTCATCAGCCATGAGTTTTGAAATTTCAGGGAGGCCGTCTCTGCCGGATGGATTTTTGAGATAAACGGTAATCTTATCACCGACACCCGGTACACTGTCTCCAAACTCAGAAATACGCAGCTGACCGTCGCGTCCTGTACCGATGTCAACAAAAACTGTGTCGTCACGTACTTCTACAACGGTACCTTCTACGTTACCGCCTTCCACGGATTCCATTTGACTGATTGATGCTTCTAATTGTGCGTGAATGTTGCTTGAATCCTGAGCCTCATTCATTTCCACTTCCTTCTGTTCCATATAATAACCCTTAAGTGTTAAATTTGATATTATTATCTCACAAACCTCATTTATGGTCAAGTCCGAAGTGTCAATATATACTGCATCTTTTGCTTTTTTTAGCGAACCTTCGGCCTTGTTCTTATCCTGCCTGTCACGCTCGATAATGGCCTGTTTTATCTCTTCCAGGGTAAGGTTGCTTACTCCCTGGTCATAGCGTCTCTTTGCCTGAACATCTATACTGGCGTCAAGATAAAATTTGCATTCTGCATTGGGGAAAACCACGGTGGTCATGTCACGTCCCTCACAGATTATGCTGAGCTTTTTGACGATTTCCCTCATCCTGTCGTTTACAAGATGGCGGATCGGGACAATTGCCGAAACCTTTGAAACAACAGCATCAACCTTGTCCTGGTGCAGCAGGTCGTCCACATCCTTTCCGTTGACATAAAGCCTGGCGTCAATGTAATCCAGCTTGAGTCCTGAAGCAAAATCAAGCACGGCCTTTTCGTCATCAAGGTTAATGCCGGC
>DBWR01000074.1:60281-93297 GCA_002309305.1 Treponema sp. UBA1233 | reverse complement strand
GCCGGTCCGTCAATAGCTATAACCATATATACCTTCCTTTTTTTCTGTATGACTGCAGAGTGATTTTAATGTCTTTATTTCATGGGCGGTCAAGTCCCTGAATTGTCCCTGTTCCAAATCCCCAATTGAAACTGAACCAATGCGTACTCGGGTCAGGCTCTTTATTCCGATTTCACGGGATTCAAACACGCGCCTTATTTCACGGTTTTTTCCTTCAATCAAGACTATTCGCATTTTTCTTGAGTTAAGTTCCTGGGCATCCTTGCAGCGGTAAAACACGTTGTCCACCCTGATTCCATGCATGAAGTCCTGTGCAAGATTTCTTGGGAGTGGAAGACTTGTCTCTACGATGTATTCTTTTTCAAGTTCCGCGGAGGGATGTGAAAGAAGTGCTGCAAAATCGCCGTCGTTTGTAAAGATAATTAGTCCGGTTGAAAACATGTCCAGTCGTCCGACATTATAAAGGCGCTCGCTGTATGCTTCCTTTAGAAGATCTGATGCTATGGGACGTCCCTTTTCGTCGGAAAGCGAACATACATAACCTGCGGGCTTGTTCAGAAGAACATAACGTTTTTCTGATTCAAACTGAATGGGCTTTGAATCAACGCAAACCTTATCCTTTAGGGTAACCTTGGTTCCAGGAACAGTTACCGTAACACCGTTTACGCTTACCCTTCCCTCTGCAATGATTGCCTCACTGGCACGTCTGCTTGCAACTCCACACAGGGCCATAAAATGCTGCAGGCGCCATTCGTTTTTTCCGCTGTTTTCGTTCTGACTATCTGGCAAGATCGAACCTCTCGCTTTCTTTTTCGTCCAGCTGCGGCAAGTCTGCTATGCTCTGCAAATGGAAGAATTCAAGGAATTCCTTTGTTGTTCCATATAGAACAGGTTTTCCGGGGATGTCCTTTTTTCCAACTTCCTTGATGAACTTGCGGTCCAGGAGCACCCTCATCATGTTGTCGGCGTTGACATGCCTTATGCTTTCTATCTCTGCCCTGGTAATCGGCTGGCTGTATGCGATTATGGAAAGGGTTTCTATGGCAGCCTTGCTCAAGCGGCCCTCGTTTTTCTTTCCGTAGCGTTCCTTTACAAGATCAAATGAATCTTTTTTTGGAGTAAGTATCCATCCGCCTATGATTTTTGAAAGTTCTATTCCTGAATCAGCATTTGAATATTTTTCGTTAAGGCGTTCAATGCATTCGTTTACCACATCTTCTGAGAACTGTGTTATTTTTGCAAGATTCTCGACAGGCTGCGGTTCGCTCTCCAAAAAGAGTACTGTCTCCAAAAGTGCGGTCTCGCTGTCCAGGTTAAGGTTTTCACGCGTGGCCTCAAGCTTTGCCTCTTCATCTTCCTCCGAGTGATCTTCCTCCAAGTCTGGGTTATTTGAATTTTCCTTAACTTCTTCTGCCTTTGTTTCCGTGTCCTCCGCCTTTCCTGCGTTTTCTTCCTCTATGGCGTTGGCTTCAGATTCTTCACTTTTTATTTCTTCCTGAACATCCTGTTCCTGNNTCCTGTGCTTCTATGCTGCCACTTTCTTCTTGCATATCTTTATGTCTCCAAACATCCTGTTTTGATATATGTCAGCGATTTTCATCTTGACGGCATCTAAGATTGCCATAAAAGCGCATATTACGTCAAGTTCATTTCCGCGTCTTGTTATCAAGTCCGTGAACATGCATTCCCCGTTTTTTTCAAGGAGCTCGTTCATAAGCGTAATCTTTTCGTTTGGCGTAATCTCTTCCTTCATGTTAAGGATGCGTTCGTCCGGGTTTACGTTGGTAAGGTTCCGGAAAATCTTCTGCATGTCCTGAAGGAGCTGCCATGTATCCATCTTTTCCCACTGGGTTTCATCGTCCTCAAATGGCAAGATGCGTTCTATCTTTTTGCGTTCAAAACTCCACTCGCTCTGTTCTTCCTGCTCTTCCATAAGCTCTGAAAGCTTCTTGAATTTCTGGTATTCAATCAACTGCTCAACAAGTTCCTCACGCGGGTCTTCCATGCTCTCATCGCCGTCATACGTTACGTCCACAGGTAAAAGCATGCGGCTCTTTATGCACACAAGCTTGGCCGCCCACAGGTAAAACTCGCTCAAATCCTGAAGGTTCAGTTCCACCGCATAGTCAAGATAATCCAAATACTGTTCGGTTATCTCCGCAATCGGAATGTCATAAATGTTTATCTTGTTTTCACGGATCAAACTCAACAATAAATCAAGCGGGCCTTCAAAGTTTCCCGCCAAAAATTTTCTTGAAGAGGTACCTTTTTCTGTTTCTTCCATTTCTTTTGCCTCTATGCTGATATTGAGCCTTTTATTTTAGCCTTTCATTTTTTACAAGGTTTCTAAAGTCACCCTCGCACATGCACAGATCAATTTTCTGATCCGCAAGCGATTCCAGCTTTTCCCTATAAAAACCTTTTGGCCATATATTAACATCGGCATTTTTATCCAAAATATCAAGCAGGGGACGCAAAACAAATGCCCTTTCGGTCATCCTCTCATGGGGGACAACCAGGTCATCCTGAACGATGCGGCGTCTGGCAAACAGTTCTATGTCGATATCCAGAGGCCTTGGTCCGTTCCTTATTTCCTTTTCCCTGTCCCTTCCAAATTCCGCCTCAAGTGAATGAATGGCGTTTAGAAGTGACCTGGGAGAACCTTCATAACGACCTGCAACCACCATGTTGTAAAAGTCGTCCTGATCGGTCACATACATGGCAGCAGTCCTGTATACCGCAGAAAACCTCATGGAAGCGATAAACCTGGACAGGCTGACGCATGCACTCGCAAGAAGCCCGGGACCATTAAGGCCGTTGAATTCCCTGTTGGTTCCGAGCCCAAGCGCCACCAGATGACTCAAAAAAGTTCCTCCGGTACAATTTTATCGGAAGATGCAGCCTTTGCCAGAGAAGCAGTCTTTGAGCTTGCCTTTGGAGCAGCCTTTTTCTCCGGAGCGGGAGTTGCCGCTGCAGCCTGAGGAGCTGTAATCGGTTTTACACCTTCGTCCGTTGGAGCACCACCTGTGCCGACACCCTTTGCACGCATCTGCTTTTCATATTCACGGATCTGTGCCTCGGTTACCACTTCACCTTCTTTTGTGCGGAGAACCTGACCCGGGAAGAGTTTTTCCCTTAATGCATGCTCAAGCTCAAGCCTGTAATCCTGATTTGTCTCGATGAAGTTGACGGCATTTTCCTTTCCCTGACCGACCTTTTCTTCTCCACGGGTATACCAAGCGCCCCTCTTGTCGATAAGGCCGTGCTTTACAGCTGAATCCAGGAGTGAAGCCGATGCTGAAACACCCTTTCCGAAATATATGTCAAGCTCAACCTTGCGGAATGGAGGAGCAACCTTGTTCTTTACGATTTTTACGCGGACACGGTTACCAAGGGCATCTTCCTCTCCCTTGCCTTCGATTGTCTCTATGCGGCGGATCTCAAGACGTATTGATGAATAGAACTTGAGTGCGTTACCACCTGTCGTTGTTTCCGGGTTTCCGAACATGACACCGATTTTCATGCGGATCTGGTTGATGAAGACTATCGTGCACTTGCTCTTGCCCACGATTGCGGTAAGCTTGCGGAGTGCCTGGCTCATGAGGCGGGCCTGAACACCCATCACAGAGTCACCCATCTCACCGTCGATTTCCTTTTGCGGAACAAGGGCGGCAACGGAGTCAATTACGATAATGTCCACAGCTCCCGAGCGAACCAGGTTTTCACAGATTTCAAGGGCCTGCTCACCGGTATCAGGCTGTGACACCCAAAGCTCATCAATATTTACACCCAGATTTTTTGCATATACGGGATCCAGGGCATGTTCGGCATCGATAAAGGCCGCTATGCCACCGAGCTTCTGTGCCTCTGCAACCGCATGAAGTGCCAGAGTTGTCTTACCGGAACTTTCTGGTCCATACATTTCGATGATACGGCCACGAGGATAACCACCAACGCCAAGAGCTTCGTCCAACAGGATTGAACCCGAAGGAATCACGTCAACTCCAGACGTATCTGTCTGGGTTCCCAATTTCATAAGGGATCCGCTTCCGAACTGCTTTTCTATCTGAAGACGAGCCGCCTCCAGAGCCTTGAGTTTTTCCGACATTTCTGACGGTACTTTTTCTTCTGCCATTTTTGCCACCTTTTCCTCCCACGAATTTACATAGGCCAACAGATTTTTTTTGCCTACATACTATAATTAGTAGCAGACCCCCATATTTTTTAACAAAAATTTACAAAAAATTTCAAAAAACTTTAAAAAAGATTATAACGAATTAAAGGATTTAAGACAACATGGAAGTTGGAAGTTGAAAACTGAAAGTTGAAAGTGGAAAGCTATGGATTTGGGCTTATTTTTCTTCGAATTTGCCACTTACCGGCTGGTATACGGAACGTCCATCCAGGTATATTTTTCCACCAACTTCGCTTACGACACCCAGAATGCGGATTGGTCTGTCGGTGTTTATTGGGCTTACATTTTCAGGGCGGAAGATTACGTTTACCGAACCTGCCATGTGCTTGCCTGTTTCATAGCCTACAAGCAGGGTGCAGTACCATGAACCGTCATCAGCTGTTCCGGGGTCTGCAATTGCACCAGTCCATGAAACAAAACATCCGTCATACAGGATACGGTCGCTTTCTACAGTTTCGTATGAATAATTGTCACTTTCCGGAAGCTTGTCAAAGGTAATGTCGTCGGCAAGATATGATTTTAGTATGATTGCCTTTTGCTTGATGGAAGGAGATGCGTTGCTGTTTATCAGGCGGTTTATTTCCACACGGGCGGGATTGTCACGTCTTTCCTGCCAGTACATGATTGCATCATCATAGCTTGCGTTGATTGAGTCATTGTCCATAATGTAGTGCACGGCGGCGGTTGACAGATCATCCGAGACAGCGTTCTTCCTTTCGCCTGTGGTTAGCTTTTGTGCCGACAGGTCTCCTCGGGGTCCGTCATAAAGGACTTTTTCCCTGGGCCAGAAAATGATGAACAGTGATACTATGATACCTATTAAAAGGCCAATCATCACACAGTTTCTGATTATGAGCGGATTGATTCCAACCGGGGGATAAAAGCATTTTATCTTTCCGTTAGCCTTGAGTTTTTGTATTTCCGAATAGTTTCCTGCATTTTTCTGGATGAATTCCAGGGCATTCAAAACCACTTCGTTGTTGGGATCAATATCCTTTGCGTTAAGGTAATACTCGACTGCATGGGGAATGTCACCGCGCCGCAGGTAAATCGCCCCCTGACCTATCAACAGATCCGAATTGTTGATTTTTATTTCGCGGGCAAGCTGGTAACACTTAGCTGCGTCCCCTTCATAACCGAGATAAAGATAGGAAGTTCCAAGGGCAAGATAATATTCAAAACTACCTCTGTAGTTTTCTGCATATGACTCAAGAAGACGTGATGCAAAACCAAAACGCCTTTGACTCATAAGAAGTTTTGCCTGCTGTAAAACCGTTTTTCCCATATCCTAAAACCTTAAAAACCCCGAAGCTTCTCCATGACGGAATCAATTTCTGAATTAAGGAATTCAAGTTCAGCGTCATTTACCTGGTCACTGTTTTCTATTTCCGAAATGTGGTCAAGCAAAAGCTGAATGTATTCCATGTCAATGTCGCTTCCATCTCCATATTCTACATTGTTGCCTCTTGAATTTCCAGTGCCTGAAATGGATTTTTGATCAAAATCTTTAGATCCGGCAGCCTTTGCGGCAGAAGGAACGTTTGTAAACGACATGGACGAATTGTTCCAGTAGGTGCTTTCCGGGTCCACAACAGACGGCATGTTTTCCCAGTACCATGTCTGTATGTCCGCTTCTGAAAGCTCGACAGGTTTTGGTGGTTCCGTAGAACTAAGGAGTTTTGTCGGATGATCCGGCATAAGGGCAACGGTTCCCGCATCCAGTTCCTTTATGAATTTTTCACCGGCGGCTTCGCTTCCACCAGTAGAGCATGATATATAGAAAGTGTAGGCTTCCACCTGATACGGATCTATTGTCGCACTCTTCCAGTTTATGCCGATTGCTGAATTGTTGTATGCCGCAGCAGAATTGAATCCCCTGGCTTCGTCAATTGAAGGCTTCCACAATTCTGACATGACCTTGTTCTTTGAGGCGATGGTAACAGTCTCCGGGGTTCCCAACCTCTGGCTTGAAAGTATGAAACGTATCGCAGCCTTTGAGTTTTCCGAGTTGATCCACTGTTCGTCGTAAAAAGCGGTATACTGTTTTTCCTTGGTGATTTTTCCAAGGGTTTTTGTTGAAAAATGTGTTCCGTCCGCTTCGCCAAGATATGTGTCAAAAACCCCCTTTACCGCCATGGTTTTTGTTGTCTTTGCCATGTTTATTGCATAAAGGGTCACGCGTATCATGTCCACCCTGCTTGATGTCGCAATTGAAGGCATGAAGCTGAAATCCGCAATGAGCTGAGCCTTGTTTCCAATCTGGTAAACCAACTGTCCGCCATATGGGGTTCTGCGTGCCTGGGTTGTTATTCCATTCCTCTTTGTAAGCACATAGTTACGTCCGTCTATCTGGAGTACGAAATATGAGCCTGTAAGCGAGTCATGGGTTGAAAGCAGTGGTATTTCTCCGCCGGTTTCAGGAATCGCATAAATGCAAAAGCCTCCGGTTCTTCCGTCCAGTTCCAGCATCAAGTCTCCGTTCTGGAGGGTAAAGTGTTTTTCCGGAATATAGAGCCAGCCGGTATACGGATCGCTTGTGATAGATGCACGTTTTTTTGCCTCTGGATTTCCCTTGAGGTTTGCCTTGGTCCTTAGCTTTGAAGGATCCTTTTTCTGTTCAACCTTCTTTTCTTCTGCAGTTTCCTGTGTGGTTTCCTTTGCTTCCTGTACGGTTGAGTCAGAATTGGAAAAATCTACAGATGTAGTCTGAGCCGCCGCATCAAAAACAAAAGTACCTATGGCAGCCGCAAGTGCAAGTTTTGCAAGTGCTAGTTTTATTGGCTTTTTCATATTTCTATCTCCCGCTTAGTTAGCTTTCTTTTTCTTGGCATCCAGCAGGATTTGAACCCAGGAAGCCTTTGCCTTTAATGAATCAAGAGCCGAATTTGATGATGAACTCTGGGTCTTTCCTGAAGCCTTTCTTTCCTCTTCCATCTTCCGGAGCCTGTCAATCTTATCTTGAAGCTGTTGTTTTGAAGCATCTGCATTTGTCTTGTTTATCTGGCTTTGGGCATCTGCATTTGCCTTGTCTATCTGATTCTGTGCGTCTGCATTTGCACGGTCAATTTCGTTCTGGGCATTTGAATTTGCACGGTCTATCTGGTTTTGGGCATCCTTGTTTGCCCTGTCAATCTGATTGCGGGCATTGGCATTTGCACGGTCGATTTCTGCCTGTGCGTCCGCATTTGCACGGTCGATCTGATTCTGGGCATTTGCATTTGCCCTCTCTATTTCCGCACGGGCATTGTCGTTTGCCCTCTGAATCTGGCTTTGAGCGTTTGCATTTGTACGGTCGATTTCAGCCTGTGCATTCTTTCTTGCCATTTCTATCTGCATCAAAGCATCAAGCCTTGCCTGTTCCGCATCCTGCTTTGCCTTGGCCTGAGCGCGTTCAGCCTCACTTCCTGCCTGTTCAGCCTCACGTTTTGCATCTTCCACGGCTTTTTGGGCTTCCTTAAGGCGTGCTTCCGCTTCTTCATTGCTTCTGGCGATTTGAGCTTCTGCCTCTGCCTGAGCCTCTTTTCTTGCCTGTTCAATCTGCATGAGTGCATCAAGCTGAGCCTGTTCTGCCCTGGCTTCTGCCTCTGCCTGAGCACGTTCAGCCTCGCTTCCTGCCTCATCTGCCTTTCTCTGGGCTTCTTCAAGTGCGGCGCGAGCTTCTTCTATCTGTCTGGCAGTTTCCGCATTGTTCCTTTCGATTTCTGCTTCCGCGTCCTGACGGGCCTTTTCATTTGCCTTTTGAATTTCTTCCTGTGCCCTCTGTCTTTCAGCTTCTATCTGTGCAAGGGCTTCCTGCTGGGCTTTTTCTGCCTGCTCCTGTGCCCTCTGTCTTTCCGCCTCTATCTGCGCAAGAGATTCCTGCTTTGCCTTTTCTGCTTCTTCCTGACTCTTACGCCGTTCTTCTTCTATCTGTGCAAGGGCATCCTTCTGAGCCTGTTCCGCCTGTTCCTGTGCCCTTAAGCGTTCTTCTTCTATCTGTGCAAGCGCATCCTTCTGAGCCTGTTCTGCCTGCTCCTGTGCCCTTAAGCGTTCTTCCTCTATCTGTGCAAGAGCTTCCTGACGAGCCTCTTCTGCCTGTCTTGCGGCCTCTTCCGCCCTCTGACGTTCTTCCTCCGCCCTCTGACGTTCCTCTTGTGCCTGACGTTCGGCTTCTGCAGTTTTCTGACGCTCTTCCTCGATTTGAGCCTGAGCCGCCTGTTCTGCAAGCTGTGCCTGTTCTTCCGCACGTTTGCGTTCTTCTTCTATCTGCAGCAGTGCATCAAGCTGAGCCTGTTCCGCCTGGGCCTGTGCCTCAAGACGAGCCCTTTCTGCCTCTGATCCTGCCTGTTCTGCGGCCAACCTTGCATCTTCCGCAGCCTTACGTGCCTCTTCGATTTTGCGTTCAGCTTCAAGAGCATCTGACTGGGCTTCCAAACGCGCCTGATCAAGCAGTTCCTGAGCTTCCTGCTGAGTCATTGCCAGCTGTCTTTCCGCTTCAAGCAATGCGGCCTGCTGTCTTTCTGATTCTTCTTCAAGCTCCCTGATTCTGTCCTGGGCTTCCTTGAGTTTTGATGCAAGTGTTTCAGCCTCTTCATCTTCCTCAAGTTCCCTTATCCTGTCTTCCGCTTCCTTGAGTTTTAGAGCAAGATCTTCGCCATCCTCAGAACCGGCAGTCTTTAAAAGCCTTTCGTAATTGTCCCTTGAGCTCAGGTATTCTTCTCCCGTCATCTTAAGGAGGTACAGGAGCTTTTCTTCCCTTTCCTTTTGCTTTAACTCCTCAAGCCTTCTTTCGGCCTCTGGAACCTTGCTGTCATCGGGATATTGGGTTACAACCTGCCTGTAAAGTGGGGCAGCCGCCTCAAAGTCATAGTCGCTGTAAAAACATTCCGCCATCCAGAACAAGGAGGACGGATACATGGGATTGTCGGGATAACGGTGGCAAAAATCACTCAACGTGCGTACTGAATCTTCATTTTGTCCGTTATAATGCTGTGCGCGACCCTTTTGATACAGGACGAAGGGTAAAAGATCGCTTTTGGGAAACTGGCGTTCAAAATAATTGCAGTCAGAAATCACCGCATCATAGTCATTGAGCGACAGTTCGCTCATAATCAGCATGTACCAGACGTTGTCGGTATTGTTCTTTGGTTCTGTTACGGCCCTGTGAAGGAAAATTGAAGCCGAGGTCCAGTCCTGCTTCCTGTATGCCTCATAGCCGTTTTGAAGGGCATCCTGTGTATATACCGAAGCCGACTGTTTTGCAGTCCCCTGAGCATATAAAGCCGGAACTGCCGTCAGACACAATAAAAGAGCTGCAAATCTGTTAAAAAATCCCCTCATTCGTCCCATTTGAGAGTCCCCCGAAAGAAAGATGAACCGGAAACTACAATATTTGTTCCTGCATCCAACACGGAGGATAAGGTTGTTTCGTTAATACCGCCATCAACAGAAATCAAATAGTTATAGTTTTTCTCTTTCTGTATATCGGCAAGTTTTTTTACTTTGTCAACAGTATATGGAATAAGTTTTTGACCTCCCCAACCGGGATTTACGGTCATCACAAGGACAATGTCCACAAGAGGGAGCAGTTCTTCCAAAACCGACACCGGAGTAGAAGGACAAATCGCTATGCCAGGCTTTTTTCCCAGTTCACGGATTTTCTGAATGCACAGATCCGCATGGTTTGTGGCCTCATAGTGGAAAGTGATGTAGTCGGCACCTGCTTCTGCAAAAGACTCAATGCTGAACTCAGGTTTTTCAACCATCAGATGCACGTCAAAAGGGAGTTTTGTCTTTGAACGTATCGAAGAAATGACGGGCTGACCGAAAGTCACGGGAGGAACGAAATGACCGTCCATAACATCGATGTGGACAAAGTTTCCTCCACCCTGCTCAATTTTCCTTATATCATCACCGAGGTGGTAAAAATCCGCCGCCAATATCGACGGAGAAAGTAAAGCGTGTTTCATTCCTAAAATGATAGAATAAAAGCCCTTTTGAATCAAGTACGTTTGGGGAAGTTGGAAGTTGAAAGTTGAAAGTTGAAAGTTGAAAACTGAGAATTGAGAGTTTAAAGTTGAAAGGTGGCCGGGGGCTTATCAAAAACGGGATTTCTGCCGATAAATAAGTGGATAATTGTATCCGCGGTAATCATATATCGGTATTATGCTGGCTTCCCAAGCCCGACAGGCGGGTTCGACTCCCGTTTACCGCTTATGGCAAAGAAAAACCAACTACCAGTGGCAAGGGCGTTCACTGCGTTTTCAAAGAAATTCTCACGCTCGTTCCAGGCAACGGACAATTCCAAACCTAATATTGTCCATGAAGATGAAATCCTCCAGAAAAAGATTGACGCAAAGGAAGCCGAATACAGGGCATCCATCATCTCAAAATATCAGGCTTACTCGGATCCATACCACACTTACGGAAAAAAATCACCGGAGGCAGCCGCAATAGCCGAAGACGAAGCGAATCTTGTAAAGGCATATTCACTGTTCAAGGCAGTGCGTGAGGCAAACTTGAGCATTGGAGACTTGAGTACATTCATCACGGTAAAGAAAGTCGAAAGTCCGCTCACAAGCCGCGAATGCTATACCATTGGCAAAAACTTCATTTACCTTCAGTGCTGGCTGATTTATGAACAGGGAGCAAGGGATTTCATTCCTGAGATTGTGGAAATCGAAGAGAACATGGAGACTAGATACGAGCTGCAGTTTTCACCGCTTAAGAACTACAACTTTGACTACAAGGACAAGGAAGTAATCGCCATAATCGAAAGCGTCTACCATCCCTCCCAGAAAAAATCCTAGCGTTTGAGCAGGGTTCCGTCAACAATAACCTGTTTCCTATCCTTCCATTCAATCGGATATGGGAATGAAGAAGCATAGTGTCCGCTTGTAAACAGAATCGCCTCGTTTGTGTTAATCATGTAATAGACTTGAAGGGAATCTTCACCAAGAGTTATCGTAAGCACATGGGTCTTTTTGTCAAACAGGAATTCAACATTGCCGTTGTCGCCGGTTCCGCTGTATAGACCGTCCAAATCTTCCAGCCTGTTCACTTTTTTTCCCTTTGCGTAAATCTCGCTGCCGTAAAAATCAATTGTAAAGCCGTTGGTTCCCGGTGCAATTGAAAAACTGCTTCCGTCATCAGTTTCCAGAACGCCTGTTGTAATGAGCGTAAATTCACCCTTGCTGGATGATGTGTCACCCTTTGCAGAATAAGTCCCCTTTTTCGTGTCAAATTTTATGCTTGAGCCGTCGGGGAATTTCCACTTGCCGTTGAGGTCATAATTGCCTGAGCATGAAAAGAATACTATTGAAATAAAAAAAAGTGCTGAAACTGCAAAGATTTTTTTACCTGATTTATGCATGTTTTTCTCCAGAAATAATCGTATGGGCATGACGGAATTTGTTTTACCCCGTAAGAATATTTTCGGAAAAAAAAGCCCGAATCAGCATGGGTTTTGCATCATTTTTTTTTAACTTCCCTACCCAATTCAACAGCGGCATCCAGACAGATTTTCTGATAATTGAAATAAAGTCTGCGTTTCCCCGATGGGAATGTTTCCATATTGAATGCCCTTTCAAGATATTTGCGGTCCTGGCTTATTCCAAAATTGTATGCCGCAGAAAGATAGGATATTCTGGAATTCAAATCTTCGGAAGCAAGGGAAAGGACTTCCACCTCATAGTCGATGAATGCCTTAAGATATTCAAGCTGAAGGGTTTTGTCGTTAAGTCTCATGACTCGATCTCTTCGGGCCTGCACGGTCGAAACATCCCCTCCAAAGCTGACTGCCCCATATTTTTGACGCAACTGAGGATTTAGTGAAATGATTTTTTCAACCTGAATTGCAAACACCGGCTTCATCTGGAATTCCCCGATGGAAAAACCGTCGCTTTCTTCTGTGGTAACTGCCAGCACTTCGTTAAAGAGGGATTCAATTTCGTTTTGAAACGACCTGTAGCGCATGAGTTCCGGAAACACGATAGAAGCGGCTTCCATAGCATACGGATAATCCTGTGTCTTTAATTCCGAGAGGATTTCCCTTGCCTCAGAAAGCGCAAACTTATAATCCTGCTTCCTTTCCTTCTTGAAATAATTTAACGGACTTTCCCTCTCTCGTAGTGTAAGCCCCCAGATGAATGAGGAGGATAGAAGTAGTATGGAAATTATCGCCGCAAACCTACGCATAATCAATCAACAAAAAAAAGTTGGTAATACCGCAAATAAAAAAGCTATTACCATTTATCAAACCCTTCATCAATATGATGATTAACATGATATAACCCATAGAGGTCTCCATACTGCATGAAAACTTCCTTTTTCTTTGCATCATATACAATGACATATCCATTTCTTTCATAACTTTCATCTATCATACAAACCAAGTAATACCTGTCTGTATTCTTCAATTTTGTTTTAAATGTGTTGATTATCTCTACAATTTCATCAAAATCTAAATTCACGTGAAACATGACATCAAACCTTTCATTTCGCTTTTCTACAAGTTCATATTTCTTGTTATAAATCTTCTTGCTTTCCATATGAGATAGAATGCTTTTTACAATCACATCAGAATTCTCAAGCGTTCTACCAAATGAATATTTAACACCTTTTTCCAACAGCAATGCAAGTTCCTTTTCGTTTGCACAATTTCCTATAAAGATTTCGTCATCGGTAAGTGTCGGAAGCACACGAGTTGTCACCTTATCGTAATCAATGGCAAATGAACTTAAAGTAAAAAACAGAAAACATGTTAAAAGACCAAGTTTTTTCATAACAAACCTCCTAAATTTCCACCTACAACCATAACACGCAGGCGGGGTTTTGTCAAATAAATTTCATCTTTCAACTTTCATCTTTCCACTCCCTTGACACGATTTCCCTTTCGTTCATATATTATGAATATGGGCGCAAAAAAACGAAATGTCATTGCAGCAGTCATACTCTGTGCCGGAATCGTTCTGGTGGTGGCGGGAATCTTCCGTGGCGAGGCTGTGACGGTATTTAAAAAGGCAACAAGAATCTGTCTTGAATGCATCGGGATCGGCTGATGGAAAACAAAGCTTCAGACAAACAGAAGATCAAAAGCACTTCCTCACGTACTCAAAAAATACGGCTCATAGTACAGCTATGTTTTGCGGCCATATCCAACGGCTACCTTAAAGGCTTTGCAAAGGGAAAGATTTTTACAGGGGCAACAAAATACATCTGTGTTCCCGGAATGAACTGCTACTCTTGCCCCGGCGCGTTGGGTTCATGTCCAATAGGCTCCCTTCAGGCAACTCTTGGTGCGCGTGAATACAAAATCTCTCTTTATGTCTTGGGTATGCTTGCGGTCTTTGGGACCGTGATGGGACGCTTTGTGTGCGGCTTCCTCTGCCCCTTTGGTCTTGTACAGGACCTGCTGTTCAAGATTCCCTTTGTAAAAAAAGTACGTCGTCTTCCCGGAGAAAAGGCACTTAGATGGCTGCGCTTTGTTTTCCTTGCGTTTTTTGTAATACTTCTTCCCCTGTTTGTAATTGACTTTACCGGACTTGGAGAGCCATGGTTCTGCAAATGGATTTGTCCGGTTGGAACTCTTGAAGGAGGAATACCCCTTGTACTATTGAACAGGGCATTGAGGGGAACCGTGGGATTTCTATACAAATGGAAGATTGGAATCCTTATCGTAATAATCCTTTGTTCAATCGTAATCTACCGCCCCTTCTGCAGGTACATCTGTCCTCTTGGTGCTGTGTACGGACTTTTCAACAGGATTTCTTTTTACAGGATAAAAGTTGATTCGCAAAAATGCACAGGCTGCGGAACCTGCCAGAAGAAATGCAAGCTTGACATTCCCGTATGGCAGAATCCCGATAGCATGGACTGCATACGATGTGGAGAATGCAAGAACGCATGTCCACACGATGCAATCACAACAGGATTTTAGGCAATCTGATTCAAGGCGCTTACAACAGCATCGATACCTGCACGGCCGACGTTGGTTGATTTACCCACGCCCCAGTAATCGTTTCCGTCTTCGCATGTAATCTGAACATAGGCGATGGCACTTGTGTTGTTTCCTGTACCCACGCTGTGCTCATGGAATGCCGTAATGCTGAACCTTGGAGCCGGTGTCTGAGAAAGTGCATTTGAGAAAGCATCCAGAGGTCCGTTGCCTTTTTCTCCGATGGAAATCTGCTCGCCCTTCCAGTTGACTACAGCACGGCATAGGGTTGTCTCCACGATTTCCGCTTTCTTCTTTCCTTCCACATGGGTTTCCGACAAATCCACAATCGTAAGGTTCTTGTCCGCCTTGAGCCAATGCTTTTCAAACAGGTCGTAGATTTCTTCCGCACGGAGTTCACGCTGTGCAGCATCAGCAGCATTTTTGACCACGGCACCAACAACAGGATGCATGGCCTTTGGAATTGACAGTCCGTATTTTTCTTCAAGTATGAATGCAGAACCGCCCTTTCCAGACTGGCTGTTGATTCTGATGATACCCTCGTACTGGCGACCAATGTCATGCGGATCGATCAAGAGGTATGGGACATCCCACAAATCGTTCTTGTCCATCTTTGCCCTGGCTGCCATGCCCTTTCTGATTGCATCCTGATGGCTTCCGCTGAATGCAGTAAATACAAGCTCGCCCGCATAAGGTGTTCTTGGAGGAATTTCCATTTCGGTGTACTGGCAGTATTTTTCCGCAATGTCAACGATGTTGCGCAAATCAAGCTCCGGATCCACACCCTGACTAAACATGTTGAGCGCCACGGTGACCACATCCAGGTTTCCTGTCCTTTCTCCATTTCCAAAGATACAGCCTTCCACCCTGTCCGCTCCAGCCAAAAGGCCAAGTTCCGCAGATGCAACACCTGTTCCTCGGTCGTTGTGGCAGTGAGTGCTTATTAAAACTGAATCGCGGTTTGTGATGTGGGAAGAAAAATATTCAATCTGATCCGCATACACGTTTGGTGTTGAACATTCAACTGTTGTAGGCAGGTTCAGGATAATCTTGTTGTCAGGAGAACATCCCCATTCATTTTTCACGGCCTCACAGATTTCAACAGCATAATCAATTTCCGTCATGGAAAAACTTTCAGGAGAATACTCAAGGCGGATACGTTTCTTGTCCTCTTCCGTCAGGCAGCTCTTGATGCATTTTACACCGTCAATTGCAATCTGCTTTATCTCTTCCTTGTTCTTGTTGAACGTATACTTACGCTGGGCTGGAGATGTTGAGTTATAGATATGGAAAATGGCCTTTGGCGCACCCTTGAGGCATTCCATTGTTTTCTTAACAAGCTGTTCGCGGGCCTGGCACAATACCTGAATCGTAACGTCATCAGGAATACGGTTCTCCTCAATAAGACGGCGGATAAATTCATATTCCGTATCACTTGCTGCCGGGAAACCTACCTCTATTTCCTTGAATCCGATTTTCACAAGCAGGTCAAAAAAAGAAAGCTTTGTTTCTATACCCATTGGATTGATTAGTGCCTGGTTACCGTCACGAAGATCAACAGAACACCAAAGCGGTGCCTTTTCAATTTTCTTTGTAGGCCATACCCGGTTCTGAATCGGGATCTCTGCAATCGGGGCATACTTGCCGTTTGGATTCATAACTGACATAAAGTCCTCCTAATTAAACACAGAGCTGTTTGCATGACAGCAGATCTCTATGTTAGCGTCATAAACGCAATAAAAAAAGACCCGCTGCCGAAGCAACAGGTCTGTTAGTTACATGTTAATATACACTACTACACCAGCACCTTAGTTTCGGCATTTGCTTGAGACATTAAGTTCTAGTAGTAGAAGTATTCTTTTCATGTTTTTAATATACAATGCACGACGTTAAAAGTCAAGAGGTTTAGCCCCCTGAATCATCATTGTCAATACAGTTTCCAGTTTATCTCCGTATGTCCCATTCGCCGTCAAAACCAAGGAATTCACGGGCCTTCTGTTTTGAAAAATCCAATCCTTTGTCGCTGTTTGTAAGGACAATGATATACTTATCCTGTTCCGGATATATGACAAAGAGGCTCTGTGCACCAGGATTAATTCCTGAATGCCAGTAAGTTGTTCCAGATTGACTTGAGTTCTCGATTGCAATTCCCAATCCCCATGAGTTTTTATCATCAATCTTCACGGCTGGATTAAACATTTCAGAAAAAATACTGTCAGTGCTCTTTTGTTTTTTCATAAGCGCATTGCAGAAAAGAGACATGTCTTTTGCGGTGGACTTTAATGAAAATGCACAGTTAGGTCCTTTGGAAACAAGTTCATTTGTTACAGGAATGCAAAGCTTGATGGTAAATCCAAGAATAAAAAAAGCTGCTACAAAAACTGGTACGCATGCATTGAATAGTTTTGATTTCTTTCTTGTAACAAAGAGAATAATTCCCATCAAGGCATAACAGATGATGAACAGGACAAGAACCTTTGACATGATCAGGCACAAGGCAATTACATTGATTATTCCTGAGGTAACAAAAGAGAAAAGGTATGCCGATCTGAATTTGAAGTTCTTACGCTTTATGATTTTTCCTATTATGCATGATATGATTAGCAGCACGATAAATGACAAGACAAAAACTACCAGGGCATATAACACAGCGTTTCCTGCGTTCATGTATGGAGTGATTGTCCTTGCATTTTCAAAAGTACTGTTTTTCATTCCCAGCGGTTCAAACACATAATGAGAGGCGGCCTCTTCAAAACTCATTCCGCTTGCTTTTTCTATGACATTCTGCAAATAAATATATCCGACTCCCGAATAACGGAATTCTTTTCCCGGGTCTGAGTATATTTTCTTATCTACGCCTAATTCATAGCTTGGAGAAAAACCTGCGGTGTGGCACAAAAGCTGTTTAACTGTAATCTCGTCAAGTCTTGCATCCTCGGTAATAAGTTTGGCATCCAGATGAGGCTTGATCTTCTGATTCAGGTCCAGTTTTACCTCATCAACCAAAGACAATGCAGTATATGCCGCAACCGTCTTGCCACAGGAACCAAGCTCAAACACAGTATTCTCGTCAACTCCATTTCCAGAAAATGAAAAGTCTTCAGAATTATTTTGAAAATACACAGCCGAATAATTCATGCCGCAGGAAACTAGGAAAGCTGAGCATAATAACGTCAACAAAAAACAGATGATACGATTCTTTTTCATTTTTCAACCTCTCATAATTCAAAAAGATTAAGCTTAATATCTTATGGTTTATTTCCCCAATAGCTTTAATGTGCTCACATACAAACTGTTTATGAGTTTTTTTTCATCAAGAACACTTATGTCTTCAGACTGCACGTTGTAGCATTTGTTTATTGTTACATCCCTGATTATTCCATCAAAGGAGGCAACGATAAATGTCAAAATATCTTCCACAGGAATCATTGGCTTAAAATATCCCGCCTTTACCTGTGAGATGATTAATTCCGAGACACAATGAGCAAGATATGGAAAAACCGGTTTAACGGATGTCTTTTCTTTTATTTTTTTATCATGCTCAGGATTCTGCATGCAGAAAGTGCTCAGTTCGCAGAGAATCTTGTTATAGCTTAGAAGCATCTCCGAAAAGAATTTTTCTGATTCCATGAAAAGCTTTTGCAGTTTGTCTTCACCAGGAATGTCCAAAGCCATAATCTCATCAATCTTTGCCGTGTGGTTTCCTTCAAGATTAGCCTTATCAATCAAGGCAGAATATACAGAGAAGATATTGTCAAAATATTTATAAACCCCACCCTGACTCAGCCCTGTCTCCGCAACAATATCAGACATCGTAAGTTCATAAGCAGGCTTCCGCTTACACACCTCAAGTGCGGCATTCAATATTTCATTCCGTTTTTCCTGAAAATACCCTTCACTTACCTTCGGCATAATTAACCTTTAAATAAAAACGACACTATTGTCGTTTTTATTTAAATATAACATAAGAGCTGGGAGGTGTCAATGGTAGATAATTCACTTCCTCAAATGTCGCTTACCTGTTATCTCGCTGACTTCAATTTTTACGACGGCTTTTTGGCAAGGTACATTGCATTATAGGCTATTGCTTTAACACCCACGGGAAGTTTATAGCCGTTGTGGAACATAAGGGCATCGAGGCCTTTTGTACGCTCGTCTTTATCATCAAGGATTGTTGCATTGCCAAAACCGATTACACTTTCATAATAGCAGGTCCAGTTACATGCGTCATCTTCTCCCGCTAGTTCAGAAACAGATTCGGTGCAAAAACTCACGCAAGGGTTTTCTTTTATTGCATCAAGTTTTTTACCTGCACCGGCTCCATGAAAATATATTGAAAGATTTTTAATTCCGTTGTCTTCTGTCACGGTATACCCAAAGCTTACAGGCACAGAATATGGTTTTCCGTTGCTTATAAGAGCCAGATGAAGAACTTTGCTTCGGGACAAAATATCTATGATTTCGTCAAATCCCTTTACTTCACGATCTTTTCTTCGCATGTTTTTCTCGTTTTCTCCAAAATCCTCAAGCCCTCTTCAATTTCATATCCCAGTACTTCCTGAATTTTCTTGAAATCCTTTTTCTTGTGTAGAATGTCCAGGACTTTAAGCAATTCTTTTTTTCCGTATTTGTTTATGAACAGTGCCATCGCCCTAATTGCGTTTGTTTCTTTGCCGAGTGAGTAAAAACCTTTTTTGCACTTGTAAAGATCATTACATTCGTAGCAGCCGTCAAGGCCTTTTTCTTTGCAACAGGCTGTATTTGGGCATATACCGTCTGGAGAAGAGGTGGCGAAGGAACATGTATTGTAAATTGTCCTGCAGGAGCCGCACCATTCTGTTAGAAAACAATGATTGCATGAAAGTCCGCAATAAGCAATCTGGTCAACGCCTTTTTTTGCTTGCTGGCACAACTTGTTCTTAATCCGTTGCATCGCCTCTACATGCATGATCCAATGACGGCTAAAAGGCATCTGGATTAATCCTTTGACATCCTTACCGCACCAATAATCGATTAACCATGCAGAAGAATCATCTGAACTGATGCACTTGCTTTTTATAAGGTTCTCTTTATCCTCTGTTGAAAATTTCTTTTTTAAGTCAGTAAATTTCAGTTTCTTCAAAAGATCGTTTGTGGAATCCATCACGGCTTTGCAATAATCATACGTGGCCTTGATATTCAATTTCTTGGAAAAATCAATTAATGTCTCGCCGTTGAGTTCATTTCCTGTTGTGATAATCGGACTCTTTGTTTTCTTCTGCCAGCTGTTCCCTAAGAGAATCTGTTTGTCCTTAAGGATCAGTGTATGCGCGACAATATCTTCAATTCGAAAAGTGTGCCAAAGCGACCAGGCAAGAGTTGTCTGATGATTTCCTTCCCCCTCACCAAATGGCAGCTGATAAAAAGCCACTGGTGGAAAAGTGTTTACGATGGACGTAATCTGCTCAAACAAATCATCACGTAATTCAAGAAGAACCTTTATTCCCTTGTCAAAGCTTGCCTCTTTTGAAAGAAGCGTCTGCATTTTTTTATTTTTTTCTGACCATTCCTTATCCATATTTCACCTGCAATTATTTATCTTTGCTCTTCACAAATTCTTCAATTTCCTTTTCCAAAAGCTTGTACACATTCGCAATCAAGTAACCGTCCGCTACTGCATGGTTCAGCCTTACTGTTATTGGCATCATAAGACGGCCATTTTCCTCGCGGTACTTTCCCCAGTTGATGATCGGTAAAAAGTAAAGGTAACCGTCCGGGAGCTCAATGTTCAGAGAGTCATACGAAAGCCATGAAATGTAGGATGCATCAAACCAGTTGGGATGATTTGCGGCATCAAGTCCATATTCACGCGTTTTCTTTGCCTTCTCAACATCGTCCAATGCATTTTTGTAGAAGACATCATAGTCCTCGTTATAACTTGAATAAACAGGTGTACATGTCTCTGTGTCATCGTGGAATACATATTGAATCGGGTTTATGACATCGTAGCAGATTAATTCCTTTGTTTGCCAGAGATATGCCATCTTGTAGTCGTCGCGTGAGTTCAGTACTTTTGAAAGTACATACAAAAAGTTGATGTAAAATTTTGTTCCCTTTGCTTTTGAATAATTGACCAGCTCCGTCACATCGATTCTTGCTGTCATGGATGTGGAGCACTTGCAGTCCTCAGTAAAATGGCGGTATACACCTTTTCTATAATATGTTTCCGGATCTATTACCTTATAGTTCATTGTCTATCTTCCTTTATTCATTTTCTATTTTCAGGACAATACTTTTTCAAAAAAATATTTATAATCTTTTTCCTTCATCTCGACATATCCTGCCCTAGTGCAGGTGTATTTGTCACCGATTTCCTCTCCATTACGACAATAATGCTCGGTGTGGTCGCCATGCAAAAAGCCAGTTACATCAACAGTGAATTCATATTCTTCGCCATACCATTTCTTCATAAATCCAATAATCTCCTGGAGAAAAAAAGTTCTGTACCTTTATTTTATCAGAGTACAGAACTTATCTCAATAACCGTATTCAATTGACATTACTTTTTCTTCACAGGAATCCAGATTGAGCTGTGATAATTTGAAGCCGTCGGATTACCTTCGTCATACCACTCAACGTTGACTTTTCCCGGGAACTCAAAGTCAGGATTTCCAGGCAGCCATTCCTTGAAGATTTTTGTGTTTGTGCTCTGAAGTGATTGTGGACAAGGACCATAGCAGTCAAATACGGCCCAGTCAGATTCAGGAAGCTCATAGACACACATGCCATCAGGAACATCTCCGCCGTTGTATTTCCCTGCGATAAGATAACGGAATTTACTGCCGCCTATATCATCAACGCAGACTCCGTATTCACCGATTCTGTTGTCGACTATAGCTTTCTCGTATTCGGTGGAAGGTTCTTTTCCGTTCCAGACATTGTTTGCATATTTTTGTCCAAGCTCAGTCCAGAACTTTGGAACCTCTGTATAGGCAGTCTCACTGTCAAAAGTTTTCTGAAAACCAATCACCTTGAATCCTGACATTGTTTTAATCTTGTAATCCATTTGATTACCTCCGTGAATAGATATTTCAATTGTCAAAGGAAGAAATGGTTTTATCAGGGCACCTTCCCGAACCTGGGACGGACTTGCTCCATGAAATCGCGAGAAAGCCTTTGTAAAACTTTCCGGTGTCTCATAGCAGTAACGGAATGCAATGTCGATTATTTTCTCATCCGTATTCTGAAGGTCAAGCGCCGCCATGTAAAGCCTGCGGTTTCTGATGTACTCACCCATACCGTAGCCTGTCATCAGCGAAAAACCTTTTTGAAAAAAGAATGGGGACATGTACACCTGGTCGGCAACATCCTGCGCAGTAACGTTGTCTTCCAAATGCTTTTCCATGTAATCAATTGCAGTCCTGATGCACGTAAGCCATTCCATCGTTTTCCTCCTTTATTCTTGATGATTCCATTCTACGTGGAAACAAACTATAAATCCTGTCAATTCATGTCCAGTTTTGCCCCTTTAAATTGAACTAGATCCTATATCATATTTTAGGGCTCCATTCCTCCCTGCATATCACAGAAACATGAGTGATTCCGTTTGCGTCGTCGGGATATTCCTTTTCAAAATGCATGCCTATTGATTCTGCGGTTTTAATTGAAGGTTCATTTGTGTATTTGCAATATGAATAAAGCGCAGGGTAATCTGTATTCTTGAATGCCCAGTCACGAACTGCGGTGGCCGCTTCTTTTGCATACCCCTTGTGCTGGCAGTCTTTTCTGATGTGATAGCCTATCTCCGGCAGCGGTTTTCCGTCTATGTTCTGCAATGTCAACCCACAGTCACCGATCATTTCGTCGTTTTCTTTAAGGCACACAGCCCACAGGCCGAATCCATTCTCCTTGTAGCGGTTCATGTTGCGTTCAATCCATGAGCGAACCCTCTGTTCATCGAAAGTATATGGGTAATGCTTCATTATATCGGTATCTGAAAGAACTGCATAAAGCGCATCATAGTCGTCCATCGTCATTTCCCTAAGAAAAAGCCTCTCTGTTTTTATGATCATCTCCATAACTCCGTCTTTTATCAGCTTAAATTATATTATACCACAGCTTTGATGATTACAGGTAGCACAATCTGTAAAAACATTGTAAAATCATATTCATGAGTTACGATCCCAATACAATCACCTATGCAGTATCTATCCATTTTTCTAAGGAAGTGAATGAATTAATCTCTGCCACCGAAAAAGAAATTGCAGAGATAACTGGAAATGATTTTATGATTGAAAACAAAGTCCCGCCTCATATAACAATCGGTGCATTTCATGGAACAAAGAAAGATGAAGTGCGGCTTTTGCAGAATGTTGAGGATTTTACCAGGGAACAGGAACCAGGAATCGTTCAATTCAAAGAGATCGGAAATTTTAACGAAAAGGTTTTATTCCTTCAACCGGAAAAAGGTGAGTATCTGGTTAAATTGAATGAAGGAATTCACCAGCTTTTGCTTCCTGAATATGAAAAGGGAGAGAACGGCTATTATGTCCCAGAAGTATGGTTCCCTCACATGACCCTTGCAATACGGCTGAATCAAGATCAATATAAAAAAGCATTGCCCTGTGCACAGAAAATCAAGCTGCCGTTGAGAGCCAATGTCAGTGAGATATCAGTATACCAATGCTCGCCGTTTTTGTTGCTGAAGAGTTTTGCTATTTGATGATTGATGACCAGTAAGCATCATATTTCTTATCGTAGGGAGTACCTGACGCATCAACTCCGTATTTTATCAAAATGTCTGCGACCTTGTCCTTTTCTTCCTCGGTATAAACATGGTCGTAAGGGTTCTCCAAGAAGATAAACTCATAGATGCTTTGCCCTGAATAATCACCGTAGACAAAATTTTTTATTTCGCTCGACAAAGGAAAAGTCATTGCATCGATATATGGAACGTAGGTCTTGCCGTCTATCTGTATTTTGTTTTCATCAATGACTTTTAATGAATATGAAACCGTATATTCTTCTGATGTTTCATATTCATCATAAAATCGGCCTTTAATAACAAGTGTGCTGCTATTTTTAACAGTGAATTGTCCGGTATTGCCGCCACCTGCTGCCAGTTTCTGAAATGCAAATGTTCCATCGTGCGAAAACCATTTTATAAAGTAGGAGTTTTCATCCCTCCAGATTTTTGACATCAAAAGATTTTGTACATCAACCGGAGATTTCAAATCATATTTAACTTTTTTCTCTGATAAATATCCACCAAACACCCATCCATATTCCGGCTCATCACCTTTCCATTCGTAAGCAGGAATCAATATTTTTATCCAATTATCCTTGATTCCATCGATCTTGGCTTCCTTGCCTACTTCCACAATTTTTACAGGAAGTGCATTGACTAAGCCGCAAATTCTTTTTCCAGACAAACTAGGATTATCCCTAACCTTCAATCCCTCCGGCGAATTTACATACATAGTATTTTTCAGAGAATTATTTTTGTAGTACTTACTAGTCTCAGCAGATAGCGGAAAGAGAAACAATACTGTTAAAATCAATAAAATATTTTTCTTCATTATTTTCTCCTCCATACAATTGTTCCGCCCAAAGTGAACTTGGACAAAACTGCTAAAGCTTATAAGATGGACAAGATGCATGGAGCTGGGTTTTGTTGCTCCAGTGTTCCTGTCGCCTGATACTTGCATTATAGAGTTTATTTTACACTATCTTCATCAAGCAATCAAGATGATTACTATTTTTAATTTATAGAAATATAAGTTTAAGCCGAAGTCTTTAACCCCTCATTCCTTGACTGCATATTTCCATATTTCATCAGGAATATTGCTGGAATCGATTTGATTCTTTATATTGCTGTAAAGATATTCTTCCCAGGTGCCGTCTTTTTCCATGATGACGTAGAGGCCGATGTCACTTGACCATATCCACAGATTATTGGCTGATTTTTCCCATTCAATTATAAACCTGCCGTTTTTGCCATATGCATTCCTGGAGAAAAAATATTCCTTTTTGACTTCCTTGCCGTTTATTAGGTCAATCAAATCTTTTTCCGTGGTTTCAGGTTTTATGTGAACGTAATAGTTCAGGTTGTTCTCGGATAATACTGCAGTGTACTGCTCGTCTGGTGAAGGATAGAAATAATTTTTATCAGATGGTTTTGAATAATTGAGCGTCAGGAAAAATGCCGAAAAAACAATCAACCATAAGACAGCTAAAGAGCTAATTGAGATCATAATCCATTTGATTACTTTTCTTTTATTCATTTAGCTAATTCTTATGGTTCTTGTCGAGTTTACCCCGCCACAGCTTTCTTTGCCTTGGACTTCTTCAGGATAATCTCAAATACAATCAACAAGGCTATGGAGGCTAATCCGATTATGTCTGTTCTTTGTTCCGGGATGATGCACATGAATCCTGCGGCTATGAACAATATTCTTTCGATGATGGAAAGGTTTTTGATTGCATATCCTTCAAGGCCTGCGCTGATACCAAACATTCCTATGATAGCAGTAAGCAGAATCCATAGGAGTGAAAGTATATGTGCGTCAATCATCAGCATCTGCGGATAGAACACGAACATGTATGGAATGATAAAGGCACCTATTGCAAGCTTTGTCGCCTGTAATGCGGTCCTCATAGGTTTGGCCTTGGCAACGGCGGCACCTGCTATTGCGGCCAGGGCTACAGGAGGCGTAATGTCGGCTATGATACCAAAGTAGAATGCAAACATGTGGGCTGCAAGAGGCTGAACTCCAAGCTGAATAATAGCACCTGCTGTAATTGTAGATGTAATAAGATAGTTTGCGGTTGTAGGAGCACCCATTCCAAGGATGATTGAAGAAATCATCGTGAAAAGAAGTGTCAGGATAAGGATTCCGTGAGAAAGGCTTACAAGACCTGCTCCAAGCTTAAGTCCAAGGCCTGTCAGGGTAACGATTCCGATGATGATTCCAGCAACACCACATGCAACAGCAACAGAGAGAATGTTTCTTGCGGCGGCACAAAGCACATCAAGCAGATCCTTGAATGTAAAGCGAGGCTTTTTTCCACGGATGATGTCGAACAGAGAAGTCACCACTCCAATTGCAAGACATGAGAGAATACCCATCAGGGCAGCATATTGTGCGGTTTTTCCGATGCACAGGAATACGATGATTATTACCAGCGGAAGAAGCATGTATCCTTTCTTCAAGAACAACGGAAGGAATTTTGGAAGCTGATCCTTTGGCATGCCCTTTAATCCGAGTCTTTTTGCCTCAAGGTGAACCGTAATGAAGATTCCGGTAAAATACAGAATTGCAGGAATAACAGCGGCCTTTACAATCGTGATGTAGGACAGGCCAAGGCTTTCTGCCATGAGGAATGCGGCGGCACCCATGATCGGTGGCATAAGCTGGCCACCCGTAGATGCGGATGCTTCAACTGCACCGGCAAACTCCGGCTTGTATCCCAGCTTTTTCATCATCGGGATTGTAAAACTGCCAGAACCAACTGTATTTGAAACGGAACTTCCTGAAACAGTACCGAGCAATGCGGAAGAAAGGACTGCGACTTTGGCAGGACCACCTGATGCACCACCTGCAATGGCATTACACATATCGATAAAGAACTGTCCGATTCCTGTTTTTTCAAGAAGCGCTCCGAACAGAATGAAAAGGAATATGAATGTTGAACATGCTCCGATCGGTGTACCCATGATGCCTTCTGTATTGAAGAAAAGATGGCTTACTACACGCTGGAACTTATATCCGCGGTGATTCAGGAAGCCCGGCATGTAAGGTCCGACAAATGCATAGATGATGAAACAGATTGCTATTATCAGGATCGGGAGACCAACAAGACGGCGGCATGACTCGCACAAGATTAAAATGGCAACTGAGCCGACCAGAATGTCAACTGTGGTATAGGCACCTGCACGGGATGCAAGCGCAGAAAAGTTCGTTACGATATACATCCAGCAGGCCGCACCAATGAGCCCAAGGACAACATCGTACCATGGCAGGGTTGAGCGTGACATTTTTTTTGTGGCAGGGAAAAGAAGAAATGCCAGGAACTGCACAAAGGCAAGATGTGAAGCACGCAATATCTGAGCCGGTATACGTCCGCTTAGGGTTGCATATAACTGAAAAACACAAAAGGCCACAGAGACCACACAAATGATGATTTTCCTTATTCCGCCCAAACGTCTGTATGCCTGTTCTCTGTCAAGCTCCTGCATCAGCGTATCAATTTCTTCTGGTTTCGTATTTTCTTCCATCGTATTACTCCCATAAAAAAAGTCAAAAAAAATTTTTCAAGTATCCCCGGATATCCATTCACCGGAATCAAGAGTCAAGTTTTGCCAGATAATATTTTAAAACCGGAACATGCTCAACTTTAAATCTAATACCTGTCTGTGGTGGGAAAAGCTCCTTCATTGGGGTTTCGTTTCCACCGATTATTATTGAATGATTTGCGACAAGACCGACCGCCATGTCAAATGACTTCATCCGCCTGTCCTGCCAAGAAATCTGGTAGCCGTCATCCAGAACAGTAAATACAGCATCAGGAGCATCCTGAACCTCAGGAATGCCGGCACCATAGGAAACGAACCTGCTTTTTTCTACAACAAGCTCGTCACCTTGAACTGAAAAACAGTCGTGCACCCTGCCCTTGTTCACTGAATGTGTGTAGGCTATCTCAAATCCTTCCAGGGCCTTTCTTGAATAAAGCCTGTTGCCTTCATTATTCCTCTCGCTGATGCTTATGCACTTTACGGAAGGAACAATGAACAGGAATAAAAGCAGACCTGCACACAATGCAGACACACAAAACAGGATGCGTGTCTTTTTACTCAACTGTAAAACCAACTTCTGCAAAGAATTTCTTTGCACCCGGGTGGAACGGAACAGAAACACCTGTTACAGCGCTTGGAACTGAAACTTCCTTTCCCTTTGCATTTGCCTGAGAAAGCTCGTCAAGGTTGTTGAACAGAGTTTTTGTCATCTCGTAAACAGTATCCTCATCAAGCTCAGCGTTTACTGCAAGAGTTGCCTTTATTGCAAGAGCATCAATATCATCGTCGGTACCGTTGTATGTTCCGCCTGGAATAACTGTCTTTGTGTAATAGCCGTATTTTCCACAGATCTTGTCTGCCTCAGGACCATTTACAGAAATAAGGATAAGGCCGCTTGTAAATGCAAGCTCCTGAAGAGAAGCATTAGGAACACCTGCTGTTACGAAACATGCATCCAATGTTCCGTTCTGAATACCGTCTGCTGATTCCTTGAAAGAGAGGTTGTTCTTCTGAATGTCATCGAATGTAAGACCGTATCCTTCAAGAATCTGCTTTGCGTTGAATTCAACACCAGAACCTGCATCACCTACAGATACGCGCTTTCCCTTAAGGTCATAAACAGATTTGATTCCGCTTGAGACAGAAGCTGCAATCTGAACTACCTCAGGATAAAGGGTTCCGACTGCCATGAGGTTTGGAAGAGCCTGTCCTGCAAACATGTCAGTTCCGTTATAGGCATAATCCATAACGTCATTCTGAACGATGGCGAACTCTGCCTCACCCTGGCTTACAAGGCGAAGGTTCTCTGCAGATGCACCTGTTGCCTGAGCGGTAACATTCATATTCTGTATCTTTGTGTTCCAGATGTTTGCAATTGCACCGCCAAATGGATAATAGGTTCCACCTGTTCCACCTGTAGCAAGGATGTAATTCTTTTTAGCATTCTGCTTAGAGCATGCAAAGAAACATAAAGCTGCCATCATTGTGGCTACTAAAACTGTGATTGATTTTTTCATAATTAAACTCCTCTGAAAAATTCAGCCTCTATTATAAAATTTTTGGCGATTTTGTACAAGTATAATCGAGCATTGATTTTAAGGGTACTTTCCTATATGATTGACTGATAAAACTGGAGGAATACAAAATGAAGACATACAAGCATAGGGTTGCATATTACGAGACAGACAAGATGGCGGTGACACACCATTCAAATTACGTCAGATGGATGGAGGAGGCACGCGTTGACTTTCTGGACCAAATCGGCTGGAATTTCCACAAGCTGGAAGAAACCGGCATCATATCTCCGGTCATCGGCATAACCTGCAATTACAAGCGCAGCACAGTTTTTGATGATATCGTTGAAATTGCGGTAAGCGTAAAGTCTTTTTCAGGTGTAAAACTGGTAATTGAATACGTGATGAAAAAAGAAGGTGACGACGCCGTTGTATTTACGGGAACTTCTGAGCATTGCTTCCTGAATACGGAGGGACGCCCCATTAGGCTGCAGAGCGAGTACCCCGGCTTTTACGAGGCACTCACCGCATGCATTGCAAAAAATGATTAGGATGCCGCAGGAACCGCATTTTCTACGGTTTCCGTGGCCTTTACCATAAACTTACCAAAGAAGCCCTTGATGTTTTCCCAAACCCCGACAATACCGTTGGGGTTCTTTATTATAAGCACCAGGGCAAGCACAACAATTGCTACTATCACCAAAGCAAAAATCACGCGTTTAATCGGGAATCCCTTTTGTTCAAACGGGTCATAGGGATTCAATGTGGATCCCTTTGGACGTGATGCGGTTTGCGTCATGGTGTTTCCGAGTTTTATGCTGATTTTGACGTTGCCGTTTATTGCCCAACCCGATGCATCCAGGATTGGAGCAATGTTCCTCTGCCTTAGCTTGTTCCATGCGATGAACATGGATGGGAGCGAAATCAAGAGGATGATGCCAAGTATGCCCAGCGGAATCCATGCACCAAGTCCCAGGAATGCCTGCATAAGTCCACCGACCACTGTTGCAATTCCTGTAAATGCGACGGATATGGCAGCTATTGTTCCGATATCGATTTTCTTTGATGTTGCGGCGGCGGCATTTGTTGCGGCCTCGGCTGGATGATCCACGGTTGCTGACATTTTATCTGAAACCTTGTTCTCTGCGTCACTTGCCATCTTTGTAACTTTTTCCTGAACAAAACGTGCAAGCTTTTTATACGGGCTCCAGAATGCTTCCTTTATGCTTGTCGGGTTCTCCACAATCTTTGTAATCACTGCATCCCAGTCCTTTCCTTCCCTGTCATAGAAAAGGCCGTTTCTTCCGGGCATGAGGTTCTCGGTCTTTCCTGCAGACACCATCGCGGCAATCTGCATTGTCTTTCCTGTTGCCTTTTGGGTGCAGTCGCAGTAAAGAAGATAGCACTGTGACAGGGGCGACATGGAGGCATGTTTGGCGGCATCGCTTACCTTAAAGCACAGGTCGCATGAATGACCGTCGATATAGAGGACACCGCACTGGAAAATTGCAAGCTGATCCGGGTCATAGAATTCCTTGAATGAAACATAATTCTTAAGGAGCTTAAGGAAATCACGCCTGAGAAGGAGCATTTTCTTTAGGTCAACTGTGGCAAGGGCAACCGGCGGATGTTTTTCTTCCTCGGCTAGATTGTGCTCGATAATCTGCCTTGCATCTGATGAAAGTATCTCATCAACCCTCTCAAAACTAAGGGAAGATGCGCTGTTATCAGGTTTTGCATTGAACCATGCTGAATACGGCTCAAAGTCATCCTTGATCTTTTTCCATTCTATCTCGGTCAGGCTTTCCTTGTCTGAATCAAAAAGCTGGGAGACAACCTGCTCTGCAAACGTCTTTATCTTGTCCGCCCACATCGGGTTTATTCCTTTTTTAAGCGGAAGATTCTTTTCTTTGTTGATTGATGCAACCGGCAACAGGGAAAGATTTTCCTTATCAAGGCCGTCCTGCATTGACTCAAGATCACGCTCACCAAGCTTTCTTGAAAGGTCATCTGAATATGAGTCTACGGAGCATCGCATGAAGAATTCATCGATTTTATCTTTTACTTCACTGTAAGCGCTGAATGCGGCATCAGTTCCGAAATTCAGGAAGAAGATTCCTGGTGCATCCTTTTGTGCCATCTCACGCCAATCGTGTATGGCCTGAACGTCATTGAAGAATGCCTCAAACTGCTCGCGGTTAATTCCCTTTACGCCAGAGATGTCATCACATCCGCCTGTTGCATCGATTATTTCCTTTACGACATTGCATGCGGTCTCATCGTGTATCACTTCTGCGGGAAGTATTTTGTCACCGTTAAATACTGTCGGGGAAAAAAGTTTGTCATTTACGCTTATATCATCAAAACCGATTTCTGTGGCGTTGTCTTTTTCAAGTATGTGAAGGATTGAGGAAGCTGATTCAGAAGGAGAATGTCCGCAATCAAAGGCCTCGTCTCCAAGTGCATCAAGGGGAATGGTATCACCTTCCTCCATGATTACTTCGGGCTTCTTGAAATATTTTTTGATGTAATCAACAGCGGCAAGAATCTCCGGGACCCGAACGCGACCGTCCTTGTCAATGTCTAGGATTTGCAGGGTTTCATCACTGAACTCCAGACCGCTTACCGGGCAAGCCAATGCCACCCACAACTTTTGATCCAGCTTGTCAAGATTAAGTACATCATCAACCGACTTGAAATCGACCTGCATCAAACCACCAGTCTGAACAAAATGCCATGCATGACCGTCTGCATTCTTACGCTTTGCCATCATCATTTCTCCTGTTATGTATGATTTATTAAGATTGCCTGTTGAAAATGTTTTTGAATGACTTGATTAATCCTCTTTTTTGTCGTAATAACCTGAATCCTCAAGATACTGGCGGCGTGACATTACCAGATCAATCAGCTCCTGATACATGTTGTAGTCAACTTCCAGCGCAATTGGGAAAATAAAATACTCCGTCTCATCACAGTAACGTTCAATAAATGCCTCGCTTGTGACAAAGCCCAGGGAAATCATGTTGCTGATTCTGTCCGCACACTTGAGGAGCTTTGCCTTGTGGCTTCCCTTTTCTATTATTCCCCTAAGGTAATCCGGCTTGAGCTGACCCTTGCGCTTGGTGACTTCAAGGACTAGGTTCAGGACTTCCTCGCCTTCTTCGTCCGCTTTTCGTATCAGTTCAACATCGTAATCGGGAATGTCCTCAACGACATCATGAACGCAGGCCGCCTTAAGCAAGACTGAATCGATGTAACCGTAGTCAATCAATATTCCCATCGTGTCAATCTGATGACGGAACATGTTGCCGCCGGCAAAACGGGCCTTACCGATGAGTGCGGTTGAAAGCTGCATGTAAGGAGCAAGAGTAATACCTTTGAGCTGGAGCATGTGCTCCCTGTCCATTTGTGAAGGCTTTTCTGTTGCCATGTTAAATGTTCTGCCCATATAGTCTCCTTGCCAACCTCTATGCCCGATGCAAAAATCAAAGACTCTTAAGATAACCGGAAAGCTTTTCTATCCTTCTCTGACTTTCCGCCATCTTGTCACGTTCTGCCTGAACCACTTCCGCTGGTGCATGCTGTGCAAAGTTACCGTTTAGTTTTGCCTCGCTCTTTTTTACAACAGCCTCTTCTTCTGCTATTTCCTTTTCAAAGCGTGCCTTAAGCTGTTCCGTATTGATTCCTTCATCAACCAAAAGGAAGGCTTCAAATCCGGTGCCGACTGTTCCAATTGATTTTGCAGGAGCATTGTCCACAAAGTCAATCTGGCGCACACCGGCCAAAAGTTCAACCATGTCGGTCTTTTCCTTTATAACTTCGGCAGATGATCCTGCAATGATTTTTACTGCAACGTGAAGTTTTGATGCAGGATCAAGCCCGCATTCAACCCTAAGTCCACGGATATTGCGGATGAGCTCCTTGAGCACTTCAAAGCGCTTTGTAATTTCCTCGTTGTTCCTTCCTTCCTGAACCTCTGGATATGGAGCATCAACAAGAAGGTCTGCATAAGTTGAATTTGAAATTATCTTTTGCTCACCGGCTTTCTTACGGTTTTCTGCAATTTCCGAAAGTGGAAGCTTGCCGTAGATTTCTTCCGTTACAAAAGGAATGCACGGATGCAGGAGTCTTAGGCTTTCTTCCATTACGTTAAGCAAAACAGATGCGGCCCTATCCTTTTCTGCATCATCACCGTTCTTGAAACTGAGCTTGGTTGCTTCAACATACCAGTCGCAGAAATCATTCCAGAAATATTCATACAGGGCTGATGCGGCATCGTTATAGCGGTATGACTCAAATGCGGCCCTTGCATTTTCCACGGCACGGTTAAGGCATGCATAAATCCATTTGTCAAGTTCGGTTAAATCAGAATCCTTTACCGGAACAAGATTGCGTCCTTCAAGATTACCCAGAATGTAACGGCTTGCATTCCATACCTTGTTGCAGAAGCGGCTTCCCATTTTAAAGCTGTCCTTGTCAACAAGAACATCCTGTCCCTGAGCACACATATATGATAGTGTAAACTTAAGGGCATCGGCTCCGTACATGTCGATTATTTCCAGCGGGTCAAGTCCGTTACCCAAAGACTTTGACATCTTGCGTCCCTGCTTGTCGCGAACCAGACCGTGAATGTAAATGTCGTGGAATGGTGCCTTGCCTGTAAACTCAAGGCCTGCCATAATCATGCGGGCAACCCAGAAGAAAATGATGTCATAAGCGGTGACAAGTGCTGTCGTCGGATAGAAGGTATCCAAGTCTGATGTATTCTGTGGCCATCCCAAAGTACTGAAAGGCCACAGCCATGAGCTGAACCATGTGTCAAGAACATCTTCATCCTGCTTGAGGTCTTCTGCTCCACAACCGCATTTCGTGCATTTTTCCGGATTTGTACGGCTTACGATTATCTCGCCACACTTCTGACAGTACCATGCAGGAATCCTGTGTCCCCACCAGATCTGACGGCTTACACACCAGTCACGGATGTTTTCCAGCCAGTGTGAATATGTATTCTCCCATTTCTGCGGGAAGAATTTAAGGTCACCTGCTTTCCATGCGGCAAGGGCTTTGTCTGCGAGAGGCTTCATCTTTACAAACCACTG